>NZ_JBBXMX010000002.1:0-667260 GCF_038442355.1 Methylobacterium guangdongense
GCCGGTGGTGTACCGGATCGACATGCGCGACCCGAACAGCCTGTTCGTGTCTCAGGCGTTCCGGATGCGCAACCGCGACCTCGTCTACGTGTCGAACGCGCCGTTCACCGAGGTCTCGAAGGTGCTGGCCGCCTTCAGTGGCGTCACCGGACCGCTCGCCTCCGCGGCCACGGCCTACGCCTACGCGAAGTAGGCTTCGCCGCCGGCACGGTACGCCCTGGGGCTGGCAATGCCCCCGGTTTCGTGTATGGATCGCGCGGCCTCGCCCCGGGTTTCCGGGCGGGGCTTGAGCCGCTTGGCGCTGTGACCGTGCTGGACGACATCCCGGCACCGGCCGAACGCCGAGCCCGCGCGCGCGCCCGAGACGGGGCGCCGCATCCGATCCGCACAACCCGAAAGGCATGCGATGTCGATCACGGCAGAGCGCAAGACCGCGCTCATCAAGGAACACCGCAAGGACGCCAAGGACACCGGCTCCCCCGAGGTCCAGGTGGCGATCCTCACCGAGCGGATCACCAACCTCACCGGCCACTTCAAGACCCACGCCAAGGACAACCATTCCCGGCGCGGCCTCCTGAAGCTGGTCTCGCAGCGCCGCTCGCTGCTCGACTACGTCAAGCGCAAGGACGAGGCCCGCTACCGCGCCCTCATCGAGCGTCTCGGCATCCGCCGCTAAGGCGGTTTCGCGCGGTTCCGGGCCCGGTCCGGGGCCGCGTTTCACCATCTCGGGTTGTCGGAATGGGTCCGACCGCCCGGCAAGCGGGCCGCTTCGAGGCGTCGGCATCGGGGCAGGATCGCGAGGCACTTCATCGGGGAAGTGCCTCGCCGTCTTGCCCCCGGCGGCGCCGGGCTTGGGCCCGCCGCAGGCAAGGAAGAGATACAGGAATGTTCGACGTTCAACGCGAAGAGCTGATGTGGGGTGACCGCAAGCTCGTGCTCGAGACCGGCAAGGTCGCCCGGCAGGCCGACGGCGCCGTGCTGGCCACCTACGGCGAGACTTCGGTGCTGGCCACCGTGGTCGCCACGAAGGAGCCGAAGCCCGGCATCGACTTCATGCCGCTCACCGTGAACTATCAGGAGCGCGCCTACGCGGCCGGCCGCATCCCCGGCGGCTACTTCAAGCGCGAGGGCCGGCCCTCCGAGAAGGAGACCCTGGTCTCCCGCCTGATCGACCGCCCGATCCGCCCGCTCTTCATCGAGGGCTGGCGCAACGACACCCAGGTCGTCATCACCGTCCTGACCCATGACCTCGAGAACGATCCCGACATCGTGTCGATGGTCGCGGCCTCCGCGGCGCTGACCCTCTCGGGCGTGCCGTTCATGGGCCCGATCGGCGCCGCCCGCGTCGGCTACGTCAACGGCGGCTACCGGCTGAACCCGCCGGTCACCGAGACCAAGGAGGAATCCAGCCTCGACCTCGTCGTCGCCGGCACGCAGGACGCGGTGCTGATGGTCGAGTCGGAGGCGAAGGAGCTCTCCGAGGAGATCATGCTCGGCGCCGTGATGTTCGGCCACAAGCACTTCCAGCCGGTGATCGAGGCGATCATCCGCCTCGCCGAGAAGGCCGCCAAGGAGCCGCGCGACTTCAAGGCCCCCGAGAACGCCGACGTCGAGAAGGCGGTGCTGGAGGTCTGCGAGGCGGAGCTGCGCGCCGCCTACACCAAGACCGTCAAGCAGGAGCGCTACGCCGCCGTCGACGCCGTGAAGGCGAAGGTGATGGCCGCCCTCTGCCCCGAGGGCGCCGAGAAGTACCCGGCCGAGAAGGTCAAGGCCGCCTTCAAGGAGGCCCAGTCGAAGGTGGTCCGCTGGAACATCCTCGACAGCGGCGCCCGCATCGACGGCCGCGACGTGAAGACGGTCCGCTCGATCCTCTCCGAGGTCGGGGTGCTGCCCCGCGCCCACGGCTCGGCCCTGTTCACCCGCGGCGAGACCCAGGCGCTGGTCGTCGCCACCCTCGGCACCGGCGAGGACGAGCAGTTCATCGACGCGCTGGAAGGCACCTATAAGGAGCGCTTCCTGCTCCACTACAACTTCCCTCCCTATAGCGTCGGTGAGACCGGCCGGATGGGCTCCCCGGGCCGTCGCGAGATCGGCCACGGCAAGCTTGCCTGGCGGGCGATCCGCCCGGTCCTGCCGCCGGCCCACGAGTTCCCCTACACGATCCGCGTCGTGTCGGAGATCACGGAGTCGAACGGCTCGTCCTCGATGGCCTCGGTCTGCGGCGGCTCGCTGTCGCTGATGGATGCCGGCGTGCCGCTGCGCCGTCCGGTGGCGGGCATCGCCATGGGCCTCATCCTGGAAGGTGAGCGCTTCGCGGTCCTGTCCGACATCCTCGGCGACGAGGATCACCTCGGCGACATGGACTTCAAGGTGGCCGGCACGGACGAGGGCGTGACCTCGCTCCAGATGGACATCAAGATCGCCGGCATCACCGAGGAGATCATGAAGATCGCCCTCGCGCAGGCGAAGGAGGGTCGCACCCACATCCTGGCCGAGATGTCCAAAGCCCTGACGGCGGCCCGTCCGGAGCTCGGCGAGTACGCGCCGCGCATCGAGACGATGCAGATCCCGACCGACAAGATCCGCGACGTGATCGGCACCGGCGGCAAGGTGATCCGCGAGATCGTCGAGAAGACCGGCGCCAAGATCAACATCGAGGATACCGGCGTCGTGAAGATCGCCTCCTCGGACGGCAAGGCCATCAAGGCCGCCTACAACTGGATCCGCTCGATCGTGGCGGAGCCGGAGGTCGGCGTGATCTATGACGGCACGATCGTGAAGTGCATGGAGTTCGGCGCCTTCGTGAACTTCTTCGGCGCCAAGGACGGCCTCGTCCACATCTCGGAACTGGCCGCCAACCGCGTCGCCAAGGTGACGGACGTCGTCAAGGAAGGCGACAAGGTCAAGGTGAAGTTCCTCGGCCAGGACGACCGCGGCAAGATCCGCCTGTCCATGAAGGTGGTCGATCAGGCGACCGGCGAGGACATCACCGAGAAGGTGAAGGCCCAGCGGGACGCCGACCGGTCCGAGCGCGGCGACGAGCCACGCGAGCCCCGCGAGGGCGGCCGCCACCGCGGCGAGCGCCGCCGCGAGGCGGGCGAGTAAGCATCGGCACCACACCCGTGGGGGCTTCGGCCGGCGCGGGTTTTTGAGATGGGCGCGGTCCTCCGGGGCCGCGCCTTTTTTCGCGGGGCTTCACACAGCTCCCGCGCGTGGATCGAGCCGGCCAGCGTGGTCCTCCCGCCATCGCCTGCAGCGCCGCATAGCAGGCGTTGAAGCCGATCGGCTTGAGCCAGCAGAGAAGCGGGGCCGCGGACGAATGGCGGCCCGCTGCCCGACGGATTTTCGGCCGAGCTCGTTACCAACTTGCCGCGCCGCGTCAGACGATGCCGCGGTCGTCGGGCGCGCATTGTGGAGGCGATTGGACTGCGCCGCTCGCAGTGCCTATCTTCGTTTGCCCTACCCAGAGGCATGGAGTCGACGATGTCCACCGCTCCGCAACAGCAGACCGGCGCAGGCAGTCCACGCGTCTTCGTAAGCAATACAGCTACGAATATGGTCTCGTCGCTGCATCCATTCGATAAGAAAGAGGCGGACGCTGCGCTGGAGAAGATCCGATCAAGCGTTCTTGATCCATTGGCGGTCAAGAAGGTCGCTGGCGTCGAGAACGCTTTCGTCGCACGGGTGGACGATTTGCGCGTCCTCTTTAAGCGCGAGGGCGATTCGGTCGTCATCACGTCAATTGTTGCGCGGGACTGATGGCGAAGTCGCATTTCGATAGCCATGTCTTTAATTTGGCAGATGCGGAGATTGAACTCACCGAATTCAAGCGTCTTTTGGAAAGCAATGCAGATCTTGCTGAGCGTGATCAGGTTCTTGCAAATTTCAAAAGATGGCCCAATCTCTGCGCAATGATGGGTAAATTCAATAGTCGTCTTGGTACCGGTGATCTAATCAAGCGGGAGTTTCGAATTCTTCCTCACTTCCGGACCAATCTCACTGTCCGCCGTTCCGGCACCAGCAACATCTGCCTGATCGAGTTTGAGGGTGCCTCCGATCGACACATTTTCGAGGACAGCGACCGTGGCATGGATCCTTGGGCGCGGGCATTCGAGAAAGGGTTTAGTCAAGTTGTCGATTGGACCTGGGCTTTGGATCACTACCGCACGAACGTCGATTACGTCGACGCCTTCGGAAGTGATCGGCCCAATATCGTAGGCGTACTCGTGATCGGGCGCTCCACTTCGTTGTCGACCGCAGCGCGAAGGGATCGGTGGGCGTGGCGAGGACTGAAAGTCAAAGCCGATAGCTTTACGCTGACGCTGCAGACTTTTGATGAGCTTTATCGCGAACTTGAGCTATGGATCGGTCTTAAGAAGATGGATCGCACGATCTCTTGAAATCACGCGTGCGCGTGTGCCCAACTCTATAGGGGTGCCCTCGTCGTCTCCGAAAGCGGATGACAGACAACGAACCGATCACGTTTGACTCCGAGGCGAGATCGTATCGACCCAAGTGACGAAGATCGGCTCGCTCAGCCAGCTCAAGACCCGAGCGCCCCCGCCGCCTCACCCGCCCGCCCGCAGCGCCTCCAGCATCGGCCGCAGCTTGTGCTTGCGCTTGTGGGTCGCGATCAGATCCTCGATCCGGCGGATCCAGTCCTCGAAGCGGCCGGCGGCGTCGTAGGCCCGTGCGGCGCAGCCGAGCCAGTCCGCGGCCTCCGCGTATTGGCCTGCCGAACCGGCATCCATGATCCCTGCCGCGTGGCGCTCCGCCAGCGCGATCACCCAATCCGGATGGCTGGCATGGGCGGCCTCGGCGAGCTGCCGCAGCACGGCCGTGTTGGTGTCCGGCCCGGCGGCGGCTACGGCTTCAGCGATCAGCCCCTCGTCGAGCAGGATCGCGACGCGGTCATGGGCGTGCTTGGCCTTGCCCAGGACGGCCAGGAGTTCGGTGCGCAGGGACGGCCACGCTGCGCCGGAGGCGGTCTTCGCGGCGTGGAAATCGGCTCGCGAGAGCGTCGCCGCGAAGGCCATGCGGGCCGCCCGCACGGCGAGGTCGCCCCGGGCCTTGTCCCGCAGCCAGCGCGCCAGGTGCGCCACCGTGTGGCCCGGATGCCGGATGTCGAGCGCGTCGCCCTTCGCGTCCGGCCCCCCGAGGTCCAGGCCGGCTTCGGCCACGGCCAGCGCCTCTTTGCACCGGCCCGCCGCGTCGAGCGCCTGCGCGAGGTCGAGCGCCTCGGCCGGCTTCGAGAAGGTGGCCCTGGCATGCGCCACCGCCTCCGCGACCCGCCCGAGCCGCACGAGCTTCTCGGCATAGCGCGTCTGCGCGGCTACGGCGCGGGCGAGGTTCATATAGGCCTCGTCCCGGCCGCTGCCGTCGAGCACCCGCAGCATCACCTCGGTGAGCGCACGGCTCTCGAAATTGTCCTTCGGCGGCCAGGGGCCGGGTCCTCCGTCGAGGACGGCCTTCAGGGCGGGATCGTCCCAATCGGTCTCCAGTGCCAGGATCGCCACCTCGAAGCCTTGGGGGCCGTAATCGAAGATCCGCTCCTGCCAATCCGTCAGCGTCTCGCGCAGACGCTCACGTTCCTGCGCGTCGAGGTCGCTCACCAGCGCGGCCTCGGCCATCATGCGCCCGAGATCCTCGAACAGCAGGTAGGTCTCTTCGTCGTGCTCGTAGAGATAGTCGAGCCAATCCTCGACCAGCGGTTTGGCCACCGCCTCCAGGATCCGCAGGGCGTTGCGGCCGTCGCCGGCTTCGAGGAACGGCACCGCCTTCTCGACCAGGGCGTGCAGTTCCGCTTCGTTGCCCCGGGGCTGGTAGCCATCCCAATAATCGCGCCTGCGCTCCCGCTGCGCGATCAGGCTGCGGGCCCGGGCCGCCAGAGGCGCTGGGTCGATCGTGGCACCATCGGGAGCCGCCTGGGGCGCGATGGTGCATTCCAGCTCGATCCACTCGACCAGATCCGGATCGAGCGCTGCGCGACGCAGGATCAGGTCGGTCAGCGCGTCCCGGTCGAGGGCTTCGAGGCGCTTCGCGAGCGGAGGCCGCTCTTCGAGCGCTTTGCCTGCCTCGGCCGCGGCCAGGAGGGTCGCGACGACATGCTTGCAGGCGCCGTCCCACTCGTACGGGCAGGTGCAGGTACTCGATTCGACTTGGCCGTCCGCGATCCGGATCGTGACCCGGTAGGGCTCGACATCGCTGCCGGCCACCGCCGCGCTGATCGTGTCGCCCCGGGCCACGAGGTCCGACACGGCGCCATCATCGCAATAGGCGCGGCCGCGTTCGAACACCGCGGGTTCGGTCAGCGCACGGATCGCGGCCTCATCGGGCAGTTTGCGTGATCGCTTCCGCGGCATCCGCGACCTCCGGTTCGAGCCGGGGCGGGAACGCGCTTCGCTGGTCCGCGTTCGCCCGGCGACGACACACCAAGGATTCTTCCATGGCCAACGACATGATGCACGACATCTTCAGCGGGCACACGAACCTGTCCACCACGGAGCGCGCCGTCTCGGTGGCGCTCGGCCTCGGCATCGCCGCCGCGGCCGCGCAGCCCCGGCCCAACAAGCTCCTGAGCCTGCTGGCCCTCGTCGTCGGCGTTGGATTGGCGGTGCGCGGCGCCACCGGCCATTGCGCCGTGAAGGCGGCCTCGGAGCACCTCTGAGCCCGCAGGCTGATCGAGCGCAAAAGAAAGGGGCGCCCCGCGGGGCGCCCCTCGTCGTTTCCGGCCTGTGGGACCGGTCAGTAGGTGGTGGTGCGACGGCCGGCGATCATGCCGTAGATGAACAGCACCACGACGGCGCCCACGATGGCGCCGATGAAGCCCGCGCCCTGGTTGGGGCCGTACCAGCCGATCGCCTGGCCCAGGAAGGTCGCCACGAAGGCGCCGACGATGCCGAGGATCGTGGTCAGGATGAAGCCGGCCGGCTCATTCGGGCCCGGCATGAGGAACTTGGCGATGACGCCGGCGAGGAACCCGATGATGATGGTCCAGAGGATACCCATGACAAACCCCAGTGCCTGATGGTCGATGCCGGCAGAACGCGCCGCGGCCCGCGACGGTTGCCCGCAGCCTGCGACAAGACGACAAATTTCCTCCGCTTCCCGCGATGCGCGAACGCGCCGCCCTTTACGGACGCCCGGCCGGGGCGGCAGATACGCCGGTTCTGAAGGATCGGAGACGGGCATGGATATTCAGCGGATCGAGCCGGGCAAGCGCATGGCGCAGGCCGTGACCTTCGGCGACATGGTCTACCTCGCCGGGCAGGTCGCGTCCGACACGGTCGGGACCGGGGTGACGATCCAGACGCAGCAGATCCTGTCGGAGATCGACCGGCTGCTGGCCGCCGCCGGCAGCGACAAGGCGCGCATCCTCTCGGCGACCGTCTACCTCGCCGACATCGCGACCTTCGCGGAGATGAACGCCGCCTGGGATGCCTGGGTCTCCCCGGAGAACCCGCCGGCCCGCGCCACCGTCGAGGCCAAGCTCGCCGCCCCCGAATATCTGGTCGAGATCGTGGTCGTGGCCGCGAGGAGCCGGTGAGCGGCCCCCGCCGCAGCGTTCTGGCGGTCGCCGCCCTCGCCGCCCTGGCGGCGCTGGGCTCGGCCGCGATGCCCCGGGCCGCCGAGGAGCGGGTGCTCAATATCTACAACTGGTCGGACTATATCGACCCGCAGGTGCTCGAAGCCTTCACCCGGGAGACCGGGATCAAGGTCGTCTACGACACCTACGACAACAACGAGATCCTGGAGACCAAGCTGCTCGCCGGCCGGTCCGGCTACGACCTCGTCGTGCCCTCCGGGCCC
The DNA here is from genome assembly GCF_038442355.1 of Methylobacterium guangdongense. Taxonomy (NCBI): domain Bacteria; kingdom Pseudomonadati; phylum Pseudomonadota; class Alphaproteobacteria; order Hyphomicrobiales; family Methylobacteriaceae; genus Methylobacterium; species Methylobacterium guangdongense. The sequence goes on from NZ_JBBXMX010000002.1 coordinate 7,810, forward strand.
TACCTGCAGCGGCTGATCCGGGCCGGTGCCTTCCTGCCGCTCGACAAGTCTAAGTTGAAGAACCTCGGCAATCTCTGGCCGGAGGTCACGAGCCGGCTCGCCGCCTACGATCCCGGCAACACCTACGCGGTCGACTACATGTGGGGCACCACCGGGATCGGCTACAACGTCGCCGCCGTCCGCGAGCGCCTGGGCGCCAACGCCGCCGTGAACTCGTGGAATCTCGTGCTCAACCCCGCCTCCGCCAACAGGCTCAAGGATTGCGGGATCATGATGCTCGACAGTCCCGAGGACCTGATCCCGAGCATGCTGCCGGCCTTCGGCGCCAAGGCGGATTCCAAGCGCTGGGACGACATGACCCTGGTGACCGACGCCCTCTACAAGGTGCGCGGCACCGTGCGGAAATTCCACTCGTCGGAATACATCCAGGCGCTCGCCAACGGCGATATCTGCGTGGCGGTGGGCTATTCCGGCGACGTGATGCAGGCCAAGCGCCGGGCCGACGAGGCCAAGAACGGGATCGACATCGCCTATGTGGTGCCGAAGGAAGGCGCACTGATGTGGTTCGACACCTTCGCGATCCCGAAGGATGCCGCCCACCCGGCCGAGGCGCTCGCCTTCATCGACTACATGATGCGGCCCGAGGTGGCGGCGGCCAACACCAACTTCGTCTCGTACGCCAGCGGCAATCTCGCGGCGAAGCGGTACGTGAAGCCCGAGATCCTGAACAATCCCGGCATATACCCGGACGAGGCGACGATGCAGCGCCTCTCGACCAACACCGCCTGGGACGACCGTACGCAGCGCTTCGTCACGCGGCTCTGGACCCGGGTTCGGACCGGGCGCTGAGCGGGGAGCCGGCGCGCCGGCTCCCCTGTCCGGATCCTGGATCCGTGCCCGATCGCGTTGCAATCGCGCGCGGCTCTCAGGTCTTGTTGTGATGCGCTCTGTTGCGCCGAACCGGCATCCACTTCGCCGGGGAGCGCTCTAGTGCTTCAGGTCGTCCGGCACCTTGCCGCCGTTCTCGGCGAGCTTCTGCATCACCTGCTTGTGCAGCCAGATGTTCATCGTGGCCGAGTCGTCCTTGTCGCCGCTGTAGTGCAACTCGTCGGCGAGCTGCTTGCGCGAGGCGAGGCCGGAATCGAGGCCAAGCAGCTTCATCAGGTCGACGATGGAGTGGCGCCAATCGAGCTTCTGCGAGTTCTTCTCGGCGAGGCCGGTGAGGACCGCCTCGACGTCCACGGGCTCGCTGCCGCCCGCCGTGCCGGGGGCCGAAGGGGTGGACGGGGTGCTGGTGCCGGCCGGACCGCCCGAGCCGGCCGTGGGCGCCGGTGCGGCATCCGCGGTCCCGCCGCCGAACGGGTGGAGGATCTTGCCGACGATGCTGCCGAGGAGGCTCATGAGTCCGCTCCGATAAATACGGCCCGGCCTGATGTGCCGGGCGGGCGTTTAACGGGTGGTTCCAGCCGGGCGTTCCGCGACTCGGACCCGCGACTCGAACTCCGCGGCCGGGATCTTAACCGTGGGCGTGATGGAGCGCGACGCCGAGCAGGCTCAGGCCGAGCACGAGACACACGCCGCTCCAGCGCTCCAGCGTGGCGGCGCGGGCGGGATCGTGGAGTGAAATACGGGCGAGGGCCACGCCGCTCATCAAACAAACCAAGCTCATCACGACGACCAGCGGTTTCCCCTGAATCCAAATCTCATCTGCGTAGCCATAATCAGTTTTCGCGCTTATGCGAGTCAAAAAATAACGTAGTCGATCTATGTTAGCGCAATTTCCGGCGCATGACGATGGGAACGTGTTTTGATATCAGAAAACATAATCTGAAGTTGTGGCGCGAAGAGGCCGATAAAAGTGAAATTCCTGTCACGATACGGGTCGATCTGCCGAACTCGAAACTAATTCGTTGTCCAATCGACAGCTCTTCAGATGCTCATGATTGACGGTCATGCGCATGGGGGCCGCCAGGAACGGCAGCCGGCCGCATTTCGATCCTTCACAAAGCCGGGATCTAGAGCCTGTCGTGCAGAGCCGTGACGATCGCGGCGTGTTCCGCCGCCAAGGTCCCGCGCGGTTCCTCGTGGCCGGCGCGATCGTACCAGTAGCGCGCGTTGGCCGCGTCGCCCTCGATGCGGTGGAGATGGGCGTGGACCCAGGCCGCAGCACGGCCCGGGTCCGCCTGCACGAGGGCGTGCGCCCGGTCCCAGCCGGTCGAGCCCGGTCGGGAGGGTTCCCGCGCCAGCCACCAGAGCGCCGCGAGCGGGGCCGGCCATGCCGTCGGCGGCGCGGCTGCGGTCAGAGTCGTCGTGAAGGCGGCAGGCAGGTTCTCGGTCACGGCGCTCTCCTCGCGTCCTGCGGCGGGTCAGCGTCGTGCGGCGCGCTCCGGCGGCCAGCGGCCCCGACGCTGGCGGGCGGACCACGCGTAGCGGGCATCGCCGTCGAGGCAGTCGAGATGGTCCGACAGGCGGTTGCGTTCAAGCCAGCCGAGCGCCGCCTCCAGCTCGGGCAGCGTCATGGTCGCGCGGCCCTTGCCGAGCACGCGCTTGAGCACGGCGTTGTAGCGGTGCGCGAGGTTGCCGCCGCGGGGCACCCGCAGGGAGGCCTCGTCCTCCACTGCCTGGGCGGCGACCACCGTCGCGAGCCGTTGGCGTAGCGTTCGCTCGGTGACCGAGGGCGGTTCGAGAGCCGGCGCTGCCGGGGCGGGCTCGGCGAGGCGCGGACGCAACAGGGCGTAGCGCAGGCCGATCGCGTTGCTCTCCAGCGGCGTGATCCCGGCGGGCTCGTCCTCGTCGCGCCACCGGGTCCGCTCGGGCACGACCGCGCTGACCGGCCGCTCCCGCCGGGGCCGGATGCTGCTGCCCTGCTCGGTCTCCAGTTCCAGGCGGAACCGGGCGAAGAGCGGGTCGTCGGGGTGGAAGACCAGCGCCTGCTGGGCGTCGTAGGCGCCGGCATGGGGATCGACCCGGGTGGCCCGGGCCAGCATCTGCTCCAGCCAGGGGCGCGAGCGGATATGGGTGAGGGCCGCCACCACGGCGACTTCGGGGGCGTCGAGCCCCTCGTAGGCCATCGCCACCGTCACGAGGATCGCGGGCTCCGGCGTCAGGCGGAAGGCGGCCAGCGCCGCGTGGGCGTCGCCCTGGCCGGAGGTGGCGATCCGCACGTCGCGCATCCCCTGCCCCGCCGGCATCCAGCCCCGGAGGGTTTCGAGATAGGTGCGGGCGCTCGCCTGGTCGGGCGCCACCACGAGGAGCTTGCCGAGGCCCCGCACCGCCTCGCCGGCCGACAGGCAGCGCTCGGCCCGGCGGCGGGCACGCAGGCGCTTCGTGGCGTGGAACGCCTCGCTCAGGAGATCCCGGGCGAAGCCGGTGCGCAGGGCGGTGAACAGGGCCGGCCGGGTGGTGACGCGGACGGATCCCGCGCCCAGGCGGTGCGGCCCGACCCGGGGGCTGTCGCCGGCGATCCGGCCGCCTTCGAGCCAGCTCGCCTCGCCGTCGATCGCCCCGAAGGTCACCGGCAGCACCGCCCGCTCGGCCAGCGCCTGCGCCCGGGAATAGCCGATCACCGCGAGGCCCGGGGCGTCGAGGTCGAGCTCGGGCCCGCGCCCCGGCGCCGGGGGCTGGTAGGGCAGGCCGAGGATGCGCTTGCCGTCGGCCCGCTCCAGCGTGCCGGACAGGTACAGCCGGTATGCGGACGCCTCCATCACGGGGAGCATGGCCCGCGACCACGCTCCGGCCTCCGCGTCTTCGGCACCGGTCTCGTCGGCCCCCGGCCGGCCGGGGGCCGGCAGATGGTGGACCTCGTCGATCACCAGCAGGGTGCGGTGCGCGAGCGCCTCGGCGTGATGGAGGGTCGGGGCGGCGGCGACCGCCTGGTAGGTGGTGATGTAGCCGGAGAGCCCCCGAGCGGGGTCGCGCTCGTTGTCGGCGGCGCGCACGCTCAGCGCATGCCCGAAGGCCGCCCGCCAGAGGGGATCGGCAAACGCCTCCTCGGCCTGGAGGCGCAGGGAATCCCGCGGCACCACCCAGACCACGCGCTCGACCAGACCCGCCGCGATCAGCCCATGGGCGGCGATCACCGGCAGGAGCGACTTGCCGCCGCCGGGCGTCACCGCCGCCAGGATGTCGCGGATAGGGCCCGCCTCCCCGCTCGCCATGGCGGCCACCAGGGCCATCAGCGTGCGCTGGTGCGACCGCAGGGACGGGGTGGGACGGGTCAAGGGCCGGCGACGCAGGGCGACATCTGCCCACCGTGGCCGATCGCGATTCCTTTGTGAATCCCTCCCGTCGCGGAACGTTCGCGTTTTCTTCCGGATGCCCGGTCCGGTCCCGTGTCCGCGAAGCGGCTTCGCACAGCCCGGTGCCGGATCGGCGCACGAGAGACGTTGACACCCGGCCCACCCCTCACCATAAGGGCGCCGCGGGCGAAAAAAGCCCGCCTTGGGGGAATGTCCCGAGCGGCAAAGGGGGCGGACTGTAAATCCGCTGCGTAAGCTTCGTAGGTTCGAGTCCTACTTCCCCCACCAAGTCCTTCCCGATCCCGTCAGCCTTGTTTCGCCAGCGCCGCCTCGATGCGCGCGGCGGCGGCGGCGGAAAACCCCTTCCCTTCAAGCCCCTGCCCTGCGGCCGCCTGGCCCGTGAGGCTGCGGCGCTTGCCCGCCGGCAGATGCGCCTTGCGCAGCGCATGCGAATCCCGGTGGCTCGCATGGGTGATCGCGATGGCGAGCGCGTCCGCGGCATCGGCCACGCGGAACTCGGCCTTCGGCAGCAGGAAGCGCACCATCGCCTGAATCTGCACTTTCTCGGCGTGGCCGGAGCCCGCCACGGTCTTCTTGATCAGGTTGGCGGCGTATTCGAAAACCGGCAGCCCGGCGAGGGCCGGCACCACCAGCGCCATGGCGCGGGCGTGACCGAGCTTCAGCGTCGCCTGCGCGTCCTTGTTGACGAAGGTCTCCTCCACGGCGACCTCGTCGGGCTGCTGGCCCTCGACGATGCGCCCGATCCCCTCGAACAGCTCACGCAGGCGCAGCGCCAGGGGCAGGTCGCCGTCCGAGGTGACGACCCCGCAGGCGCCGTAGGTGAGCTTGGTGCCCTGCGCGGTGATCAGGCCCCAGCCGGTGCGGCGGAGCCCGGGATCGATCCCGAGGATGCGGACGGGGCTGGTCATGATGCTCCACAGGTCGACGAACAGCTCGACGCATAGCCCGAGGCTGCCGTACGTATCGTGAACGCTTGGTTTCATCCAAATGCGTCGCTTGCGAGGACGATCATGAGCACGGACGCCCCGATCAGCCGCTTCCCGGTGCCAGAGCTCTCCGACCTTCCGGAAGATCTGCGGACGCGCATCGCCCTGGTGCAGGAGAAGGCGGGCTTCGTGCCCAACGTCTTCCTGGCGCTGGCCCACCGCCCGGAGGAGTTCCGCGCCTTCCTGGCCTATCACGACGCGCTGATGGACCGGCCCGGCGGCCTGACCAAGGCCGAGCGCGAGATGATCGTGGTGGCGACCAGCGCGGCGAACGACTGCCTCTACTGCGTCGTCGCCCACGGGGCGATCCTGCGGGTCCGGGCGAAGAACCCGCAGATCGCCGACCAGGTCGCGGTGAACTACGCCAAGGCCGACATCACCCCGCGCCAGCGCGCCATGCTGGATTTCGCCGTGAAGGTCGCGACCCGGTCCCAGGCCGTCGGGGCGGAGGATCACGCGACGCTGGCGGCACAGGGGTTCAGCCCGGACGACATCTGGGACATCGCCTCCATCACCGCCCTCTTCGCCCTGTCGAACCGGATCGCCAGCGTGGCGGACCTGCGCCCGAACGACGAATTCTACGCGATGGGCCGGTGAGCCAGAGGCCGTTCGCCGGGTGCAGACCGTCCGTCACGCAAGTCATGCACGCAAGTCATGGTTTCGAAAGGGCGAGCCCTTTCGCGGGTCCAGGGCGTAGCCTTGGAGGTTCAGGGCTTCGCCCTGACAACCCACCCAAGGGCTCGCCCTTTGGAAACCCGGACTCGATCGAATAGGCTCTCACGGCCGGCGGCCGAGCAGGATGATCGCCGTGCCGACGAGGCAGATTGCGCCCCCCGTGAGGTCCCAGCGGTCCGGCCGCTGGCCCTCGGCGAGCCACATCCAGAGGATCGAGGCGGCGATGTAGACGCCGCCATAAGCCGCGAAGGCCCGCCCCGCCGCCGGGCTGTCCACTAGGGTGAGCAGGCCGGCGAACAGCGCGAGCGAGGCGAAACCCGGCAGTATCCACAGGGGTGAACGCCCGAGCCGAAGCCAGGACCAGAACGCGAAGCATCCGGCGATCTCCGCGAGGGCGGCGCCGGCATAGGCGAGGAGGGTCATGGATGAGGCTTGGCATGGCGCCTCGCACGAGGCGAGGTGCGGGCCTGAACGGCGGCCCGCGTTAAGTCTCCGGCAAGGCTGATCCGGTCGATTGGCACCATGAGCGCATCCGAGACCGCCGACGACCTCCTGCTGTTCCCCGGCGACGCGCGGTTGCGCGCCGTGGTCCTGGCCTGGCTCGACGGGCTGGCGCGCGAGCGGCGCATGGCGCCCAACACCGTCGAGGCCTATGGGCGCGACCTGCGTCAGTTCCTCCAGCACCTTGCGGGGCGGCTGGGCACGCCGACCATCCCGATGCTGGTCGCCCTGAAGGTGCGCGACATCCGCGCCTTCATGGCGGCGCGCCGGGCCGACGCGGTGTCCGGGCGCTCGCTGATGCGCATGCTGGCGGGCCTGCGCTCCTTCGCGCGCTTCCTGGAGCGTGAGGGCCACGGGACCGTCTCGGCGCTCGGCGGCGTGCGCTCGCCGAAGGTCCCGCGGCGGCTGCCCCGGCCCCTGCCGGTCTCCGCCGCGGTGGCGCTCACCGATACGGGGATCCGCGCCGGCGAGGAGCGCGAGCCCTGGGTGCTCGCCCGGGATGCCGCCGTCCTGGCCCTGCTCTATGGCGCCGGCCTGCGCATCTCCGAGGCCCTGGGCCTCACCCGCCGCGACGCCCCGCTGCCGGGCGTCGATCAGGTCACCGTGCTGGGCAAGGGCGGCAAGGAGCGCATGGTGCCGATCCTGCCGGTCGTCGCCCAAGCGGTGGCCGATTACGTCGCCGCCTGTCCGCTGCCGCTGCCGCCGGAGGGGCCCCTGTTCGTCGGCGCCCGCGGCGGGCCGCTCTCGCCGCGGATCATCCAGTACACGGTCGCCCGCGCCCGGGGCGCCCTCGGCCTGCCGGAGAGCGCCACCCCCCACGCCCTGCGCCACTCCTTCGCGACGCATCTCCTGGCCCGTCAGGGCGAGCTGCGCGCGATCCAGGAACTGCTCGGCCACGCCTCGCTGTCGACCACGCAGCTCTACACCCAGGTCGATGCCGCCCGGCTGATGAGCGCCTATGCGGCCGCGCATCCCCGCGCCGGGCGCTGATCTCGATTGCTATCCGTACGTAATCGACGATCATTTCTAGCCAGAATGGTAAGTTCATCGGCTAGATCCGGTGAACATCAATTTTCTTTAAGGGCTTCGTCACCATCTGCGCTCACTTTGGCCGATACGTTATGGGTCGACGCGGACGGTCGTGATGGAGCTGGCGGAGGCGCGGACGCCCACACGGGTCGTGATCGCGGATTGTGACGCGGGCCGCCGGGCGGCCCTCCGTGACGTCGTCCAGCGCTTCGATCCCCGGGCTGTGGTCGACGAGGCGACCTCCGGCCAGGCTTTGTGCGACATCCTCCTTCGGCACCGCCCGGCCCTGGCCTTCGTCGGCGTCCAGCTGGAGGATCTCAGCGGGCCCGAGGCCGTCGCGGTGGCGCGGCGCGCGGGGGCCGAGCCGCCCTGCCTCGTCCTCGTCGCCAATCGGGTCCTCGCCCAGTGGCAGGAGATCGCCACGAGCCTCGGCGCCTACGAAGTGTTGAAGACGCCCCTCGACCCGAGCCATATCGAGCAGCTGCTCCACGCCAATGCCCGCCGCCGGGCGCCGACCCGGGCGCTGCTCGCCTGCTCGTCCCCGGCCGGGCGCTCGGCGATCAGCCGCGTCGTGGCCCGCAGCGGCTTCACGATCGAGCTCGACGAGACCGACGACGGCCGCCACGCCCTCAAGCAGCTGAAGTTCGCGGCTTACGACTTCGCCTTCATCGACGTGAAGCTTGCCGGCATCGACGGGCTCGAACTCGCCTGCCAGATCCAGCCCCTGAATCTGGCCACCCGCATCACCCTGCTGACCACCGCCGAACTGGAGCCGGTCGCCCAGGCGGGCCGCTATTTCGGCGTCGATGCGGTGCTGCGGATGCCGTTCTACGCCCGCGACATCGACCTCGCCCTGCACAACGCGCTGGGCCTGCGCCGGCCGTATCTGCTGAACGCCCTCACCGCCCCGCCGGCGCCGAGCGCGCTGCTGCGGATCGTCGACCTACCGAACCCCCGGCGCAAGATCGCCTGATCCTGGTTTCGAAAGGTCGAGACCTTTCGCGGGTCCAGGGCAGAGCCCTGGTGCCGGGCTTCGCCCGGTGCCGGGCTTCGCTCGCTCAGGGCGCCGCCCTGAGCACCCGCCAAAGGGCGAAGCCCCTTGGAAACCCCGATCTCAGACGTGGATGGCGCGCTTGTTCACCGCGAGCGCCGCTTCCTTCACGGCCTCGGTGAGCGTCGGGTGCGCGTGGCAGGTGCGGGCGATGTCCTCCGACGAGGCGCCGAACTCCATCGCGACCGCCACCTCGGCGATCAGGTTGCCGGCATCCGCGCCGACGATGTGGACGCCGAGCACCCGGTCGGTCTGGGCATCGGCCAGCACCTTCACGAACCCGTCCGTGGTGCCGTTCGCCTTGGCGCGGCCATTCGCCGTGAACGGGAATTTGCCGGCGTTGTAGGCGACGCCGTCCTTGGTCAGCTCCTCCTCGGTCTTGCCCACCGAGGCGACCTCCGGGAAGGTGTAGACCACGTTCGGGATCACGCCGTAATTCACGTGGCCGGACTGACCGGCCAGCATCTCGGCCACCGCGACGCCCTCGTCCTCCGCCTTGTGGGCGAGCATCGGGCCGGCGATCACGTCGCCGATGGCGTAGATGCCGGTGACGTTGGTGGCGTAGTGCGAATCCGTCTGGATCCGGCCCTTGTCGTCCTTCTGCACGCCGACCGTGTCGAGCCCCAGACCCTCCGTGAAGGGCACCCGGCCGATCGCCACGAGCACCACGTCCGCCTGCAGCGTCTCGGCCTCGCCGCCCGCGGCCGGCTCGACGGTGACGCTGGCCCCGCCCTTCTTGCCGACCTCGACGCCCGTCACCTTGGTGGACAGCTTGAAGGCGATGCCCTGCTTGGTCAGGATCCGCTGGAACTGCTTGCCGACCTCGCCGTCCATGCCGGGCAGCACCCGATCGAGATACTCGACCACCGTCACCTCGGAGCCGAGCCGGCGCCAGACGGAGCCCAGCTCCAGACCGATCACGCCAGCGCCGATGACGAGGAGCTTCTTCGGCACCCGGTCGAGTTCGAGGGCGCCGGTCGAGGAGACCACGACCGTCTCATCGATGGTCACGCCCGGCAGGCGCGTGACGTCCGAGCCGGTGGCGATGACGATGCTCTTGGTCTCGAGCATCTGGTTGCCGCCATCCTCGGCGATGACCTCGACGCGGCCGGCGCCGGCGATCCGGCCGGTGCCATGGAAGGTGTCGACCTTGTTCTTCTTGAGCAGGAACTCGACGCCCTTGGTGTTGCCCGCCACGCCCTCGGCCTTGAAGGACATCATCTTCTTCAGGTCGAGCTTCGGCGTGCCGACGTCGATGCCGAGATCGGCGAAGTGCTTGTTGGCCTCCTCGAACGCCTCCGAGGCGTGGAGCAGCGCCTTCGACGGGATGCAGCCGACGTTGAGGCAGGTGCCGCCGTGCGTGGCGCGCTTCTCGACCACGGCCGTGCGCAGGCCGAGCTGCGCCGCGCGGATCGCGCAGACATAGCCGCCGGGGCCGGTGCCGATGACGACGAGATCGTAGGACATGCAGGTTCGCTTCCGGTCGGTCGTGCCGCGTGCGGGACGGGCAGGGAAAGTCAGGTCGGGATCAGCGGCCGCCGCCGATGTCGAGGATGGCGCCCGTGGTGTAGGAGGCCTCGTCCGAGAGGAGCCACACGATCGGTGCGGCGACCTCCTCGGCGGTGCCGGCCCGGCCCATCGGGACGGCGGGGCCGAGGCGCTCCACCCGGTCGGGCTCGCCGCCGCTGGCATGGATATCGGTGGCGATGATGCCGGGCGCCACCGCGTTGACGCGGATCCCCTCGCCTGCGACCTCGCGGGCAAGCCCGATCGTCAGGGAGTCGATGGCGCCCTTCGAGGCGGCGTAATCCACGAACTGGCCGGGACCGCCGAGGCGCGCCGCCACGGAGGACAGGTTGACGATCGCGCCCCCGGCCCCGCCCCGCTTGGTCGACATCCGCCGCACCGCCTCGCGGGCGCAGAGGAAGCTGCCGACCACGTTGGTGTTCATCATCCGCTGGAGCCGGGCGAGGCTCATATCGGCGACGTCGGACTTCACGTCGACCACGCCGGCATTGTTGACGAGCGCCGCGAGGCGGCCGAGCCCGTCGGCGGCCTGGAACAGGGCGATCACCTCGGCCTCGTTGCCGACATCGCCCTTCACGGCGCGCGCCTGGCCGCCCTTGGCGGTGATCGCGTCGACCACGGCTTGCGCCGCGGCGGCGTCCGACACGTAGCTCAGGCAGACCGCGTAGCCGCGCTCGGCCAGGAGCAGCGACACAGCCCGGCCGATGCCGCGGCTGCCGCCGGTGACGATGGCGACCCTGTTCTCAGCGCCCGCCATGACAGCCTCAGAGGTCCAGCACGAGCCGCGCCGGATCCTCCAGCGCCTCCTTCACCCGCACCAGGAAGGTCACGGCCTCCTTACCGTCGACGATGCGATGATCGTACGACAGGGCGAGGTACATCATCGGCCGCGCCTCGATCTTGCCGGCGCGGACCACCGGACGCTCCTCGATGCGGTGCATGCCGAGGATGCCGGATTGCGGCGCGTTGAGGATCGGCGTCGACATCAGCGAGCCGTAGATGCCGCCGTTGGTGATCGTGAAGGTGCCGCCCTGCATCTCCTCGATGGAAAGCTTGCCGTCGCGCGCCTTCTTGCCGAAGCCGGCGATCTTCTTCTCGATGCCGGCGATGGAGAGGTCGTCGGCGTCGCGCACCACCGGGACGACGAGGCCCTTATCGGTGCCGACCGCGATGCCGATGTGGTAGTAGTTCTTGTAGACGAGGTCCTGCCCGTCGATCTCGGCGTTGACCGCCGGCACGTCCTTGAGGGCGCCGATCACCGCCTTGGTGAAGAAGCCCATGAAGCCGAGCTTCGTGCCGTGCTTCTTCTCGAAGATGTCCTTGTACTGGCTGCGCATCGCCATCACGGACGACATGTCGACGTCGTTGAACGTCGTCAGCATCGCCGCGGTGTCCTGGGCGTCCTTGAGGCGGCGCGCGATGGTCTGGCGCAGCTTGGTCATGCGCACGCGCTCCTCGCGCGACGCATCGTCCGGCGCCGAGGGCGCGCGCGGCAGGGTCGGGCGGGCCTCCTTGGCGGGGGCCGTCGAGGGTCCCTTGGCGATGGCGCCGAGCATGTCGCCCTTGGTGACGCGGCCATCCTTGCCGGAGCCGTTCACGCCCGACGGGTCGACGCCGGATTCGCGGGCGAGCTTGGCCACGGCCGGGCCGTTGTCGCCGACCGGGCGCTGCTGGGCCGCCGGGGCGCCCGCCTCGCCGTGGTTGCCGTAGCCGGCGGAGGAGTCCTGGGCCGGGGCCTCGGCCTTGGCGGGGGAAGCGGCCTTCGGGGCCTCGCTCCGGCTCTCCGCCTTGGTCTCGGCGGCCTTCGGAGCCGCCTTCTTGGCCGGCGCCGCGCCCGCCCCGGCCTCGACGATCGAGCCGAGCAGGGCGCCGGGCTCCACGGTCTCGCCGTCCTTCACCAGGATCTCGCCGAGCTGGCCGGCCGCCGGGGCGTTGACCTCCAGGGTGACCTTGTCGGTCTCGAGCTCGACGATCGGCTCGTCGGCCGCGACCGTGTCGCCCGGCTTCTTGAACCAGCGGCCGATGGTGGCCTCGCTGACGGATTCGCCGAGCGTGGGGACGAGGATGTCGGTAGCCATGGGTCTCGCACTTCCGGATCGGTTGGGCCGTGCCGGACGGCCTGGACAATGAAGGCGGCGGCCCGTGCGAGCCGCCGCCGCGTTCCAAAGAGGATCAGACGGCCAGGGCCTCGTTGAGGAAGGCCTGGAGCTGTGCCTGGTGCTTCGACATCTGGCCGACCGCCGTCGAGGCCGAGGCCGGGCGGCCGACGTAGCGGGCGCGCTTCACCGCGGAGCCGGCCTGGCCGAGCACCCATTCGAGGTAGGGCTCGACGAAGGCCCAGGCGCCCATGTTCTTGGGCTCCTCCTGGCACCAGATCACGTCGGCGTTGCGGAAGCGGGCCATCTCATTGGCCAGGGCCTTCAGCGGGAACGGGTAGAGCTGCTCGACGCGCATCAGGTAGATGTCGTTGATGCCGCGCTTCTCCCGCTCCTCCAAGAGGTCGTAATAGACCTTGCCGGAGCACAGCACGACGCGGCGGATCTTGTCGTCGCGGACCAGCTTGTTCTGCGCGCCCTCCTCCTCGGCGTCGTCCCAGAGGACGCGGTGGAAGGTCGAGCCCTCGGCCAGGGCGGCGAGGCTCGACACGGCTCGCTTGTGGCGCAGCAGCGACTTCGGAGTCATCAGCACCAGCGGCTTGCGGAAGTCCCGCTTCAGCTGCCGGCGCAGGATGTGGAAGTAGTTCGCCGGCGTCGTGACGTTGGCGACCTGCATGTTGTCCTCGGCGCAGGCCTGGAGGTAGCGCTCCAGGCGGGCGGAGGAGTGCTCAGGGCCCTGCCCCTCGTAGCCGTGCGGCAGCAGCAGCACGAGGCCGGACATGCGCAGCCACTTGCGCTCGCCGGAGGCGATGAACTGGTCGATCACCACCTGGGCGCCGTTGGCGAAGTCGCCGAACTGCGCCTCCCACAGCACCAGGGCGTTCGGCTCAGCCAGCGAGTAGCCGTACTCGAAGCCGAGCACCGCCTCCTCGGAGAGCATCGAGTTGATGATCTCGATCGAGGCCTGCCCCTCGCGGATCGCGTTGAGCGGCGTGAAGCGCTGCTCGTTCTCCTGATCGATCACCACGGCGTGGCGCTGCGAGAAGGTGCCGCGCTCGACATCCTGGCCCGAGAGCCGGACCCGGTTGCCATCGAGCAAGGTCGCCCCGAAGGCCAGGGCCTCGGCGGTCGCCCAGTCGATGCCCGCCCCGGTCTCCACCGCCTTGGCGCGGTTGTCCATGAAGCGCTGGATCGTCCGGTGCAGATGGAAGCCCGGGGGCACCTGGGTGATCTTGCGGGCGATCTCCTGCAGGGTCTCGGTCGGCACGGCGGTGCGGCCGCGGCGCGGATCGTCCACGTCCTCGTGGACCGCCTTCACGCCGGACCAGCGACCATCGAGCCAATCGGCCTTGTTCGCCTTGTAATTGTTGGCGACGTCGAGTTCGGTATCGAGCAGCTGCCGGAACTCGGCCTTGCGGGCGTCCAGTGCCTCCTGGGTGACGGAGCTGTTCTCGACCAGCTTGCGGCCGTAATTCTCCAGCACCGACGGATGCTTGCGGATCCGCTGGTACATCTTCGGCTGGGTGAAGGCCGGCTCGTCGCCCTCATTGTGGCCGAAGCGCCGGTAGCACAGCATGTCGATGACGACCGGCTTGCCGAACTTCTGGCGGTACTCGACCGCGATCTTGGCCGCGAAGGTGACGGCCTCGGGGTCGTCGCCGTTGCAGTGGAAGATCGGCGCCTCGACCATCTTGGCGACGTCGGACGGATAGGGCGAGGAGCGCGAGAAGCGCGGATCGGTGGTGAAGCCGATCTGGTTGTTGATGATGAAGTGGATCGAGCCGCCGGTGCGGTGACCCTTCAGGCCGGACAGGCCGAAGCACTCCGCCACGACGCCCTGGCCCGCGAAGGCGGCGTCGCCGTGGATCAGGAGCGGCAGCACCGTGCGGCGCTCGATGTTGGGCTTGGCCCACTGGTCCTGCTTGGCGCGGACCTTACCCAACACCACCGGATCGACGATCTCCAGGTGCGACGGGTTGGCGGTGAGCGACAGGTGGACGTTGTTGCCGTCGAAGGCGCGGTCCGAGGAGGCGCCCAGGTGGTACTTCACGTCGCCCGAGCCCTCGACCTCGGCCGGGGACGCAGAGCCGCCCTTGAACTCGTGGAACACCGCCCGGAACGGCTTGGCCATCACGTTGGTCAGCACGTTGAGCCGGCCGCGATGGGCCATGCCGAGCACGATCTCACGGACGCCGAGCGCACCGCCGCGCTTGATGATCTGCTCCATCGCGGGGATCATCGACTCGCCGCCGTCGAGGCCGAAGCGCTTCGTGCCGGTGTACTTGAGATCCAGGAACTTCTCGAAGCCCTCGGCTTCGATCAACTTGTTGAGGATCGCGCGACGACCCTCGGGCGTGAACGAGATTTCCTTGTCCTTGCCCTCGATGCGCTCCTGGATCCACGCCTTCTCGGCGGGGTCGGAGATGTGCATGAACTCGACGCCGAGCGTCTGGCAGTAGGTCCGCTCCAGGATGTCGACGATCTCGCGGATCGTGCCGAACTGGAGGCCGAGCACGTTGTCGAGGAAGATCGGGCGATCCCAATCGGATTCCTCGGTGAAGCCGTAATGCTGCGGGTGCAGCTCCTCGTGGTCGCCGCGCGGCGCAAGACCCAGCGGGTCGAGCTTGGCGTGCAGGTGGCCGCGCATGCGGTAGGAGCGGATCAGCATGATCGCCCGCACCGAATCCTTCGTCGCCTGCTCGACCGAGACGCCGGTGGTGGCGGAGACGGTGTCCTGCGGCTTGCCGGGCTTGGCCTCCTTGGCGTCCCGGGCGACGATCCGGTCGCCGACCGCCTTCTCCAGGGCGCCCCAGTTGCCGTCCAGCGCCGAGACCAGCTCGCCGTTCAGCGGCACCGGCCAGTTCGGCTTCTCCCAGGACGCGCCGGCGGCGTTCTTCTCGACCAGCGTCTCGTCCTCGCCGAGCGCCTTGAAGAAGTTCTGCCACTCCGGATCCACCGAGGCGGGGTTGCGGGCGTAGGCCGCCTGCAATTCCTCGATGTAGGCGGCGTTGGCGCCGTAGAGGAACGAGGTTTCGAGGAGCGCTTCGTTCACGTCCTGGCGTGCCATGGTGCGTCCATCCTGTCGCGCGGGCAGGAGCCCTGCCCATCAGGCTCTCCGTCAGCGCGGCGGATCGCCCTCAAACCGAGACGGGGCGGGTGAACCGCCCCGCTGAGATCGTCTCTGCACGCCCGATATGGGCGTTGCGGCCCTGCGATGGCCGCAACGCAGGCGCGCGGGCGTCTTAGCCCTTCAGTACCTCGACGAGCGTCGAGCCGAGCCGCGCCGGCGACGGCGACACGCGGATGCCCGCGGCCTCCATGGCGGCGATCTTGTCCTCGGCGCCGCCCTTGCCGCCCGAGATGATCGCGCCGGCATGGCCCATGCGGCGGCCCGGAGGCGCCGTGCGGCCGGCGATGAAGCCGACCATCGGCTTCTTCCGCCCGCGCTTGGCCTCGTCCTTCAGGAACTGGGCCGCTTCCTCCTCGGCCGAGCCGCCGATCTCGCCGATCATGACGATCGACTCGGTCTTCGGATCGGCCAGGAACAGCTCCAGCACGTCGATGAACTCGGTGCCCTTCACCGGATCGCCGCCGATGCCCACCGCCGTGGTCTGGCCGAGGCCGGCATTGGAGGTCTGGAACACCGCCTCGTAGGTCAGCGTGCCCGAGCGGGACACGATGCCGACCGAGCCCGGCCGGAAGATGTTGGCCGGCATGATGCCGATCTTCGACTCGCCCGCCGTGACGATGCCGGGGCAGTTCGGCCCGACGAGGCGCGACTTCGAGCCGGTCAGCGCCCGCTTCACCCGCACCATGTCGAGCACCGGGATGCCCTCCGTGATGCAGACGATCAGCGGCACCTCGGCGGCGATCGCCTCGCAGATCGCATCCGCCGCGCCGGGCGGCGGCACGTAGACCACCGAGGCCTCGGCGCCCGTGGCCTCGCGGGCCTCCGCCACCGTGTCGAAGACCGGCAGGCCGAGATGGCTGGAGCCGCCCTTACCGGGGCTCGTGCCGCCGACCATCTTGGTGCCGTAGGCGATCGCCTGCTCGGAGTGGAAGGTCCCGTTCTTGCCGGTGAAACCCTGGCAGATGACCTTGGTGTTGGCGTCGATCATCACCGACATGATCAGGCTCCCTTCACGGCGGCGACGATCTTCTGGGCGGCGTCGTCGAGGTCGTCCGCCGGGATGACGTTGAGGCCGGAATTGCGGATGATGGCCTTGCCCTGCTCGACGTTGGTGCCCTCGAGGCGCACCACCAGCGGCACCTGCAGGCCCACCGCCTTGACGGCGGCGATCACGCCGTTGGCGATCACGTCGCACTTCATGATCCCGCCGAAGATGTTGACGAGGATCCCCTTCACGTTCGGGTCGGCGGTGATGATCTTGAACGCCGCCGTCACCTTCTCCTCGGAGGCGCCGCCGCCGACATCGAGGAAGTTCGCCGGCTCCTCGCCGTAGAGCTTGATGATGTCGAGGGTCGCCATGGCGAGGCCGGCGCCGTTGACCATGCAGCCGATCGTGCCGTCGAGGGCGATGTAGGCGAGGTCGTACTTCGACGCTTCGATCTCCTTGGCGTCCTCCTCGGTCTCGTCGCGCAGGGCGACGATGTCGGGATGCCGGTAGAGGGCGTTCGAGTCGAAGGCCATCTTGGCGTCGAGGCACTTGAGGTGCCCGTCCGCGGTCAGCACCAGCGGGTTGATCTCGAGCAGGCTCATGTCCTTGGCCACGAAGGCCGCGTAGAGCTTCTCCGTGAGCGAAGCCGCTTCCTTGGCCTGGTTGCCCGACAGCCCGAGCGCCTTGGCGACCGCGCGGCCGTGGTGGGGCATCACGCCCGTGGCCGGATCGACCGCGATGGTGTGGATCTTCTCAGGGGTATCGTGGGCGACCGCCTCGATATCCATGCCGCCCTCGGTGGAGACCACGAAGGCGACGCCGCCCGTGGCGCGGTCGACCAGCATCGAGAGGTAGAACTCCTCGGCGATCTGGGCGCCCTCCTCGATGTAGAGGCGGTTCACCTGCTTGCCGGCCGGGCCGGTCTGGATCGTCACCAGAGTCTGGCCGAGCATCTCGCCGGCGAACTGCTTCACCTCGTCGATCGACTTGGTGACGCGCACGCCGCCCTTGGCGCCCTCGGGCGCGCCCTTGAACGTGCCCTTGCCGCGGCCGCCCGCGTGGATCTGGCTCTTCACGACCCAGACCGGGCCGCCGAGCTCTTTGGCGGCGGCCTCGGCCTCCGACGGGTTGAAGATCGCCACGCCGCGGGAGACGGGCAGGCCGAACTCCTTCAGCACGGCCTTGGCCTGGTATTCGTGGATATTCATCGGAGCCTCGTAGGGAGGGGCGAATGGGAGTAGCGAACAGCGAATAGTCGATGTAGCGCGAGCGGGCCGGTTCAGCCCTATTCGCTACTCCCTACTCCCTATTCGCTTTGTTTCTACGCCAGCGAAGCGTCGACGCCCTTGCAGGCCTCGATGAGGCCCGTCACCGAGGCGACCGACTTGTCGAACATCGCCTTCTCGGCGTCGTCGAAGGTCACCTCCAGGACGCGCTCCACACCGTTGGCGCCGATCACGATCGGCACGCCGATGAACATGCCGGTCACGCCGTACTGGCCGTCGAGGTAGGCGGCGCAGGGCAGGACCCGCTTCTTGTCGCGCAGGTAGCTCTCCGCCATGGCGATGGCGGAGGCGGCGGGCGCGTAGAAGGCCGAGCCGGTCTTGAGCAGGTTGACGATCTCGCCGCCGCCTTTGCGGGTGCGGTCGACCATGGCGTCGAGCTTCTCCTGGGTGGTCCAGCCGAGCTTGACGAGGTCGGTCAGCGGCACGCCGGCCACCGTCGAGTAGCGGGTCAGCGGCACCATGTCGTCGCCGTGACCGCCGAGCACGAAGGCGGTGACGTCCTCGACGGAGACCTTGAACTCTTCCGCGAGGAAGTGGCGGAAGCGGGCCGAATCCAGCACGCCGGCCATGCCGACGATCTTGTTGGTCGGCAGGCCCGAGAACTTCTGCAGCGCCCACACCATCGCGTCGAGCGGGTTGGTGATGCAGATCACGAAGGCGTCCGGCGCGTAGGTCTTGATGCCCTCGCCCACCGCCTGCATCACCTTCAGGTTGATGCCGATCAGGTCGTCGCGGCTCATGCCGGGCTTGCGCGGCACGCCGGCGGTGACGATCACCACGTCGGCGCCCTTGATGGCGGCATAGTCGCTCGCGCCCGCGTAGGTCGCGTCAAAGCCCTCGACCGGGGCGGCCTCGGCGATGTCGAGGGCTTTGCCCTGCGGCACGCCGTCGACGATGTCGAACAGCACCACGTCCCCGAGATCCTTGAGGCCGGCCAGGAGGGCCAGGGTGCCGCCGATCTGGCCGGCGCCGATGAGCGCGATCTTGTTGCGAGCCATGTCGGATCCGTCTCCCTTGCGTATCGATGTCGAGGATGCGTCGGGCCTTGCCGGGACTGCGTGTCCGCTCGGTTCGCGGCGGGATTCGCGGTCCCAAATCTGCGCGGCTGTGTGGCGGAAAAGCACCGTCGCTTCAACCCGATGCGGGTCGGGCGGCCGCGCTCGAGCCGGCGCCGGACGGCCAGACGGGCTCGCCGACGGTTCAAGAAATGCCAGCGCTGCGAAGGTTTTAGGTGCAGTGCAACCTGAGCCGGAGGCGGCGTGAAGCCTCGATGACAGATTCGAAAAGCTGTCATTCCACGCTGGCTGCCGGTCGACGACGTGGTGGACAGCCTGGAAAAAGAAAGGCCCGGACGATGTCCGGGCCTTGCAGGCTGCGATGCGTCGCGCAGCCCGGCGTCACAGCACGCCGGAGCGCAGAACCCGCTGGATCGCGTGGATCACGGCGCCGAAGCGGGCCTCGATGAGGTCGCGCGGCACTTCGGCATCGTGCTGGATCGCCAGGGGATGCGTGAAGCGGTAGCTCGCGTCGAAGATGTAGGCGATCGCCCGCTCCCGGTCCCGGGCCGAGAAGATCCCGGAGGTGATTCCCTCCTCGACCACCCGCTCCACGAGGCTGCGGAGGCGCACCCGGTGCCGCCGGGCGATCGGCCGGGCCGCCACGGTGGCGTCGAGATGGACCGCGAACAGGTTCGGCTCATCGACCAGCGCGTCGCGCTGGACCGTGGCGAGCGCGGTCAGCAGGCGCTCGATCTTGTCGTCGGCCGGGTCCGGCGCATCGGCGATGCCGGCGAGCCGGGCCTCGACCTCCCGGAGCCAGCGCCCCGCCACCGCGTCGAGGAGCGCGTCCTTCGACGGGAAGTAGCGGTAGACGTTGGCGTGGGTCATGCCCGCCTCGGCGGCGACGGCCACGACCGTCACGCGCTTGGGTCCGAGGCGTGAGAGATGCTCGGTGGCGATGCCGAGCAACCTGACATCGGCCGCGACCGGTGCGCGGGCCCGCTGGGGATTGGCCGTGTCACCGACGTCGCGCAGCGCGCTGGCTTCGGCATCGTCCGCGCGCGGGAGCTTGGCCTTAACGGTAAGTGACTCTTCCGTGGATCCAGTGGATTCTGGTTTGAGGAACGGAAGAGGAAGGCGGGAAGTAGACAGGTGGTAGGGCGAGACGGACCCCCATCAGACCGGCTGAAGCGTCCCGGCGCTTCGCGTTGACGTTGCGGCTTCCCCCCGGGAGCCCGGTTACCTGAGCGGATTTAGTCCGCTTAAACACTCCTATGTGTCAGTTTGCCTTGAGAAGGCAACAAATTTTTCTCGTTATCACCTGCGTCAGAAGCGGTTCTTCCACGCCCTAAGAGCGACGAAGACGGTTTCCGGATCGCTTCCTGGTGGCAGATCGACGGATTTGGCCAGGGCCGGGACTGTGCAACGCAGGAATGGGTTCGTGGCGCGCTCCATGCCCATGGTTGAGGGCACGAGGAAGCGGCCCTGCGCCTTCGCGGCCTCGGCCTCGGCGAGGCGCGCCTTGAGTTCCGCGTTGTCGGGGTCGGCCGCCAGGGCGAAGCGGGCGTTGGAGAGTACGTAGTCGTGTCCGCTGAAGACCTGCGCGGTATCGGGCAGGTCGTCGAAGCGCCGCAGCGACCGGTAAAGGGTCTCGGGCGGGCTCTCCATCACCCGGCCGCAGCCGAGGGTGAACAGCGTGTCGCCCGCGCAGACGAGGCCTGCCTCGGAGAACCAGTAGGTGATGTGATCGGCGCAATGGCCCGGCGTCTCCCAGACCTGGGCGGCCAGATCGCCGACCCGCACCGTGTCGCCCTCGCGGACGGCGAGATCCACGTCCGGGACCGCATCACCGGCCCTGGCGGGCGCGACGACCCGGGCGCCGGTGGCCTGCTTCACCGCCGGGATGCCCTCGACATGGTCGCCGTGCCGATGGGTGACGAGGATGTCGGTGAGCGTCCAGCCGGTCTCGTCGAGGGCCTTCAGGACCGGTCCGGCCTCCGGCACGTCGATTGCCGCGCAGGCCCCGGTGGCGGGATCGCGGATCAGGACGCCGATGTTGTCGCTGCGGCACAGGAAGGTGCGGATCTCGGTCTCGGCGGCCATTCGGACAGTCTCCTCGGGGCGCGAACGCTGTCGCCGTGAACAGGCGGCCCCGCAGCCGGGTTCCGTGAAGCCCGTCCCGTCACGCTTGCCCCGGGCGGTCGGTGTCACCATTGAGTACGACAACCGTTCCCGAGTCGGTAGCCTGCTTCTCCATGCGTCTCGACGTCAACGGCTTGCGGGCCTTCTACGCCAGCCCCCTGGGCCGCACGACGCATCGCGTGGTCGGCCGCTCGATCCACGGATTCCTCGGCTCGGTCTCGGGCCTGCGCGTGCTCGGGATCGGCTACGCGATGCCGTATCTCGGCCCGGTCCACTGCATCGCCGAGCGCACCATCGCGTTCATGCCGACCAGCCAGGGGGTGGTGAACTGGCCGCCGAGCGGCCGCTCCTGCACGGCGTTGGCCGATCCCACCATGATGCCGCTGCCCGAATCCGCGGTCGACCGGATCATCCTGATCCACGCGCTCGAGGCGGTCGAGAGTCCCTCGGAGCTGCTCCAGGAGGTGTGGCGGACCCTCACCCCCGGCGGGCGGATGATCCTGGTCGTGCCGAACCGGCGGGGGGTCTGGGCGCGGCGCGAGGCGACGCCCTTCGGCCATGGCCAGCCCTACAGCCGCTCGCAGCTCGGGCGGCTGATGCGCGACACGCTGTTCTCGCCGGTGAACTGGGCCGAGACGCTCTACATGCCGCCGGTTCGCTCCCGCCCGATGCTGCGCACCGGGCCGGCCTGGGAGTGGATCGGCACCGGTTTGTCGCTGCCCTTCGCGGGGCTGCACGTGGTCGACGCGACGAAGCAGCTCTACCGGCCGGTCACGGTGCGGCAGGTGCGGCGCGCCCGCCGCCTCGCCCCGGCCCGGGTGCTGGTGCCGGCGCCTGCCCCCGGCTGAGCGGGCGCCCGTCCGCGGAAACCGGATTCCGTCGGCGCCCCGGAGGGCCTAGGAGGACCATCCGCACGGAGCGGTCCCCATGAGCCTCGATTTCACCGTCCAGCAGTTCCTGCTCGCCCTCTCGGGCCTGATCGCGATCGTCAACCCGATCGGCGGCGCCTTCATCTTCGCCCAGGTGACCAGCGCCTACAGCCACGCCGAGCGCGTGCTGCTGTCGCGCCGGATCGGCGTCTACGCGGCGCTGGTGATGCTGGGCGCCCTCTGGGCCGGGACGCCGATCCTCAACTTCTTCGGCGTCACCCTGGCGGCCCTGCGCATCGCGGGCGGGCTGGTGGTGATGTCGTCGGCCTGGACCCAGCTCAACCGGCCGGAGGCGCGCGAGGCGCGCAAGCAGGCCGAGGCCTTGGGTTCGAGCGGTCGGGGTGCCGCGGCTCCCTCCGAGCCGGCGCCCGCGGCGCTCTCGGAAATCGCCTTCTTCCCGCTGACCCTGCCGTTCACCACCGGGCCGGGCACGATCGCGGTGGCGATCACCCTGGGGGCGAACCGGCCGAACGCGTTCGCCGAGCGGGCCGGGTTCTATCTCGGGGTCACGCTGGCGGCGCTCGCGGTCGCCGTCACGGTCGCCTTGCTGTACGCCTCGGCCGACCGGGTGGTGGCGCTGATCGGCCCGGCCCGGGCCCGGGTGGTCGGGCGCCTGTTCGCCTTCCTGCTGCTCTGCGTCGGCACGCAGATCCTGATCAACGGCCTCACCGACGTCATCGCGCCGCTGCTGGCGGCGCGATGAGACCGGGCGGCGGGCGGAGAGCGGTCAGATGACCGGCAGGGTGCCGGCGCCGCCGAACAGGGCGGCGTGGCCCGCGTAGTAGAGGAACAGGAAGAGCGCCAGCGCCGCACCGTACCATGCCGGCGCCAGGAGCGCCTGCCGGGCGCGCACCGGGACCCGGACGTTGTCGGCGGCGATCGCCAGCAGCACCACGATGATCCCGGAATGGCCGATCGCGTCCACCTTGCCGAACTCGAAGACCGCCGAGACGAAGATCGCCGCCAGGATGATCGCCGCGCAGCGCCGGACGAGCGGCGTCCAGACCAGCGCGAAGGCGAGGGTGAACTCGATGACGCCCGCGGCCTGCATGAACAGCTCGGGCGTGGCACCCATGGTCATCTGCGGCTTGGCGGCCAGCAGCGGCGCCGACCATTCCGGATAGGCCCACTTCTCGATCGAGGCCCACATCAGCGTGATCGCGGCAGCCCAGCGGACGATGTCGAGGGGGCGGATGTCGAAGGGCTTCAGGCCGAGACCCTGGGCGATCAGGTAGACGGCGATGCCGAGGAAGATCGGATAGTCGGCGAGGTGGAACACCCCGTACTGGGCGGTCGCGTAGCTGAACAGGAAGACGAGGCCCAGGCCCGTGATCGGCATCGTGCGGCGCCAGATCAGGCAGCCGGCCAGAGCGAGCTGGAGCCACGGGATCCAGGTCGCGTCGGTCTTCAGCTCGGGCGTCAGGATGATGCCGCCGAGATCGAACAGCGACACGAGGAAGAAGCCCAGCGTGGCGCGCACCAGAAGCTCGGTATCGGTGCGGATCCGCGTCGTCACCCGGTCGAGGGCGTTGAGCAGCGCGCCGCCGAGCGGCGTGCCTTCGGCCAGGCATCCGAATGTCAGGCAGAGCAGCGCGAGGCCGGTCAGCCATTCAAAGTTGAGACATAGCACCTGCTCGAGGCCCTGCGGCTGCCCGGCCACGTCGTAGGCGCAGAACCACTTGACGTGTGCCTCGGCGGCGCTTGTCCCGCCTAGGATCAGGGGGCCGGTGATACCGAGGGTGCGGGCAACCGGAACCAGCTTTGTGTTGGGTATTGGCATTGTGCCCTCGTCGCAGCGCAACGACGCCGTGGTTACCGGGCGATTTAAATAGATACGTCCGATTTTAGCCAATGGTTTGTTAACGAATGTGAGTGAAAGGTTAACGCTGTGGATCGCGTTGAGATCGCATGAAATCTCGGTCTGGCCGCGTCGTGCCGGCACGCGCAGGCGTGAATCCGCCGACGGCCCGTTGCCGAACAACCAAATTCTCGGTTGCTGTTTTGAGCGGCTGCGCGACCGGCAGTCTTCGATGCCGCTGAGACGTGCCGGGTCTGCATAGCCCTGCGCCGTCCACTAAATCTTGCCGATCGACGTCCTGCCCTGACACCGCACAGTTCGGCGTTCGATCCACGATGCCTGGACTGATAGTACTATCATGTTGGGATGCGATTGATATATACGCCAGTAATGCAGTATATATCAAGATTTATCTACTATTGAGTTGTATTTATTGCTGATAAAGACCGGAATTATGGTGAGAGTGATTCGTTAATGTTTAGGCTGTAGCGGAAAAAGGCCCGCAGACAACGCAAGCCTCGGGATTGCAACTTGCGTGAGCGCGCGCGTTGTTTGGTTGGCCCGAGCCCGGAGGGTGATGCCGGTGAGGCTGTTCTGCCGAGGCTGGGGCCGAGTGACGGGGTGCATGCGATGGGGAGGGACGCCATTTCGAGGCCCGACACACCTGTCGACACCCAGCGACCGCGCGACTCTCTGAACCGCGGCGCGGGATGGCTCGTCGCCCGGCCGCAGGCGCTCCGGGCGAATCGCCGGGGTCGGCCATCGTTCCTCCGCGCAGGGCCGGCCGCTCGGAGATGACCGAGACGGCTCCCTGACGGTGCTCCACCCCCGGGCCGGCCCCGGGCGCACCGCATCCATCCTGACATCCCCGCGGGACGGTCCCCGGGCGCCTCGGCGCGCGGCGGCGGCCCGGTCCATCAGCAAGGAGAGACTTCATGAGTGACGAGACGCAGACCAAGGTACTGCCCTGGTACAGCCCGGACGAGATCCAGTTGATCCAGCGCGACCTTCTCGGTTCGGCAGCCAAGATCCTGATCCTCTGCCTGGGCGGCAAGGGCGGTGTCGGCAAGACGACGATCGCGCTTCAGGTCGCCGATCTCTGCGCCGAGGTCAGCCCGGTCCTGGCGATCGACACCGATCCGGCCAACCGCCATTTCCACACGGCTTTAATGCAGGAGACCAACCCCGGCAGCGATAATTTCGTGCCCCGCCGGCCGGACATCACCTGCTTCCGTCAGCGCCTGCGCGCGGAGGACAGCACCGGCCGCGTCGACCCGACCCTGTGCCAGGACATGATCGAGCACGTGATCGAGGCCGCCGAGCGCTTCGTGGTGGTCGATTTCCCGGCCGGCGACACCGAGACGACCCGCCGCTGCGCCGAGATCATCATCGAGAGCTGCCGGGAGTCGAACATCCGCCTCGCCGTGGTCGTCGCGGCCGGTGCCGTCGATCCGACGGCCCTCGATGTCCTGCGCGAACTCAAGCCGATGCTGATCGAGTGTGACCGCGCGATCCTGGCCAAGAACACCGCCCAGGCGACCAATTTCGATTACCTCGAATCCTCCGACCTCGTGAAAGCCCTGCGCAAGCAGCCGAACTTCCGCGTGATCGAGATCGAGAAGATCGGCGAGCGCCTGGTCGAGGCCCTGCGCGTGCAGAACATGACGTGGCAGACGCTGGCCAATACGGCGCCGATGCGCCTGCGCGTTGAAGGCCGCCGCCTCCGGCGCAACTTCCACCAGGTCTGGCGGGAAGCGCTCCGGCCGTGACCAACCTCGAGCGGTTCTACCGGTCGGTCCACGGCCGCGATCTTCAGCCCTGGGAGCGTCAGCTCGCCGTGCGGATCGCGGCCGCCTTGAACACGACGACGGACGACGACTTCGTCGTCCACCTGCTCCTCGTGTACATGTCCACCAACGCAATCACCAACATGTACAACGAGTTGGTGGCTGCGCGGAACACGCTCGCCGAAGACAACCGCGACCTGATCCAGACCGTCACGAAGGATCTGCGCCGCAACAGGCTGCTGACCTACGGCCTGCTCGGTGCCGTGGCACTCTGCCTCGTCACCAGCGCCTGGACCCTCGGCACGGTCCTCACCCTCCCCAGCGGCATCGCCGTCAACGGGGGGCGCAACACCGCCCTCGCGCCGGATTCCTACGACCCCCGCGGCGCGGGGCGGATCCCGCGCGGGCCGGACCTCAACCGCTGAACGACGACGTCAGGGCGCCGGCGGCTGCGCCGTGAACGCGGCGGTGACGAGGTCGCGCTCCGTGCGGGCCGACAGCGTCGCCAGGAAGGCCAGGAGATCGCTCCGCTCCGTAGCGCTCAGATGGAGCGGCTTGATCAGCCGGGAGCGGCTCGGGCGGTCGATCCCGCCGCGGTCGTAGAGATCGATCACGGCTTCGAGGTTCGGCACCGATCCGTCGTGCATGTAGGGGCCGCGCTCGCCGACCTCCCGCAGGGTCGGTGTCTTGAAGGCGTAGCGCAGCGCGACCGAGGTCGGCTTGAAGCGGCCGCGGCCGATGTCGGTCCCCGAACCGACGCCGATATCGTGGAACGAGTTGTCGGTGAACGACCAGCCGGAATGGCAGTTGGCGCAGCCCGCCCGGCCGTTGAACAGGTCGAAGCCCCGCTTGGCCGGCTCGGCGATCGCGTCCTCCTGGCCGGCGATCCAGCGGTCGAAGGGGGCCGGCTCGACCACGATCAGGCGCTCGAAGGTGGCAAGCGCCGCCTCCAGCCGCTCGCGGGTCACGGCGGGATCCGCGAACGCCTCCTTGAAGGCCGCGGCGTAGTCCGGGTCGGCGGAGAGCCGGGCGAGGGCCTCGCTCATCGGCAGGTTCATGTTGCCCGGGGCCATGATCGGCATCGCGGAGACCGATTCGAGGGTCGGGAACTTGCCGTCCCAGCCGAGCGGACCGTCCTGCCAAGCGACGTTGAGGACCGTCGGCGTGCGCAGGTCCATGTCGCCCTGCTGGCGCGTGGCCGCGCGGGCGCGCCCGTCCGCCCAGGCGAGATCCGGGACATGGCAGGTCGCGCAGGCCCGGGTCCGGTCGCCGGACAGGATCGGATCGAAGAACAGGCGCCGGCCGAGCTCGGCCTTGGCGGCCGTGTACGGATTGCCGGCGGGGAACGGGATCTCGGTGGGCGTGCGATAGGTCTCGCGCCAGCCGGCGCGGCGCGGATCGGCACCGCCGCCGACCCCGACGCCCACCCCGACGAACCCGAGTATCGCCGCGACCGCGGCGCCGACCTTCCACGCCATCATCAACCTCACGGGGCGGTGCTACACTCCTATTCGTTGATGACCGATGAATCTCCGCATGAATATTTCGGCGCCCGACAGTGCAACTGTATGAAAAACTTCGGCGCGGCCAAGCTTCCGCCGTGCAATCGGTGGTGTCCGGCTATTCGAGCCGAACCGCAACGCTGTCACTCGCTCCAGTTGAATCAAGAACGGAGATACGCGCGAAGCCGGCGCCCTGCGGAAACCATTCGGCGCGGTGCCGGAGGGATTGTGCGACCGGTTGTCCATCGATCAGCCACGTGAGCGGCGGCACCCCGCCCAGGGCCTTGAGGGCGAGCCCCGATGCCCCGGCCGCACCTTCGTGGCCGCCCGGCGTCAGGCCGAGGTCGATCCGCGCGCCGTCCGGGGGATAGGCGATGCGCAAGCTCGGGCCCGGCGCGCCGGCCGCGTCCCGCCCGAGCCGCTGCAGGGGCGGCGGCAGGCTGCCCGATCCGGCCATCAGGGTATCGGCGGGGCGGGGAACCGGCTCGGGCTCGCCGCCGAGGCGCGCGAAGGCGTCGAACAGGATCGGCGCCGCGACGATCCGGCCGACGAGGCCCGGAACCGCCGCCCCGTCCGGACGCCCGGCCCAGACCGCCACGGTGACGCGCCGGTCGAACCCGGCCGCCCAGGCGTCGCGGTAGCCGTAGGAGGTGCCGGTCTTGTAGGCGATTCGGTTCGGGAGGGCGTTCTCGGGCGGCGGCGTGCCGCGCAGGATGTCGGCGACGTACCAGGACGCCACCGGGCCGGCGATCCGGTGCCCGGGTCCGGGCGCCGCCGCCTCGGCGCGGCGCTGGAGATCGGGCAGCGTGCCACCGCGACTGAACCCGGCATAGAGCCGTGCGAGGTCGGTGAGGGTGATGCCGAGGCCGCCGAGCGCCACCGGCAGGCCGGGCGCCGCCTCGCGGGGCAACTGGATCCCGGCGCCGGTCGCGCGCAGCCGGGCGATGAAGCGCGCCGGGCCGACCGCCTCCATCAGCGCCACCGCGGGGACGTTGAGCGACAGTTGCAGCGCCCGCCGGGCCGTGATCGTGCCCTGGAAGGTCAGGTCGAAATTCTCCGGGGCGTAGTTCGCCGAGAAGCGCGTCGGGCGGTCCTCCAGCAGCGTCTCGGGGTGGGCCAGGCCATCCTCGAACGCCATGGCGTAGACGAACGGCTTCAGGGCGGAGCCGGGGGAGCGGATCGCCAGGGTCATGTCGATGGCGCCGCGCCGGGACGCATCGAGGTAGCCGGCGCTGCCCACCTGGGCGAGGATGCGCCCGTCCCGGTTGTCGAGGACGAGGATCGCGGCCGAGAGGTCGGGTCCGGCCGCGGCGGCGCGCTCGGCGGCCAGCGCCTCCAGCCGCGCCTGCAGGGCCCCGTCGATGGCGAGGCGGATCGCCGGGTTCGCCGGATCGGCCGCCACCGCCTCCTCGGCGGCGTGCGCGGCCAGCATCGGGAAGGGCTTTCGCCCCATCGGGACCGGCTCCGCCTTGGCGGCCTCGGCCTCCGCCATGGTCAGGACGCCCCGGGCGCTGGCGCGATCGAGCACCCGGTCGCGGGCGGCGCGGGCGCGGTCCGGGAAGCGGTCCGGCCGGCGCGCCTCGGGGGCCTGCGGCAGGGCGACGAGGAGCGCGGCCTGCGCCGCCGTGAGCCGTGCGGGCTCCCGCCCGAAATACGCGAGGCTCGCCGCCCGGACGCCCTCCAGCGGGCCGCCATAGGGGGCGAGCGCGAGGTAGAGGTCGAGCATCCCGGGCTTGCCGAGGCGCCGTTCGAGGGTCACGGCGCGCACCATCTGGCGCAGCTTGGCGCCGAGGGAGCGCTCGCGCCGCGGCTCGACCAGGCGGGCGACCTGCATCGACAGGGTCGAGCCGCCCGACACGATGCGCCCCCGCGTCAGCCACTGCCCCGCGGCGCGCAGCAGGGCCGCCGGATCGATGCCGGGATGGCGCGCGAAGCGACGGTCCTCGTAGGCGAGCAGCATGGCCTGGAAGCGCGGATCGACCCCCTCCGCGGTGACCGGCAGGCGCCAGCGCCCGTCCGGGGTCGCGAAGGGGCGCAGCAGCGTCCCGGACCGGTCGAGCACCACGGTGGAGCGTGCCGCCGCGGCCGCGAGGTCGAGGGGCGGCAGCGTGGTGGCGTAGAGCCACACCGCGCCCAGGCCGGCCACCAGCAGGCCCAGCCCAAGCCAAGCGGCCCTGAGGCCGGCGCGCGCGGACGCGCGCCGCGCCGGGGGCGCTTCTCCGTCGGGGTCGAGCCCGTCCTTCGGCACGTCTCCTCCGGAGTCAGGACCCGCCATCCGGCGTGCAGGATTCCCGGTTCCCGCCGCTCAGGCAAGCTTAGACGAGGGCGGCTCCGGCTCCCCTATGCCGATGCTGCGCCGATCCGCGAAATCGGGCCGTTCCGCCCGATCGATCCGGACCGGGAACGGCACCACGTTCGATGCGACCGGCGCTGCCGCGGCCTCGAGGGCCGATGCGATCCCACGGGCCCTGCCGGGCTTCAGCCAGCGCCCGACGCGCTTGAAATACGTCCGCCTCGTCAACCAAGCCGGAACGTGTCCCTCCTTCGCCATGATCTGCCCCTCTCGATGCAATCCGCGATGACGACATCCAGTCCGGCAGCTCGATCGCATCGGCGGATCGAATCGGGACTGTATTCGTGATACGAGTGCATACCAGGGGTTGTCGCATCCTCCGTTTGGGTGATGCGGTGCGAGGGACCCGAGGCGGCGCTCAGGCGGCTGCGGATTCCTTCGCCCGCTCCAGCGCCAGCTTGGTGACCGCCACCTGATCGACCTTGCCGGTGCCGAGCATCGGGATCGCCTCCAAAACCACGACTTCCGCGGGAATCGCCACGTCGGAGGCGCCGCGGCCCTTGGCGAAGCTCTGATAGGCGGCCCGGGTCGCGTCCTTCGCCTGCGTGAACAGGATCAGGCGCTCGCCCTTGCGCGCGTCCGGCACCGCCGCGACCGCGCTCAGGCGGTCGGGCCAGAGCTCGGCGGCCAAGGCCTCGATACCGGCGAGCGAGACCATCTCGCCCGCGATCTTGGCGAAGCGCTTGGCCCGGCCCTTGATCGTCACGAAGCCCATCGCGTCGATCGCCACGATGTCGCCGGTGTCGTGCCAGCCGCCGGGCGGCGGCTCCAGCACCCCGGGCTTCTCGGCGCGCAGGTAGCCCAGCATGATGTTGGGGCCCTTCACCGAGAGGCGCCCGCCCGCCTCGATCCCCGGCACCGGCTCCAGCCGCGTCTCGATGCCCGGCAGGATCCGCCCGACCGTGCCGAAGCGGTTGAACATCGGCGTGTTGAGCGCCACCACCGGTCCGCACTCGGTGACCCCGTAGCCTTCGAGGATGCGCAGGCCGAACTTCTCCGCCCAGGTCTTGCGGGTGGTCTCCTTCACGGCCTCGGCGCCGGCCACGACGTAGCGCAGCGAGCGCAGGTCGTAGGAATGGGCCGACCGGGCATAGCCCATCAGGAACGTGTCGGTCCCGAACAGGACCGTGCTGTTCGAGCCGTAGATCAGCTCCGGCACGATCCGGTAATGCAGCGGCGACGGGTAGAGATAGACCGGCACGCCCGAGACCAGGGGCAGGACCAGCCCGGCCGTCAGGCCGAAGGCGTGGAACACCGGCAAGACGTTGAACACCTTGTCCATCGGCCCGAAATCGATCCGGGCCGCCACCTGGGCCACGTTGGCGAGCATGCAGCGGTTGGCCAGCACCACGCCCTTCGGCGTGCCCTCGCTGCCCGAGGTGAACAGCACCGCCCCCGGATCCTCGCCGCGGCGCGCGACCAGCGGGCGGCGGGGCGCGAGGAAGCCGCGAATCTTGTCCCCGGTCGTGATGCCGGCCCGCACGTCCTCCAGGTAGATCAGCTCGACCGAGCCGCGGATCGCCTCGATCAGCGGCCCGAGCCGGCCCTTCTCGATGAAGGCCCGGGATGTCAGGACCTTGCTCACCTCCGCCGCCCGGCAGGCCGAGAGCACGTTGGCGGGGCCGGCGGAGAAGTTGATCATCGCCGGCACCCGGCCCGCGGAGGCCAGCGCGAACAGCGTTACCGCGGCGCCGTTGGCGTTCGGCAGCATCACACCGATCCGACCGCCTACGGGGGCGAGCGGCATGAGCTTGCGGCCCAGGATGTTGGCGCCCATCACGAGCCGGCTGTAGCTGAGTCGACCGCCGACCGGATCCTCCAGGGCGTTGCGGCGCCAGCCGTGGAGGTCGCCCGCCTCGATCAGGGCCGCCATCAGGCCGCGGTCGATATCGGCGGTCCGGAACACGAGGTCCGACATGATGCCGTAGAGGGCGGCACCGGCCGCCTGCCGGCGGGCCTTGCCCCTGAGGGCGGGATCGACGGTCAGCCGCACCGGCGGCATCACCGTCACGATCACCTTCGGCCACCAGGTGCGGCTGACCTGCCGGCGCGACAGGCGCGAGAAGGTGGTGCGCTCCAGACCGTCGATCTTGACCGGCACGACCATGGCGCCGGACTTGTCGGCGATCAGCCCGGCGCCGTCATAGACCTTCATCAGGCTGCCGGTGACGGTGAGCCGCCCCTCGGGGAAGATGATCAGGGTCTCGCCGCCCTTGACGGCGTTGATCAGCGTGCGCGTCGCCAGCGGGCGCGTCGGATCGAGGGGCATCGCCTTGGTGACCCGCAGGAACGGCCGCACCCACCAGCGCTGGGCGATTCCGCTGTCGACGGCGAAGACCGGCTCCTGATCGAGGAGCGACAGGGCGAGCGGGGCGTCGAGGAACGAGACGTGGTTGAGCGCCACGATGGCGTTCGGCCCGGCCGCCGCGATGTTGTCGAATCCCCGCACCTCCAGCCGGTAGAAGGCCCGGAACAGGATCGACAGGGCGTCGCGGAACGGGCTGGTCGGCAGGGTCGCGAACACGATCGCCCCGACGATCAGGTTCAGCACCGCGACGACCGCGAGGAGGCTGGCGATCGAGAGGCCCGCCCCCTGCAGCGCCGCGAGCGCCAGGGTCCCGGCCACCATGAAGGCCGCCGTCATGACGTTGACCGCGCCGATGATCCGCGCCCGCATCGCCTTCTCGGCCCAGGCCTGCACGGCCGCGAAGGACGGCACGATGTAGAGGCCGCCGGAGACCGCGAGGCCCAGGAAGTCGATGGCCGTGCGCAGGCCGTGGCCGGTCGCCAGGACATCGAACGGGCCGATCGCCTCGGCCGGAGGCGCCGGCAGATGGCCGATCGTCCAGGCGAGGTCGAGGCCGAACAGGCCCATCAGCACCGCGCCGACCGGCGTCGGCAGCAGCACGATCCGGCCGCTGGCCAGCCAGGAGGCCAGCCCCGAGCCCAGGGCGATGCCGATGGAGAACAGGGCGAGCAGCAGCGTGATCACGGTCTCGGTGCCGTTGAAGGCCCCGCGCACCAGCACCGGCAGGAGCGAGAGCACCACCACGCCGACCAGCCAGAACCAGCTTACGATCAGCGAGCCGCGCCACAGGCGCGTGTCGGCCCAGAGGTCGCGCAGCAGCGACGCCGTGGAGCGCGCGACGTTCGGGTCGACCCGCAGGTCCGGCGCCCCCTCCCCGGTCGCCGGGATCATCCGGGCCGAGAGCCAGCACAGGACCGCGAAGCCCATCACCAGGGCGCCGAACAGGAGGCCGGATCCCCCCATCGCCGAGGCCGCCCCGGCCGCGATCGTGCCGAGGAGGATCGCCAGGAAGGTCGCGGCCTCGACGAGCGCATTGCCGGCGGGCAACTCCTCGCGCTTCAGGTGATCCGGCAGGATGCCGTACTTGATCGGGCCGAACAGGGCCGCGATCGTGCCGAACAGGCCGAGCGCCACGAACAGCACCGGCACGGAATGGAGCAGGAAGCCGAGCACGGCGGTGCCGGCGGCGAAGATCTCGGCGAACTTGAGCCGCCGCGCCATCAGGGCCTTGTCGTACCGGTCGGCCCACTGGCCGCCGAGGCCCGACAGGATGAAGAACGGCCCGATGAACACCGCGCTCGCCAGCGTCACCAGAACGCCGGCATGGGCATCCGCCTCGCCGCCGATCCCGAACAGGATCAGGAAGGCCAGGGCGTTCTTGAGAAAATTGTCGTTGAACGCCGAGAAGAACTGGCACCAGAACAGCGGCGCGAAGCGCCGCGCAGTCATCAGGGTACGGAACATGGCGATCTCTCGTTCCGAGCCTGACTGGCCTACCCGATACGCTCAGGTCAAATCGGAACGCGACCAACGCACAGCGATCACGGCCGCGGGGATCGCTCGTTATGTGGGCCCGCGCCGTTGCGGCGCCGGAAAAAGGCCGGGGCTCAGACCTTCCGGACGACCCGGCCGCGGCGGCCCGGGATGCGGGCGTGCCGGACCATGAAACCGCGCAGCGAGGCGCCGAGGTCGTAGGACCAGTAGATGTGCGTCGCGATCATCGAGATCACGAACAGCACAGCACCGGCTGCGCAGGCCGGCAGCAGCAGCAGGAAGGTCAGCACCATCCCGACCGCCGTCCGCTCGGCCAGCGAGGCCTGAGGCCAGGGATCGATCGGAAGGGAGAAGCGTCGTCCGGAGCGCATGACTTCGACCCTCGATGGTTCGGCATGACGCGGCACAGGTGGTTAACAGCGGCCGGACTCGGTCGTTGCGTCGCGGAACGCGAAATTGATCCCCCCGTGACGTTCCGGCCCGATGCCGCGGCGCAACCGACCGCCGCGAACCGGGTTGCCGTTCGAATCGTCAGCGGTGGTGAGGTGGATATGGCGCGGGTTGCGGTCGTGACCGGAGGTACGGCCGGGATCGGTCTGGCGACGGCCCATGCGCTGGCCGAGCGGGGCTGGTCGGTGGCGGTGATCGCGCGCGATCAGAACCGGCTTGCCGCGGCCGAGCGGGCCCTGGCGGCCTATGGCCAGCCGGTGCTGGCGATCAGCGCCGATGTCGCCGACCCGAAGGCGGTCGACGCCGCCGCCGAGCGCGTGGAGCGGGAACTCGGGCCGATCCGCGCCTGGGTGAACAACGCCATGTCGACCGTGGTGAACCCCGCCGACCAGATCACCCCGGACGAGTACCGGCGGGTCACCGAGACCACCTATCTGAGCCAGGTCTACGGGACGCTCGCCGCCCTGCGCTTCATGAAGCGGCGCAACCGGGGCGCGATCATCCAGGTCTCGTCCGGGCTCGCAGTCCGGGCCGCGCCTTTGCAGGCCCCCTACTGCGCGGCGAAGTTCGCGGTCTCGGGCTTCACCGACGCCCTGCGCTGCGAACTGCTCCACGACCGGGTCAACGTCAGCCTGAGCGTGATCTACCTGCCCGCGGTCAACACGCCCCAGTTCAACTGGGCGCGCAACCGGACCGGGCACCGGCAATACGCCCCCGATCCGGTCTTCGATCCGCGGCTCTGCGCCGAGGCGATCGTGTACGCCGTCGAGAACCCGCGCCGGGAGGTCTGGGTCGGGCGCTCGTCGATGATGATGGCGGCCGCGCAGGCCCTGGCGCCGGCCCTCGCCGACCGCAAGGCCGCCTCCATGTGGTCGGCGCAGCTCTCCGACGACACGATCCCCGAGATGGAGGGCAATCTCTACGAACCCGTACCCGGCCCCGTCGGGATCGATGGCCGGTTCTCCGGGCGGACCAAGGCGAGCCGGGCCGAGTTCGTCACGAGCCGGACTCGCGACCTCGTGGTGGGCGGGCTCGCCGGTCTGGCGCTGATCGGGCTCGCCGGCACCGTCCATGCCGCCCGCTCGGCGCGCCGGCTGCCGGACCGGACGTGACGGCTGCGCCCGCGCGCAGCGCCTGCTACAGCCGACGCCCCGAACGAGGTCCGAACGCATGCCCGGCTATCTGCCCTTCGCGGGCGCCCTGAAGCTGCCCGCCTACACCTGCGACAATTGCGGGTTCTGGCAGCGCCATTTCGAGACGCCGGCCGCCTGCCCGATGTGCCTCGACGCCCGCCACGTCGTGCCGCAGGACGGCTGGCGCTTCCGCACCACCCGGGAGGCGCAGGACGCCTTCCCGTGCCACTGGCAGGAATTGGAGCCGGGCGTCTGGCGGTTCTGGAACGAGCCGGTCTCGGGCATCGGCCCGTCCGGCTACCTGATCCAGACCGGGCACGGGAACATGGGGTTCGAGGCCTGCCCGGTCTTCAGCGAGGCAGCCCTCGATCAGATCGAACGGCTCGGAGGGATGGCGGTGCTCTCGGCCTCGCATCCCCATTCCTACGGAGCGCTGACGCAGCTTCAGGACCGGTTCGACCCGGAACTGTGCCTGCCCGCCGCCGACTTCACGTGGAGCGCGGCGCTGCAGGTGAGCTGGCCCTACGACGACTTTTTGGAGCCGCTGCCGGGCCTGGAACTGCACCGTACCGCGGGCCATTTCGACGGCCACGCGATCCTGTACGACCGGGCGCGAAAAATCTGCTTCTGCGGCGACGCGCTGAAATTCGAGCTCGACCCGGCGGATTTCCGCCGCGCCACCACGATCTCGGCCCACAAGGCCTTCGTGCGCGGCGTCCCGCTCACCCCGAGCGAGCTGCGCCGCTACCGGGACGTGTTCGAGCGCCTCGATTTCGTGCAGACCTGGACGCCGTTCGAGCCGGCCGCCAATTGCGGGCGGCCGGAGGTGCTGGCGCTCCTCGATCAGCTGATGGCCGGGCGCGCGCACGCCGCCCCAGTGCCGCTCGAGAGCCTGCGGGTTCAGGGCCGGTAGAGCGGATCGTTCTCCAGGCGGATCGGCTCGCCGTGCGGCGTCGCCGCGGCGGCCCGCTGGAACGCTTCCGTGCGCGATGCGACGCGTTCGGGCTCGGCCACGCCGCGCTCGGCCAGGATCCCCTCCAGGGTGGCGAGCCATGCGCCATAATCGGCCGCGCGCTCGGGGGCATCCGCCGGGCGGATCCCCTGGCCGAGGCGGTCCGCCCATTCCGACCACGTGAACAGCCCGGCCTCGCGCAGGCTCACCACCAGGGCGAAGACCTGGGCCTCCCAGGGGGCCGCGAACGGGCTCGGCGACGGATCGGTCACGCAGGCTCCAGATAGGGTTCGAAGGCCGCCACCGTGACGGTCCCGCCGGGATCGCCGCTCTCGCCCCACAAGTCCTGCGCGGTGAACGCGACCGTGTAGAGCCAGACCGGGCTCTCGCCCGCCTGATAGGCGTTGGTGTCGGGAAACACGAACGTCCCGTCGACCCGCACGATCCGTCCGCGCTTGCCGCGGACGTAGCGCGGCAGCCGCGTGTGGGTGGTCGGGTGGATGTTGCGGGCCAGGACCGCGTCGCCGAGCGCGAAGCGGGCCGGAGCGTCGGTCGCGCGGCTGCTCGGGAAGCCGGCCCGGAACCGTTCCTCCAACCCGTCGCGATTGAGGGTCCGCGCCACGGGCTGGGCCGGCTCCGTGGCCCGGCCGGCCGCCATCTCGGCGGGCGTCGCCAGCCCGGTGGCGGCGACCTGCTTCTCCAGGGCCTTGAGCCAGATCGCGTAATAGCTCGACGCGAGGTACTCGGCCGGCGGCAGCGACTCGCGGGCGGCGCGGCTGCCGTCGAGGTTCCAGGCGCCGGTATAGCCCATGGCGAGCGCCATCGCGAAGACGCGCCGCTCCCAGGCCGCGTGGAACACCGGCTCGTCCGGCTCCGGCACCACCGGTCCGAAGCCGTGCGCGCCGCCGAGATCCTGGGCCCCGTTCATAACGGCATCTCCGCGGGTTCGACCGGCAGCGCCGTGGCAAGCCCGGTGCCGATCATGCAATCCCGCGTGACGAGGGCGGCCAAAGCCTCCTCGGAGAAGCCCTCGGTGCCCGCGGGGCGCATCGGCAGGACCATGTAGCGGGTCTCGGCGGTCGAATCCCACACCGTGATGCGGGTGGTTTCCGGAAGCGTCACACCGAATTCGGCGAGCACGCCGCGCGGGTCGATCACCGCCCGGGCCCGGTAGGGCGGCGCCTTGTACCAGACCGGCGGCAGGCCGAGCACCGGCCAGGGATAGCACGAGCACAGGGTGCAGACGACGAGGTTGTGCATCTCCGGGGTGTTCTCGACCACCACCATGTGCTCGCCGCCCCGTCCGCCGATGCCGAGCTCGGCGATGGCCGGCGTGGCCTCGGTCAGCAGCCGCGACCGGAACGCCGGATCGAGCCAGGCGCGGGCCACCACCCGGGCGCCCAGATGCGGGCCGACCTTGGTCTCGTAGAGTTCGACCAGCGCGTCGAGGGCGGCGGGATCGACATAGCCCTTCTCGGTCAGCAGCGATTCCAGCGCCCGCACCCGCGCCTCGACCGGCGAGAGTTCGCTGCCGTGGTGCGCGTGGTCGTGGTGCGCGTGGTCGTGGTGCGCGTGGTCGTGATCGGCGTGGTCGTGCTCCGCGTGGTCGTGGCTCATCGCGCTCTCCTGACGATGCGCAGTCTGCACCGCCGGACAGGTCCCTTCCAGCCCCGAAGCTCGGATGGATTAACCTCGGCCGTTATGACCACGTTGCCCCTGTCTTCCAATTCAGTTGGGAGCGTTTGGTATCGGTTCATATTTGCACCGGTACGGACGTTAGATCAGTTCCAGTATACCAGTTTCGAGATCAGGACGCGTTCATGATCGAAGATGCCGCGAAGCCTCGGACCGAGGCCGAGGGCGACCGGACGGCCAACGGCTACGCCGCGGCCATCGGCCAGCACCTCGCTCTGCCCATCCGCGACTACTTCAAGCTCGTCGAGCAGGAGCCGCTGCCGGCGCAACTGAACGATCTGGTCGCGCGGTTCGAGATCGCGGTTGCCGCCCATGGCCAGACCGTGCCGTTCGACTTCCGCGGCGATATCATCAAGGCGCTGCCGGCCCTGCGCACCTTCGCGCTGTCGCTCGTGGGGGACGTCAACCGCGCCGACGACCTCGTCCAGGAGACCTTCGTCAAGGCCTGGGCCAACCAGGCGCGGTTCCGTCCCGGCACGAACTTCACGGCGTGGCTGTTCACGATCCTGCGCAACCAGTTCTATTCGGAGCTGCGCAAGCACCGCCGCGAGATCGAGGATGTCGACGGGACCCATGCGGGCCAGATGACGAGCCTCGCCGATCAGGAGGATGCCAGCACCCTCAAGGTCGTGTGGGCGCGCCTCGAAGGCCTGCCGGCGGCGCAGCGGCAGGCGCTGCTGCTGGTCGGCGCCGAGGGCCACACCTACGAGGAGGCGGCGAGCAAGCTCGGCTGCCAGGTCGGCACGGTGAAGAGCCGGGTGAGCCGGGCCCGGTCCTCCCTGCTCGGCACCCTCGGCACGGTGGTGGCCGGGCAGATCCCGGCCGCCTGAGGGCGATGCCGTCGGCCCGATCCGTCGATCGGATCAGGCCCTTACATCGGCGGCCGGCGCCGGTGCCATGCGGTGGCCTGCTGGTAAGCCTGCCCGATCCGCAGCGCCGTCGCTTCGTCATAGCCGCGGCAGACGATCTGCAGCGAGAGCGGAAGCCCGTCGGCCGTGAAGCCGTTCGGCAGCGCCAGGGCGCAGAGATCGAGCAGGTTGCCGAAGCGGGTGAAGCGCGAGGGCAGATGCGCCTCGTCGACCGTCGCGAGCGGCACGGCGGCGGTTTCCGTCGTCGGCGTCAGCAGGGCGTCGATTCCCGCGGTCGCCTCGGCATAGGCCTGCTTCATCGCGGCGCGCCGATGGAGGGTGCCGAGATAGTCCTGGGCCGAGACTTTGGCGCCGGCCAGGATTCGCGCCCGCACGGCGTCGCCGAGCTGTGCCGACGGGTCCTCCGCCAGCGTGCCGTTGAAGAAATACGCCTCGGCGTTGGTGATCGCGGTCATCGCCACGCAATCGCTGAAGCGGAACGGCAGGGCGACGTCCACGATCTCGGCGCCCTGCCGGGCCAGCCGGTCGAGGGCGTCGTCGTAGGCGGCCAGCATGTCGGCGGCCACGCCCTCCCGCTCGATCGCCGGCATGCGTCCGAGGCGCAGGCCGCGCACGCCGCGGTCGAGGGTGGACCAGGGGGCGTCCGGCTGGACGCCGCGCGTCGTCGGATCCAGCGGATCGGGGCCGGAGATCGCCTCGTAGAGGAGCGCGGCGTCCTCCACCGTGCGGGCGAGCGGGCCGGGGGAATCGAGCGTCGTCGAGAGCGGCACGATCCCCCAGGTCGAGACCCGTCCGACCGTCACCTTGAGCCCGGTCAGGCCGCAGAAGGCGGACGGCAGGCGCACGGAGCCGCCGGTATCGGTGCCGATGCCCCAGGGGGCCATCCGGGCCGCCACCGCGACGCCGGTGCCGCTGCTCGACCCGCCTGGAGTCCGCGGAACTTCGGAATCCCAGGGATTCCAGGGCGTGCCGAGATGCTGGTTGGTGCCCCAGCCGCCATAGGCGAACTCGACCGTATGGGTCTTGCCCAGCACGATCATGCCCTGCGCGATCAGGCGCCGGGCGATGGTCGCGGTCCGCTCGGCCCGCCGTGTGCGATGGGCCGCCGAGCCGCCCATGGTGATCCGGCCCTCCAGATCGATTAGGTCCTTGAGCACCACCGGCACGCCGTGGAGCGGCCCCACCGCGTGGCCCGAGCGGATCGCCCGGTCCGCCCCCTCGGCGGCGAGGCGGGCATCCCCGGAGAACACCTCCGTGAAGGCCTGCAGCTTCGGCTCCAGCTGCGTGATGCGCCCGAGCAGCGCGTCGACCGCATCGACCGGCGAGAGGCTGCGCGCGCGGATCGCCCGGGCGAGGTCGGCCGCGGAGGCCTGGACGGGATCGAGATCGGACATCGGATTACTGCACGCTGACGAGGGTGAGGTCGACGAACCAGGATTGGGGCGACACGAAGCCGTGGATCTTCTTCGACATCCCCCGCGGGTTGAGGTCGTGGACGACGAACAGCCACGGCGGATTGTCGACGAGGCGCTCGTGCGCGACCTTGGTCTGCGCGTCGATCACCTTGGCGTCGGTGGTCTCGGCGAGTGCCTTGAGGGCGGCGTCGAATTGATCGTCCTTCCAGTTGGGGAAGTTGAAGCCGGACGGCGGGAAGCGGTCGCTTCCGAAGTAGCGCGCCATCACGGCGGCGTCCGAGGAGGGCGAGGAGACGTTGAGCGCCATCGAGCCCTGCAGGCTCTGCGCATCCGGCAGCGCGCGGCTCGAATTGAGCAGCACCTGCCACTCGACCACGTTGAAGCTCAGCTCGACGTTGCAGGACTGCTTCAGGTTCTCCTGCAGGTACTCGTTCATCGGCATCGGCAGCATCTGGCCCGAGCCGGAGGAGGAGATCATCACCTTGAGCTTCAGGGGCTTGGCATCGGTGTAGCCGGCCTCGGCCAGCAGCGCCTTCCCCTTGGCGGCGTCGAACGTGTAGCGGTTCTTCGGCGACCCGAAATTCGGGTCCTTGTCGTTGAGCCAGCCGGAGGCCGGCTCGGCCGTGCCGTTCAAGAGCTCCACGATGCCGGCGCGGTCGATGCAGTAGTTCAGCGCCTGCCGGACGCGGACATCCTTCAGCGGGCTGTCCTTCGCGCCCATGTTGTAGATATAGGGCCAGACATGCGGGTACGAGCCCGTGGTGATGGTGAAGCCCGCCTGCTTCAGGGACGGAATCGCGTCGGGCGCCGGCACCTCGATCCAGTCGACCTGGCCCGACCGCAGGGCCGCCACCCGGGCATTGGCCTCCGGGATCGGCAGCAGCCGGACCTTGTCGACCTTGGCCATCCGGTTCGGGTCCCAGTAGCCGTCGAACTTGGCGAGATCGACCGCCTCCCGCGGGGCGACGCGGGTGATCTTGAACGGCCCGGTCCCGGCCGCCGGCAGCGTGGCGACCTTGTTCCAGTCGTGGCCCGCCTTCTCGAAGGAGGCCGGCGAGGTGAACAGCAGGTAGACCACCATGTAGGGGAAGTACGAGGCCACCTGCGTGGTGGTGATCTGGACGGTGGCGTCGTCGATCTTCTTGTAGCTGCCGACCAGCGGCGCCCGGGCGCGGGAGATGCCGGCGCCCTGCGGCTCGAATTGCGGGCTGTCGTTCTTGAAGTAGCGGTCGAGGTTCCAGATCACCGCGTCGGCGTTGAACGGCGTGCCGTCATGGAATTTGACGCCCTGGCGCAGGTGGAAGGTCCAGATCGTCTTGTCGTTCGGGTCCTGCTCCCAGCGCTCGGCCAGGGCGGGCATGATGCCGGCGAGCTTGGTGGTGCTCTTCAGGTCCCACTGCACCAGCCCCTCGAAGATCGGGTAGCCGAGGAAGCGCATCCCCTCGAAGCCGTTGTTCGGCATCCCCGTGGTGGTGGGGATGTCGGAGGCCGTCATGGCGATGCGCAGCACGCTCTCGGCGCTGGCGGGACCCGCCAGGACGACGGGTCCGGTCAAGGCAGCGGAGCCAGCCAGGGCGGCGGCAATCAGGCGGCGCATTTTCATCAGACCTCACGCGTGGAAGGTGCGGCTCGCCCCCGGCAAGTCCCGCGCCAGACGGGGCCATCATGCCCGCGTCCGGCGAAGGGACAATGTCACCGGCAGCCCCTTGCGCTCGGCCGCGGCGGCGTCACGATAATACAGAATCCATGGTGCCGCCGAGGCCGCCAGTGAGAGGGGAGACGCCCGTGAGCGATGGGATGCCGGCCGCCATGAACGGGGCCGAGAGCCTGGTCCGAACCCTCGTGGAGGGCGGGGTCGAGGTCTGCTTCACCAATCCCGGCACCTCCGAGATGCATTTCGTGGCCGCCCTGGACCGGGTCGAGGGCATGCGCTGCGTGCTGTTCCTGTTCGAGGGCGGGGCGACCGGCGCGGCGGACGGCTACGCCCGCATGGCCGACAAGCCGGCCTCGACCCTGCTCCATCTCGGGCCCGGCCTCGCGAACGGTCTGGCCAACCTGCACAACGCCAAGAAGGCGCGCACGCCGGTGGTCAACATCGTCGGCGAGCACGCGACCTACCATCGGGAGTACAACGCGCCGCTGACCTCCGACATCGAGGGGCTGGCCCGGCCGATGTCGTCCTGGGTCCGCACCGGGATGAGCGCCGCCGAGATCGGCCCGGACGGCGCCGCCGCCATCGCGGCCGCCCGCACCGCCCCCGGTCAGGTCGCGACCCTGATCCTGCCGGCCAACACCGCCTGGGATCCCGGCACCGGGCCCGCGCCGGTGCCGGCGATCCCTGAGCGGGCGAAGGCCGGCGACGATGCGATCGCGGCGGCGGTGAAGGCGCTGCAGAGCGGCGATAAGGTGCTCCTGCACCTCGGCGACCGGGCTGTGCGGAACGAGGGCCGGGTCGTCGCCGACCGGATCGCCCGCAAGACCGGCGCGCAGCTGATGGCGATGACGTCGAATTCACGGATCGACCGCGGCGCCGGCACCGTGCCGATCGAGCGCCTGCCCTACCCGATCGATCAGGGCATCGCGGCCCTGAAGGACTTCCGCCACATCATCCTGATCGGCGCGACCCCGCCGGTGGGCTTCTTCGCCTATCC
This sequence comes from Methylobacterium guangdongense, assembly GCF_038442355.1. Classification (NCBI taxonomy): domain Bacteria; kingdom Pseudomonadati; phylum Pseudomonadota; class Alphaproteobacteria; order Hyphomicrobiales; family Methylobacteriaceae; genus Methylobacterium; species Methylobacterium guangdongense. Next base: position 49,814 of record NZ_JBBXMX010000002.1, read on the forward strand.
GGGCAAGCCGAGCCTGCTGGCGCCGGAGGGCTCGTCCACCATCACCCTGGCCACCCCCGAGGAGGACCAGATCGACGCCCTGGAGCGCTTGGCCGAGGCCGTCGGCGCCCCGCCCGCCGAGCCGATCGCCGCCGGACCGCGTCCGACGCTGCCGACGTCGGGTCCCCTCGATCAGGACACGATCGGGCAGGTGCTCGGCGCGCTGATCCCGGAGGGCGCGGTGATCTGCGACGAGTCGATCACCACGGGCCGCAACTTCTTCGCCCTCACCCGGGACGCGGCGCCCCACACGTGGCTCCAGCTCAGCGGCGGCTCGATCGGGCTCGGCATCCCGATGGCGACCGGCGCCGCCGTGGCCTGCCCTGACCGCAAGGTCATCAACCTCCAGGCCGACGGCAGCGGGCTCTACACCGTCCAGGCGCTCTGGACCCAGGCCCGCGAGCACCTCGACGTGGTGACGCTGGTCTGGTCGAACCGGTCCTACGCGATCCTGCGGGCGGAACTCACCAATGTCGGCGCCCACAATCCCGGCCCGAAGGCGCTCGGCATGCTGAGCCTCGACGATCCGGCGGTGGATTGGGTGAGCCTGGCCAAGGGGTTCGGCGTGGAGGGCCAGCGCGTCGAGACGCTTGCGGCGTTCATCGAGGCGTTCCAGCACGCGCTCGCCCACAAGGGGCCGCACCTGATCGAAGTGGCCCTGTGAGCGAGGCCACCTACGCCCTCCCCGGCCTCGCGGGTCCGGCCGAGATCCGGGTGGACCGCTGGGGGCTGGCGCATATCCGCGCCGGCTCGACCCTCGACGCGTTCCGGGCGCAGGGCTTCAACGCGGCGCGGGACCGGCTCTGGCAGCTCGACCTCTGGCGCAAGCGCGGGCTCGGCCTGCTGGCGGCGGATTTCGGGCCCGGCTACCTCGCCCAGGACCGCGCCGCCCGGTTGTTCCTCTATCGCGGTGACTTGGCGGCGGAATGGGCCACCTACGGGCCGCAGGACACGAAGGCCATCGTCACGGCCTTCGTGGATGGGCTCAACGCCTACGTGGCGCTCACCGCGGCGCGGCACGAGCTGCTGCCGCCTGAATTCGCCCTGACCGAGACGCGCCCGGCCCGCTGGCAGCCGGAGGATGTGGTGCGCATCCGCAGCCACGGTCTGGTGCGCAACGTCCTCTCCGAGGTTGCCCGCGCCCGGGTGCTGGCCCGTGCCGAATCCCGGGAGGCCGGGCTCGCCGCCGACGACCTGCGCAAGCGGATCAGCCCGCCGCACGATCCGGTGGTGCCGGACGGGCTCGGTGCCGCCGACTGGCCGGACGATCTCCTCGACGCTTTTCGCCTCGCCACCGCGCCGGTCGGGTTCTCGCCCGAACGGCTGGCCGCGACCCGCGACGAGGCCTGGGCCTGGAGCAAGGTCGACGCGCACGGCGCTGTGACCCGCGGCCCACGCGCCGCCCCGAAGGAGCCGGCGGAGGGCTCCAACAACTGGGTGGTGGGTCCGTCCCAAACGGACACCGGCCGCCCGATCCTGGCGAGCGACCCGCACCGGATCTACCTGCAGCCGTCCCTGCGCTACGCCGTCCATCTCACGGCGCCGGGCCTCGACGTGATCGGGGCCGGCGAGCCGGCGCTCCCCGGGATTTCGATCGGCCATAACGGCCACGCCGCCTTCAGCCTGACCATCGCGCCGATGGACCAGGAAGATCTGTTCGTCTGCGAGACCGACCCGGACGACCCGGATCGCTACCGCTATCGCGATGGCTGGGAGCCGATCGAGCGCATCTCCGAAGAAATCCCGGTGCGGGCTGCGCCGGACGAGACCGTGGTCCTGGGCTTCACCCGGCACGGGCCGGTGATCCGCGAGGCGGGGGGCCGGGCCTTCGCGCTGCGGACCGTCTGGTCCGAGCCGGGCGCTGCCGCCTATCTCGGCAGCCTCGCCTATCTCGACGCCACCACGCCGGAGGCGTTCGGCGAGGCCCTGCGCCACTGGTCGGCGCCCTCGGTGAACCAGCTCTACGCCGACGCCACGGGGCGGATCGCGTGGTTCATGGCCGGCAAGGCGCCGGTGCGGCCGGCCCATGACGGGCTGCTGCCGGTGCCGGGCGACGGCCGCTACGACTGGGCGGGCTTCCACGATCCCGGCGCCCTGCCCCGGAGCCTCGATCCGGAGGCGGGCTGGCTCGCCACCGCCAACGAGATGAACCTGCCGCCGGATTTCCCGGTCGAGGCGCACAAGGTCGGGTTCGAATGGGCCGAGCCCTGGCGCGCCCGGCGCATCCGCGCGGTGTTGGGCGGGCAGACCCGGCACAGCCTGGAGGATTCCCGCGCGCTCCAGGGCGATGCGTTCTCCGAGCCCGCCTTGCGGCTCGCCGAACTGGTCCGGGCCCTGCCGCCGGCCTCGGATCCCGATCTGGCCTCGGCCCAGGCCCTGCTGGAATCGTTCGACGGGACGCTGGCCCCGGACTCGGCCGCCGCCGCGCTCATCGAGCTGCTCTGGGTGCATCACCTGCGCCCGGCCCTGCTGAAGGCGTTCGTGCCCGATGCCGGCACCCGCCGCCTCCTGCCGCCCGGCGACACGCAGAGTCTGATCGAGCGGCTCGAGGCCGGTCTCGACACCGGGACCCGCGAAAAGCTGCTGGCGGACACCCTCGGAGCCGCGTTCCGGGATTGCCTGGAGCGAATGGGGGCGGACCCGATGGGGCGGCTCGCGGCGGAGACGCCCCTTTCCGACGAGCGGCAAAACTCTCAAGAAACAGCGCTTTTCCCCTCCCCCTTGCGGGGAGGGGCCAGGGGTGGGGGTGGTGCAGAAGGCACCGCGTCGCTCGATCCTGAACCACCCCCACCTCCAACTCCTCCCCGCAAGGGGGAGGAGAGAGCCCCGCGGCTCGGCGAGTGCGACTCCCACAACGGCTGGTCCTGGGGCGGCCTGCACCACGCCCTGTTCGCCCATCCCCTCTCCGTCCTGCGACCCGATCAGGCCTGGAATGTCGGCCCCCTGCCCGTGGGCGGGGCCGCGGCATCGGTCATGCACGCGGAGTACCGGACCGACACGTTCCGGCTCACCCACGGCGCCTCGTTCCGCATGATCGTGGACGTGGGGGACTGGGACCGCTCGGTCTTCATCAACGTGCCGGGCCAGTCCGGGGACCCGGGCAGCCCGCACTACGCCGACCTGGCTCCCGTCTGGGGCCGCCAGGACCATGTGCCGATGCTCTACGGCCGCGAAGCCGTGGACGCCGCCACCGAGACGATCATCGCCTTGAGCCCCGCCTGACCGGGCGGCCGGGACGGAGTGGGACAACGACCTTGACAATCTTCATCGCCGGACTGGCCACCGAGACCAACACCTTCGCGCCGCTGCCCACGGGCCGCGCGGCCTTCCACGCCGATTATGCCCGCCGGGACGGCACGCGGAACCCGCCGAGCCTCAGCAATATCGGCCTCAAGGCGTGGCGGGAGCTCGCCGAGGCCGACGGCCACGATGTGGTCGAAAGCCTCTCGACCTTCGCGCAGCCCGGCGGGATTACCCTGCGGGCCGTCTACGAGGAGTTGCGCGACGCCCTGCTGGCGGATCTGAAGGCCGCCCTGCCGGTCGACGCGGTGCTGCTGTTCATGCACGGCGCCATGGTGGCCGAGGGCTACGACGATTGCGAGGGCGACACCCTGGAGCGGGTCCGCGCCCTCGTCGGGCCGGACGCCGTAATCGGCGTCGAGCTCGACCTGCACTGCCACCTCACCGAGACGATGCGCCAAAGCGCCGACGTCATCGTGATCTACAAGGAATACCCGCACACCGACATCGTCGACCGCGCCCGGGACCTCTATCCGCTGGTGGTGCGGACGGTCGCGAAGGAAATCCGGCCGGTGATGGCCTATGCCGATTGCCGGATCGTCAACATGTGGCGCACCAGCCGCGAGCCCGTGGCGGGTTTCGTGCGCCGGATGGAATCACTGGAGGGGAAGAACGGCATCCTGTCGGTCTCCTTCGGGCACGGCTTCCCCTGGGGCGACGTGGCCGATGTCGGCGCGAAGATGCTCGTGGTCGCCGACGGCGATGCCGGCAAGGCGCAGGCGCTCGCCGACGAGCTCGCCGCCGCAATCTGGGCGATGCGGGAAGAGGCGGCGAGCCGCTGCGACACGATCGACGCCGCCATCGATGCGGCGCTGGCCTCAAACGACCCGCGCCCGATGGTGCTCGCCGACTTCGCCGACAATGCCGGCGCCGGCGCGCCCTCGGACAACACCGCGATCCTCGCCCGCCTCGCCGAGCGCGGCATCAAGGACGTCGCCCTTGGCCTGATCTGGGACCCCGGCGCGGTCGGGATCTGCCACGAGGCCGGGCTCGGGGCGACCTTCACGCTCCGCATGGGCGGCAAGTGCGGCGTGACCTCGGGCGATCCCGTCGACCTGCGGGTCACCGTGCGCGGCCTCTCGGAGGACCACAGCCAGACCGGCCTCAGCGGGGGCCGGGCGCAGCTCGGCTCCGCCGCCTGGGTGGAGGCCGACGGGATCCACGTGGTGCTGACCCAGAAGCGCCAGCAGGCCTTCGCGCCCGACGCCTTCACGGGACTCGGGCTCTCCCTCGACGACAAGCGGATCGTCGTGGTGAAGTCGATGCAGCATTTCTACGCCGCCTTCGCGCCCATCGCGAGCGAGGTCCGCTACGTGGCGGCGCCCGGGGCGGTCCCGCCGGATTACGGTGCCATCCCCTACACGAAGCGCTCGGGCGCCTACTGGCCGCGGGTTGCCGATCCTTTCGCCGAGCAAGCCGCCCGATGATCCCGGACCTGCACCTCGACGCGGACAGAATCCTCGCGACGCTGCGCCCCTGGGTCGAGTGCGAGAGCCCGACCTACGACGCGGCCGCGGTCAACCGGATGATGGGCGTGGCCGCCCGGGACCTCGCCCTCCTGGGGGCGCGGGTCGAGACCATCCCCGGGCGGATGGGCCTGAGCGATTGCGTGCGCGCGCGCTTCGCGCATCCGCGCCGGGACGTGCCGGGGATCCTGATCCTCGGCCATCTCGACACCGTCCACCCCGTGGGGACGCTCGGCGCCCTGCCCTGGCGGATCGAGGGCGAGCGCGCCTACGGGCCGGGCATCCTCGACATGAAGGGCGGCAACGTGATCGCGCTGGCGGCGATCCAGGCACTCGCGGCGGCCGGGATCGAAACGCCGCTGCCGATCACCGTGCTGTTCACCGGCGACGAGGAGGTCGGCAGCCCTTCGACCCGCGACCTGATCGAGGCCGAGGCCGCCCGCCACGCCTTCGTGCTGGTGCCGGAGCCCGGCCAGCCGGAGAACGGGGTGGTGACCGGCCGCTACGCCATCGCGCGCTTCGATCTGGAGGCGACCGGCCGCCCGAGCCACGCCGGGTCCTCGCCCCACGAGGGCCGCTCGGCGATCCGCGCCATGGCGCGCATGATCCTCGCCATCGACGCCCTGTCGGATGCCGACTGCACCTTCTCAACCGGCATCGTCTCCGGCGGGCAGTGGGTGAATTGCGTGCCGACACTCTGCCGCGGGCAGGCCCTCAGCATGGCCAAGCGCCAGGCCGATCTCGACCGCGGCGTCGCGCGGATGCTGGCCCTGTCGGGGGAGGAGGATGGCGTCCGCTTCTCGGTGACCCGGGGCGTGACCCGGCCGGTCTGGGAGCCCGATGCCGGCGGCTTGGCCCTGTACGAGACGGCGCGGCGCCTGAGCGAGGCGCTCGGCCACCCCCTGCCCCACCGGAGCGCCGGCGGCGGCTCGGACGGCAACTTCACGGGTGCCAACGGCATCCCGACGCTGGACGGTCTCGGCCCCCTCGGCCAGGGCTACCACACCCTGGAGGAGCACGTGCTGATCGAGACGCTGCCGCAGCGGGCCCGGCTGTTCGCGGCGCTGCTGGCGAGCCTCGGGGCGGCGTGAGTCGGGGTTTCGAAAGGGCGAGCCCCAGCCCTTTTAAGGTGTTTAGTCGGGGCAGGGGCGAGCGCTTCTTGTGAACGAAATCAGGCCCTTCTCTCTTGCCTGCTTCAACGCGCGCGGCTGAGCCTTTAGCGCGGCCGTTCTACGCCCGAGCGGCTGATCCCGGACGGCGCGCTCCGAAACAGCATCGTCGAGGAGCGACCAAGCCACTGCACGAGAAAGTGTTTTCGGGTAGAGCGCTGCGCCTGGGGGGCAGCGCTCCTACGCGATAGTACAGCTTCAAACACCTTAAAAGGGCTGGGGCGAGCCCTTTCGCGGGTCCAGGGCGGAGCCCTGGTTAACATCTCAGGGCCAAGCAGCTCAGGGCTCCGCCCTCAGAACCCGCCAAAGGGCTGAAGCCCTTTGGAAACCCAGGGTTGAACAGTCTCTCAAGCCGGGTCGACCGGCATTTCCGGCACCCCGGCGGCCTCGATCGCCGCGCCGGCCGCGAGGCACAGGTCCTCCCGGTAGCGGGCCGCCACGAGCTGCACGCCCACGGGCGTGCGCCCGACGAGGCCCGTGGTCACCGTCAGCCCCGGAATCCCGAGCGGCGCCAGCCCGACCTGGAGGAGGTTCGCCTCGAAGGCCCGGGCCACGCCCGCCTCCGTCCGGTCGAGCCCGTCCGGGAACGGCAATTCGGCCGAGACCGGCACGAGCAGCACCGGGTTCTCGGCCAGGAACAGCGACCAGTCCCGGGCGAGCGTTGCCCGCCGGGTCAGAGCCTTGGCGATGGCGTCGGGGCTCATCGCCTCGGCCCGCCCGCGGAAGCTCTCGAGCAGGCCGATCGCCGCCGGGTCGCCCTCGCGCTCCGCTGCCGCGCGGACCGCCGCGTAGCCGTCGCCCAGCCAGAGCTGGAGCTGGAGCTCGCTCGCCTCGCGGATCGGGGGCGTGTCGGCGATCTCCGTTACCGTCCAGCCGGCCTCAGCCAGCCGGCGGGCCGCGTCCCGCAGGGCGGCCTCCACCTCCGGCACGACGGCAAGGCCTCCGGGCCGGACGCACAGGGCGACCCGCCGCGGGACTTCCGGACCCACCAGCGGCGCCGGCACCCACCAGGGATCGCGCGGATCGGGGGCCGCCATGACCGCCAGCCCGAGACGCAGATCCGCGATGCTGCGGGCGAGCGGCCCCGATACCGCCATCAGCTGCGGCCCGATCCCGCGCTCCGGCGAGGACGGGTTCCAGGCCGGGATGCGGCCGAGGCTCGGGCGAAGGCCGTGGACGCCGCAAGCATAGGCCGGGTAGCGCACCGAGCCGGCGATGTCGGTGCCGTGGGCGATCGCCCCGATCCCGGCCGCCACCGCGGCCCCGGCCCCGCCCGACGAGCCGCCCGGCGTCAGGGCCGGATCCCGCGGGTTCTTGGTGTCGCCGTGGATCTGGTTGGTGGTGAACCAGCGCAGCGAGAAGGCGGGCGTGTTGGTCCGCCCGAGCAGAACCGCGCCGGCCCGGCGCAGATTGGCCACCACGGGGTTGTCGTCCCGGGCCACGAGATCGCGCTGGAGCCGCAGTCCGTTGGTGGTCGCGAAGCCGCGCTGATCGGCGTTGACCTTCACGGTCACCGGCACGCCCGCCAGCGGACCCAGGGTCTCGCCGCGGCCACGGGCGGCATCGATCGCGTCGGCCTGTTCCAGCACCTCGGACGGGCGATGCTCGACCACGGCATTGATCCGGCCGTTGACGGCGTCCAGCCGGTCCAGCGCCGCCTGCGCGACCTCCCGGGCCGAGGCCTGTCCGCTCCGAATCAGGGCCGCGAGGTCGGTCGCCGTCAGACGCCAGAGCTGCATCGGAATTCCTTTCGCGCGCCCCGATCGGGCCAGATCCGCCCCCGATTCGCGTCGCCGGGCGGGGTGGCATCAGCGTATTCAAAATGCACGCCATCCGCCGCTTTTTTCGGCATTGGCGGATTGCCAGCCGCGTCAACGATTTGCCGCGTTGCAGCGGAAATACCTAAGCATTCAACCGTATCCGGTCCTTGCCACGGTCCGTTCGATCGATAACCTGGCCTTGTTCGCGCGTTCAACAGGCCCAATCATGAGGGAGGAACGATCTCCTCAGTCCACGGCAAGTAACCTCCAACACAGGAAGAGACCCATGGCAGAGGTGATTCGCGTCAAGCCGACGCATGACGGCACGTACACCGTGTATCGCGGGACTTTGGCCGTGATCTGCGGCCTGACCCGGCTTCAGGCCGAGCGCTACGAGGCCAGCCTCAACCGGCAGCGGCGCCCAGCCGCCGCCTGATCGGATCAGGCGACATCGACGGGGCCGAGGTCGCACATCGTCCCCTCGGCGCTCAGTCCCCGGCGCCGCGCCTCGAGCGCGTAGCCGTCCCCCGCCCGGGCGACCGCGTACACGATGTAGGACGCCCGGCGCGTGGCGATCGCCCCGTGCCCGTCCGGCCGGGCCGAGGCTGACGGCACGCCGACGACGGGGACGCCGCGCCCGTCGGGCCCCTGGATGCGGGCGGTGCTGGTCACATGGTTGTGGCCGTGCAGGATCAGGTCCGCACCCGCGCGCCCGATCATCGCCGTGAAGGCCGCCGCGTCGGTCAGCTCGCGGCCCGCCGCCGCGCCGCCCGGCTGCGGCGGGTGATGGATCATCACGACCCGGAACGGCCGGCCCGGCTCGGTGGCAAGCGCCCGGAGCAGGGACTCGGCCGCGGCCAGCTGCGGCGCGCCGAGGCGTCCCGTGGCGACGAAGGGTTTCGTCGGGATGGCGCTCGACAGGCCGACCAGGGCGAGCGGCCCACGCCGCCGCAGGTAGGGGAAGCGGCCCACCGATCCCGAATCGTCGCCCGTATAGGCGCCGCAGGCGTCGAGCAGCCCCTCCAGGGAGCCGCGGACATAGGCGTCGTGGTTGCCCGGCACGAAGCTCACCGAATCGGGGGTGCCCAGGGCTTCCAGGAACGTGCGCGCGGTGGCCCACTCGCTCGGCAGGCCGATGTTGCACAGGTCGCCCGTGCAGGCGACGTGCTCCGCCCCCTGCCCTTTCAGGTCGGCCACCAGGGCCTCCAGCACCGTCATGTCGTGGCTGCGTGACCGGCCGCGCCGCCAGTTGGCGTAGCCGGTGGCGCGCTTGCCGATGAGCTGATGCAGGCGCACCCGGCCCAGGGGGCCGACATGCGGGTCGCTGAGATGGGCGAGGCGGAAGGTCAACGCCGGGAATCACGCACGGGACGGGCCGGGACCGGCCGGGAAACAGCCCTCGAATCGCGGGCGCGGGCGCCGCCGTCAAGCGCCGCCGGTCACGCGCTTCCGATCAGCATCCCCACGCCCAGAACGAGGGCGCCGCCGAGCATGACCTGCAGGGCCGCGCGCGGGAACGGGGTGGCCATGTAGCGGGTGCGGATCGCCGCGATCGCGACGAGCTCCACAACCACGACCAGCACCGCGAGGCTCGTGGCGAGCCAGAAGGGGTTCGGCCAGCCCGCAGGCAGCGTGTCGGGGATCGCGTAGGGCAGCGTGTGGCCGAGGCCGCCGAGCGTCGTCATCGCGCCGCAGACGAGGCCGCGGATCCAGGGATCGCCGCGACCGGTGATGCTGCCGTCGTCCGACAGGGCCTCGGTGAACCCCATGCTGATCCCCGCCCCGACCGAGGCCGCGAGCCCCACCAGGAAGGTCGCGGTGTTGTGACCCGTGGCGAAGGCCGCCGCAAAGATCGGCGCGAGGGTCGAGACCGAACCGTCGATCAGGCCCGCGAGGCCCGGCTGCACGTAGCGCAGGACGAAGGCGCGGCGGGCCTCCGCGGCCAGCGCGGCGGTGCTCTCGAGGACGGCTGTCATCAGGGGCGTTCCTTATTTGGATCGATTCCAATCTATAGTCTGGAATAAATCTAAACAAGGTGTCCCGCCGTGTTTTCGCCGTGCCCCAGGAGCATCCGCGTCGCCCCGGTCCGGCGGCGGCGTCGGCGCGTTAGCGCGCAAGTTGTGATCCGGGCCGATTGTCTCGTCTCATGCGCGGGGGCTAGAGCATGTGCGATCGATCTCGATCCGGAACTGAGCGGATGGCGGCCCAGCCATCCCAGGCGTGACATGAGCCTCGGCAAGCGTTTCCTTCGTCGACCCGCCGTGCAGCGCCTCCTCGGCCGTCTCGCGGCGGCCTACCTGCGCCTGGTGCGGCGGACCAACCGCTTCACGATCCAGGCGGGCGACGTGACCGCCCGGCAGGCCAACGCCTGGATCGACGCGCGCACGCCGCTGATCATCGGCATGTGGCACGGCCAGCACATCATGATGCCGCTGATGCGCCGGCCCACCGACCGGGTCGCCACGATCATCTCGCGCAACGTCGACGGCAACATCAACACCCTCGCGCTGGAGCGGCTCGGCGTGCGGGTGATGCGGGCCTCCGGCGCCCGCGGCCGGAGCCGGGCCACGGATGTGCGGGCCAAGGGCGGGGCCGAGGGTCTGCGGGCCATGCTGCGCGCGCTCAAGGACGGCGAGTCCGTGGCGTTCAGCGCGGATGTGCCGAAGGTGTCGCGCCGGTGCGATGCCGGCATCCTGACCCTCGCGCGCCTCTCGGGCCGCCCCATCGTGCCGGCCGCCGTGGTGACGAGCCGGCACCTGCGCTTCAAGTCCTGGGACCGCGCCTGCCTCGGCCTGCCGTTCGGGCGCGGCGCGATCGTGCTGGGCGATCCGGTCTACGTGCCGCGCGACAGCGCCGGCGAGGCCTTCGAGACGCTGCGGCGCTTCGTCGAGGCCGAGATGAACCGGGTCCATGCCCGCGCCTACGCCCTGGTCGGGCGCGCCGACCGGGCGGCGCTCTACCGCGAGGCGCCCGCGGTCGAGGCCGCCGCGCCGGTGGGAGACGCCGCATGAAACCGACGGCCGCAGACGTCAAGGCATGCGATTTCCGGCCGTCGGCCAGCGCGGAGGCGCGTCGCCGCCCGAGCGGCGGAACGCCCCTGACGCGTCGGGGGCCACGGGTATGAGGCGCCCCTCCGTGACCCTGCCGCTGCAGGCCTACAGGGCCGGCCTGTGGATCGGGGAGCCGGCCTTGTCGGGTCTCCTCGCGTGGCGGGCCCAGCGCGGCAAGGAGGATCCGCGGCGGCTTCCGGAGCGGCGCGGCCTGCCGGGGCGGGCGCGACTGGTCGGCCCGCTGGTGTGGATGCACGGCGCCAGCGTCGGCGAGGCCCTGTCGCTGATCGGCCTCGTGGAGGGCATGATCGCCCGCGGCTTCTCCGTGCTGGTGACCACGGGAACGCGCGCGGCCGCCGACCTGATCGGCGCCCGCCTGCCGGTCGGCGCGGTCCATCAGTACATGCCCCTCGACGCCCCGCGCTGGATGGCGCGCTTCCTCGACCATTGGCAGCCGAACCTCGCGGTCGTCGCCGAGTCGGAGATCTGGCCCAACATGATCCTGGCGCTCGACGAGCGCGAGATCCCGCTCATCCTGGTCAACGGCCGCATGTCGGAGCGCTCGTTCCGCGGCTGGGAGCGCTGCCCGCGCACCGCCAAGGCGCTCCTGTCGCGGATCGCGATCTGCCTCAGCCAGACCCAGGAGGACGGCGCCCGCTTCGCCACGCTCGGTGCGCCCCGGGTCAGCATTTCCGGCAACCTGAAGTTCGACGCGCCGGTGCCCCCGGCCGATCCGCAGCAACTCGCCTATCTGGGCACAATGGTCGCCGGCCGGCCGATCTGGATCGCGGCCAGCACCCACCCGGGCGAGGAATCCGTCATCGCCTACGCGCACGCGCTGCTGAAGGAGCGGTTCCCGCAGCTTCTCACCCTGATCGCGCCGCGGCACCCGGCCCGGGGCGCCGAGGTGGTGGAGTGCGCGGCCACCCTGGGCCTGCGCAGCGCCCGGCGCTCCGCCAGCGGACGGCCTCACCCGTCCGTGGACATCTACGTCGCCGACACGATCGGTGAGCTGGGCCTGTTCTATCGCCTCGCTCCCCTCGGGTTCCTCGGCGGCTCGCTGGTCCCGCGGGGCGGCCAGAACCCGATCGAGCCGGTGCGCCTCGATACGGCGGTGCTGCACGGGCCGCACACCGACAATTTCGGCGCCGTCTACCAGGCGCTCGACCGCGCCGGCGGGGCCGTGCCGGTGCAGGACGGGGTCGAGCTGGCCGCGATCGCCGGGGAACTTCTCGCGGATCAGACCCGGCTCGCCACGATGGCGCAGGCCGGGCAGAGCGCCCTGCGCCCCTTCGAGGGGGCGGTGGCCCGCACCCTCGCGGTGCTGGACCCGTTCGTCGCGCAGATGAAGCTGCAGCGCCTCGATCGGGGCGGCCGCGTGCGCCCGCTCGCGCGGGCCTGATGCGGCCGCCGGGCTTCTGGACCTCCGGCCCGGATCACCCGCTGGCGCGGATCCTGGCGCCCGCCGGGGCGGCCTATGGGGCGCTCGTGGCCCGGCGCATGGACCGGGCGGGCGTGCGGCCGGGCTGTCCGGTCCTGTGCCTGGGCAACTTCACCCTCGGCGGTGCCGGCAAGACGCCCGCGGCGCTCGCCGTCGCGACGCTGCTCGCCGAGCTTGGGCGCAGGCCGGCCTTCCTGTCCCGCGGCTATGGCGGACGGGAGGCCGGTCCCGTGCAGGTCGATCCGGAACGGCACGCCGCCGCGGCGGTCGGCGACGAGCCGCTGCTGCTCGCCCGCCGGGCGCCCACGATCGTGGCGCGCGACCGGCCGGCGGGGGCTTCCCTGTGCCGGAGGGTCGGGGCCGACGTCATCGTGATGGATGACGGGCTGCAGAACCCTGCCCTCGCGAAGGATCTCAGCCTCGCCGTGGTGGATGCGCCGGTCGGCCTCGGGAACGGCCTGCCCTTTCCGGGGGGGCCGCTGCGGGCGCCGCTCGCCCGGCAATGGCGGCATGTCGGCGGCCTGATCGTGATCGGCGACGGCGCGCCGGGCGATGCCATCGCGCGGGCGGCCGAGGGCCGGGGCCTGCCGGTCCACCGGGCGCGCCTCGTCCGGGAGGCGGAGGATTGGGCGGATCGGCGCTGCGTGGCCTTCGCGGGGATCGGGCGCCCGGAGAAGTTCTTCGCCACCCTGGCCGAGGCGGGCGCGGTGATCGCCGCAAAACGCGCCTTCCCGGATCATCACGCCTATCGGGACGGTGAACTGGCCGCTCTGGCCGCGGAGGCGGACCGGCGCGATGCCGTGCTCGTCACGACCGAGAAGGACGCGGTGCGCCTGCCCGCCGCCTTCGCGGCCCGGGTACGGGTGCTGCGCGTGCGCCTCGCGTTCGACGACCCGGGGGCCCTGCGCCGCCAGCTCGTGCGGGCGCTGACCGGGACCCCGTGACGGTCAGGGCCGGCCGGTCTCCTGCAGCCGCTTCAGGATCGCCTCGGGGGAGGAATAGGCCTCCTGGCGCAGCGCGCTCCAGTAGCGCAGGGCGTCGAGGGGGATCGGCTCACCGGTCACCGCGCAGCGCACGAAGCTGCCGGGCTTGATCACCCGCATCGTGCCGTCGCCGTACTCGACCACCGCCTCGCCGTTGTTCGCGCGCTCGTAACGACCCAGCACGTCCGCCTCCTGCTCGATGCCGCCCTTCTACACGATCGGCGCGGCCGGCGATCCCCCACCGATCGCCTTGGGAATCAGTCCAGCATGGACCGGGTTTCATCGCGCGCCAGCAGGGACCGGGCCGCATCGGCGTCGATGTGCATCCGTTCGACCAGCGCGTCGGCGCTGGCAAACCGCTCCTCGCCGCGGATGTAGCCCGCGAACTCCACGGCGATCTCCTGCCCGTAGAGATCGCCCGCATAGTCGAACAGGTAGGTCTCCAGGAGCGGCGCCCCGTCGTCGAAGGTCGGGCGGCGGCCGTAGCTGGCGACGCCGTCGCGGAACTCACCCGAGGCGAGGCGCACCCGCACCGCGTAGATCCCGTGCGCGAGGCTGCAATCGGTCAGCATCACGTTGGCGGTGGGGAAGCCGAGCTGCCGGCCGCGCTTGTCGCCGTGGCGGACGGGGCCGAGAACGAACCAGCGATAGCCCAGCAGGGCGTTGGCCCGGGCGACGTCCCCCGCGGCGAGCGCCGCGCGGATGGCGCTCGACGAGACCGGCTCGGCCTCGCTGGGGAGGGCGACCGGCGCCACGATGCGGCAGCTCAGGCCCGCCTCCCGGCACAGGTCGGCCAGGATCGCGGGTGTGCCCTCGCGGCCACGGCCGAAATGAAAATCGTGGCCGACCACCACGCCGGACAGGCCGAGCGAGCCCTTCAGGAAGTCGACCACGAAGGCGCGCGCCCCCGTGGCGGCGAGCGCCCCGTCGAACCGGCGCACGATCACCCCGTCGAGCCCGAGGCGCTGGAACACGATCTCCTTGGCGGGGAGGCTGGTCAGGCGGAACATCGGCGCGTCGGGGGTGAAGTAGGCCCGCGGATGCGGCTCGAAGGTCAGGACCACGGCGGGCCGCCCGGCGTCCCGGGCCGCCGCCCGCACGCTCTCGACGAGGACGCGGTGGCCGAGATGGACGCCGTCGAAATTGCCGATCGCCGCCACGGCCCCCGCGAGCGCCGGCGGGACCGGCGCGTCGGGACGGCAGATGGTGAAGGACCGCGCCGCCGTGTCGTCGCCTGGGGCCATTGTGTCGGGGTCGGATACTCGGATGGTCGGATTCGGATCGCAGGCCGTGCTGGCTGGGGGTCCGACGCGACCGGACCCTGCCGAAAGGCGCCCGGAGGGTCAAGCGAGGGTCGGGTGCGGCGGGGCAACACCCTGCCAAGCTATGCGGTGCCGGCGTCAATTAACGGCTTCGCAATGCGCAAGCGCTATTTAAAATGACGTGCGGCGCAGCTAAATTGCAGCCTTAGCGAAGCGTTAATCTTTCCGGGAGCCGCCGCGGCTTCCCGCCGGGCAATTACGGAGTAGTGGTTCGATGGCTCTCGACTTGAGCATGCCGATCCTCGTTGTCGACGATTACCAGACGATGGTCCGCATTATCCGCAATCTTTTGAAGCAGCTCGGCTTCGAGGAGGTCGATGACGCTTCTGACGGTACGGAAGCTCTTGCGCGTCTCAAGGACCGCAAGTACGGCCTCGTGATCTCCGACTGGAACATGGAGCCGATGACCGGGTACGAGCTGCTCCGGCACGTGCGCGCCGACGAAAATCTTCGGACCACGCCGTTCATCATGGTGACGGCCGAATCGAAGACCGAGAACGTCATCGCCGCCAAGAAGGCGGGCGTGAACAATTATATCGTCAAGCCGTTCAACGCCGCGACGCTGAAATCGAAGATCGAAGCCGTCTGCGGCAGCTGATTGGGATCGATGACACGCTCCCCGCGCCGTCCAGCCGTCTCGTCGACGCGTCGAAAGACGCTCGCCCGCGGCGCGGGTGATCCGGACGGATGCCGATCTCAGGAGAACAGCATGTCGTTAGCCGTCCCCCGGCACTCCGAAGTGCGGCTCCGGGAACCGCAGGCCGTCATCGCCGAGCTGAGCGAGATCGCCGAGTACATCGCGCATCTCCGCGAGGAGATCGGGGCGCTCCGCGCGAACGAGATGAGTCGCGATCGGATCCCCATGGCGCACGAGGAACTCGGCAGCGTCGTCGCGGCGACGGCCGGTGCGACCAACACGATCATGGAAGCGGCCGAGACCATGCTCGGGCTGCCCGACGGGCCGGGCTACCGCGAGGCGGTCGAGGAACGCATCAACACGATCTTCGAGGCCTGCGCGTTCCAGGACATCACCGGTCAGCGGATCGCCAAGGTGGTCGAATCGCTGCGGCTGTTCGAGCAGCGGTTGGCCCGATTCGTGGGCGCCGTGAAGGCGCGTGACGCCGCCACGGCCGACCCGGTCGAGCGCGCCCGCCGGGCCCGCGCGGAGGATCTGATGCTCAACGGCCCCCAGGCCGACGCCGCGGTGCCGTCCCAGGACGACATCGACGCGCTGTTCGGTTGAGGCGAATCGGGTCCGCAGGCCGTCGACTCGCCGGCTCCGCGCCGGTTAAGGGTTCCGGCGACCCGTCGCCGCCCGGCGTCAGGGGGAGGTCCCGGCAGGCATGGCGGCGCGGTTCTGGTCCGATTTCACGACGGAGGAGCTGAGGCGGCGCGCCATGCGGCGCGCCATCGCGGTGCTGCCGGTGGCCGCCATCGAGCAGCACGGCCCGCATCTGCCCCTCGGGACCGACACGATCATCGCGGAGGGCTACCTTGCCGGCGTGCGCGCGCGCGTTCCGGACGAGCTCGACGTGCTGATCCTGCCCGTGCAGGCGATCGGCAAGTCCGACGAGCACGACGCCTTCCCCGGGACGCTCTCCCTGGACACCGGGACGGCGCTCGCCGCCTGGACCGGGATCGGCGCGGCCCTTCACCGGGCCGGCTGCCGCAAGCTCGTGATCGTCACCAGCCACGGCGGCAACAGCGCGCTCATCGACCTCGTGGCGGCGGAACTGCGCGCCCGGCACGCCATGGTGGCGGTGACCACCGCCTGGGCGCGGTTCGGCTATCCGGAGGGCCTGTTCCCGGCCGACGAGGTCGCCCATGGCATCCATGCCGGCGGCGTCGAGACCGCGCTGATGTTGGCCCTGCGGCCGGACCTCGTGCGGACCGACCGAATCGCCGATTTCCCGCCCCGGACGCGCGCGATGGTCCGGGACTTCACCCATCTGCGCGCCGGTCGCCCCGCCGCCTTCGCCTGGAAGGCCCAGGATCTCCACCCCTCGGGCGCGATCGGCGACGCGCGGCTCGGCACCGCGGAGGCCGGTCGCGCGGCCCTGGCGCACGGGGCAGAGGCCTTCGTGGCGCTGCTGCGCGACGTGGACGCCTTCGCGCTCGACGGGGCCGGCCCGGCGTAACCGGGACCCGCGCGGGGCGAAAAAGAGGGTGCGCCGGATCGATCTGCCGGCGCGCAGGAACTCCCGCCATGCGCCCTGTCGTCCCGGTCGCCCTCGCTCTCCTCGGTGCCGCCCTCGGCCCGGCCGCGGCGGCGGAGCGCCCCGTCGTCGTCGAGCTCTTCACCTCGCAGAGCTGCTCGTCCTGTCCGCCCGCCGAGGCGCTGATCGGGCGCCTCGCGCACGAGGGCGGCGCCGTCCTCCCGCTCGCGTTCCACGTCACATACTGGAACCATCTCAACTGGCGGGACCCCTACGCCCTGACGGAGGCGACCGCACGGCAGGATGCCTACGCGGCCCGGCTCGGCGGCCCCAGCTACACGCCCCAGGCCGTGATCGACGGGACGGTCGGCCTCGTCGGATCCGACGAGGCGGCGCTGCGCGACGCGGTCGCGCGCGCCCGGGCGGCCGGCCCCGCCATCCCGGTGGCGCTGGCCCGCCAGGGCGACCGGCTCGACGTGCGGGTCGGCCCCGGGACCGGCGCGGCGCGGGTCCTGCTGGTCGGCTTCGACCCGAGCCACACGACCCGGGTGCTGCGCGGCGAGAATGCCGGGCGGACCCTGGAGCAGGCCAACGTCGTCCGCGCGATCCACGATCTCGGCCGCTGGTCGGGGGGCGCCGCGACCTTCGCGGCGGCGCGCCCGGCGGGTGATGCGGCGGCCGTCCTGCTGCAGGCGGAGGACGGGCGCATCCTCGGCGCGGCGCGCCTCGACCAGGACGGCTCCCGGCGCGAGGCGCTGCGATGATCCTCGCCGTGCCGAGCGGTTTTCCCGGCTGGTCGCTGGCGCCGGGCTCCGAGGCCGGGCAAGATGCGCCCCGAGCCGGGGGGCGGAACGGCGGCGGAGCCCGGATGGTGCTCGAAGAGGAACTCGCGGGTCTGATGGTGTCGGCGCAGTGCGGCGACGCGGCCGCCTATCGCGCCCTACTGAAGGCTTGCCTTCCGGTGGTCTCAGGCATCGCCCGGGCGCAGGGCGTGCGCGGCGAGGCGGTGGACGATGTCGTGCAGGACACGCTGATGACCGTCCACCGGGCGCGGGCCAGCTACGATCCCGCCCGCCCGTTCATGCCCTGGCTGCGGGCCATCACCCAGAGGCGGGCGATCGACCGGCTGCGCCGGGCGGGTCGGCGCCCCCGGGAGGTCAATGATCCCCTCGCCTACGAGGCGGAGGTCGATCCCGGCCCGCCCCCCGGACAGGGCCTGGAGGCGCGGGATCGGGCCGTCGCCCTCGCCCGCGCGGTCGCGTCCCTGCCCGAGGGGCAGCGGCAGGCGGTGGAGCAGCTCGGGCTGCGCGAATTGTCCCTCGACGAGGCCGCGGCGCTGACCGGCCGGACCAAGGGCGCGCTCAAGGTGAATCTGCATCGGGCGCTGAAGGCGCTCCGGACCAGCCTGACGCGGGAGGTGGAGTGATGGCCGAGCGCGCCGGCTGCGAAGCCGCCCGTCATGATCGGCTCGTCGAAGCGCTCGCCGGTGGCCTGGAGCCGGTCCGGCCGCTGCCCGCGCCGGGGATCCGTGCGGCGCTGTGGCTCGGCGCGGCGCTGCTGGCCGGGCTGCTCCTCGTGGCCGAAGCCGGGATGACGGGCTTCATGCTGCGCATGCATGTTCCGGATCTCGCCCTGGCGGCGGTCGGCGCCGTTTTGACGGCGATCACGGCGGCTTACGCGGCCTTCGCCACCAGCGTCCCGGGCCGGTCCGGCCGCTGGGCGCTGCTGCCGCTGCCGCCGCTCGCCCTCTGGATCGGCGCCAGCGGGCTCGGCTGCCTGCGCGACTGGATCGCCCCCGGAACCGACCTTCCGGGCGCTTACGCGGTCACGGGGTGCTTCAGCTTCCTGATTTGCGTCTCCGTGCCGCTGTCGGCGCTGATCGTCGTGATGCTGCGCCGCGCCTGCCCGCTGCGGCCGAACCTGACGGCGGCGCTCGGCGGGCTCGCGGTGTCGGCGGCGGCGGCGGCCTTGCTGATGCCGGTCCATCCGCACGACGCCACCGCCACGGATCTCCTGATGCACGTGGCGGCGGTCGCCATCGTGATCGCGGTGAACGGTCTGGCCGGGGGGCGGCTGCTCGCCCCGTCCGCGCGTGCCGAGCGCAGCGGCTCGGAGCCTGCCTGACCCGAGATCCTGGGTTTCCCAAGGGCGAGCCCTTGGGCAGGGGTTCGGGGGCGGAGCCCCTGAGCTCGGGCTTCGCCCGAGACCAGGGCGCTGCCCTGGACCCGCGAAAGGGCTCGCCCTTTCGAAACCAGGACTTGTCGCGTCGTCTTCAACCGGCCTGCGGATCGAGGGCCGGCCAGTCGACGATCCGGTCCGGGTATTCCTCGTCCGAGAATTCCTCCTCGTTGCCGGCGAGCCGGCCGCGCACCGAGATGCCGGCCTCGTGCACGCTCGCGGCCCGTCCCGAGACCAGGGGATGCCACGGATAGAGCGGCTCGCCGTCCCGCACGAGGCGGTAGGCGCAGGTCTGCGGCAGCCAGGCGATCGTCCGCACCGCCTCGGGCGTCAGCCGGACGCAATCGGGCACCCGCTTCTGGCGGCGGACGTAGTCGCGGCACCGGCAGGTCAGGCCGTCGAGCAGCGTGCAGCCGATATCGGTGTGGTGAACCTCGCCGGTATCCTCATCCTCGAGCTTCAGGAGGCAGCACCGGCCGCAGCCGTCGCACAGGCTCTCCCACTCGGCGGGGGTCATGGCTTCGAGTGTCTTGGTCTGCCAGAACGGCTCGGCCGCCCCGTGGCGCACCGCCTCGGGCTTGGGCATCGATGAGGTCTCTCGGTTGGGAGGGCGTCTCTCTGCCCGAGCCGCGCCTGTGGATCAAGCGTCGCCGCGGCCGCGGGCGTGCGACCCGATCGCGGTCGCGCGCGTTACGCCCCCGCGCGTCCGCGGCGATTCGCGAGACTGCGCAGAGCCTCGCCCGCGGTTCCGGATCCTGCTATGGATGAGGATGCCGTGCGGTGGCCCGGCCGCAGGCGCCGTGTCTGCGGTGCGGACGCTCCACTCCCCGCCGCAGAGGCGCTCGACAAGCCGGGTTCGACATCGTGCGCCTGCCGACGCTCACCGAGATCAAGGTCCGCCTGGAGCGGGCCGCCCTCGCCTTCGATGCGTGGGTCAACGCCAGCCTGTACGACAGCGGTCGCTCGACCGGCGAGGCCTACGAGCGCTTCCGGCGCTTCATGGGCCGCTTCGCCGTGCGCGGCTGGAAGCGCGCCGCCCTCGACCTGACCAGCGAGGGCGTCACCATCGGGACCGGCGGCGCCGTGCTGATGCTGGCGCTGGCCCAGCCCGCCTTCCAGCTCACCAGCGAGAACTGGCTGAAGCAGCAGGACTTGGCGGTCACCTTCCTCGACCGCTACGGCACCGCGGTCGGCCGGCGCGGCATCAAGCACGACGACTCGCTCAAGCTCGACGAGTTTCCCGACATCATGATCAAGGCGCTGGTCTCCACCGAGGACCGGCGCTTCTACGAGCATTGGGGCATCGACCCGATCGGGACTTTGCGCGCGCTTGTGAACAATTCGAAGGGCGGCAGCGGCACGCAGGGCGGCTCGTCGATCACCCAGCAGCTCGCCAAGAATCTGTTTCTGACGAACGAACGCTCGCTGGAGCGCAAGATCAACGAGGCCTTCCTCGCGCTGTGGCTGGAGAGCCACCTCACCAAGAACGAGATCCTGAAGCTCTACCTCGACCGCGCCTATATGGGCGGCGGCACCTTCGGCGCGGTCGCGGCGGCGGATTACTATTTCGGCAAGCCGCTCAAGGACATCAGCCTCGCCGAGGCCGCCATGCTGGCGGGCCTGTTCAAGGCGCCGACCAAGTATGCCCCGCACGTCAACCTGCCCGCGGCCCGCGCCCGGGCGGCGGACGTGCTGCACAACATGGTGGAGGCGGGCTTCGTCACCGAGGGCCAGATCCAGACGGCGCTGCGCAACCCGGCGACGCCGGTGACCCGCACCCGCGACATCACCGCCGACTACTACCTCGATTGGGCCTTCGGCGAGATCAAGGCCATGGCCGACGCGGGCAAGCTGCGCAACGACCGCGTGCTGACCGTAAAGACGCCCCTCGACCTCGCCATCCAGAAGCGGGCCGACGAGGTGGTGGCCGACATCCTGCGCAAGTCCGGCGACGCCATGGACGTGGACGAGGCCGCCATGGTGATCCTCGATCCCGACGGGGCGCTGCGCGCCATGGTGGGCGGCGCGGATTACGGCGAGAGCCAGTTCAACCGCGCCACGGACGCGCTGCGCCAGCCGGGCTCCTCGTTCAAGCCTTACGTGTACTCGGCGGCGCTCAATTCCGGCCTGTTCAAGCCCGATACCGTGGTGGTCGACAGCCCGGTCTGCATCGGCAACTGGTGCCCGCAGAACTACGGCCGCTCCTATGCCGGCCGGGTGCCGATGTGGCTCGCCGTGGCGAAGTCGATCAACACGATCCCGATCAAGATCTCGATCGCGCTGGGCAAGGGCATGGGCATCACCCACGAGGCCAAGGCCGCCAAGGCCGGCCGCGCCAAGATCATCGACCTCGCCCACAAGATGGGCATCACCTCGAACCTGATCGACACGGTCTCGATGCCGATCGGCTCGGACGAGGTGACGGTGATCGACCAGGCGGCGGGATACGCAGTCTTCGCCAACGGCGGCTTCCGCGCCAAGCCCTACGCCGCCATGGAGGTGAAGAACTCCTCCGGCGAGGTGATCTACCGCCACGCCGACGAGGCGCCCGAGCGGGTGCTGTCGCCCCAGGTCGTGGCCGACATGAACTTCATGCTCAACAAGGTGGTCGAGGAGGGCACCGGCAAGCGGGCGCAACTCGAAGGCGTGAAGGTCGCGGGCAAGTCCGGGACGACGAACGCCTACCGGGACGCGTGGTTCGTCGGCTACACCGGCAATTACGTCGGCGCCGTCTGGTTCGGCAACGACGACCACACCTCGACCAACAAGCTGACCGGCGGCTCGCTCCCGGCCCAGACCTGGCACGACGTGATGGAGCCGGCCCACCAGGGGATCGAGATCAAGCCCCTGCCGGGGCTGAAGGAAAGCCCGCGTGCCGCGCAGCAGCAGGCCTCCGGCGGGCCCACCGCCCCGATCGACCCCAATGCCAGCGCCTACGGCAAGCTCTCGCGCCGCTCCTTCGAGGTGATCAGCGGGTTGAACGGCCTGTTCCGCACGGTCGAGCGCGTGCCGTCGGCCGAGCCGGCGAACAAGTCCGGCGCGGGCGACGCCCAGAAGGGGGCCCGCAAGCCCGACGACCGCGCCGCCGCCAGCCCCCTCGACAGGGCGCGGGCGATGGCGGCGGGCGAACGCGCCCCCGGTGGCTTCGTCGAGGTCCGGTAAGCCCATGAGGGACGCGATTCCAGCGCCCGGCGGCTATACCGGCGCGTCCGAGAAGCCCCCCCGCCGAAGCGGGATCCGGCTCGTCCGGCACCTGTGGCGCAAGAGTTCGATCGCCGGGCTCGCCGTCTACGCCGTGGCGCTCGGCGGCGCCCTCGGCCTCGCCAGCGCCGATTGGGCGACGCGCGGCGGCTATCCATTCGGCGGCGTGCAGGTCGGCGCCTGGACGGCTTGGCCGCGGGCCGGTGCCGCGAATGCCGATCCCTATACCCGGGCGGTCAACGCCCGCCGGGGCGAGATCCCCCTCGCGGTGGGTGAGGGCCTGCTGCTGACCGCGGCGGTGGACGATTCCGGCCAGGCGCTCGACGCCACCTGCACCTACCGGATCGGCGGCGGAACACCGCCCGCCCGGGCCTGGACCATCACGGTGGCCGGTCGCGGGCCCCGGGAGCCCGGCCGCCCGACCGTGCGCGAGGGCTTCACCTCCACCGAGGTGCTGCGCTCGGCCGACGGGCGGTTCGCCATCGCGCTCGCGCCCGACGTCCAACCCGGCAACTGGCTGCCGAGCCCCCGGGCGAGTGGCCCGGTGCGGCTGGCGTTGCGCCTCTACGACACGCCGGCGGCCGCCAGCGTCGGCTCCCTCGACCGGACTTCGGTGCCGGCCATCACCCGCCTGGGATGCGCGTCGTGAGCCTGCGCTTCGTCTATGCCACGCTGATCGGCCTCGTGCTGGCCGGGATCGTCCACATCGCGGCGGTGCTGGCGATCCCTGTCCTGTCGGAGAAGGATGCCGTCTCGCGCGCCCGGACCAGCGAGAGCCTGGATCATCCGCAGCCGATCTACACGGTGGCGACGGGCGACGACTCCTCCCCGCCCGAGGCGTGGCTGCCGATCCCGGACCCCGCCGTGGCGGTCGGCGTCTGCGCCTACGATCTGGCCGACGGGCCGATGCGCGTCTCGGCGCGGACCGGCGCCCTGTCCCTGTCGCTCGCCGCCCATGCCCGACGCGGCGCCTTCTACGCGGTGACCGATCAGGCGGCGGTCCGCGGCGCCCTGGACCTCGTGATCCTGACCCGCGCCCAGTACGACGAGGCGCTGGCCGACGACGACGAGAACGACCCGAGCCGCGACGTGCGCATCGTGGCGCCCGACACGCGCGGCTTCGTGGTGGTGCGGGTGATCGCCGGCCTGCCGAGTCAGCGTCCGGCGGCGAATGCCGCGATCCAGGCGGTCTCCTGCACCACCGACACGGCGACGGACGATGCGCCGGCGGGCAAGGAGTCTTCGGGGAAGGGTGCGGGGCGGTAGCGGGGTTGATGAGCCGACTTGTTTTGTCAGCCGGCTGCGATCGAGCCAACCAGGCCGTTCATGACGGTGTCCAGGCCTTCCAAAAGCGGTTATTGGTCGGGCGACCGGCCGATTCAGCTCTGTGGCCGACACCGCGCATGTAAGCCAGCGACGGGCGATCTGGTTTAAGTGCATTCAAATCAAACCGACGGCCTGTCTCCGGCTGGGCTGCGAGCCTGCTGGGCTGTATGCCGACGGCCTCTTGTCACTTATCGTGCTCTGTCCTGTGAAGTATCGGATTCTTCGTCGAACAAGGATCTAGGGCACTGATAGAGCCGGTGATCTCGACATCATCAAAGCTTGAAGACGTGCCTTTCTTTGGATATACTTTCGTATATAATTGCCATGAAATAGGGAGAAGAAATGTAGCGAGTACGAGCGAGCGCCAGAGCAGAGCCGGACTCAATTTATTTCGTTGAGGGATGGCTATAATCTGTCGCAGAGGTGCATTGGGCATTTCACGTGCTTGCGACCGGTCTTTGGCTGAAAATGAATAGTGTAATTTTTCTTTCAAAGGCACGGCACAACCTGATATTGTCAACTCTAGTGCATTTTTTTAGAACTCATTAATTAGATATCGCAAAATTGATTTGTTAAGTGTTAAGCGACCTCGCCGCTTGGGCACAAGCGGCCTACGAGGCTGTGTCCGCTGAGGGACACCGCCACCCGTAAGCGGACGGGCGGAAAACCACCCAAAGCAATCCGCACGCATTCACGCCTTCGTCACAAGCGCTCAGTCCTTCACCACCAGCGGCCCGGCCTGTGCCACCGGCAGCGGTACGGCCTCCAGCCCGCAGCGCGCGGCGGCATCCGCCGGCAGGAGCGGATCGAGCAGGTTGCGCCGGGCTGCCAGCATCATCAGCGCCCGCTCGGCCGAGACCGATTCCTGCGCCGGCGCGGCCGCGAACAGGTGCTCCAGGGCGAAGCGGTAGCGCGCCAGCCGCAGGCCGGCCTCGATCCGCACCCAGGCGATCAGGCAGCGGTTCTCGGCGACGCGCTGGGCGGCGTCCCGCACGTCGGCGGCGTCGAGGGTCTTGGCGAAGGGCAGGCTGCGCAGGCGCGCGGCATCCGCGTCGATCACCCGGGCGGCGAGCGCCGTGAACAGCGGGATCAGCCGGGCATCCGCCGTGGCGTCGTCGCCGAGCTGCCGGTAGCGGGAGACCGGCGAGCGCGACGGCTCGGCCGTCAGGGTGTCGTAGTAGGCGCCGATCTCGTCGTAGCGCCAGGTCGGCGGCATCGCGTGGGCGCTGGCGAGGCCGAGCAGCAGATCCTGGAAGGCCGCGAAGGTGCTGGCGGGCTGCACGAAGCGCCACGCCCGGTCGCGCAGGGCCAGCTCGTCGTCGGTCAGCCCCGAATCGAGCAGGAGCCGCCCGCGGTCATGGGTGCTGAAGCTGCCGGTGGTGTCGATCAGGCCGTTCCAGACGCTCGTGCGCGGCCGTCCGAAATCGCCGTTCTGCGTGCAGGCGGCGAGCAGCGCCAGCGCCGCGCCGGCGGGCAGGAGACGGACCGAGCGGCCACCGGCCCGGGTCGGGCTCGCCACGTCGCCGGGCAGATCGCGTCGCCGCGCGGGCATCCCCAGCCGCCGTCAGGATGCGAGGCGCTCGTAGCGCACGCCGAGGAACAGCAGGATTTCGCCGCGGGGCTCCCCCGAGCGCGGGATCCGATGGGCCCGGCGCGCCTCGGGCCCGGGGAAGGGAATCACGATGGCGTGCGCGGCCGGGGCGGTGTCACCCATTGCGACCACCCGGGTCCGCGGGCGGTCGAGGGTCTCCTGCGACTTGAAAGGCGTCATGGTCTCCGGCTCCTGTCGGCTGTCCGAGCATCCGGCCCGGGCCCAGCGAGGGCGTCGGCAAGGGCTACGAAGGCAATGCATCACGGGGTGGTTAACGGACTCTTTCCGCCCGATGGACCGGTATCGATGTTCTTAAAGTGGGTTGGCGTGCGACTTGCTTCAGCACATCTGCCCATGGCGGGCGTTTCCTCCCTTCGACTTGCGGCCCTGCCCGGATCCGGGTGGGGCCCTTTCTTTCTGAGGGACCCGCACAGGCCGCCGTATCGCCCTGCGGCGCCGCGGCCACACTGGCGTGAAGCCGACCTGCGACGGTGCTGCGCGGCACTCCGTCGAACCCCCGGCGCTTGCCTACCGCCCGGCGCGACCGATATGCCGGATGCGGGTGGAGGGGGGACCGCCGGATCGGTTCTCCGCCCGAACGAGATTTGAGGACACCGCTGAATGCGACTGGTTCCGGAACGATCCCTGCGCGCCGTCCGCCGCACTGGGCTGCCTGCGCTGGCGCTGCTCGCGCTCGCCGTGAGCCCCGCCTACGCCCAGCGCGAGGACCAGGGCCTGCAACTCGGCTGCGCGAACGACTATTTCCGCCTCTGCGCCGGCGTCGACCCGAACAGCCCCGACGCCGACAAGTGCATGGTGCGCAACCGCAAGCGCCTCTCGCCCGAATGCCGCTCGGCGATCACCAGCTACGACAAGCGCACGGGCAGCAAGTCGCTGTCCGACGATTGAGCCGGCAACCGGTCGCGATGCGCGCCGCTGACCAGGGGCGTTTCCGATGGGCCTGACCGTCGCCGTCCAGATGGACCCGATCCAGAATATCCGGATCGCGGGTGACACCACCTTCGCCCTGCTGCTGGAAGCCCAGCGGCGGGGGCATTCCCTCTTATACTACACCCCGGACCGGCTCTCGATGCAGGGTCGCCGAGTGACGGCCCGTGTCGAGCGACTGACCGTTCAGGACGTCGAGGGCGCGCACTTTACCCTGACGCCGCCGGAGCGGATCGACCTCGCCGAGGCGGACGTGGTGCTGATGCGCCAGGACCCGCCCTTCGACATGGCCTACATCACGGCCACCCACATGCTGGAGCGGATCCACCCGCAGACGCTCGTGGTGAACGACCCCTTCGAGGTGCGCAACGCACCCGAGAAGCTGTTCGTCCTCGACTTCCCCGAGCTGATGCCGCCGACCCTGATCAGCCGCGACAAGGCGGAGATCGAGGCGTTCCGGCTCGAGCACGGCACGGTGGCGATGAAGCCGCTGCACGGGCATGGCGGTGCCGCCGTGTTCAAGGTGACCGAGAAGGACCCGAATTTCGGCTCGATGTTCGACCTGTTCGCCACCACCTTCCGGGAGGCCTGGGTCGTCCAGCGCTATCTCGACCGGGTGACCGAGGGCGACAAGCGGATCATCCTGGTGGACGGCGTGGCGATGGGCGCGGTCAATCGCGTGCCGGCGGCGAACGACATCCGCTCCAACATGGTCCGGGGCGGCGCGGCCTCGGCCTCCGAGCTGACCGAGCGCGAGCGCGAGATCTGCGCCACGATCGGGCCGGAGCTGGCGCGCCGGGGGCTGATCCTCGTGGGGATCGACGTGATCGACGGCCACCTGACCGAGATCAACGTCACCTCCCCCACCGGCATCCGGGCGATCCAGCGGCTCGGCGGGCCCGACCTCTCGGTGGCGGTCTGGGACGCGATCGAGGCGCGGATCGCGGCGCGCAAGGGCGTGTGATCGCGCCCCTCACGTCTCCGCCTTCGGCGTGGCGCTGAGTTCGGCCCAGTCGAACTCCTCCTCCAGCAGGTAATAGGCGTCGTCGCCGATCCGGCCGCGGTGGCGCAGGGCCAGAACCGCGTCGCGGGCCGCCTCGACGGCCCGGCGCCGGGCGGCATCGGCCGGCAGGCTCTCCGGGGCCCGGCCCTCCTCGTGCTCCTCGGCCTCCGCGAGCGCCGTGCGGAACTCGGCCCGCAGGGCGTCGGTGGCCGGCTCATCCTCCGCCTCCGCGAGCGAATCGAGGGCCGCCTTGTAGGCGGTTGCCCGGGCGCGGCCGGTCTCGCGCCCCACGGGGTCGTCGTCCTCCAGCTTCAGATGCGCCAGCAGGGGGCGCAGGGTCAGGCCCTGCACCACGAGCGTGCCCAGGACGGTGACGAAGGCCGCGACCACCACGAGATCCCGGCGCGGAAACTCGGCGGGCAGGGCCAGGGCGGCCGCGACCGTCACGATGCCGCGCATCCCGGCCCAGGAAAGCGCGAGGCCCGGGCCGAGCCGGGCCCGGGCCCCGGCCTGCCGCAGGCCGAAGCCCCGCAGGCCGGTGGTCGGCATCACCCAGGCGAGCCGGGTCACCACGACGGTCGCGAAGGTCGCGGCGGCCAGGATCAGCGCCTGCCACGCATCCGCGCCGGACAGCCGCTCCTGGATCGGGCCGATCTGGATGCCGATCAGCACGAAGGCCAGGACGTTGAGCACGAACACCGCCGTGTCCCAGACCGCGTAGGAGATCACCCGGGCCCGGGGGGCCGTGATCCCCGGCGCCCGGCGGGCGACCGTGACCGCGAAGGTCACGATCGTCAGAACCCCCGACAGTTCGAGTCGCTCGGCCGCCAGCCAGATCCCGAACGCGACCACGAACTGCATCACGATCGCGCTCGCCGGATCGGTGACCCGCCGGGTCAGCGCGACGAAGAGCAGGCCGACGACGGGGCCGACCAGAAGGCTCGCGACGACGCCGAGCAGGAAGGCCGGCGCCACCTCGGCCGGATGGAAGCTGCCCGCCATCGCGGCCGCGACCGCGAGCCGGTAGATCAGCAGCGAGGCGGCATCGTTCAGCAGGCTCTCGCCGCGCAGGATCGTGGCGAGCCGGTGGGGCATCGGCGCGTGCTTGAGCACCGCCAAAGCCGCCACCGCGTCGGGGGGCGCCACCACCGCGCCGAGGACGATGCAGGCCGAGAACGGCATGTCGGGCACGATCAGGCGCGCCACGATCGCGACCGCGAGGGTCGTCACCACGACCGCACCGACCGCGAGCCCGAGCACCGGGCGCCAGTTCACCTTCATGTCCCGCACGGAGGCGTCGAAGCCGGCATCGAGGAGGACGGGCGCCAGGAACAGCGCGAGGGCGAGGTCCGGATCGAGCCGCAGGTTCGGTACGCCGGGCACGAAGGCGAGGCCGATGCCCCCGAGCGCCAGGAAGGCCGGATAGGGGGCTCCGAGGCGACGCGCCAGACCGGCCAGGAGGACGGCGCCGAACAGGACGCCGACAACCCACTCGAAGATCAACATGCTTCTGAAAGAGGCGGGGCGCCGGGACCGTTCCCTGCGCCGCCGTCGCAGAGCGGGTCAGTACTGCACGGTCGCGCGCAGCCCGAGCACCGCCGCGTTGCGCAGCCGGCGGCCGTCCGGACCGGCGACGCCGCCGCCCGGGCGGATGATGTATTGCGCGTCCGGCTGCACCGTGAAGCCCGGCACGACCACGGCCTGATAGGTCGCCTCCAGCACCCTCTCGGCCCGGCGCCGGGGCATCGGCTGGCCCGAATAGAGGATCGTGTCCCGGTCGGCGCGCTGGGCCTCGTCGCTGATCCGGGCATAGGCGAAGCCGATGCCCAGCGTGTCGTCATCGCGGCCCTCGAACAGGCCTTTGTAGGCGAGCCCGGTATCCACGTAGGCGTCGATCAGGCTGGACCGGGTCGGCGACCACGCGGCACGCACGAAGAAGCCCAGGCCCTCGTCGTCCTTGCCCGATTCCCGATAGAGGGTCTGATCGTAGATGACGTAGAGCCCGGCATTGCCGCGCACCGGCCGACCGATCCCCGTGGCGTTCGGGTCGGCCAGCGGCACGCCGGTGATGTCGAAGCGCAGGCTGTCGAACCGGCCGCCATGATGCCAGCCGCCGAGGGTGATGTCGCCGGGCAGGCCCTTGGAGCCCGGCGCGATGTTGTAGGCGTAGGTCGCCTCCGCGATGAGCAGGGCCGGATCGTTCAGGCGAAAATTCGTGCCGGTCCGGTCGAGGCGCTGCGCCTCCGGATCCTGGCCCGGCCGGTTCGCCCCGGCCGGATCGCCGTCGTAGAGCCCGACCTGCAGGGAGAAGCCGTTGCCGGGCACGTACTTGGCCCGGATCGCCGGGGCCGCCAGCGGATAGGCCGGGCCGCCGCTCGGCAGGTCGAGCCCGGTGATCGCCGGCCAGCCGAAGGTGGAGTTCACGAACAGGGTCGCGGTCTGGCTGACGAAGAACTCGGTGTCGGCGGCCTGCTGGCCGATGCGGATCCCGAGCTGGCCGTCCATCAGGCTCTGGTCGAACCAGAGCACGTAGAGCCGCGAGGCGGGCAGCGCCTCGATGACGCTCGTGGTCAGCAGGTTGCCCACGTAGTAGCGGGACAGGCCGGTGCCATGGATGAAGTAGGCGTTGGCGTGGATCGTGGCCCCCGCCCACCCCGCCAGCCGGTCGAGATCGAGATTGAGCCGCAGGTTCAGGCGGTCCTCGACGATCGCGCCCTGGCGAAGGCCGCCGACCGGGTTGCCGAGGATGTCGACGATGTAGGTCAGGCTGTATTGGATGCCGCGTTCCTTCAGCACCGGCCGGATCCCGAGGGGATCGCCCAGCGGGCCGAGGTAGGGTTCGACCGAACGAACGAAGCCCCCCGACGCCTGGCTGGTGGTCTCGGGCTGCGAGACCGAAATGCGCGGGTCGCCGCCTGCGCCCTCGAAAACACTCGGCACATGCTGCTGCGCCGCGGCTGGCGTGGCCGCCAAGCCGAGACCGAACGCGAGACGGGGCGTGAGCTTCCGGAACATCGGCCGCTTCTGCGGGACGGGATCGGCGCAGCATAGCACGGCGGATGTCTTGTATGCGCCCGCCCTTTGCAGGATCCACCCGCTCGCCTAACCCTGCGGCCCGAACACCACAGGAGTCGCGATGCCCGAGACCCCCGTCTTCACCGCCGCCGCCGTCGCCGCGCCCCATCATCTTGCCGCGCAGGCCGGCCAGACCGTGCTGGCCCAGGGCGGCAACGCGATCGAGGCCATGGTGGCGATGGCCGCTTCCATCGCGGTGGTCTACCCGCACATGAACGGCATCGGCGGCGACGGGTTCTGGCTGGTGCGCGAGCGCGGGGGCCGGGTGCGCGGCATCGAGGCCTGCGGCCCGGCCGGGCGCCTCGCCACGATCCAGCGCTACCGCGAGAAGGAACTCGACGCGATCCCCGCGCGCGGCCCGGACGCGATGGTGACGGTGGCGGGCGCCGTCGGCGGCTGGCGCCTCGCCCTGGATCTGGCGCGGGCGCTCGGCGGCCGCCTGCCCCTGGAGGCGCTGCTGGCGGACGCGATCAAGCAGGCGCGGGAGGGCGTGCCGGTCTCGCCTTCCGAGGCGCGCTACGTGCCCCAGGAACTCGACACGCTCCACGACGCACCGAACTTTTCGAAGACCTTCCTGAAGGACGGCAAACCCTACCCAGCCGGCGAGACCCGGGCCCTCCCGCTCCTCGCCGCCACCCTGGAGCAGCTGGCCCATGCGGGGCTGGTCGACTTCTACCGGGGCGATATCGGCCGCGAGATCGCCGCCGATCTGGAACGCCTCGGCGCACCGGTGACCCGGGCGGATCTCGAAGCCTTCGCGGCGGTCGAGCGGGCGCCCCTGTCGATCCGCCGCCGCGACGCGACGCTCTACAACTTCCCGCCGCCGACCCAGGGGCTCGCGGCCCTGCTGATCCTGGGCATCTTCGACCGGCTGAACGTCGCCGAGCCGGAGACCACCGCCCACTATCACGGTCTGATCGAGGCGACGAAGCGCGCCTTCGCGATCCGCGACCGGGTGGTCACCGACTTCAGCCGCCTGCGGCACGACCCCGCCGTCTTCCTGACGCCGGAGCGCCTCGCCCGGGAAGCCGCGCTGATCGATAGGGGCCGTGCCGCTCAGGTGCCCCTGCCCGATCCGGGCCACGGCGACACGGTCTGGATGGGGGCGATCGACGCGGATGGGCTCGCGGTCTCCTACATCCAGTCGGTCTACTGGGAATACGGCTCCGGCACGGTGCTGCCGTCCACCGGCATCTGCTGGCAGAACCGGGGCATGTCGTTCTCCCTCGATCCGAAGGCCGTGAACCCGCTGGAGCCGGGCCGGCGCCCGTTCCACACCCTGATCCCGGCGCTCGCCGCCTTCGACGACGGACGGGTGATGAGCTACGGCAGCATGGGCGGCGACGGGCAGCCGCAGTTCCAGGCGCAGATCTTCAGCCGCTACGCCGATTACGGGATGTCGGTGGCCGATGCCGTCGATGCTCCGCGCCTGCTCTACGGCCGGACCTGGGGCGCGCCCTCGCTCAGCGTGAAGGTGGAGGACCGGTTCGATCCGGCCTGCATCGCGGCGCTTGGCCGGTTGGGCCACGAGATCGAGGAGCTGGGCGGGCCCTATATCGACTCGTTGGGCCATGCTGGGATGCTGGTGCGCCACCCGCGCAATGGGCGGATCGAGGCCACGCACGATCCGCGCTCGGATGGCGGTGCGCTGGGTCTTTGAGGGGGAATATCGAGCCGCTTCGCAGCACGTCTTGTGCTGGTTCCCGGATCAGATTCCGCTGTCGCTTCACCTGTCTGGAAAGGGCGGTTCAGGATCAAGCGCCCCCTTTTCCCGGGCGCATGCAGTGTCAGCGGAAGGCGTCCCGGGACCCAGCACAACGTGCGCCGCGAAGCGGCTCGTAGCAGTAGCCGGACGCCAACCCCTCACCCAGCCTGAACGAGCCAGCACGCCGCGCGCAGGCCCACCGTGCCACCCGACGCGTGCCGGCGCAGGGCCTCGGTCACCGCCGCCTCGGCCCGGGCCCGGAGATCGGGCTCGGCCTCGCGGACGAGATGGGAGCTCGGGCCGAGGTTCAGCGCCACATGGGCCGCCGCCGCGGCGGCCTCCGCGTCGGTCTCACCCCGGCCGAGCACAACGTCCCGGTCGAGCGCCTCACAGGTGACGGACCCGAATCCCGCGCCCCGCAGCAGCGCGCCGAGCGCGTCCGCGTCCGCGAAGCGGAACGGCCCCGGCGTATCGGGCGCCGGCGGCGGCGGCACCTCGGGCAACAGCGGCATCACGGCCTCGCGCGGCACCTGAACCCACAGGTTCTCGGCAAGCGCCCGCCAGCACAGGAAGGTCAGCTGTCTGCCCGGCCGGAGCATCCGGCGGATGTTGGCGAAGGCGCGGGGCGAATCCGGGAAGAACATCACGCCGAAGCGCGACAGGGCCGCGTCGAAGCTGCCGAGATCCGCCTGCTCCACGTCGGCCTCGGTGAAGGTGATCGGCGCGGCGCCGGGGGCTTCGCCGCTGATGCGAGCCCGGGCGACCGCCAGGAGCGGCGCCGAGATATCCGCCCCCGTTACGCGGCCGGCGGCTCCGACCCGGCGCGCGGCCTCGAGGGTCGTCGCCCCCGAGCCGCAGCCGATATCGAGCACCGAGGCCCCGGTCTTGAGCCCCGCGCGGTCGAACAGCGCCTCGGTCAGCGGCGCGAACACCGCGTCGAGCACCGCCTGATTGCGAGCCCAGCGCGTGCCGACCTCGCCGTTCCAGTACTCGGTCTGGGTGATGCCGCCCGCCATGGCCGATCCTCCCTCAGGCCGTGGTGGCCGCCACCGACAGCTCGGGCTTGTGGTTGAGCGTCTGGAACACGACGCAGTAGCGCTCGGTGAGCTTCAGGAGCTGCGCCAGCTTCTCCTCCGAGGCATCCGTATCCAGCTGGAAGAACAGGCGGATGTTGCGAAACCCGACCGGCGCCTCCTTGTCGACGCCGAGCGTGCCGCGGAAATCGAGATCGCCCTCGGCGCTGACCGTACCGGAGCGCAGCGGGATCTCCAGCGCGGTCGCCACCGCCTTCAGCGTCACGCCCGCGCAGGCGACCAGCGCCTCCAGCAGCATGTCGCCCGAGCACAGTTCCATCCCCGATCCGCCGGTCGCCGGATGGAGCCCGGCCTCCGCGATCGCCCGGCCGGTCTCGACCTTGCAGGCGATCTTCGTGTCGTCGAGCGTGCCCTTGGCTTTCAGCGTGATGACCGCCGCATCCGGGTTCGCGCGATACGTGTCCTTGATCGGAGCCTGGAGGGCTCGGAGCGCTGTGGCGTCCATGGCGTCGTCCTCTCGATGATCCCGTCCCGATCTCGGCCGCGCCGGATCGGGTTTTGGCTGCGCGAAACGCGTCGGATCAGCGGTATAGGGGCCGGCGCGGTCGACGGAAAGCGCGCGGACTCAGCCGATCAGGGCCGCCAAAGCTTCGGCGAGGCCGTCGACCTGCGCGGCGTCATGGGCGGCCGAGAAGGCGACCCGCAGCCGTGCGGTCCCGGCCGGCACGGTCGGCGGGCGGATCGCCACGACGAGGTAGCCCTGCGCCTCAAGGGCCGCCGAGATGTCGAGGGCGCGCTGCGCCTCGCCGACCAGCACCGGCACGACGGCGCTCTCGGCCTCGGGCAAGCCCAGGCGCGCCGTGAAGCGCCGCGCGAGATCGAGGGGCCGAGCGCGCCGCTCCGGCTCCGCCTCCAGGATCGTCAGGGCCTCCAGCGCGGCGGCGGCCGAGGCCGGCGGCAGGCCGGTCGTGTAGACGAAGCTGCGGGCGCGGCTCACCATCAGGTCGATCACCGGCCGCGACGCGCAGAGATAGCCGCCGTAGGAGCCCAGCGCCTTCGACAGGGTCCCCATCTCCAGGGGCGCCCGCGGCCCGTCCTCGACCACGCCGATCCCGTGGGCGTCGTCCACCAGCGTCCAGGCATCGTGGTCCTGCGCGACGCCCAGGATGTCGGCGAGCGGTGCCCGGTCGCCGTCCATGCTGAAGACCCGCTCGGTCAGCACCAGGGCTCGGCCGTGCCGGGCGCGGTTCGCCCCCAGGATCGCCGCGAGGTCGGCGGGGTCGTTGTGGCGGAAGGTCAGCACCCGCGCCCCGGACAGCCGCGCCCCGGCCCACATGCAGGCATGGGAGAGTTCGTCCAGCACGATCAGGTCGTCCCGGCCCGCCAGCGCCGGGGTGATGCCGAGATTGGCGAGGTAGCCGCTGCCGAAGACGAGGGCCGCCTCGGTGCCCTTGTGGCGCGCGAGGCGCTCCTCCAGCGCGCCGAGATAGGGATGGTCGCCGGTTACGAGGCGGGACCCGCCCGCCCCGGCGCCGTAGGCCGCCGCCGCTGCCTGCGCGGCCGCGATCACGCGCGGATGGTGCGAGAGGCCGAGATAGTCGTTGCAGGAGAACGAGACGAGCGCCCTGCCCCGCCGCGCCGCCGCCGCGCCGGTCCCGCGCTCGGTCGGCACGAGACGGCGGCGCAGGCTGCCGGCCTCGAGGGCATCGAGCTTGGTGCGGGCGAAGGCGTCGAGGCTGTTCATCCGGTGGGGATGAGGCCGCGGGCGGGCCGGGTGTCAAGCGGGATGCCCCGGTACTACCGCCTTTCAGCCCCCTGCGGGACGGCCTGATGGTTGTTGCCGCGTCCAAGGGCCTTCCGGTCGTGCCGCCGCTCGCCCAGCGTCGCCGTCACGAAGATGAACAGGCCGGCTACCAGCGCGAGAATGGGTCCCAGCGCCATGAGATAAAGGGTTGACCAACTCATTCCCGCAGTCTCCCGAGCAGGGACCGTGCTACCAGATGTAAGACGCCGCCCGTCACAAGCCAAGCGAGCGCGAATAGCGTGGTCGTCAGCGCGCCGCGGGCGGCCGAACCTGGGACATCGAAGGAGATAGCAGCCAGCGGTGTGATGAAGCCGGCGGCGATCGAGGCAAGTGCAGTCCCGTTCAGCGCCGTCGCAGAAAGCTTCGTGCGCTCGTTATGAATCAGGCTCATCGTCGTGTGGAGCAATCGAGAATCAGGTTTGCCACGCTGGCACGGTAGCAAAGCGGTCCGCGCTTGACCCACCCCATCCCCGCCGCGCATCCCCTAGGCATGACGTCCGATCGCTCCAACCGGCATCTCTGGCGGCCCTACACCCAGATGCGCCACGCCGCCCCACCCCTCGAAGCGGTGGCGACGCACGGCAGCCGCATCGTGCTGGCCGACGGCCGCGAACTCGTGGACGGCATCGCTTCCTGGTGGACGGCGGTTCACGGCTACAATCACCCGCACATCGCCGCCGCCGTCGCCGACCAGCTGGCGCGGATGCCCCATGTGATGTTCGGCGGCCTCACCCATCGGCCGGCCGAGCGGTTGGCGGCCCGGCTCGCGGCCCTGCTGCCGGGCGATCTCGACCACGTGTTCCTGAGCGATTCGGGATCGGTCGCCGTCGAGGTCGCGCTCAAGATGGCGGCGCAGATGTGGCTCAACCGCGGGGTGAGCGGCCGCACGAAGGTGCTCGGCTTCCGCGGCGGCTATCACGGCGACACGATGGGAGCGATGTCGGTCTGCGACCCCGAGGAGGGCATGCACCGCCGTTTCGGCGCCTACCTACCGACTCAGATCTTCTGCGACCTGCCGCGGACGGCCGCCGAGACCGAAGCGCTCGACGCCACCCTCGTGGCCCACCGGGACACCCTGGCGGCCGTGATCGTCGAGCCGCTGGTGCAGGGGGCGGGCGGCATGCGCATGCACCCGCCCGAAGTGCTGGCCACCGTGGCGCGCCTCGCCCGCCGCCACGGCCTGCCGCTGATCGCCGACGAGATCTTCACCGGCTTCGGGCGCACCGGTAGCCTGTTCGCCTGTGCGCAGGCCGGAATCGTTCCCGATATCCTGTGCCTGTCGAAGGCGCTGACCGGCGGCACGATGGCGCTCGCCGCCACCATCGCCCGCACGGAGGTATTCGAGGCGTTCTGGTCGGACGATCCCGCGGCTGCGCTGATGCACGGCCCGACCTTCATGGCCAATCCGCTCGCCTGCGCGGCCGCCAATGCCAGCCTCGACCTGTTCGAGACCGAGCCGCGCCTCGCCCAGGCCCAGGCGATCGAAGCCAAGCTCGCCGACGGGCTGGAACCCCTGCGGCGTGTGCCCGGTGTCGCGGATGTCCGGGTGCTCGGCGCCATCGGGGCGGTCCAGTTCGCCCGGGCGCCCGATTTTGCCTCTCTCAAGGGCCGCCTCCTCGACCGGGGCGTCTGGGTCCGGCCGTTCGGCGACATCGTGTATCTCACGCCCGCGCTCACCATCGGTACGGCGGACCTCGATCGCCTGATCGCGGCGGTCGCCGCGGTGGTGACCGAGCAGGCACCCGTGACGGCCTGAGCACAGGTGGCTGCCGCCTGTCAGCCCCCGCGTCATCGGCCTGCAACCCGGAACCGTTTCTGCCGTTGGACCTGAAGGCTGATGACGCGTGCGGCGGCCCTCGCAGCCGGACGTTGCCAGAGGGAGTGCACAGTGGCGGGTGAGCAGACGGGTTCGGGTGGCAATCGGCCGGTGATCCTCCTTGTCGAGGACGAGGCGCTGACGATCATGGACCTCGGCGACGTTCTGGAGGAAGGCGGCTACGACACCGTCCAGTGCGCCTCCGCCGAGCGGGCGCTCAGCATACTCCAGGCGCGCCCGGATATTTGCGGGCTCGTGACGGACGTCCAGCTCTCGGGCAAGACGGACGGCTTCGACCTCGCCAGCTCGGTCGCGGAGGCGCGCCCGAATCTTCCGATCTTGATCGTGTCCGGCCGGGCCGCGCCCGACCCGGCCCGCATGCCCGAGCATGCCGAGTTCATCGCGCGGCCCTGCACGGGCCAGGACATCCTCGATCGTCTTCAACGCCTGATGCACTGCTGAGCGATCGCCGGCGCCAGCCCGTCATCTCACCGTCACCAGCTGCAGCCACAGGGTCTGGGGCGGGCGGAGATGGGAGTGGACCGTGCAGACTCTGGATCTCCCGGCGGCCGCCGGCACAACCTCGGGCGCTCCGGTGGGCGACAAGCAGAAACGTGATCGACAGGATGGCGAGGCGGCGGCCCAGGAGCTGACGTCCAAGAAGATGCGGCCGCCCGGCGTGCGCAGCGTCGGCTGGGCCCTCGTGCAGGCGGCCCGCCTGCACCGCGCCCGCACGGGCGACCGTCTGGCCAAGCTCGGCCTGTTCGCCGGCCAGGAACAGGTGGTGCAGGCGCTCGCCAGCGCCGGGACCATGACGATGGGCGATCTCGCCGCCCTCCTCCGGGTCCGGCCCCCGACAGCCTCGAAGACCGTGACCCGGCTGGCCGCCCTCGGCATCGTCGAGCGGCGGGCCGAATCGGGCGATGGGCGCGTGGTCCGGGTCCAGCTGACCCCGGCGGGGCTGGCGAAGGCCGAGGCCATCGAGCAGATCCAGGAGGAGGTCGAGGCGGAACTGCTCGACCATCTCGACAAGACCGACCGTCGCCGGCTCCGCAAGCTCCTGCGCAAGGCCGCGCGCGGCCTCGCCGAGGCGGCGGGGGCCGCCGGCGAATCCACCGATGTCGATGCCGAGATCGAGGCCGAGGTGGACGACGAGGCCGAGGCGCTGTCGATCTGATCGGCGCGGGTTCGGAGCGTAGAGGCCTACGCACTGCACGGACCTGCCCCAAATCTCAGGGCTCCGCCGCTAGCACCCGTCACGGCGCTGCGCCCCCGTCCTATTCAGGTGTCGAGGCTGGGCTGCACGGGTCACGATCCGTGGCCCTGACGCTTGGAATGGGGGCGACTTTTTCCCTTCTCCTCGTAGAGAGGGGCCGGTGTGAGGGTGATGCAGAGCCGAGCGCGGCGATGCCCTATGCGCCACCCGCAACCGCCGATTTCGCTGCGCCAAGGGGGGAAACGCCCGTTTGGTCAGTGTCCCGGCGCATCCCCAACCACCTGGGACGGGCCGGGCTTGAAGCCCTGGTAAACCCAGGGCCCCGACGGACCGGCATCAAGCGGCGCTGCGCCACGCCGGGAACGGATCCGGCAAATTGCGGTAGGGCGTGGGATCGAACGGGCCGGCGTCGGCTCCCGTCTCGATGAGGCAGGCATCGAGCGCGGCGGTGAGCGCGGCCTGATCCATGCCCGTGCCGATGAAGACCAGCTCCTGGCGCCGGTCGCCCCAGACCTCGCTCCAGACCGTGTGCAGCCGCTCCCGGAACTCGGGCATCTCCGGCCAGCGCTTGCGCGGCACCGCCGACCACCAGAAGCCCATGGCGGAGACGCGCGCCACCGCGCCCGCCACGGAGAATTCGCCGACCCAATCCGGCCGCGTCGCCAGCCAGAAATGGCCCTTGGCCCGGATCAGGCCGGGCCAGGTCGCGTTGACGAACGCGTTGAAGCGCTCCGGATCGAAGGGCCGCCGAGCCCGGTAGACGAACGAGGATATGCCGTACTCCTCCGTCTCCGGCACGTGTTCGTGCGCGCCGTAGAGTTCCTTGAACCAGAGCGGATGCTCCTGGGCCTTCTCCTCGTCGAACAGCCCGGTCTGGAGGATCTCCGACAACGGCGCGCGCCCGTGATCGGTCTCGATGATCCGGGCGTCGGCGTTCAGCCCCCGCACCACCGACCGCACCAGGGCGCGGTGCTCGTCCGTGACGTCGTGCGCTTTGTTGATCACCACCACGTCGGCGAACTCGATCTGCTCGACCAGCAGGTCCACGAGGGTGCGGGTGTCGTCAGCGCCCGCGGTCTCACCGCGCTCGCGCAGGAACGCCGCCGAGCCGTAATCCTTGAGCAGGTTCACCGCATCGACCACCGTCACCATCGTGTCGAGGCGGGCGAGGTCCGAGAGCGAACGGCCCTCTTCGTCGCGGAACGAGAAGGTGGAGGCGATCGGCAGCGGCTCGGCGATGCCGGTGCCCTCGATCAGCAGATAGTCGAACCGGCCCGCCTCCGACAGGCGGCGCACCTCGGCGAGCAGGTCGTCGCGCAGGGTGCAGCAGATGCAGCCGTTGGTCATCTCGACCAGGGTCTCATCGGTCCGGGACAGGTCGGCGCCGCCCGCGCGGACGAGATCGGCATCGATGTTCACCTCGCTCATGTCGTTCACGATCACCGCGACGCGGCGGCCCTCGCGGTTGTTGAGGACATGGTTGAGCAGGGTCGTCTTACCGGCCCCGAGGAAGCCGGAGAGGACGGTGACGGGGAGGCGGCGATCAAGCTGGGTCATGGCATCAGAAAATGTTATAACGTTTCAAAGTCAAGACGGTGGTGAGGTCCCGGTTGCCAGCAGGGAGCTACTTTGTTGCAATGATGTAACGTTTCCCGATCGTCGCGGCCGGCGTGCGAGTCCGGGCTTGCACCGGCTCCCTGCCGGGGGACAATGAAACATTATAACACCATGTGAGTCTCGATGTCTCCCTCGCGTCGCTTCGGTCTTCTCGCCAGCACGATCCTGCCGTCGGCCTTCTGCACGGCCCTGATGGCCACCTCCGCGGCGCAGGCGCAGCAGGCCGTCGCCCTCGACGAGATCAGCGTCACCAGCCCGAGCCCGATCCAGCCGACGCGGGCGGCGGTCGCGGCCGATGCCGCCGTGCCGATCGGCGTCCTGCCGGTGGCGACCAACACGTTCTCGCCCGTGACGGTGGTGACGCAGGAGCAGATCGCCCGCGATCAGCCGCGCACCCTCGGCGATGCCCTGTTCGACCGGCCCGGCATCTCCGGCACGACCTACGCGCCGGGCGCGGCCTCCCGGCCGATCATCCGCGGCCTCGACAACGCCCGGGTGCGTATCCAGGAGAACGGCATCGTCAACGGTGGCGTGTCCGACCTCGGCGAGGACCACGCGGTCCCGGTGAACC
Source organism: Methylobacterium guangdongense (assembly GCF_038442355.1). NCBI lineage: Bacteria > Pseudomonadati > Pseudomonadota > Alphaproteobacteria > Hyphomicrobiales > Methylobacteriaceae > Methylobacterium > Methylobacterium guangdongense. The sequence continues at coordinate 89,585 of NZ_JBBXMX010000002.1, forward strand.
CGCTGGTGGCCGACCGGATCGAGGTGATCCGCGGCCCCGCGACCCTGCGCTACGGCTCCGGCGCCATCGGGGGCGTCGTCTCGGCCGACAACAACCGGGTTCCGACCTTCATCCCGCTGAACGGCGTGCAGGGTCAGGTGACCAGCGGCTTCTCCAGCGTGGACAACGGCCGCCTCGGCGCCGCCACCGTGGATGCCGGCTCCGACGGCATCGCGGTCCATGCCGACGGGTTCAAGACCGCCAACGACAGCTACGCGATCCCGGGCGGGATCCAGCGCAACTCCTACAACGAATCGCAGGGCGGCGCGGTCGGCATCTCGGCGATCGGCGACCGCGGCTTCGTCGGCATCTCGTTCAGCCACTACGATGCGGTCTACGCGATCCCCGGCGGCGTGGCCGAACAGGACCGGACCCGCCTGACTCCGAACCAGGACCGCGTCCTGTCGCGCGGCGAGTATCGTCCGCTCGACGGGCCCTTCGAGGTGATCCGCTACTGGGCGGGCTATTCCGTCTATCGCCACAACGAGGTCGGCTTCGGCGCGGACGGGATCGAGGGCGTCCAGGCGATCTTCAAGAACCGCGAGGCCGAGGGGCGCCTGGAACTCCAGCATGTCCCGGTCTTCACCGAGTTCGGAAAGCTCACCGGCGCGCTGGGCTTTCAGTCGGACCGGCGCGTAATCAACACGCAGCTCGAATCCTTCCTGCCGAAGACGGAATCGCGCGCCAACGCGGTCTATCTGTTCGAGGAGCTGGAACTGCGCCCCGGCACGCGGCTCCAGGCCGCCGGGCGCTACGAGGTCGACCGGCTGTCGAGCACGGCCGCCCAGTTCCCCGCCGACTATGTACCCGTCGACGGGCAGGAGCCGTTCCAGTACGCCCGGACCCGGCGCTTCGCCCCGAAGAGCGCCAGCATCGGCGCCCTGCAGGATCTGCCCTACGGCTTCGTGGCGAGCCTGACCGGCTCCTATGTCGAGCGTGGGCCGACCGGCTACGAGCTGTTCTCGCAGGGGCCGCACGACGCCACCGCGACCTTCGAGATCGGCAACCCGGACCTCAAGAAGGAGCGCGCCCGCACGGTCGAGGCCAGCATCCGCCGGGCCGAGGGGCCGCTGCGCCTCGACGCCACCGGCTACTTCACGCGCTATACCGGCTTCATCTACCGCAACTACACGGGCCTGACCTGCGACGACGATTTCGCGTCCTGCGGCATCGGCACCGATAACCGGCAGATCGTCTATCAGCAGCAGAACGCCACCTTCTACGGTGCCGAGATCATCGGGCAGTACGATCTCGTGCCGGTGGGCAACGGCTTCGCCGGGATCGAGGCGCAGTTCGATTTCGTCCGCGCGCAGTTCGACAACGGCACCAACGTGCCGCGCATCCCGCCCTACCGGCTCGGCGGCGGCGTCTATCTGCGGGCCGACGGCTGGTTCGCCCGGGTGAACCTGCTCCACGCCTTCAGCCACGACGCGACGGCGGTATTCGAGACGCCGACCCCCGGCTACAACGACCTGCGCGCGGAGCTGAGCTACACCAAGGCCGTCGATCCCGCCGTCTACGGGGCGAGCGCGATCACCCTCGGTTTGCAGGGCCGCAACCTCCTGAACGACGACATCCGCAATTCGACCTCGTTCAAGAAGGACGAGATCCTGCTGCCGGGGCGGAATATCCGGCTGTTCCTGACGGCACGGTTCTAGGGGCTGGATGCGACCGGCCGGAGCGCTCCGCGCCGAGGCCGGGTCGCCGGGGAGGCGGACGGTTCACCCTGCGATCACGGTGATGCGGCGTGCGCCTCCGCCGTCTCCGTTCTCGGGGGGCTAAGCGGCAGGCCGTCCGGCGAACCGGCCCGATCCTCACGCGTTGAGGCGGGCCCCACCGGAGAACACCATGCTGTCCCAGATCGTGACCGCCGCCGTCCTTGTCGCCGCCGGCTCAGGCATCGTCCGCGCGGAGACGGCGGCGCCCAACGCCGCCGGGACGGCGACCGTGACGACCCGGCAGGCCCCGGATTCCGGCGCCGGAGCCGCAGGGGCCAGCCCGCCGGCCGCCTCTGTGGGCGGCGGCATCACCGGCAGCGATGCCGTGCATGGGCCCGGTGTCCACGAGGCGAAGGGCCTGTCGCCGAAGCCGACCACCCCGTCAGCGCACGGGAAGTAGCGCCCCGCCTCAGGCGGGTGTCGGCACGCGCGTCCCACGGGCGTTGAGTGCGCCGATGCTGGTCGCGAGCGCTTCGACCGCCGCGCGGATCTCCCCGGCGGCCTGCGGCTCGCCCCTTCCGTCGAGGCTGTGCCGGCATCGGCTCAGCGCCTCCTCCAGATCCCGGGTCAGCACGTGATCCCCGAGGGTGGACAGGAGCCGGCGCACCGTATCGGTCAGCGCCGGCACCCGTTCGGCCGGCACATCGTCGAGGAGCGTCGCGAGCGTCCGCCAGACCTCGGCGGCCAGGGTGTTCTGCATGCTCTCCGAGGCGACGACGCCGATCGCGGCGAGCGCCAGGATCGCATCGTCCACGGCCTGATCGGCGTACACGACCCGCGCCGTGGCGCGTTCCGGGATTGGGTCGGCCCAGCTCCAGCGCGCGATGATGTCCCGCAGGCCGTGGCAGACCAGAATGGCGGGCTGCGGGTTCTGCTTCGAGGTCGAGGCGGTGGTCCAGGCAATCGAGTAGAGTTGCTCGATCCCGAATCCGGCATCGCGGGCGATGGTCCGGCGGGGCTCGATCGCGATGGCCGCGCTGATCGCCGCGATGAGGCTGGCCTGTCCGTCCGCCGCCAGCGGCCGGGCGGCGTGCAGGCGGTAGAGGGGATCCCGGAAGGCCACGTTGGTCCCGACGCGGGCGATGATCTCGACGTCGATGTCGAAATCCGCCGTCGACCGCTCGATGGCCGGCACATCGACGTCGCAGACCACGCCATAGGCGTCCGTGCGGACGGTCTGCGACCACGACAGACCGCTGCGCAAGGCGCGGCGCGTGCCCGCGATCATGTCGCGATCGGCCGCCCGGGCCTTAATCGTGTGGTCGTGGATCGCGGTGATGACCGAATGCGGTCGCATCTGGTCGATGGTGCTGTAGATCAGGATCACCACCATGCACAGCGCGGCCCCCGTCATCAGGAGCGACAGCAGCGCCCCGAGGATGGGTTTGTGATCGGGACTGGCGCTGCCCAGTGTCAGCAGGACGAACACGCTCAAGCCGACGAAGAAGCCGAAACTGAACTTGTTCGAGCGCCGCTGGATGAACTGGTCGTACACCTGGGTCGAGAGCGTGGACGCCGTCTGCTGCACGGCGATGAGCAGCAGCGAGAAGGTGATCGACGTCACGGTGATCATGCCGGACGCGACCGTGCTCAGCAGGCTGGCGATCGCCGCGGTGTCGCCGAGCAGGTGGGCGAGCCACGGGAGCGGCGCCGGACCGCGCTGATCCCAGAGGAGATCATCGACGAGGTAGGTCAGCGCGAAGAGGCCCAGGAACGCCGCCACCACGGCGAGGGGAAGCCCGATGAACTCCCTGAGCGATCGCCGGACGGAAGCCATGATGCGATCGAGCGCCTGGCGGACAATCCTCATCGGGCTGCAGGTGTCCCGAGCGTCGCGCCGCCCATCGTGTCGTGTGCGCGGGGCGCGGGGCTTTCGGCCCCCGGGGCACGATCACGCCCGGGAGCCGTCGGCGCGCGAGCGGGCCGTGTGGTCAGCGCTTCATATCCGCGGGCAGATGCTCGATCGGATTGACCGTGCCGCTGCCGCCGTTGCCCTGGACCGGGCCGCCCTTCATGACGTCGGTCGACGCGCTGATGGCGCTCGGCGGTGCGACCTGCCCCGTCGGCTGATGGGCCGGAGCAGCCGCACCGTCGGGATGATGCGTACCCTTCGGCAGGGTTGCCGGGGTCGGCTGATCGATCGCGCTGTTGACCGATTGCGCGTGGGCCGTACCCGACAGGGCCAGAGCCATCAGGCTCGCGGTACCGGCGGCCCAGAGGCGGGACCGGGAAGGACGCTGATGTCGGATCGACACGGAGATAACCCTCATTCCAGGGACCATTTTTGAGCGCCGCGCGATCGGCTCCGTACGTCGCCTGCGCGAACCACCAGGACGACCGGGCCGCCGAAGTCGCGGAAACCTGTCGGAAACGAACTCCCAACCGGGGGTGACCGAAGAGGTTCCAGGCTTGGCGAGGCGCCGGTCGCATCGGTGGCCCTCGACGGTGCGACGACGGCCCAGGGCGTGCCCGGCGCCAACGCCACGGATCGCGGCGGCCCGACCGCCGCACACGGCGCCCGAGATGAACCTCAAGCGGCGAGGATGCGCCGCAGCCTGCGCCAGCCGGCCACGAGCCCCGTCCCCGCGATCCCGGCCGCCAGCAGGTTCAGGACCCACTGGGCCGCATCGTGCAGGGGTCGGTTGTCGGTGAGCCCCGGCAGGTCGAGCCGGTGCGCGGCGTCGAACAGCCAGCGGTTGATCCGGCCCGAGCGGTCCAGGCGCTGGAGGATCGTGCCGTCCCGGGGATCGATGTGGAGCCACGTGGCCGCCCCGTCGCCGAAGCGCAGGCGCAGCACCGGAAGCGGTCGCGGGTCGGTCCCGTGCGGGTACCAGTACGCGTCGTAGGCCGTCAGCCGGCGCATCGACCGCAGCGGGCCATCCGCGAGACCCCGCGTGGCGGCGGCCGCGATGGTGCCGGCGTCGAGGGCGATCGGATCGTCCACCCGGACGGCGCGGGGGCCATCCGTCCCCTCGGCAATGACCCACCATTGTCCGCCGATGGCGGCAAACCGCAGGGCGCGGGTGGTGGGCGCGGCGAAGGCGCGGAGGTCCCGAGGGGCGAGGTCGAGGGCCGGCGGGCTTCCGGCATAGGCGGCGCGCATCGCCTCCGGCGGACTGGGGGAGGCGAACCAGCGGTTCGGATTCATGGAGATCCAGCCGCTGACGATGAACGTGCTGAGACCGAGGCCGCCCGCGAGGCCGAGCAGGTGGTGCCAGCGCGCGAGCCCGCGATAGGGCGTCACCGCCCCACCCCCGTAGCGCCGCCGGACGCGCAGGCGCCAGAGCCCGATCGCGACGCCGCTCAGCACCCCGAGGGCCGCGAAGCCGGAGAGCCACAGGAGCACCGTCCGCCACAGCGCGCTTCGGGCGCGCAGCGGCGTCAGGTAGATCCAGTGCGTCACCGCCCCGATCCAGTTCCAGGCTCGCTCAGAGCGGGTGGTGTCGAGGGCGATCGCACCCGTCACCTCCGACACGTAGAGCTCGGTCCCGGCCGCATCCCCGAGGGCGACCTTCAGGAAGGGCCGAAGCGGGTCGTAGCGCGCGGTGACGGTCCATTGATCGCGCGCGACCGTCTGGACCCGTGCCTCCGGAACGCCGGCGGCGACGAGATGCAGCGCCTCTGCGGGCGTCAGCGGGCCGAGCCGCGTGCCGGTCCGGGCCGAGACCGTCGCCCGGGCGCCGTCGTCGGCTTCCATCCGATAGACCGGCTCGTCGCCACGCATCTCCAACGCGAAGGCGGCCGGCACGCCGGCGAGCCCTCCGCTGCGGAGCGCGTCACCCGGCGCGACCGTGACCTGATCCCAGGCGATCGGCGCGAGCCGCGCCAGGCGCTCGGGCTCGGTGAGCGCCGGGAACGGCACGTAGAGCATCACCAGCCCGGACAGGATCCACAGGACGAAGAGCAGCCCCGCGGCGATCCCGGCCCAGCGGTGGAACAGCAGCAGCCAGCGCCGCCCCGCCTTGCCGCGTCGGCGCGACAGCCTCACCACGTCACCGTGTAGGCGACCTCGACCGAGCGCGGGCGCCCGAGCAGCCAGTTGGTGCCGACCCCGTTCACCGCGTTGCCGCTGATCGCGTAGACCTTGTCGAACAGGTTGTAGGCCCGCAGGGACAGGCGCGACTCCGCCGTGACCTGACGGTCGAGGACGAGGTTCACGAGGTTGTAGGCCGGGCGGCGCGCCGTATTGCCGAAATCGCTGTAGACTTGGCCGACGTTCTGGAGCCCGACCCGCGCGGTCCAGTCGCGCGCGATATCCCAGGTCAGCCAGAGATTGGCCACACGCTCGGGCACGTCGATCGGCTGGTTTCCGGCATACGAGACGGTGGCGCCGTTCACGCTCTGGTCGAACCGATCATATTGCGCATGCAGCAGCGCGAGGTTGCCGTCGAGCCGCCAGCCCGGAGCGAAGCGCCAGCCGAGCGCCAGCTCGAAGCCCTGCGAGGACTGGCTGCCGACCTGCGTGGCGAGCGTCGGCTGCCCCGGGATCGCCGAGATCAGGTTGTCCTTGACGATCCGGTAGCCGGCGATCGTCCATTCCAGGGCGCCGTCGAAGGCCAGCCCCTTGGCGCCGATCTCGACCTGATCGCCGGTGGCGAGCTTGAAGCCGGCCAGCGACTGGTTCAGCGTGATCAGGCTGTTCACCGGATCGGTGGCGACGCTGTACTGGGCGTAGAGCGCACTGTCCGGCGTCGGATTGTAGACGAGGCCGAACCGGTAGCCGAGCGCCCGGTAGGTCTTCGCGAATCGCGACCCCGTCTGAAGATCCTCGCGGTTCAGCGTCGGCACGTCGAGGCGCACACCGGTGAGGAACGACAGCCTGTCCGACAGGATCACCCGGTCCTCGGCGAAGACCGAGGCCTGGCTCGTCTGCGTGGCATAGGCCGGCCGCGCCCGGCCGTTCTGCGGGAAGAAGCCCGGATCGTAGCCGGTGAGCGGCACGCTGGTGGTCTGGTCGAAGTAGAAGTTGTTGGTGTGGCGGAAGTCGATGTGATTCACGTCGAACCCGGCCACGAACTGGTTCGGCAACCCGAACAGGCTGCCCCGGACCGTCGCGTCGAGCCGGTCCCCGACCTGCTCCTGGCTGTGGTAGATCTCCAGATAGTCGCCCCGATCGACCAGACCGGTGCCGCGGTTGTACGAATACTGCTCGACATCGAGCCAGTGGCGCCGGCTGGTGAGCCGGTAGGCGGTGTTGCGGATCGTGAGGTCGGCCGAGGGCGACCACTCGGTCTTCAGCTGGGTCCAGTTGTCGGCCCAGGTGATCTTCGCGTCGCGGACATTGTAGTTGTTGAACCGGATCAGGTCCGGGATCCGCCCCTCGACCAGCGGCGTGCCCCAGTACCGGGCCGGCTCCTGATAGCCGAGATCGTGGCTCAGCGTGAACGCGAGGTCAGGGCTCGGTTGAAACAGCAGGGCGGCGGAGACCGCGAGGTTGCGGAAATCGCCCTCCGGCCGGATCCAGCCGTCGGCGCGGTTGCCGCTGACGTTGAGGCGGTACGCGAAGGTGTCGCCGAATTCCGCCTGCCCGATCCCGCCGCCGGAATCGAGGGCGAGCCGCGCGACGCCGTCCGTGCCCACCACCGCGCGGGCGGCGTTGATCGGCACGAAGACCGGCCGCTTCGGCACGACGTTGATCACGCCGCCGATGGCGCCGTCGCCGTAAAGCACCGAGGCGGGCCCGCGCAGCACCTCGATCCGCTCGACGTTCCACGTGTCGAACGGGAAGGTCACGGTGTTGGCGCCGACGTAGAAGCGCGTCCCGTCGTAGAGCTGCTGGATCGAGTTCGGGCCGGCGAAGCCGCGGGAGGTGAACGCGCCGTTGCCGTTGCCGGGCGCCGCGATGGTGGTGATGCCGGTGGCGTCCTGGGTCACGGCTTCGGCGATCGTGTCCTGGCCGCGCAGCCGCGCGGTCTCGCCCGATACGATGTCGAGGCTGGCCGGCGTCTCCAAAGGCGTCAGGCCGATTCGGCTCGCGGTCCGGTCCCGGGTGCGCAGGTTGAGGCCGGTCGGGCTGGCGCGGTTCGAGTCGCCGCCCTCACCCTCGACGGAGATCTGATCCAGGGTGACGGCTTCCTGCGCGACGGCGGGGCTTGCCAGGACTGCGAGGAGGACGCCGCAGAGCGGTGCAGGGAAGCGGGCGCGATGGGTTGGAGAAGGCATGACCGAAGGGATCCTGGCGCGGCCTCGACGGATCCTATGACCGCGCACGCAGTGTAATAACATTACACTTTCGAGGCCATCTGCAGGATTCGGCGCAGACGGGCGCGCGTGGGCGTCCCGAAGGGGCGGATCCGGAAGGGCGGTGGCGTGGACGGACATCGGGACGGGGTCGCGGGCGCGCTTGCTGTGGCACGTCACCGCGAACGAGGCCTCGCCGACCGCGCGGGCGCACGGGCGTCTCGACACCCGTCAGGACACCCCGCCCGACGCGTTTCGCGAGTGACCACGGCTGACGGCAGGTCTCCTGGCTCGCGGGTCGCCGCCCTCGCACCGTCTTCCCGAGTCTCGAGACTCAGTGACGTGGTGGTGAAGGGCTCTCCGCTTACAGTTGCGGGGGCAGCCGCGGTTTTGGGCCGTCAACGACGAGCCCGCACCGCGTTCCCTTTTGATCCCCGAAGGGAACCGTCGCGATGGACTTTCGGTGCTTCCGCCCGCGCGGTCAAGCTTGTGGATTTCTTTGATGGCGGCGCAACGCAGGGCCGATTGGTTTCAAGGGCGGATACGAGACCAGGCCGTGCCAGCATCTGGCCATCAGGCAGTAGTAAAACCGCTCTTGGGACCCTGTATTTCTAAGTCATAACTCTGTTGCCAGCTTCGTTTTTAAAAATGATCTAAGAAAAAATGCAGCATCGCACGCTGTGCCGCCCGCTGATTGCTTGACTGCAACCGGGCGTCTTGTTAGTCCACGCATCTCCGGTGACCCGCGAGAGAAGTACAGTATTAGATGGGTGGATCGCCGGAATTTTTACGAAATCGACACTGATAAAAAAAATTGAATCGCGCCGGGGAAAATTGCCGACGCGGTCACAAAAAGGCAGAAAAGCGGGCAGGTGTAACGAGAAGCCGTTGTTTTTCAACAGTGTGTAATGCGTAGCTTATCAAAGCTGCACGGTCCGCAACCTAACACAACAACGTAAGTGATTATGCCTTAGGGATCTCGCGATAAATACTGGGGGACTGCACGATGAACACCGGTTACACGCTGGCCAAGCCCTTCCATCCTGGCGGATTCGTCCGTCGCAAGATTTTCGAGCCGCGCAACCTGACGATCATGGGGGCCGCTGCGGCGCTCGGTGTGACGCGTCAAGGATTGTCCGATTTCCTGGCTGAGCGGGCTAGCCTGACGGTCGAAATCGCTTTCCAGATCGAGAAGTCCTTCGGCTTCAACGCAGAGGCGCTCATGGAAATGCAGACGCGCTACGACCTCACGATCCTGCGCCAGCGCGACCGTGCGGCTCAGATGAATCTCGTCAGCAAGCAGACTTCGCAGCCGAGCCGGTTCACGGGCCGGTCCGCTGCCTGAGACCAGGCCGGAGTTCTTCAACCGACATGCCCGTCGCGGAGTGCCGGGTGTCGTTCCCGATCGGGTCAGAGCGGGAACGGTCGCTTGGCTCCGCCGCGACGGGGCGCGCGTCGTCCCTTTGCGGGCGGCCGGCGCCGAGCGAATGGATGCGCGTGAGTGCGTCTCGTCGCTGAGTCAACGGATCTTGGGACGGGTTGCGGCGACACCGGAGGCAAGGGGCTGGTGTCGTATCTCGAGTAAAGGTTTCGGTTCGGTCTGATCAGGTTTGGAAATGGTATGATGGGACAACGTTAAAAAATCGTTAACGATCGATTTCGCCGGAGGAGGCGACAGCAAGTTTGCATCATACGCGCGCGGTTCCACAATCGTGGTCTGAACGCGACGCGGAACTTCGGGCCTGATCCTGCGTCTTGCAATGGGCTGCTTCGTAAATCGAAGCGGGCAGAAGCTTTCTGAGCGCTGATTTCGATCGCCGGCCAAGAACTGGACGGATCGGAAAGATCTCTCGTGAAAGGTATGCCGACGATGCGTTATCGACTCCAAAACCCCGGCCATCCCGGTGGCTACGTCCTTCGCAATGTCATCGAGCCGCGCGATCTGACGGTCATGGACGCCGCCAGCCTGCTGGACGTGCCGCGTCAGGCCCTGTTCGATTTCCTCAACGAGAAAACCCCCCTGACCGCGGAATTGGCGTTCCGTCTCGAGACGGTATTCGGCATCGAGATGGAAACGCTGATGGACCTGCAAACCCAGTTCGACATCGCCGAGGCGCGCAAGCACTTGCAACCGCTCCGGACCGATCTCGTGACGCAGGCGAGAGCTTCAGGGCTCAGATCGATGCCTCCGGCGGCCGATGCGCCCCTGCGGACGATCGTCAGGCGGAGTACTGCCGAAGCGTGATCTCGGCCCTTTACCGAACGGTGGGGGACATCTGAGAAGCGGGCCGCAGGGTTCGAACTCCTGGTTCGTGTTGGGCCGCGTGCTGTCTGCGGCCCCCAATGGCCGGCCCTCCGTCTTGGCCGCGGCCGGCTCGCGATGGTGGGCCATTCGCTTCCCGATTTCACAGATTCTGCGACCCACAGGACCCTGCGCCCGGGCCCACCCGCCCGCACCGGGGGCGGGTTGCCGCGTGGTGATGCCGACACCGACCCCGCGTGGCGGTGGCTTCCCGCGATACGATCCCGAGCCCGCACCGCCGGATGCCTGCACGAAGGCCTGAGGCGCCGCCGAACACAGGGCCTGGACCTGGGCCGATGCGGTCGGCATGTCCAACTTATTATTCTCCAAGACGATTTCATATTAGATATCACATGGCATCGGAGCTGAATGGCCGTCTGATCTGATCTCCTATTCGCTGCGATAGTTCGTCGATAGTTTGATAGAGCCTCATTTCCGTCAGAGTGGATTGTGGTTGATGTGGCCAAAGCGAGACGTTAATTGATTTGGCAAATCAGCCAACGGTGCAGGTTCATTCATGGGACTGAATTTTAATTCCCTCGGTTGGGGGTCTTTCTTAAGTCTGAGAAAGGTGATCGTCGGATCGTTCGTGATTCTATTTTTTCTTGCAATGAGCATCGGGCTTTTCGCGATCACGCGGGTTCGACTGATCAATGACTCGGCGCAGTCGGCCTTGGGTGAAATCGACGCGGTGGCGAATCTGGGCCTCATGAACGAAGTCAGCCAGGAACTCCGCGCCCTGGGTGTTCTCGCCCACAGCGCCCGCGGGGAAGCGGAGGCTCGTCGTTACGCGGCGCAACTTCAGAAGGCGCAGGAAGTCTTCTCCGCCGCCTGGAGCCGCTACGCACCGACCGTGTCCGGCCCGGAGGAGCAGGCACTCGCACACCGCCTTCGGGAGGCGTGGCAGCACTTCCTCGCGATCCAGAGTCAGGTTTCGGCCCTCGACCGGGCCGGTGAACACGCCCTCGCCGACACAGTCGTGTTTGGGGCCTTCGGCAAGGACGCGGACGCGTTCCGCACGGCGGTGCATGCGGTGCTCGCGCACCGGGAGGCGCGGGTGGCCGAGCGGAGCGCGGCGGCTGATGCGGTGGGCCGGACGTCCACCCTCTCGGTGACCGTCGCGCTCGGCTTGGCGGCGCTCCTGACCCTGGTGGTCAGCGTCTTCGTCGTCCGCAGGGTGGCGACGCCGATCATGACGATGACCGGCGTGATGCGGCGCCTGTCGGATAACGAGCTCGATGTCGCCGTTCCGGGAGTCGGCCGCGCCGACGAGATCGGAGCCATGGCGGGGGCCGTGCGGGTGTTCCAGGACAACATGCAGCGCGCCAGGATCCTGGAGCGCGAGGCGACCGAAGCCCGTCGGCAGGCCGAGGAACGGAGCCACCAAGCCATGGTCGAACTGGCCGGTCGCTTCGAGACGGCGGTCGGCGGGATCGTGACCGCGCTCTCGACGGCGTCCGCGCAGCTGCGCAAGACGGCCGAAGCGATGACGGGGATCGCCAGTGAGACGGCGGGGCAATCGACCGCCGTGGCGAGTGCGGCCGAGCAGGCCACGGCCAACGTCAAGATGGTGGCCGCGGCGGCTGGAGATCTCGAGATGTCGGTCCGCGATGTCGGCCGTCAGGCCGAGGTCTCGTCCGCGATGGCCGGCAGCGTCGCCGGGGAAGCCGCACGGACCACCTCGCTGGTGCAGGCCCTCAGCGGTGCGGCGTCGCAGATCGGCGACGTCGTCGGCATCATCGCGACGCTGGCCAAGCAGACCAACCTCCTGGCCCTGAACGCGACGATCGAGGCCGCCCGGGCCGGGGAATCCGGGCGCGGGTTCGCCGTGGTCGCGTCCGAGGTCAAGGCGCTCGCCGGCCAGACCGCCGCGGCGACCGACGATATCGCGCGCCAGGTGGCGACGATCCAGGGATCCACGTCCGAGGTCGTCGTGGCGATCACGGGGATCACGACCCGCATCCAGGAGATGAGCGACGCGGCAGCGTCGATCGCGGCGGCCGTCGAGGAGCAGAACACCGCGACGCAGGAGATCGCGCTCAACATCAGCCAGGCGGCGACCGGGACCGGGGAGGTCACGGCGACGATCACCGGCGTCGCGAGCCGGGCGCAGGAGGCCGGCTCCGCCGCCGCGCAGGTTCTGGAGGCGGCCAACGCGCTGTCGGGCCAGGCCGAGCAGCTGGGGAGCGAGGTCGACCGCTTTCTCCGCACCATCCGGGCTGCCTGAGCGCCGCTGCCTACGCCACCGCGGCGGCCGACGGTGATCGACCGCCGCCTCGATCGATTCGGAGAGACACGCGCAATGATTTCGAAAGCTCGACCTCGCGCCGCCCGCCTTCTGGGCGCGCGGCTCATCCTGCTCCTTCTGATCGCGCTGGGTGGGGGGCCAATCCCCGCATCGGCTGCCACGATCGGTGTCTCGATGGTGCCGCCCGTCGCATTCTTCCAGTTCCTCCGTGACGGAATCCAGGAGTGGGCGAAGACCCATGCGGGTCTGGCCGTTCGGTTCGCCCATGCGGAGACCGGAGACGGCGCGAAGCAGATCGAGCAGGTCAAGGCGTTCATCCGCGAGAGGGTCGATGCGCTGATCATCCTCCCCGTGGAGGCTGCGGCCACGCAGGAGATCACGCGCCTCGCGCAGGAAGCGGATATCCCCCTGGTCTACGTGAACAACGGGCCGCGCGAGGATTGGTTTGCCGGGCGCGTCGCCCTCGCCCTGCCGAACGACCTCGTGGCCGGACGGCTGCAGATGACCATGCTGGCCCAGATGCTGAACGGAAAGGGCCGGATGGCGATCATCCGGGGGCCGGCCTCCCATTCGGCCTCGGCCCTGCGCACGCAGGGCGTGAAGGAGGTTCTGGAGGACTTCGCCGGCATCACGGTCGTTGCGGAAGAGGCCGCGGACTGGGACCGCAAGCGGGCCGCCGCCCTCGTCGCGCGGTGGCTGGCCGGGGGACGGAAGATCGACGCGATCGCCGCCAACAACGACGAGATGGCGATGGGGGCCGCGGACGCGCTCGAGGCCGCCAAGATCCCGCGGGACCAGATCCTGATCGGCGGCGTGGATGGGACGCATGACGGGATCGGCGCCATGGAGGGACGGCGGATCCATGTGACCGTGTTCCAGGATGCGACCCTCGAAGGGGGACGCGCCGTCGACGATGCCGTGAAGCTGATCCGCCGCGAGCCGGTCCAGCAATACGATTGGATTCCGTTCGAGCTCGTCACCGACAAGACGTTGCTGCGCTACGTCAAGTCATGAGCCGGTGGAACGCGCGCGGCCAAGCCGCCGCCCGGTGATCGCCGCGCGGTGATCGCCGCGCCCGGGGGCCGGCTGCCGGCCCTTGGGTGGCGGATCGAGTGGACCGCTTCGCCCCCGCGCCTTTGCCGCTGCGCGCGGGCGGTGCTACAGCCGGGCAACCCCCCTCGATCCGGACCGTCCGCGACGCTGCGGCTTGCACGGCAGGACGCGCCGTCTCGAACGGGGACGGGCCTCGGCAGATCATGACGACACGACCTCCCAATCGCGGCGGCCCGAAGGGGCGAAAGCCACCGGCGGGTAAATTCTCAGGCGGCCGGTCAACGGCGTCCGGCCGCGCCGGCACGGGCCCGCGCACCAGCGCGCGGGACGCGGCCGAGCGCGCCGCACGCAACCGCGGCGACGATGCCGGCGCGCGCGATCCTTGGGGCGGCGCGGGTCCCGCCGCCGCACCGGCCCGGCCTTCGAAGTCCGGCCCGGTTCCCGGCAAGGCGCCGGTCCGCCGCGCCGCGGCCGCGCCACGCGACACAACGGCTCCGCAGCGGCCGAATCCCGCGGCGCGGCGCCCGGAGACGCCCGCCCCGGGCCCGACCCGGCGCGAGCAGCGGGCCGCCGCCTCCGCGACCCTCGCCTCGGGGGTGCAGACCCTGACGGTCGAGGCCGACGAGGCCGGCATGCGGATCGACCGGTTTCTCACGGCCCGCTTTCCGCTGCTGCCCTTCACCCGGGTGCAGAGCATCGTCCGCAAGGGCGAGCTGCGCGTCGACGGCAAGCGCGCCAAGCCCAACGACCGGCTGGAGCCCGGCATGAGCGTGCGCGTGCCGCCGCTGCGCCTCGAACAGCCCTCGGAGCGCCCGCGCAACGCCGCCCGCGAGCAGGACGACGCCGAATTCATCCGGTCGCTGATCCTCTACGAGGACGCCGACATGATGATCCTCAACAAGCCCTTCGGCCTCGCGGTCCAGGGCGGTTCGGGGACGGTCCGGCACGTCGATGGCCTGCTGGCCGCGTTGACCGGCCCGGACGGCCAGAAGCCCCGCCTCGTCCACCGGCTCGACAAGGACACGGCGGGCTGCCTGATCGTGGCCAAGACCCGGCTCGCCGCCGCAACGCTCGCCAAGAGTTTTCGCTCGCGCGCGGCGCGAAAGATCTACTGGGCGCTCACCGCCGGCGTGCCGCGGGTCCGCCAGGGACGGGTCTCGACCTACCTCGCCAAGGAGGAGCCGACCGACGCCGATGCGCGGATGCGGGTCGCCAAGCACGGCGACGAGGGTGCGAGCCACGCGCTGACCTACTACGCGATGGTCGATCAGGCGGCCCAGAAGCTGTCCTGGCTGTCGTTCAAGCCGGTCACCGGCCGCACGCACCAGCTGCGCGCCCACGCGGCCCATATCGGCCATCCGATCGTGGGGGATCCGAAGTACTTCTCGGTCGAGAACTGGGAGCTGCCCGGCGGCATCCAGAACCGCCTCCACCTGCTCGCCCGGCGGATCGTGATCCCGCACCCGCGCACCGGCAGGCCCGTGGACGTCAGCGCCCCGCTGCCGCCCCACATGGCCCAGAGCTGGAACCTCCTCGGCTTCGACGCCGCCCGCTACGACCCGATCGTCGAGGCGCCGGAGGCCTGAGCGCGAAGCCAGGGCACGATCACCGCCGCGAGGGCGGCGGGGGTTTCCAGCGGCAGCATGTGCCCCGACCCGTCGATCACCGCGAGGATCGCGCCGGGAATACCAGCCTGGAGCTCGCGCGCCTCCTCGAGGCTGCGCAGGGCATCCTGCGCGGCCGCGACCACCAGGGTCGGGCAGGTGATCCGGCCGAGGTGTTCGCGGTCGGATTCGCGGGCCTGCCCGGCCTGACGCAGGAAGACCGCGCCGCCGAGCCGGTCGCCCATCGCCCGGATGCGCGCGATCAGGGCGGCGTCGTCCGCACGCGCCGGATGCACCGATTGCAGGATCGCGCTGCGGCTGAGCCCGGCGAAGCCCCGGTGGCGCACATGGGCGACCGCGGCGGCCTTCCGCTGCGCCTGGGCCGGCGTATCGGCCCGGGCCGAGGTGGCGATGAGCACGAGGGCGCGGACCCGGTCCGGCACGCCGCGGGCGATCTCCCGGGCCACGTAGCCGCCCATGGAGAAGCCCACCAGGGCGAATCGGTCCGGCGCTTCCGCGATCGCCCGGTCGGCCAGGGCGCCGATCGTGGCGTCCCTGCTGGGATCGCCGTGCGTGATCGGGCCGACCTGCGCGAGGTCGTCGGCGAGATCGGACCACAGATCGCGGTCCGTCATGAAGCCCGGAAGCAGCAGGAGATTCATCGCCGATCCCGCGTCGCATGGCCCGGCCGCGTTCGCGACCGGGCCATCTCCGGTGAAACGCGGATCACGATCCGGATGTCGCCCGGGGTCTCGTGTCTTGCCCTCAACTTGGCAAGGGGCGTCTTGGCAAGGGTGAGTCTTAAGACGCTGAGTCCCGGCGCGCTGCGTTTGACAAGGTCTTGGCAAGCGGAGGCGCCGCCTCATATGCTGCCCGGCGCCGCCGATCCGTCGCGGCTCCCTTCCCCGGCTTGAGACCCTGACGCATGAAGCTCGCGATGCTGGCCTGCCTCGCCGCCCTGTGCCTCGCCGGGCCGATCGCACAGGCAGCCCCGGGCGAGGCGTCCAAGGCGGCGAACGGCGCCAAGCCGGCAAGCGGCGTCAAGCCGGCCGAGTCTGCCACGCCGCATCCGGCCCCAGCGCCCGGCGAGGCGGCCGCGCCGGCCCGGCAGGGGACGAGCGCCCGGGTCGAGCGCCGCCGCCGCTCCTACGCGGCCTGCAACCGCGCCTCGCATCAGCGCGGGCTGCGCGGCGGCAAGCGCCGCCGCTTCCTGATCCGCTGCCGCCTCGGCTACGAACGGACCCGCGGGCAGGCAGGCCAATCCGCCGGTCAATCCACGGGACAGGTCGGCGGTCAGCCGGGTCAGCCCGCCGGGCAGCCGGTACAGCCGGGCCGGAAGCCGTGACCCGGTCCGGCTGCGCTGCATCCCGATCTATCGGCCCCGCACCGGCCCGATGCCGGCCATGAGGCTGGTGGTCTTCGATGTCGATGGCACGCTCGTCGACAGCCAGCACCTGATCGTCGCGGCGCAGGGTCTCGCCTTCGCGGAGAACGGTTTGCCTGCCCCCGGGCGACGGGAGGCCCTGTCGGTGGTGGGCCTCTCGCTGCCGCAGGCGTTCCGCCGGCTCGTCGGCGAAGAGGGGCCGGTCGCCGAGCTCTCCGAGAGCTACAAGCTGGCCTACAACCGGCTCCGGCTCGATCCCGCCTACGAGGAGCCGCTGTTCCCCGGCATGGCCGATCTCCTGGCCCGGCTCCGGGAACGCGACGACGTCTTGATCGGGCTGGCGACTGGCAAGTCGCGGCGCGGCGTCGACCGGCTCGTGGCGCATCACGGCTGGACCGACTGGTTCGTGACGACCCAAAGCGCCGACGACGCGCCGTCGAAGCCCGATCCGACCATGCTTCAGCAGGCCATGGACGAGGCCGGCTGCCCGCCCGAGGCCACCGTGATGGTCGGCGACACCACCTACGACATCGCCATGGGCGTCGCGGCCGGTGCCGAGGCCGTCGGCGTCGCCTGGGGCTATCACCCGCCCGAGGCGCTCTACGGGGCGGGCGCCGCCGTCGTGGTGCCGAGCGCCGGCGCGCTGGAGGCCCGGCTCCTCGATGCCGCGGCACCGCGTCCCTGAGACTGTGCTTTGCCGGAGCGCGGGTCGCACCAATCCTGGTTTTGGAAGGGCGTGCCCTTTCGCGGGTCCAGGGCAGAGCCCTGGTGCCGGACTTGGTCCGGTGCCGGACTTCGTCCGGTGTCGGGCTTCGCCCTCACAACCCACCAAAGGGCTCGAGCCCTTTGGAAACCCGGATCCGGAAGGCTCGCACGCGGACCCGGGAAGGCCTATCTCGCCCCCATGAGCGATGAGACGACAGACTGGCTCGGCCACCCCCGCACCGACGAGACACCCGATCCGGTGCGGGCCGCCCGCGGCCACGCCAAGCCCGCCCTGCCCCGGCGGTTCTACACGGAGGCCGGCTTCGCGGAGGATCCGGACGGGTTCCGGCTGACTCTGGACGGCCGCCCGGCCAACACGCCGGCCCGCAACCCGCTGCGGCTGCCCACCCGCACCCTGGCCGAGCGCGTCGCGGCCGAGTGGGCGGCGCAGGAGGAACAGATCGATCCGGCCCGGATGCCCCTGACGCGCATCGTCAACACGGCCATCGACGGCGTCGCGCCCCGGCTGGAGGCGGTCGCCGCCGACCTGTGCGCCTATGCCGGCACCGATCTCGTCGCCTACCGGGCGGGGGATCCGGAGCGGCTGGTGGCGGCGCAGGCCGCGGCCTGGGACCCGATCCTGGCCTGGGCGCGGGAGACGTTCGGCGCCCGGGTGATCCTGAGCGAGGGCGTGATGCACGTCACCCAGCCGCCCGACACCGTGCGGGCGCTCTCCGACGCGGTGGAGGCGGTGACCGACCCGTTCCGCCTCGCCGGCCTGCACACGCTGACGACCCTGACGGGCTCCCTCCTGATCGCGCTGGCGGTGCTCGAGGGTCGCCTGACGGCCGCCGAGGCCTGGGCCGCCGCCCATGTCGACGAAACCTATCAGGCGGAGGTCTGGGGCCGCGATGCCGAAGCGGAGGCCCGCCTCGAAGCCCGCCGCGCCGAATTCGAGGCGGCGGCCGAACTCGTCGCGCTCCGGCGCTGATGCGGCCGATGCACCCGCGCATCAATCCGAAACGCGCTGGCCGCCGGTCCATCCGTCGGCTGACACCGCACGGGGACTGATTCAAGGTCCGGAACGCATCGTGTTCGGATCGACCATGGGCATCGCCGAGCCTCTGCAATGCGGGTTCGAGCGTGAAATGTTCGCGCTCATGACGCGTATGCGGTCGCGCGGTGAGCGTCGCGATCGCTAGGCAGTCTTCAATGCCTTGATGGATCTTGAAGGCCGTGCATTCGCCGGGGGCGCCTCCACCCTGACCTTGCCCAGGCTTGCGGAAGCCCGCTTCCTCTCCGGGATCCTGCGCGAGGCGGTGCGGCCCCGCCCGATCACGTCCCTGCGGACGGTGCTGCGGATGTGCGGGGCCGCCACGGGACGCTGACGGGCGCTGGACCAGCGCATCAGGCCGGCGCGGAGAGCGCGGCCTGAACCGTCGCCTCCAGGGCGGCCGGCTTCGTCCCGGGAGCGTATCGGGCGATGACCCGGCCGTCGCGCCCGACCAGGAACTTCGTGAAGTTCCACTTCACCGCCCGCGTGCCGAGCAGCCCGCGGCGGGCTTGGGTGAGATGATCGTACAGGGGCTCGGCCCCCGATCCGTTCACCGCGACCTTCGCCAGTACGGGAAAGCTGACATCGTATTGCAGGGTACAGAAGCGCGCGATCTCGGCGGCGTCGCCGGGCTCCTGGGCGGCGAACTGGTTGCAGGGGAAGCCCAGGATCGTCAGGCCCGCATCCCGGTACCGCCGCCAGAGCGCTTCGAGCCCCTCGTATTGCGGGGTGAAACCGCAGCGCGAGGCTGTGTTCACGATCAGGAGCACCTGCCCGCGATGCTGCGCGAGGGGATAGGGTGATCCGTCGGCAGCGGTGACGCTGTAATCGTAGACCGTGGTCATGGGGGATCTGTCGGGCAAACCGCTCCGGTCCGCAAGGTGCGCGGTGGCGTGTGCCGCGGGCCGGGCGCCGCAGCGGATCGGCCCGTAAATCTAATGTGGATTGTAGCGGCAGGGAAGCTTGATCGGTATAAATCCGCCAATCGCAGTACAGGGTTCGGCACAGCTGCGAGTGAGGGTTGATCGCGCCCCCTGCCTAGACTTTATCCGGGTCATTTGATGCCGCGCTTCCACTTCCATGTCCATGATGGCTATTCCGCGATGGACACGGAGGGGACCGAGCTCCCGGACCCGCAGGCGGCCCGGCTCGAAGCGATGCGGATCGCCGGCGACATCCTGAAGCATGACGCCCATCGGGTCGCCCTGGGCGAGGACTGGCGGATCGAGGTGACCGACGCGACCGGCCTCATCCTGTTCCAGATGACCTTCCTGGTGGTCGAGTCCCCCGTGATGCGGCGCGCCGCCGAGTTGGAACGCTGAGCTCAGGCCGGGACCTTCTCCACGTCGAAGCTCGGCCCCTGCGGCGTCATCCGCTCCCGCGAGACGATGCGCTCCTCGGCCGAAACGACCCCGAGACTGACGTCGCGGTCCGGCAGCACGACCGTCGTGGTCTTGTTCACGTGGACCAGCACGTGCCGGCGCAGCGGCACCGAGGCCGCGGCCCAGCGCTTGAGCTGTCCGTAATAGGGCTCGCGCCGCCACGCATTGGCCTGCCCGGGATCGACCTGCACGTTCATGTTGCGGCTGATCGGATCGAGGGCGAGCACCATCTTGGCGCGATCGGGCTTCCATTCCGGCCCGAGCCAGCTCTCCGTCATCCAGAGGCAG
The DNA here is from genome assembly GCF_038442355.1 of Methylobacterium guangdongense. Classification (NCBI taxonomy): domain Bacteria; kingdom Pseudomonadati; phylum Pseudomonadota; class Alphaproteobacteria; order Hyphomicrobiales; family Methylobacteriaceae; genus Methylobacterium; species Methylobacterium guangdongense. The sequence goes on from NZ_JBBXMX010000002.1 coordinate 109,542, forward strand.
TGGAAGGCGCGGCAATGGTCGGGGCGGGTGGCGTGGATGGCGCAGCCCTGCCCGGCCTTGGTGTGGCGGCACCATTGGCCGGCCACGCTCTCGACCGCCGGCACGTCGTAGACCTTGCAGCAGAGCGTGCAGGCCCCGCAGGCGCGGCCGGGGGCGGGCTGGGCGACGAAGGCTTCGGGATTGAGCATGGGGCGTACAGCGCGTCCGGCATGCATCCGACAACGGCCGGAGGCGGGTCCGCCGGGCTACCTGCCGGTGCATCGGGTCGGTAGTGTGGCGGCGGATCCCCTCGCACGAGGACCTTGCGACCGATGCTCTCGAATCTCGCGACCCGCGACGTCGAAACCCTGCTCCACCCCTACACCAACCTGTCGACGCACCGACAGACGGGCCCCCTGGTCCTGGAGCGCGGCGCGGGCGTCCACGTCTACGACACGGAGGGGCGCGCCTATATCGAGGGCATGTCGGGCCTGTGGTGCACGGCGCTCGGCTACTCGAACGCCGAACTCGTCGAGGCCGCGCAGGCGCAGATGGCGCGCCTGCCCTTCACCCATCTGTTCTCGGGCCGCAGCCACGATCCGGGGATCGAGCTCGCCGAGACCCTCAAGGAGCTGATGCCGGTCCCGACCTCGAAGATCTTCTTCACCTCGTCCGGGTCGGAGGCCAACGACACGCAGGTCAAGCTGACGTGGTACTACAACAACGCGCTTGGCCGGCCGCACAAGAAAAAAATCATCGCGCGGCAGAAGGGCTATCACGGCGTCACGGTGGCGAGCGCCTCAATGACCGGCCTGACGGCCAACCACGCCGACTGGGATCTGCCGCTGCCGGGCTTCCTGCACGTCTCGGCGGCCCATCATTACCGGGGCGCCGAGCCGGGGGAGAGCGAGGAGGCCTATTCGGCCCGGCTCGCCGCCGAGCTGGAGGAGACCATCCTGCGCGAAGGCCCCGAGACGGTGGCGGCCTTCATCGCCGAGCCGGTGATGGGCGCGGGCGGGGCGATCGTGCCGCCCCGGGGCTATTTTGCCGCGATCCAGGCTGTGCTGGCGAAGTACGACGTCCGGCTGATCGCCGACGAGGTGATCTGCGGCTTCGGCCGGTGCGGCACGTGGTTCGGCAGCGAGGCGCTCGGCGTCCGGCCGGACTCGATCTCCTTCGCCAAGGCGCTGACCTCGGCCTACATGCCCCTCGGCGGCGTCAGCATCGACGAGCCGCTCTACGAGGCCCTGATCGGACAGAGCGAGAAGCTCGGCACCTTCGGCCACGGCACCACCTATTCCGGCCACCCGGTTGCCGCCGCGGTGGCGCTGAAGGCGATCGAGATCTATCGGCGCGACCGGATCATCGAGGGCGCGGCCGAGAAGGCGCCGCACTTCCAGCGCCGCCTCGCGGCGCTCACCGAGCACGACATCGTCGGGGAGGCCAACGGCATCGGGCTGATCGGCGGCCTGGAGATCGTCGCCGACAAGGCGAGCAAGCGGCAATACGACCCGAAGAAGGGCATCGCGGCCCGCTGCGTGGCCTTCGCGCAGGGCGAGGGGCTGATCGTGCGGGCGCTGGCCGGCGACCGCGTCGCCGTCTGCCCGCCGCTGATCATCGCTCCGGACGAGATCGACGCCCTGTTCGATCGCCTCGGCCGGGCGTTGGACCGGACCCGCGACTGGATCCGCGCCGAGGGTCTGGAGGCGATGCCGGGGTAATGGGTTCGAGCCGGCGCGGCGCCCTCACACCGCGCCGCGCTGCGGCTCCGCCGTGCTCGCCTGCACCCCCGTCGCGGCCAGCGGCGTGATCCGCAGGGTCGTGATCCGGTTCTTGGCCTTCCGGATCACCTGGAAGCGGAAGCCGTGGAAGTTGAAGGCCGTGCCCTGGTCGGGGATGGTCCGGGCCTCGTGGATCACGAGGCCCGCGATGGTGGTGGCCTCGTCGTCGGGCAGGTTCCAGTCCATCGCCCGGTTGAGGTCGCGGATCGGCACGCCGCCGTCGACGTTGACCGAGCCGTCCCCCTGCGGCCGCACCCCGGTGACCGTGACGTCGTGCTCGTCGGCGATCTCGCCGACGATCTCTTCCAGGATGTCCTCCAGGGTCACCAACCCCATCACCTCGCCGTACTCGTCGACCACCAGGGCGAAGTGGGTCTTCTTGGTCAGGAATGCCTTGAGCTGGGCGCGCAGCGAGGTCGTGCCGGGCACGAACCACGTCTCCAGCGCCAGCGCCTCGACCTTGAGGCCCGAGGCGTCGCCCCCCGCGGCGTCGAGCGCCCGCAGCAGATCCTTGGCGTGAAGCACACCGACGATGTTCTCCGGCGTGCCGCGCCACAGGGGCATCCGCGTGTAGGGCGAGGAGAGCACCGCCCGCACGATGTCCTCGGAGGGCTGGTCGGCGTCGATCGCCCGCATCTTGGTGCGGTGGACCATCACGTCCGAGACCGTCAGGTCCGACAGGTCGAGGAGGCCGCCCAGCATGTCGCGCTCGGCCTTGGCGACGCCGCCCTCCCGGTGCATCAGCGCCACCTGCCCGCGCAGCTCCTCGGCGGCGGTGAGGATCGATTGGTGCGCCCCGATGGTGACGCCGAAGGGCTTCAGCATCAGCCGCACCAGCTGCTCGATGGCGATCGCCAGCGGTCCCATGACGGCCACCGCGAAGGCGACCGGGCGGGCCGTGACCAGGGCGGTCTGGTCCGGTTTGGAGATCGCGAGCGTCTTCGGCAGCACCTCGGCGAAGACGATGACCAGCACCGACATGCCGACGGTGGCGTAGATCACGCCGCTCTTGCCGAACAGGGCGGTCAGCACGCTCGTGGTGAAGGCCGAGGCGCCGATCGCCACGATGTTGTAGCCGATCAGCATGGCGCCGATGAAGCGCTCGCGGATCGCCAGGATGCGGTTGACGATCGCGGCGCGCGGATCGCCCGCCTGTTCCAGGGCGTGCATCCGCGCCCGTGAGGCGGCCGTGAACGCGGTCTCGGCCCCCGCGAAGAAGGCCGAGAGCAGGAGCGAGATCACCACGATGCTCGCGGCGAACCACAGGTCGATTTCGGTATCCATCGGTTCCGTCAGGCCCGCCTCAAACGGCGATTCAGCCGTCCATATAGCGGCTCGCGCCGCTTATTGCGCGCCGATCCGCCGGACCGTCCACGTCGCCCAGTAGACCGGGCGGCCGTAGAGGCTCGACGTGTCGCGGCCCGAGGCGGTCGGGGCGAGCCGGTCGAGCCAGGTCAGGAAGCCGGCCTTGTTGGGATAGATCGACGGCGTGTCGAGGTTCCCTTCCGCGTCCGTCATCCAGAAATGGGCGCTCCGGTCGAAGCGGCCGCTGCCGTCGCCGCCCGAGCGCAGGCCGAGATAGGCCGGCGAGCGGCCCGCCTCCACCGGATCGGCGTAGAGCTTGAGGGCGCCGATCCCGTCGAGGTTCAGGTCGGCGGTGTATTGCAGGCAGATATCGGCCACCGGGCCGCCCGGCGCGTTGGCCGGACGCTGGCAGGTGTAGGACACCGCCCAGCGCTGCATCCCCTTGGCGCGGGCCACCCGCACGAGGCTCCCCGGCGGCAGCGGCCCGGCGAGCTTCTTTGCGACGGACCAGACCTTCGGGCCGGCCAAGTCCTGGGCGGTGCGCAGGTAGAGTGCGGTGCGCCGCTTCTCGGGGGCGAGGCCGCAATCCTCCGGCAGCACGTCGGTATAGACGTAGTGATAGGTGCGATCGACGATGCTGATCGAGCCGGCGAGGCCGTGCGTCTCGAAGGCCGGCGCCGTGCAGGCCGAGGCCACCGGCTTGCCGGCCTCGTCGATCACCGGCGCGGGGTTGGGTGGATCGCTCCGCCCGCGGCCGGCCTTCGTGCCGCCCTTGGGCTCGAACGGCGTCCAGGCGAGCCCGTAGCCGTCCGCGGCGCGGGTGCGGATCTCGAAGCTCTGGAAGTCGAGGGTGCGGGCCTCGATCTGGACCCGGCGCCGGACGTCGGCCGGCCCCGGTCCCGCCTCGTCCGGCTCGGCCCGACGCCGCCCGCGCCGTCCCGACGGCTTCGCGTCATCCGACGTGGCGGCCACGCCCACCCGCTCCTGCCCGAGCAGGAAGACGTAGCTATAGGCCTCGCCCGCCCAGTCGCGGCCGGCGATGGCGATCGGGTCGCGCGGGCCGATCCCCTCGGCGGCGGGTGTCGGCTCCGACCAGCCGCGGGACCGCGCGCGGACCTCGGGCAGATCGACCCAGAACCGGTCGGCCGACGGCGGCAGCGTCGTCACCAGCGCCTCGAAGGTGCGGCCCGTGCGCAGGGACCCGCCGTCGCGGCTGTCCGTGGCGCGCCGCTCCGGGCAGGGCTCCTCGCGGCCGGATGCGGCCGGGGTCTGGCCCTGGAACACGGCCTGGATCGGCCCGGGCGCCTCGGTGCGGGGGAGCCTCAGGATCTGCACGCCGCGCACGAAGGCGCAGGGCGCGGGCGCGATCAGCACGCCCTCGGCCTCCGAGCCGTCCCGGCAGATCTCAAGGCCGCCGCCCCCGGTGACGTAGCAGCTCGGCGCGCTGCCCTCGAAGCCCGCGGACCGCGCCGCCGCGGGGTCCGGCGCGAACAGCGCGCCGGCCGCCAGGGCGCCGAGGGCCGGGAGCACCGCAAGCGCGCGCCTGGACCTGCAGTGATAGGCTTGGAGATCGACGGTATCGGCGGGCGATGGGCCGGCAGTCTTCTGAAAAACCACGTCTATCGCCAGGTTTGTCCGGTCATCGAAGAAGTCTCCCAGGCTCTAACGCACGGCCATCGGGCCGGGAAGGGGCGCGAACCACGCATGCACCGTTCGATGGACATGGTTCGACGGGCCAGGTTCGACGGGCCAGGTTCGACGGGCCAGGTTCAAAGGGCCAGGTTCGATGGTGATGGGGCGAACCCGGCGCCCGCTCGCCCGTTGTCGCGGCTTGAGGGCCCCGCGGGCCCCCCGTTTCAGCGTCCGGAGAACAGCGCATGGATATCGCCGTCGAAACCGTCACCGACATCGTCATGCGGCTGCGGGCCATCGAGGTGAAGGAGGGCAACACCGATCCGGATTCGGGCTCGAACCCGATCGACGACGGCTCCACCGACGTCCTGATCTCCGGCACCGACGACGCCACGGAGGAGGAGGTCCGCGGCATGATCGGCGGGCTGGACGACGATGCCCGCGCGGAGCTGCTGGCGCTCCTCTATATCGGCCGCGGCGACATGGAGCCGGAGGAGTGGGGCGAGGCGGTCCGCTTCGCCCGGGAACGCGAGGCCGCGGGGGACGGCGCCGTGAAGGAGCTGCTGGGCTCGCCCGATGCCGGCGACCTGCTGGAGGAGGGCCTCGACGTCCTGGGGCTCAGCCCCGAGCTTCCCCAGGCCTGATCGACCGCCGCCGTGGCGACTCGGGTGGCCTCCCGCGTGCGCAGGGGCGCCGGCAAGGCGCTGCGCGTCCTCGTCCGGCCGGTGCGCCGGGCGCAGGGGCATGGCGGCAAGGGCCGCGGCGGCCTCGTGGTCGAGCCCTATCGCGGCTACGGCTCGCGGGAGGCGATCTTCCTGATCGGCCGGGTGTTTCGCCAGTCCCCCGGGACCCCGGGGGAGGATCCGGACTCCCTCCGGGCGCAGTGGCGCGATCTGCGCCGCCGCATCGCCCGGCGGACGGTGGCGGGGGCCAGTGTCTCCGCCCGGTTCGGCGGGGCCGCGGTTCAGGTCGAGACCGACCAAGACGGCTACTTCCGCGTGCACCTGCATCCGTCGAGCCCCCCGGCCGAGCCCGGGGCATGGCATGCGGTGAACCTCGTCCTCGAGAGCGAGCCGCCAATCCCGGCGGAGGGCGCGGTGTTCATCCCGCCCGAGCATTGCCGCTGCGTCGTGGTGAGCGACATCGACGACACGGTGATGCGCACCGGCGTCGCCAACAAGCTGAAGATGCTCTGGCGGCTGTTCGTGGAGGATGCCGAGAGCCGGGTCGCCTTTCCGGGCGTCGCCGCCCTGTACCGGGCCCTGCATGCGGGCGCGGGCGGTACGGAGGGCAACCCGATGCTCTACGTCTCCCGGGCGCCCTGGGGCCTCTACGAGATGCTGTCGGAATTCTTCCAGCGGCACGGCATCCCGGCGGGGCCTGTGCTGTTCCTGCGGGAATGGGGCCTGTCCTGGACGCATCCGCTCCCGCGCCGGGCGACCGATCACAAGCAGGCGCTGATCCGGCACATGCTCGATCTCTACCGCGACCTGCCTTTCGTGCTGATCGGCGACAGCGGCCAGCACGATCCGGAGGTCTACGCGCAGATCGTCGAGGAGAATCCCGGGCGGGTGCTCGCGGTCTACATCCGCAACGTGTCGCGGAATGCGACCCGCATCGAGGAGATCGTGCGCTTGGCCGACGCCGTCGCCCGGGCGGGGTCGAGTTTGGTGCTGGCCGCCGATAGCGTCGCCATGGCCGAGCACGCCGCCGCGATCGGCCTGATCGCCCCCGAGGCCGTGGCCGGCGTCGCCGACGAGCACGCCGCCGACGCCGAGACCGGTCCGCGGCGCGAGACCGCCCGGATCACGCCGGACCCCGCCGGCCCCGCGGCGGGGGACCCGATCGCGCCGGAGGCGATCGCCGACGCGCTGTCGGGCGATGGGATGGTGCCGGCGACCCTTGTGGTCGAGCCGCCGAATCCGGCCACGCTTCCGCGCCTCGACGCCTGAACGCGCGGCCGCGAACGTCATCCCGACCCCTGGTCCGGCGCGATCCGTCCCATACCCTCCGTCCACGCGCAGCCGGCGCCCGCCGAGACGGGGTTCGCAGACCGGGCTGCCGCTGGAGGAACCGAGATGCGCCTGAGCCTGTCCGCGCTGCTGTTGATCGCCTGCGGCACCCATGCGGCCTTCGGGCAGGCCGCGCCCTCCCCGGCGCCCTCATCCGCGCCCGCAGCCGGGGCCGATCGCCCGTTCGCGCAACTGGAAGCCGAGATCGGGGCGGCCAATGCCGCGCCGGGTCCGCGGACGGTCCCGGCCAAGGTCGTGCCGGTGCCCGATACGGTGAGCCCGCAATTCCGCACGGCCGTGGCGGCGCCCTACCGGGTGCCGGCCTGGAACGCGAACCCGCCGGACGCCGCGGCCTGGAAGGCGCTGGTCGACAAGCTCGCCGCCGCGGGGGCCGCCGCCCTCCCCGCCCTGCGCGAAAAACTCGGCGTCACCAGCGAGCCCGCGGTGATCGGCGGCGTGAAGGCCTTCGTGATCCAGCCCCGGCAGATGCCCGAGGCCAACCGCAACCGGCTGCTCCTGAACATCCACGGGGGCGGCTACGTCTACAATCCCGGCGAGGCCGGCACGCTGGAGGCGATCCTGATGGCCGGCCTCGGCGGCTTCAAGGTGATCGCGGTGGATTACCGGATGCCGCCCGACGCCCCCTACCCCGCCGCCATGGACGACGCGACCGCGGTCTGGCGCGCCATGCAGACCATGCAGAAGCCCCAGAACATGGCGGTGTTCGGCACCTCGACCGGCGGCGGCATGACCCTGGCCCTGATGCTCCGCGCCAAAGCCGAGGGTCTCGCGCTGCCGGCCGCCATCGGCCTCGGCACGCCCTGGTCCGACATGACCGAGACCGGCGACAGCTACCGGACCAACGAATGGATCGACAACGTCCTCGTCAGCTATTCCGGCTACCTGACGCCGGCCGCCAAGCTCTACGCCGCCGGCCGCGACCTGAAGGATCCGCAGCTCTCCCCCATCTACGGCGACTTCACCGGCTTGCCCCCCGCGCTCCTGCTCACCGGCACCCGGGACCTGTTCCTGTCGAACACCGTGCGGACCCACCGGAAGCTGCGCGCGGCCGGGATCGAGGCCTCGCTCCAGGTGTTCGAGGGGATGTCCCACGCCCAGTACCTGTTCACGCCCGATGCGCCCGAAACCAAGGAGGCGTTCGGCGAGATGGCGCGGTTCTTCGACGCCCATCTGGGCCGCTGAAGAAGCGATTTCGGCACCGGCGGGGCGCAGGCCTCACGAAATGGTGCAATGCAGCATCGCGATCGGGAGGGTTCACATCCTGGCCGCGATGCCTAGGTTCGGGCGCTCGCATGCTGGTCCATGCCTTGGAATCCGCTGGAGCCCAACCGTGCAAACCTACACCCTCGCCATCGCCGATGGCGTCCTGTTCGCCTGCCTGCCCGACGAGGCCGACATCACGGCCGCGATCACCGACGCGACCGCCACGAATTACGGGTTCGGCCTCAGCCTCGACATCGTCCGCGGGGCGACCCTGACCGATGCGGCAGGGCCCGAGGACGAGGTCGTCTGGCAGGAAAGTCCCGACAGCGAGTTGCTGGACGCGCAGGGGCGCCGCTACCGCTTCGCGGTTCGCCGCCCCTGCTGACGGATTCGTTTCGGCCCTGACGCCGGGGCCCGCACCGGTGCTACGCTCCGCCGATGGGGGCGGACACGATCAGCGCAGGGTGGAGGGGCGGCCTAGCCCGCTTCCTCATTCTCTATGGCACGCTCTACGGAGCCTACGGTGTCCTCTCGCCGATCCTGCCGGGTTTCCTGGCGGCCCGCGGCCTCGACCCCGGCGCGATCGGACTCCTGCTCGCTGCCGCGGGTGCTCTGCGCCTCGTCGTCGGCCCCCTGGCCGGGTCCTGGGCCGACCGGCGGCAGGCGGCCCGCCCCATCCTGGCGGCGAGCCTCGCCGTGGCGGGCCTCGCGGTCCTGGCTCACCTGCCCGGTGCCGGGTTCGCGCAGCTGATCGGGCCGGGCCTGCTCTACGCGGCGGGCACCGCTGCCCCCGCCCCGCTCGCCGACGCGCTGGCCCTCGCCGCCGCGCGCGGCGGCGCGGCCTTCCAGTACGGCTGGGTCCGCGCCGCCGGCTCGGCGGCCTTCATCGCGGCGTCCGCGACGGCGGGCTGGCTGATCGCGGCCCTCGGCCTCCCGGCGGCCCTATGGGCCAGCGGCGTCCTGTTCCTCGCCGCCTCCGCGGCATCCCTCGCCCTGCCGACCCGCCGGACCCAATCGGCAACCGTCGAACCGCCCTGGCGGGGATTCGCCGTACTCGTCGCGCTCCCGCGCTTCCGCCGCACGGTGCTGGCCGCCGCCCTGGTGATCGGCGCGCATGCCCTGCACGACGGCTTCGCGATGATCCTGTGGCGCTCGGCCGGGATCCCGGCCGGGGTCGCGGGCCTGCTCTGGTCGGTCTCGGTCGCGGCCGAGGTCCTCGTCTTCCTGCTGGTCGGGCCGCCCCTCCTGGCGCGGATCGGCCTCCCGGCCGGCATCGCGGCGGCGGCCTGCGCGGGCGCGCTCCGCTGGGCGGTGCTGGGCGCGACCGTCTGGGTGCCGGCCCTCGCCGCCGCCGAGGCGCTGCACGGGTTGAGCTTCGCGCTCCTGCACCTCGCCTGCCTCGGCCTGATCGAGGAGACCACGCCGCCGGAGCGGCGCGCCACCGCGCTCGCCCTCTACGGGACCCTCGGCCTCGGCCTGTCCGGCGTGCTCGCGACGCTGGCCTCGGGCTGGCTCTTCGGCGCCTTCGGGGCGAAGGCCTTCTGGGCGATGGCGGCCCTGAGCCTTGCCGCCCTGCCGCTGGTGCCCGGCCTTCGGACGCGCTGAAGCCACAGCTTGGGTGTGCATCGTCTTTCTTCCGAAAGCCGGAAACCACCTATCGGGACAATGCTGTATGGTACAGACCCGGAACGGAGCCGCCGAAACGCCCTGATGCCGTCTGTCGCCGAGATCCTGATCCCGCTCGCCCTCGACACGCCCTACAGCTACGTGGTCCCGGTAGGGCTGGACCTCGCGGCGGGCGACGTGGTCCAGGTGCCCCTCGGCCCGCGCGAGATCGTCGGCGTCGTCTGGGGGCTCGCCGAGACCGCCGGCGGCTCGAACCTGCGGCCGGTGACGGGCCGCCTGCCCTATCCGCCCCTGTCGGAGCCGCTGCGCAGCCTCGTCGACTGGATCGCCCGCTACACCCTGGCTCCGAAGGGCTCGGCCCTGTCCATGGTGCTGCGCCTGCCCGACGAGGCCAACGCCGCCGAGACGATCCGGGTCGCGGTCCGCATCACCGACAAGCCCCCGTCCCGGCCGACCGCCGCTCGCACCAAGGTCCTGGCGGTCGCCGCCGACGGCGCCCTGCGCGGCAAGAGCGCCCTCGCCAAGGAGGCCGGCGTCTCCGCCTCCGTGGTAGACGGGCTGATCGACGACGGCGTCCTGGAGACCGTCGCGGTCGAGCCCGAGCCGGTCGCCCCGCGGCCCGATCCCGACTTCCCGCGGACGCCGCTCTCCCCCGCGCAGGGCGGGGCCGTCGATGAGCTGCTGAAGGGCTTCCCCTGGCACCAGCCTCCCGGCGAGGCAGCGGCGGCCGCCGACCTCCGGCCGGTCCTGCTTGAGGGCGTCACGGGCTCGGGCAAGACCGAGGTCTATTTCGAGGCGGTGGCGGCCTGCATCCGGGCGGGGCTCCAGGCCCTGATCCTGATGCCCGAGATCGCGCTCACCGCGCAGTTCCTCGACCGGTTCGCGGCGCGCTTCGGGGTGCGGCCGGCGGCGTGGCATTCCGGAATCGGCGGCAAGCGGCGCGAGCGGCTGCGCGCCGCCGTCGCCGAGGGGGAGGCGCTCGTGGTGGTCGGCGCCCGCTCGGCCCTGTTCCTGCCCTTCGCGCGCCTCGGCCTGATCGTGGTCGATGAGGAACACGAGACCGCCTACAAGCAGGAGGACGGCGTCCACTACCACGCCCGCGACATGGCGGTGGTGCGCGGGCGCCTGGAAGGCTGCCCGGTGGTGCTGACCTCGGCGACGCCGGCCATCGAGACGCGGGTGAACGCCGCGCGGGAGCGCTACCGGTACGTGCTGCTGCCCGAGCGCTTCGGCGGCCGGAAGATGCCCGACATCGCGGCGATCGACATGCGCCGGGACCAGCCCGAGCGCGGACGCTTCCTCAGCCCGCCGCTGGTCAACGCGGTCAAGCACACCCTGGAGCGCGGCGAGCAGGCGCTGCTGTTCCTCAACCGGCGGGGCTATGCGCCCCTGACCCTGTGCCGGGCCTGCGGCCATCGGTACCAGTGCAAGAACTGCTCGACCTGGCTGGTGGAGCACCGCTTCCGTCGGGCCCTCGTCTGCCACCAATGCGGCTACGCCGAGCGCCGGCCCGAGGCCTGCACCGAGTGCGGCACCTTCGACAATCTCACCGCCTGCGGCCCGGGGGTCGAGCGGATCGCCGAGGAGGCGGCCGAGGTGTTTCCGGGCCGGCGCATCGTCGTGCTGTCGAGCGATTTTCCGGGGGGGGCCGAGCGCCTGCGGCAGGAGCTCGACGCCGTGGCGGCCGGGGAATGCGATGTCGTGATCGGCACGCAGCTCGTGGCGAAGGGCCACAATTTTCCGTTCCTGACGCTGGTGGGCGTGCTCGACGCCGATATCGGCCTGACTTCGGGTGATCCCCGGGCGGCGGAGCGCACTTTCCAGTTGCTGCAACAGGTTACCGGTCGGGCCGGGCGCGGCGAGAAGCCCGGCCGGGCACTGGTTCAGACCTATCAGCCGGACCATCCGGTGATCGCGGCGCTGCTGTCGGGGGATGCCGAGCGGTTCTACCAGGAGGAGATCCAGGCCCGCGAGGCGGCCGGCCTGCCGCCCTTCGGCCGGCTCGCGGCGCTGATCGTCTCGGCGAGCGACCGCGCCGTCGCGGAGGCGCACGGGCAGGCGCTGGCCCGCGCCGCCGATCCGCCGGAGGGCGTGATGGTGCTCGGCCCCGCCGAGGCGCCGCTCGCCCTGGTGCGGGGGCGCTACCGCTTCCGGCTGCTGGTGAAGACCGAGCGCAACGTCGATCTCCAGGGCTACCTGCGGGCTTGGCTCGCCCGGGGGCCGAAGGTGCGCGGCAATGTCCGGGTCGCGATCGATGTCGACCCCCAGAGCTTTTTGTAGGAGACTCGTCTACACGGGCCGCGGACCCCGGGCCGGAGACCGGCTCCGGGGCGCGGGCGATTCCCGGAGGAGCGATCAGTGCTGACCTACACCAAGACGCCGGATTCGAATGTCGCCGAGATCGTGGTCGACGGGAAGATCACCGACGAGGAGATGAACGCGGCGATGACCGCCATGAAGGCCGACCTCGACAAGGGCGGCAAGATCAAGCTGCTCGAGGATATCCGCGCCTTCGAGGGCATGGAGCCCGCGGCCTTCTTCAAGGACCCGCGCTTCGGCATCTCGATGATGAAGAGCATCAGCCACGTCGCCCTCGTCACCGACGCGCCCTGGCTGAAGGCCCTGGCCGAGACCTTCAACTTCGTCTCGCCGACGCAGATCAAGGTGTTCGAGCGCGCCCGTCTCGAAGACGCGCGCAACTGGCTCGCCGCGGCGGCCTGAGCGGACTTACTCGGCCTGCGCGGTGCGCGTGTTGCTGCGCCGCGCGGTCCAGTGGCCGGAGCAGAGCGACGAAACCTTCCAGGTGCCCGCGCCGGTTCCGGCCAGCAGGCGGCCGGTCCCGGTGCCGGTCGCCGTCCCGTTGCTGACGCTCAGGCCCACGAGGCCGTCGGCCCCGACATGCCCGTTCACCCGGACGCCGGCACTGCCGGAGACGAGCTGCACCTGCCCTTCGCGGATGGCGAGGGCGTAATTGTAGCGGGCGCTGCACAGGCCGCTCTCGGTCACCAGTTCCACCGCCCACGTGCCGTTATGCGTGCCGGGTTCCGCGAACGCGGCGGCACAGATCGGCAGGGACAGGCCGGCGGCGAGGGCCGCGAGGGCGATGGACTTGAGCATGCGGGGTTCGTCTTTCAGCGGTTCAGGTGCCGCGCGGGGCAGCACGCAGAATCGTCGATCGAGGATGACTCCGCGCTGAACGCGCGACACGGTAAGATGATGGCCGCCGGAGATGTCCGGCGAGATCAGACCTTATAGTCAGATCGGGCCGGAAAGTCGACCCGTGGCGATCCGATGCTTGGCCATATCCTGGAGGGGCACAGAGCGTTGCTTGGGCTCAGGCGGTCGGATCGGATCTGAAATTCGAGGGCTGCTTGGCGGGGTCCGCCTCACCGATCGGCACTGGGGCGATGCGACGTCGCCGTGCGTCCCCTCCCCCGCAGAGGGGGGAGGGAGAGGCGCCGGCAGCCGCCCTTTTCCCTTGGCAAATGCCCGACGCCCTCAATCCAGCGGCCGGGCCTCTTCCGGCAGCATGATCGGGATGCCGTCGCGGATCGGGTAGGCGAGCTTGGCGGAGCGGCTGATCAGCTCCTGGCGGGCGGAATCGTATTCCAGCGTGCCCTTGGTCAGAGGGCAGACCAGGATCTCCAGGAGCTTCGGGTCGACGCGGGTCGCCTCGACGGGGGCTGTCAGCTCGTTGCTCATCGTGCGTGAAACCTACTGCATCGTCGATTCGGGGCCGGCGCCGCGAATCAGTTCCATCTGGGTGACCGCGATCAGGATCTCCGCCCGGGTCTTCAGGTCGGGCGCCTCCAGCATCGCCTGCTTCTCGCGGACGCCGAACGGGCTCATCATGCAGAGGGCGTTGACCAGCGCCTCGTCGGGCGCTTCGTCGATCCCCGCCCAGTCCACCTTCAGGTCGTTCGACTCCACGAAGTCGCGCAAGGCCTTCAGCACGCCCGCGCGGTCGACATGCTCCTCGCCCGCCCGGGGTTCGAAGTCCACCGCGAAGGTGTCGTAGGAGACGTGGCAGCGCCGATACAGACTGGTGGAGGCCAGCTCGCTCTCGACCCGGAAGCGGCTGATTCCGGTGAGCGAGACCAAGTAGCGGCCGTCGCCGGTCTCGGCATATTGCGTGATGCGGCCGGCGCAGCCCACGCGGTAGAGCTTCGGGTTCGCGGCGCCCGAGCCCTCCGGGTCGGGCTGGATCATCCCGATGACCCGGTCGGTCCGCATCGCGTCGTCGATCATCGCCAGATAGCGGGGCTCGAAGATGTTCAGCGGCATCTGCCCCCGCGGCAGCAGCAGCGCCCCCGACAGGGGGAAGACCGGGATCACCGCGGGGCAATCCGCCGGGCCCTTGTAGCTCGCATGGGTGCTCATGGCGCCTCCCAGAGGGGCCAGGATGGCGCCCGATCGCCGTGCGATCGGGCTGCCGTCCCAGGGCCTTGCTTTGCCGCGCTCTCTCACGCCGAACCGGGGCCCGGTTGGGCGGAGAGCGCTGTGACGGGTGGCGCGGGACGCGAGCCGGCGCCTTAGGAGAACAGGAGCGCCGAAAGCTTGCGTCGCCCGCGGATCGTGTCGGGATCCATCACGCCCCAGGCCTCGAAGAATTGCAGGAGCTGCTTGCGCGCGCCGTCCTCGTTCCAGTCCTTGTCGCGCTTGCGCAGCTCGATCAGCTGATCGACCGCCTGTCCGCGCTCGCCCCGGGCGGCCAGCGCCAGGGCGAGGTCGAACCGGGCCTGATGGGCGTCCGGATCGGCCTCCACCGCCCGCTGCAGGCCCGCGAGGTCGCCCAGCGAGGCGGCCTGCTCGGCCAGCTCCAGGGCGGCGCGGATGCCGGCGAGCGCCGGGTCGTTGGCCTTGGCCTCCGGCACCATCGCCAGGACCTGCTTGGCGTTCTCGACCTCGCCGGCATCGAGCTGCATCTTGGCGAGGCCGGCCAGGGCCGGGACGTTGTCGGGCTGCTGCTCCAGGATCGCAGCGTAGATTTCGGAGGCACCCGCGAGGTCGCCCTCCTCGATCAAGGCCGTCGCGTCGGCGAGTGCGGCCTCGATCGGATCCTGGACCGGCCCGGCCACGCGCCCGATCAGCTCCTTGATCTGGCTCTCCGGCACCGCGCCCATGAAGCCGTCGACCGGCTGGCCCTTCTGGAAGACGATGACCGCGGGAATCGACTGGATGCCGAGCTGGCCCGCGATCGAGGGGTGCTCGTCGATGTTCATCTTGACCAGGGCGACGGCGCCCGCGGCCTCCTTGACGACCTTCTCCAGCACCGGCGTGAGCTGCTTGCAGGGCCCGCACCAGGGCGCCCAGAAGTCGACCAGAACGGGCCGGTGCATCGACTCGGCGATCACATCCTGGCGGAAGCTCGCAGTGGTCGTGTCCTTGATCAGGGAGCCGGTGTCGCTGGCCGGCGGCGTGCCTCCGGCGAGGGTGTCGTTGAGCATCGGTCTGGCTTCGGAACCTTTTTGCTGGAGCCGCTTAAATGGGGCTTCCGAGGCCGTCTGACCAGTCCGGACTCGCCGTCCTCCTCAGCGTGTCGGTGCGGCGGCCGGCGTGCCCGCGGCGGCCTTGGCGGCGGTCACGAAGGTCCCCGCGAAGGGGCGCCCGTCGGCCGCGCTCGCCTCGCAGGTGATCGCCGTGCGCCCCGGTTCCGGTGTGGAGAACCGGCAGGCGCCGATCGCCAGGGTCGGGGCGGCGTCCTTGCCGATGGTCACGACGTTGATCGGCTGCAGCGGATCGGTCTCCTCGGTGGCCTCCTGCTGGGCGCCGTTGCCGCTGAAGCTGAGGGTCTGACCGTCCGCGGTGGTGAAGTCGAAGCTCGTGCGGTTGCGGCTGACCGCGTTGGTGAGGACCGGGCTGCAGGACGCGCTCAGATCCTGCGTGCCGATGACGAGCTTCTCGCAGGTCCCCTCCAGTCGCAGCGCCGCCTGGGCGTGCGCGGAGGCGGGCAGGCCGACGAGGGCGCAGAACAGGGCGAGGCGCAGGCTTGTCGTCATGGCGTTTGGGGCATCCTCCGATTGCAGGCCGAACTAGGCCCCGCGCGCCGGCCGTCGAGGGCCACGGTCTCGCGGACGGCCGTCGGGCCGCCGGCCTTAACTTGTGAATCGCAGGGCCCGGTCGTTCGGCGCGGAGAAGTCGAGCTCCGGCCCCAGCGGCACGATCCCGGTCGGATTGATGGTCGGGTGGCTCTCGTAATAGTGCCGCTTGATGTGCGTGAGGTTCACGGTCGGCGCGACCCCCGGGAGCGCGTAGAGGTCGCGCAGGTAGTTCGACAGGTTGGGGTAGTCCGCGATCCGGCGCCTGTTGCACTTGAAGTGACCGACATAGACCGCGTCGAACCGCACCAGCGTGGTGAACAGGCGGACATCCGCCTCGGTCAGCCTTTCGCCGCAGAGGTAGCGGCCGCGATCGAGGCGCGCCTCCAGGGTATCGAGTTCCGCGAACAGGGCCTCGAAGGCATCGGCGTAGGCCGCCTGCGCGGTGGCGAAGCCCGCCTTGTAGACGCCGTTGTTCACCCGGTCGTAGATGCGGGCGTTCAGCGCGTCGATCTCAGGCCGCAGGTCCTCGGGATAGAGGTCGGGCCCGGAGCCGCCGAAGGCGCCGTTCAGCATCCGCAGGATCTCGGCGGATTCGTTCGACACGATGGTGGCGCGCTGCCGGTCCCAGAGCACCGGCACCGTCACGCGGCCTGTATAGGTCGGCTCGGCCGCCAGATAGACCTCGTACAGGCGCCGTGCGCCGTGGATCGGGTCCGGCGTCGCGCCCGGCGTGTCGCCGAACACCCAGCCCTCCGCGCCCATATGCGGATCGACCACCGAGACGCCGATCGCGTCCTCCAAGCCTTTGAGGGCGCGGCCGATCAGGGTGCGGTGGGCCCAGGGGCAGGCCAGCGAGACGTAGAGGTGGTAGCGGCCGGGCTCCGCGGGAAAACCGCCCTCCCCCGACGGCCCGGGCGATCCATCGGCCGTGACCCAGTTGCGGAAGCTCGAGGCCTTCCGCTCGAAGCGGCCGCCCGTGGAGGCGGTGTCGTACCACTGGTCGCGCCAGACGCCGTCTACCAGAAGGCCCATCGTCGTATCCCGTCCGCGAACGATCCCAGGCTCAGATGGGTCGCGCGGCGTTTGCGGGAAGACGCCGGTGTGCATCGTCCCCTGCGCGATGCGTTCCCGCCGGCCCGCGATTCCTGCGCAAGGCAGGCTTGCACGCGCCCTTCTGTTGCAGTGCAGCAAAATCCGTCATCTCTTCTCCATCGTCAGTCGCGACCGGACGGATCGGTCGCGCGGAATCGCGTTGGAGGTGAGTGATGTCGTTCGCGCTGGTGCCCGTCGCTGAGGCGGCCCTGTTCACGTTCGGATGCCTGGTGATCCACGCTCTGAGACGCCACGCGGACGTGGTCACGGCGACGCTGGCCTGCCTCGTCACCCTCCTGGTCCTGATGATCGGCATCGCCTGCGCGCCGGAATCCTTCGCCAAGTACCAAGCGGCCAGCATCGGCGACTTCACCCCCATGGACACGGCGATCTACTGATCGGGCGCCGTCCGCGGCTTCAGGCCACGCTGCCGGATCTGCGCGAGGCGCCCGCCCGTCCCGCGCTGGCCCGCGACCGCGACGTCGAAATCGTCCTTCGGCAGGCGCGCCAGGAACCGCTCCGCCACTTCGAACAGCAGGATGTCGGGGCGCACGCGCTCGATGTAGGGCCAGTCGAGGCCCGCCGACCAGATGAAGTGAACCTCGCAGAAGCTCTCGGCGAGGAGCCCGGTCAGCATGAACGGGTCGAAATGCGCGCAGGAATCGCCGAACAGGACGAGGCGGCGCGGATCGGCGGTCGGCGCATCGTTCCGGTAGACGACATGCGCGCCGACATGCACCTCCCGGTCGCGCCCCTCCGCCTCGTAGGCGGCGAGAAGCGGCCCGGTCTCGACCCGGCGTGAGTCGCGCTGCAGCCCGAACCGCTCGATGTGTTCCCGCGGCCGCTCGCGCAGCTTCTCGCCGAGATCCATCAGCTCGTCCGAGACGATCCGCGGGCGGGCGCCGATATCGGCGGGCGGGACGGCCCCGAGCACCCGCATGATCGCGCGATAGGCCAGCAGGCAGCCCTGCGCGGTCCAGTGCGTGTCGGTGCGCAGGTAGAGCGGCACCGGCCCGTTCCGGGCGGCCCGGAGCGGAGCCAGTAGATCGAGATAGGAGGGGTTGCGTGCCAGGAGCCGCGCGAGGCGGCGGGTCGAGGCCTTGGCCGGATCGTAGCGCAGGCCGTCGGTCCGGTCGTCATAGACCGACAGCTTCTCCGGCACGATCACGTGGAGGCAGCGGATGCCCAGGCGCTCCGCGCGCCGGGCGCGGGCCCGGATCAGCCGCGCCCAGCTCCGCAGCAGGAGCCAGTGCCGCAGGCCGCCGCGATAGCGGTCCAGGACGCGGTTGGTCCCCCCGATGAGAAACAACCAGCCGTCACGGCCGACATGAACGCTCTCCCTGCCTGCAGACATGGCGGTGCTTTAGCCGCACCGCGCCCGGGCGACTAGGGCGGACCCGCTCCGTGCGGCTGCGCGTTCGACAGGGATGTCGTCCGCCCCCGCCCTGGCCTTCGAAGATCCCGTCGACCCGCCGGTCGAAGCATCACGCCCGTCCCGCCTGTGGCGTCCGCGCCGGGTCCTGGTGACGCCGGCGGCGCTGGAGCACGAACACGGCCGGGCGATGCTGGCGTGCGCCGAGGCGCTGGGCCTGGCCGTCGAGCGCCTGTCGGCCAACCGCCTGCCGAGCCCGCGCGAACCGGACCCGCGCCGCGCCTACACGGCCGCCAAGGCGACCCTCGCGCTCACGGTGGCGCCGCCGACGAAGCTGCGGCTCCAGCCGATCCCGCCCTCGGCCGACTGGCGCTTCGACCTCGCCGAGGGCTGCCCGGCCCATTGCCAGTACTGCTACCTCGCGGGCTCGCTCCAGGGGCCGCCGGTGACCCGGGCCTACGCCAATCTCGACGCGATCCTCGGCAATCTCGAATCCTATGCCGGTCGCGGCGCCGTGACTTCGGCCTCGGCCGAGCGGGCGCAGGAGGGGACCACCTTCGAGGCCTCCTGCTACACCGATCCGCTGGGGATCGAGCACCTCACCGGCTCGCTCTCGGCGGCGATCCGGCATTTCGGGGCCTGGGACGCACCGGTGCAGCTGCGCTTCACCACCAAGTTCGCCGCGGTCGGACCACTCCTCGACCTGCCGCACAATCGGCGCACGCGCATCCGGTTCTCGGTCAACGCCCGGCCGGCGGCCCGCTACGAGGGCGGCACCGACACCCTCGACGCGCGGCTCTCCGCGCTCGGCCAGATGGCGCGGGCGGGTTACCCCGTGGGGCTGACGATCGCGCCCATCCTGCCGGTGCCGGACTGGGAAGCAGCCTATGCCGGGCTGATCCGCGACGCCGCCGACGTGCTCGCCGGCGCGCCCGATCTCGACCTGACCGTGGAACTCATCACGCACCGCTTCACCCCTGGCTCGAAGGCGGTGCTGCGCGGCTGGTATCCGGGCTCGGACCTGCCCCTCGACGAGGCCGAGCGCGTGGAGAAGCGCACCAAGTTCGGCTCGGTGAAGCACGTCTTCCCGAAGCCGCTGATGCAGGCGATGCGCGGCCATCTCACCGCCTGCCTCGCCCGGGACCTGCCGGCGGCGCGGGTGCTGTACTGGACCTGAGGGCCGCGGGCGCCATCTCGGCGGGATGCAAGACGCAGCCCCCCTGATCCTCACCCTCGCCTTCGACGCGCCGACCTTCGCCCGCTTCGACGGCGAGCGGCGC
Organism: Methylobacterium guangdongense; assembly: GCF_038442355.1. NCBI lineage: Bacteria > Pseudomonadati > Pseudomonadota > Alphaproteobacteria > Hyphomicrobiales > Methylobacteriaceae > Methylobacterium > Methylobacterium guangdongense. Next base: position 128,886 of record NZ_JBBXMX010000002.1, read on the forward strand.
CGGTATTTCCCGGACACGTTGAACTTCATCCCGGCCCACGCGACCCTGTTCCACCACCTGCCGGGGGACCGGGAGCGCGGCGTCATCGAGGCCATCACGGCCCTCGCCCGGACGCTGCCGCCCCCGGAGGTCGCGGTGACGGGAATCCGCTTCACCGGCCGCGGCGTCGCCTACGCCCTCGAATCGGAGGCCCTGGCGGGGTTCCGCAGCCGCCTCGCGAAGACGTTCGAGCCGTATCTCACCGCGCAGGACCGGCAGGGCTGGCGCCCGCACGTGACGGTGCAGAACAAGGTCGACCCCGTGACGGCGCGGGCGCTCCACGCCGACCTCCAGGCGGGCTTCGCGCCGTTCCGCTTCACGGCCCCGGCGACGCTGCTGTGGCGTTATCTGAGGGGGCCGTGGGAGGACGTCGCCCGGCTGCCCTTCGGGGAGAACGCGTGATGGTCCCTGCCTCGCGCTCCGACGATGTTTGCCGCCCTTCGCAGGTCTTCCGCGCCAGTGACAGCGCGCGACAGGCCCCCTCTCCCGTGCGGGAGAGGGTATGGGTGAGGGAGGAGAACTCACCGGATGGAGCGCGTCATCAACGGGCGTTCAGACCGAGCCTTTTCCGGAACGTTGTCGTCCCTTACCCGGCTTTCTGCGAACGCAGACCCCTCCCGCTCGGGAGAGGGGACCCACGCCTCATCCTAAAGCCGCAGGGGCGATACCGAGCCGACCGTCCGATCGCCCGTCGCCCGGAGACCGCGCCGTGAAGGTCCCCGGCACCCTGCGGCACAACCGCCTGATCGAGCCCGCCACGGCCGTGTGGCTGCGGCTGCGCCTCAACGAGGTCGGCCCCCTCGTGGCGCTCCTCGGCCTCAGCATCCTCGGCTACGGGTTCTTCTACCTCGCCCACGAGGTCGGCGAGGGCTCGACGGCGGCCCTCGATCGCCGCATCCTGCTCGCCCTGCGCAACCCCGCCGATCTCTCCGACCCGATCGGGCCACCCTGGCTCGAGGAGACGATGCGCGACATCACCGGCCTCGGCAGCGTCTTCACGGTCCTGTTCCTGACCTGCGCGGTGGCGGCCTATCTAGCGGTCTCCGGCCGTCGAAGGATCGGCCTCTACGTGCTCGCCGCCGTCGGCAGCGGCGAACTGGTCTCCACGGTGCTGAAGCTGTTCTACCAGCGGCCGCGGCCGGACCTCGTGCCGCACGGCATGGAGGTGTTCACCGCGAGCTTCCCCAGCGGCCACGCCACCATGTCGGCCATCGCCTACCTGACGCTCGCCACCCTGGTGGCGCGGGTGGAGCGGAACCGGCCCGCGAAGGCGCTGCTGCTCGGCCTGGGTGTGACCATAACCCTGCTCGTCGGGATCAGCCGGATCTATCTCGGCGTCCACTGGCCGAGCGACGTGCTGGCCGGCTGGTGCATCGGCGCCGCCTGGGCTTGCCTGTGCTGGTTCGTCGCCCTCCAGTTGCAGCGCCGCGGCGAGGTCGAGGCCCCGGATCCGCCGCCCCCGGCGTGACGATGCGACCGGACGAGTCCGGAAACGGCCCGGTGCCGGCGGCGTTGATGGGGCGGACGGCCCCTCCCCCGGCGGCGCCCCACTGATCAGCGACACGGCGAGGCCCATGGCGGACGACGACACACGGCTCTCTCGACGCACCCTGCTGGCCGCGGGCAGTGCCCTGGCAGGCGCGGCGATCGGAGGCAACGGCGCCCAGGCGGCCCCGCCGGCACCGCCCGCGGTCCCGGCCGATACCGGCGCGGTCCAGGGCGGTCGGGTGATGTTCCCGAACTGGCGGGGCTCGGGCGACCGTCCGCCGGCCCCGACCCCCGCCCCGCAGCCTCCGGGCCAGCGCGTGGGCTACTGCGTCGTCGGTCTCGGGCGCCTAAGTCTCGACGAGATCCTTCCCGCCTTCGGCGAAGCCAAGCGCTCGCGGCTCGCCGCGGTGATGTCGGGCTCCCCCGACAAGGCCAAGCTCGTGGCGCGCCAGTACGGCCTGCCCGAGGATGCGGTCTACGGCTACGACGAATGGGATCGGCTGAAGGCCAATCCGGACGTTCACGCGGTCTACGTGGTGACGCCGAACGGCGTGCACCGCGACAACGTCCTGGCGGCCGCGGCGGCCGGCAAGCAGGTGCTCTGCGAGAAGCCGATGGCGGTCTCCTCGCAGGAATGTCGCGACATGATCGCGGCCTGCGCCAAGGCCAACGTCAAGCTGATGATCGCCTATCGCTGCCAGTACGAGCCGCACAACCGCGCGGTGATCCGGCTCGCCCGCACTGGCGAATTCGGCAAGCCGAAGCTGATCCAGGCCTTCAACGGCCAGACCACCGGCCTGCCGGAGCAGTGGCGCCTGCGCAAGGCGCTGGCCGGGGGCGGCTCGCTGCCGGACATCGGCCTCTACTGCCTCAACACGACCCGCGCGGTGCTCGGCGAGGAGCCGGACCAGATTCAGGCGCAGATCCACTCGCCGCCCGACGATCCGAAATACCGCGAGGTCGAGGAGACGGTGAGCTTCACGCTGCGCTTCCCCTCGGGGGTGATCGCGCAGTGCCAGTCGAGCTACGGCGTCTACGAGGCCCGCAGCCTGACGCTGCACACGAGCAATGCCGCGATCGATCTGCAGAACGCCTTCGCCTACCAGGGCCAGCGGCTGTTCGTGGGCCACCGGGACGGCAAGAACGCGGCCCGGGACGAGCGCATCCTGAGCCCGAAGAACCAGTTCGCCCTGGAGATGGACCACTTCTCCCGCTGCGTTCAGGAGAACCTGCGCCCGCGCACCCCCGGCGAGGAGGGTTTGCAGGACCAGGTGCTGATGGAGGCGATCTACGAGGCCGCCCGCACCGGTACCCCGGTGAAGGTCGGCCCGCCCGAGGGCGCCGGCTCGGGCCTCGACGTCACGCGCGGGCCGGAGCCGGAGGAGGCGGGTTGAGGGCGCCGGAAGGTGCCAGAATTTAGGCCACGCGTTTGCGCGGAATGCCCTTCCGCTTCTGACCCGGAGGGCTCGGCGCCACGTCAGACGGGCGCCGGTCGAGGGCCAGATGGAAGAAGAACGCCTTGTCGATGTCGATATGATTCAGCCGAAAGCTCCAGACTTCCCGGACACCTTCCGTCAGCGTTCTCGGCAGAGACGACAGATCGTCGAGAGCCTGCTGCGATGTATTGAAAAAGAATAGGGCGTCACGGTCGATGCAGTCAGAAAAGCCGTCCTGACGAACTGCGTCCGCGAATCTCATGACTGACAGAGGACCATGAACCTGAACGTTGGGGCTCGCGATCCCGAGCATCCAGGTTTCATAGGAGAACTCCCTGAACCACATCGCCGCAGCGACCGGCAGGCCGGCCCGTTCCAGTGCGGCGACGAAGCGGCGGCCGATTTCGATGTCTTCGTCTACCAGTGACGTCTTATCCATGGCATCACACCGGAGGGGCGCCGCACGACGGCGTCGACCATATCGTGCGCCTCCTGCCGTGACCACTCGGCGTAGCGAGCCTCGACTCTCCATTTTGCGACGAGATCCCAAGCCCCGCGAAACGAAGGATCTTGCGCTTCGTCGATCTGCCGCTGGTCGCGCAGTTCGGCGAGCACGACGAGTTTCGACAGGTCGTGGGTGTGGATGTCATTGGCAAATTGCCGAAGCGGCCATGTCCCGCTCCGGAACGAGCGCGCGATCCGCGCCTTGAGCGCGCATTCGACCGCAAGGCCCGCCAGATAATAGGCGTCACTGAAATGACCGGTTGTCAGAAGCGCCCGCGCCGCGCGGAGGTGATCTTCCGCACGCCTCTTCCATGCCTGCCGGTTCATGCGCCAACCGAATCACCGCCTCAGAACGGCAGCAGGATATCCACGATCTGCTGGCCGTAGCGCGGCTGCTGCACGTCGGTGATCTGTCCCCGCCCGCCATAGGCGATGCGGGCCTGGGCGATCTTGGCCGAGTCGATTGTGTTGTCGGATTCGATGTCCTCCGGGCGGACCACGCCGGCCACCACCATCTCGCGGATCTCGAAATTGACCCGGATCTCCTGCTTGCCCTCGACCACGAGGTTGCCGTTGGGCAGCACCTGCGTGACCACCGCGGCGACGTTCGTGGTCACGGTCTCGGCCCGCTGGACCGAGCCGGCGCCGTCGTTGGCGGTCGCCGAGGTGGCGGCGAGCAGCGCCGTGCTGCCGACGCCGAAGGACTTGCCGACCGCGTTGTTCTCCAGCCCCAGGGCGTTCGGCAGGCCGAAGCTCTCGGTGTTGGCCCGGCTCCGCTTGGTCTCGTTGCTGATGTTGGCCTGATCGGTGACGTTGACCTTCACGGTCAGGATGTCGCCGAGCCGGGCGGCGCGCTGGTCCTTGAAGAAGGCGCGCGAGCCGGTGCGCCAGAGCGAGTTCGGCGCGTAGGAGACCGGCTGCACGTCGGGCATCGGCATCCGCACCGGCTTGTAGCCGGGCTGCGTGGTCGGGTCCTCGATCGCCGACAGGGCCGGCGTGGCGCCGACCTGCGAGAGCCGGTCCGCGGTGTTGCAGGCGCCGAGCGCGGCCGTGATCAGCACGGCGGCGAGCGGCTTCAGGGCGGTGCGGTGGGCCATCGGGATACTCTCGAACACGGGCGGAGCGGGCGATCAGCGCAACGAGGCGGTCGCCTGGAGCGGGGCGGTGGCGGAGGCCTGCTGCTGCGGCGCAGGGCCGGGCCCGACCGAGACCCGGCCGGGGCCGATCACGGTCGCCTGCAGGACCTTCTGGGAGGCGGTGTTGACGACGTTGACCACGGCGCCGAGGCGGCCGCCCTGGTTGGCGAGGCCGCGCATCGCGAGGCTGATGCTGGGTGTCTCGTACACGATGGTCACGCTCTCGCCCCGGGCGACGAGTTCGGGCGGGGCGGTGTCGCTGACCCGGAGCACCGTGCCGGCCGCGAGCGTATGCTGGGCGACCTCGCCGACCGCCCCCGCGCTCGCCTGGGCATCCGCCGGCACGGCGTCGCGCGGCCGGCGCTCGAGGCTGAAATCGCCCGCCTTCATCGTCTCGCCGCGCTCGAGGGAGCGGGTGAGCACCGCCACGTCGCGCATCTCGAGGACGATTCCGGTGACGCGCAGGGAAGCCTGCCGCTCGCCGATGCTGACGAGGCCGGCCACCCGGCGGGAGCGCGGATCGTAGGTCAGGTCGAGGGCCGTCGCCTGGCCCGCTAGATCGGCCGGGGCCAGCAGGGTCGGGCCCTCGCCGTCGAAGCGGATCGCGACGTTGGCCGGGGCGAGGCCGTAGCCGGTCTCCAGCCCGCGCTTGAGCGCAGCCTCGATCTCGGGCGGCCCGATGCGGCGGGCGGCGCGCTGGACGGCGATCTGCATCCGGCCGCCGGTCTCCAGGCCGGCGAGGCCGAGGGCTGTGGCGGCCTCGACGATCCGGCGGCTCTGGATCGTCCCGGTCGCCCCGAGGGCCGGCGCGCGGAACAGCGGCCGCCCGGCGAGGCCGTCCGGCGCGCCCTCCACGAGGTCGGCCAGCGTGAGCACGTCGCCGCGGGCGGTGACATCGCCGCGCAGGCGCAGGCCCTCGGCACGCGCCATGGCGGGAATCGCCAGCGCGCCGAGCGTCGCGAAGGCCAGCACGGCCAGCACGGTGCGGAGCACCACCGCCATGCCGAGGGGGGCGACCCGCGGGCGGTGCCGACGGACGATCGGGCTGAGGTCGCTCTCGTCCGCCGTGGTGCTGACCAGCGGCAGGACGGAAGGCTCGAAGGCGGAATCGGGATGCGGACCGGCATACATCGTCGGGACTCTCGGCGGCGCGCTTAGCTGCGGAACATCTGCGAGGCGGTGGAGAGCATCTGGTCGGCGGCGGTGACGACCTTCGAGTTCATCTCGTAGGCCCGCTGCGCCGCGATCAGGGACGAGATCTCCGTCACGGCGTTCACGTTGGCCTCTTCGAGGTAGCTCTGCTGGAGGTTGCCGAAGCCCTCCGAGCCCGGTAGCGCGCTGATCGCCGGGCCGGAGGCGGCGGTCTCGACGAACAGGTTGTCGCCGATCGATTCCAGGCCGACCTTGTTGATGAAGCGCGAGAGCTGGAACTGGCCGAGCGCCTGGGGGGCCGTCTGGCCCGGCAGCGTCGCCTGCACGGCGCCCGTCGCGCTGATCGTCACCGAGGTGGCGGTCTGCGGCACGGTGATGGCCGGATCGAGCAGGTAGCCGTCGCGGGTGACGAGCTGGCCCGAGGCCGAGAGGTCGAAGGAGCCGTCCCGCGTGTAGCCGGTGCGGCCGTCCGGCATCGTCACCCGGTAGAAGCCCTCGCCGCGGATGGCGACGTCGTAATCCTTCTCGGTCGAGGTGAGCGTACCCTGCGACATCACCCGGGCGGTCGAGGTCGTCTTCACGCCCGAGCCGATCGCCAGCCCCGCCGGGAGCTGCGTGTTCTGCTCGGAGGTCGAGGAGCCGGCCCGGCGCAGGTTCTGGTAGAGCAGATCCTGGAAGTGCACCTGCTGGCGCTTGTAGCCGGTGGTACGCAGGTTCGCGATGTTGTTGGAGATGACCTGGACGTTCAGTTCCTGGGCCGCCATGCCGGTGGCGGCGGAGTAGAGGGCGCGCATCGCTCGAAGCCCCCCTTATGCGACGTTGGCGAGGCGGCTGATCGCCGAGCCCCGCAGATCGTCGAGGCGCGAGATCATGCTCGACACCATCGTGTAGGTGCGGTTGACGTCCATTAGCCGGGTCATCTCGATCACCGGCCGGACGTTGGAGCGCTCCAGTGCCCCGGATTCGAGACGCCCTTCGAGTCCGGCCGGGCGACCGGCCTCCTGCGCGGCGTAGAGGTTGCCGCCCTCATTGGTGAGCGCCTGCGGGTTGTCGAAGGTGACGAGCTTGATCCGGCCGCGGATGCCGAGATTGGTCGAGACCGTGCCGTCGGTGCCGATGGCGAGCCCGGTCTCCTGCGCGTTGATCGTGATCGGGCCGCCGTCGCCCGCCACGGGGTAGCCGTCGCTGGTCACCAGGGTGCCCTGCGGATTGATCTCGAAGGCGCCGTTGCGGGTGTAGCGCTCGCCCTGCGGCGTCTGCACCGCGATGAAAGCCGCGCCCTTGATGGCGACGTTGAGCGGGTTGCCGGTCTGCTCGATCGGGCCCTGGCCGAGGTCGAGGGTGGTGCCCTGATCGATCACGTAGGACAGGCGCCGATCCGGACGCGCGAAGGAATCCGCGCTCGCCACCGGCATCAGGTATTCCTGGAAGCGGCTGCTGCGGGCCTTGAACCCGTTGGTCGAGACGTTCGCCATGTTGTTGGCGATCACGTCCAGCTCGCGCTGGAGCGCCATCTGGCTCGACACGCCGATGAAGAGGGCATTCTGCATCGTGAACTCTGGGACTCGCCGCCGCGGTGACGGCAACGATCCATTCAGCATGCGCCGTGCCACCGGTATCGAGGCCGTTTTTGCGAGCAATTTGAGTGACTTGAGCGAGGACCCGTTTGCCCTGTCGGGCGGTCGCGGATGCGCCGCGGCAAACCTCGCCCGGCAGGAATTGCCGGCTTAACGGCGCGTTAACCGTGATGCTTCGATATCGGGGCGTACCCGAACGCGGATATCGGCGAGAGAGCATTATTCCATGGCCAAGACGCCCAAGAAGGCCTCTGCCGAGGAGGGCGACGCCGGAGCCGACGCCGCCCCGAAGGGCAAGAAGAAGCTCATGATCATCGTGGCCGCCGCGATCCTGGTGCTCGGCGGCGGCGGGGGCGCCTTCCTGATGCTGGGGCGTGGCGGCGGCCACGGCGACAGCGCGGAGGCCGCAGCCGATTCTCATGGCGGCGGGCACGGCGGCGGGCATGGCGGCGGCGGCGACAAGGCCGGCCCGGACGGCAAGAAGCCGGTGGTGTTCGTCGATGTCCGCGAGATGCTGCTGAATCTCAGCCCGGACCTGCCGCAGGACAAGGCCAAGTACGCCAAGGTCCGGCTCACCCTCGAACTGAAGGACGCCAAGGTCGAGGACGAGGTGAAGCCGCTCATGCCGCGCGTCGAGGACGCCCTGCAGGTCTACATGCGCGAGCTGCGCCCCAGCGACCTCACCGGCTCGGTGGGTCTGTTCCGGCTGCGCGAGGAGCTGCTGCGCCGGGTCAACATCGCCCTCTATCCGGCCCGGGTCGAGGCCGTGCTGTTCAAGGACGTGATCGTCCAGTGAGCCTGTCCCATCCCGTCACTGTTCCGGCGCGCGCCTGATGGATCCCGAGGACGAACTCCCCGAAGACGACTGGTCCGCGGCCCTGCTGGAGCAGGGCGCCGAGGGCGGCGATTCCTCGCTGGCCGAGGAATGGGGCGCGGCGCTCGCCGAGCAGGGGACCACGCGCAACGCGGGTGACGTCGCCGCCGAATGGGCGACGATGATCGAGGACGGGGAGAGCGACAACCTCCCCGAACTCGCCGGCAACGACCGGGTGCTGAACCAGGACGAGATCGACGGCGTCCTCGGCTTCTCCATGCGCGAGCTCTCGGCCTCGGGGGCCGGGGGCGTGCAGGCCATCGTCGATTCGGGCGTCGTCCAGTACGAACGCCTGCCGATGCTGGAGATCGTCTTCGACCGGATGATCCGGTTGCTGTCGACCTCCCTGCGCAACCTGTTCCAGGACAACGTCGAGGTGACCCTCGACAACATCACCTCGGTGCGCTTCGGCGATTACCTGAACGCGATCCCGCTGCCGACCTTGCTGGGCGTGTTCCGGGCCGAGCAATGGGAGAATTCCGGCCTCGTCACGGTCGATTCCAACCTCGCCTACGCGACCTTCGACCTGCTGCTCGGCGGCAAGCGCGGCGGCACGTCGAGCCGCCTCGACGGGCGCCCGTTCACCGCCATCGAGATGACGCTGGTGCGCCGCCTCGTGGAGATCGTGCTGGGCGATCTGGAGATGTCGTTCCAGCCGCTCTCGCCGGTGAGCTTCGGGATCGACCGGATCGAGACCAACCCGCGCTTCGCCACGATCACCCGTCCGGGCAACGCCGCGATCCTGATCAGCCTGCGCCTCGACGTCGACGGGCGCGGCGGCATGCTGCAGATCCTGTTCCCCTACGCGACGATCGAGCCGATCCGGGAACTGCTCACCCAGAGCTTCATGGGCGAGAAGCTCGGCCGCGACCACGTCTGGGAGGGCCATCTCGCCACCGAGATCTGGCAGGCCGACGTGACCATGGAGGCAGTGCTGCACGAGATGATGCTGCCGCTCAAGCAGGTCATGGGCCTGAAGGTCGGCGAGACGCTGATGTTCGACGCCAAGCCCTCGGACCTGATCACCGTGCGCTGCGGCGACTGGGCGCTGACGCAGGGGCGGATCGGCCGGGTCGACGGCCACATCGCCGTGCAGGTCACTAGGCCGCTGCGCCGCTCGCGCACGACGATCCAGGCCTACGAGGCCTCCATGAACAACCGGTCGGACAATTAGCGCGTGAGGGTTCCGGCATGAGTCTCTTCGTCACCCTCGCGGCCGACATCCTGGTGGCGGTCCTGCTGGCGGCCACCATCGTCACCTCCCTGCGGCTGTCGCGCCGGATCGGCCAGATGAAGGGCGATGAGGCGGCGCTCAGGCAGACGATCGGCGACCTGATGGTGGCCACCGGCACCGCCGAGCGGGCCATCGCGGGCCTGCGCGCCGCGATCGACGAGTCCGACCGCACCCTCAACGCCCGCCTGGAAGCCGCCAGCGTCCGCACCGCCGAACTGACCGAGCAGGTCGAGGCCGGCGAGACGGTGGTGGCCCGGATCGGCGCCATCGTGGCGCAGATGCGCGCGGTGCCGGCCCGCGTCGAGCCGACCCGGGTCGAACCCGCCCGGGTCGAGCCGGCGCCCGTCGCAGCGTCGGCGCCCGAGCCGGCGCGGCCTCGGCCCGAGCCCGCGAGCCCGAACGGGGAGCGCCTCGGGGCTGCCGCCGCGGCGGCGCTCGCCATGAGCGAGCGCGCCTTGGCCCGCGTCCGGGCCCGCGCCGCGTGACCGGCGTCAAGGCCCCGAAGATCCCGCCGCCGAAGCCGGATCCCGAGGAGAAGCTGCGCCGCGCCGGCGCGGCTTTGCGCAGCGCGCGTCCCAAGCCGGTGCGGCAGAAGCGGCTGCGCCTCGTCGACGCCGTGGCCCTGGCGGCCGGCGGGCTCCTCGTGCTCAAGCTGCTGAGCCTCCTGCAGGCCGGCCTTCCGGAGAGCGGCGCGCTGCCGGATTTCGGGCGGGCGGTGGCCCGGGCCCGCACCGGCTTCGACATCCCCGACCCCGTCACCACCGGATCGGTCGGCGCCAAGGAGGAAAAGTCCGCGTCTGCGGAGCCGCCGGCCGGGAAGGCGCCCGAAAAGCCCCCGGAGGCTCCGCCGGCCGCGCAAGGGGAGCAATCGCCGCCGACCGAGCGCCTGCTCCTCGAGAAGCTCGGCGCCCGGCGCGACGCCCTGCGCCAGAAGAACGAGGAGCTGGATCTGCGCGAGAAGATGCTCGGCGAGGCCGAGCGGAAGCTCGAAACCGGGCTCGGCGACCTCAAGAAGGCCGAGGACAAGGTCGAGACGGTCGCCAAGGCGAAGGAGGAGGCCGAGAAGCAGGGGCTCAAGAACATCGTCACGATGTACGAGGCGATGAAGCCGAAGGACGCCGCCCGGGTGTTCGACCGGCTCGGCCACGAGGTGCTGGTGCCGATCGTGCTGGCCATGAACCCGCGCAAGATGGCCGAGGTCCTGGCGGTGATGCAGCCCGAGACCGCCGAGCGCCTGACGGTGGCGCTGGCCAACCGCGCCCGCGGCGCGGGCGGCGCGCAGGCCCAGGCCGGCGCGGGCCTCCCGGCGAACGAGCTTCCGGCGATCGATCCGGGGGTGCCGGGGCGGTAAGGCGACGCGATACGCCGGCCGGGCGCGCAATACACCTTTGGCGGGTGGTGCCGATCCATCGGCGCGGTGTAGCATCCGGCGCGAACGCAAGGGTCGCCGCCGTTCCCGAGCGGCGCCCGGGGAGACGCCGAATGTCCGAACTCGCAACCCTGCGCGGCCTCTCGGGCCTCAGCCCGGAGCCGGCCGGCCTGAAGGGCTCGGCGCTCGTGCTCATCGACCTGCAGCAGACCTATCGCGAGGGCGTCATGCGCCTCGACGGCGTCGAGCCTGCGATCCGCGAGGCGGCGGATCTGCTGGCCCGGGCGCGGCAGGCCGGCATCCCGGTCTTCCATATTCGCCACGATGCCGGGCCCGGCTCGCCCTACGACGTCACCGCGCCGATCGGCCAGATCAGCCCCGAGGTGGCGCCCCAGGGCGACGAGCCGGTGATCACCAAGGCCTATCCGAGCTCCTTCGTGGGCACCGACCTCCAGGCGCGGCTGGAGGTGGCGGGCGTGAAGGACGTCGTGCTGGCGGGCTTCATGACGCATATGTGCGTGAACTCGACCGCCCGCAGCGCCTTCAACCTCGGCTTCCGTCCGACCGTCGTGGCCTCCACGACCGCGACGCGGGACCTGCCCGGACCGGACGGCGCGGTGGTGCCCGCCGCCCAGCTCCAGGCCGCAAGCCTCGCCGCGCTGAGCGACCTGTTCGCCGTGGTGGCGCGCCGGCAGGCCGACATCCCGGACTGAGGCGCCTGCACGGTCGCGACGGCGGCTGAACTCAGGCCGTCATCCGCCCCAGCGCGGCGGCCACCTCCGCCAGGGCCGGCCGCCGGGCCGGGTCGGGCTGCATGCAGGCTTGCTCCAGGGATCGCAGCTCGGCGGGCGGCGTATCGCAACGGTCGATCAACTCGCCGAGCAGGATCCCGACGGCTCGGACCTCGATCCGCGCCAGCGCCGCGCCGTCCGGCCCCCCCGGCAGGGCCGAGGCGGCGCCGAAATCGCTGAGCACGGCCGCGCCGGTCCCGGCCTCCCAGAGCGTGTTGTGCGCGTAGACGTCGCCGTGGATCAGGCTGCGCCCGTGCAGGTGCGCCACCGCCTCCGTCACCGATCGCGCGATCCGCAGGGTTCGCGCCGGATCGAGCCGGAAATCCGGGGCGTAGATGTCCCGGCTGCAGCTCGCGAGGCTCGGCGGCCCGGCGAGCACGCGCCAGTCCGGCGGCAAGAGCCGGAGCAGCAGCCCTTCGGCGCCATCGGGATGGCCGTCGAGCCGACCGAGCGCCCCGGTCAGCGCCGGATGCGTGCCGGCGGCGAGGCAGGCTTCCATCTCGCGCGCCGGCAGGCCGTCGCTGGTCATCGCGCCCTTGAATAGCTTTAGCGCCACGGCCTGCCCGCGCCAGACCGCCCGGTGGACCCGGCCCGAGGCCCCCTCCCCGAGCAGGTCGCCGACCTCGAGCTCGGCCCACGGCACCCGCGCCGCCGGAGCCGGTTCCGTCGCGGGCTCGGCGGGATTGCCCGCATAGGCGATCCAGGCGAGGCGCGGCAGGTGCGTCAGCCACCCCGGAAGGGTGTCGATGCGGTTGCAGGCGAGCCGGATCAGTTCGAGGTTGCCGGCCGCCGACAGGCTGTCGGGCAGGGCCGCGATCCGATTGCCGGCCAGCATCAGCTTCTGCAGCAGCGGCCGCTCCCCGAGGGCTGCCGGTAGGGTCTCGATCCGGTTGTCGGTGAGCGTCAGCCAGCGCAGGTCGCGCGGCAGCGAGTCCGCCGACACCGCTTCGATGCCGCAGCCGCGGAAGCCGAGCTGACTCAAGCTTGGGCAGTCACCCAGCACCGGCGGCAGGCGCGGGAACGGATTGCCCGAGGCGAACAGCACCCGCAGATGGCGCAGCCGGCCGAGATCCGCCGGCAGGTCTGTCAGGCGGCCCCGGCCGAGGTCCAGAACCTCCAGCGTGTCGGCGAGCGCAAAAACCTCCCGGGGAACCTCGGCCAGCCCGTCGGGCAGACGCAATTCCCGGGCGCCGGCGAGGTCGCCGCGCCGCAGGGCCGCCAGCGTGTCGGTCCGGTCCAAGCCTCAGCTCCGCTTGAAGAAGGCGTCGGCCGCCCCCTGCGCCGCCTGCTTGGCGGCCCGCGCCGCCTCGATCCGGGCGATCTCCGCCCGCAGGAGCGCGATCCGCTCGTCGAGGTCCGCAAGCGACAGGGTATCGAGCGGCTGGCCGATCTCGTGCGCGACGGCCTTGCGCGGCCGGTCGTCGTCGTCCCGCATAGGTCCTCCTACAGGAAGGGGTGTCCGGCGCCGTCCCAGGGCAGGCCCAGATGGGCCGCCACAGTGGCGCCGAGATCCGCAAAACTGTCCCGCCGGCCGATGGAGCGGCCGGCGACACCGGGGCCGAAGGCCAGGACCGGGACCTGCTCGCGGGTATGGTCGGTCCCGGTCCAGGTCGGGTCGTTGCCGTGGTCGGCGGTGACGAGCGCGAGGTCGCCGGGGCGGAGCGCCGCCCGGATCTCCGGAACCCGGGCATCGAACGTTTCGAGCTCGGCGGCGTAGCCCGGCACGTCCCGGCGGTGGCCGTACTCGGTGTCGAAATCCACGAGGTTGACGAAGATAAGGCCGCCGTCCGGCAGATCCTTCAGGGCGTCGAGCCCCGCCTGGAGGCAGGCGGCGTTCGGGCCCGGCTTGATCTCGCGCCCCGTGGCCCGGTGGGCGAAGATGTCGCCGATCTTGCCGACGCTCACAATGCTGCGGCCCGCCGCCTCGGCACGGTCGAGCAGGGTGCGGCCGGGGGGCTCGACCGCGAAGTCCTTGCGGTTGCTCGTGCGGCGGAAGCCCGCCTCCGCCGAGCCCGCGAAGGGTCGGGCGATCACCCGGCAGACCCGGTAGGGATCGCACAGGCGCCGCGCGATGCGGCAGAGGTCGTAGAGCCGCTCCAGGCCGAACGCGTCCTCGTGGGCGGCGATCTGGAACACGCTGTCGGCCGAGGTGTAGCAGATCGGCTCACCCGTTCGGATGTGCTCGGCCCCGAGTTCGTCGATGATGGCGACGCCGTTCGCTTGGCGATCCCCGAGGATCCCTGGCAGGCTACCTTCGGCGATGAGGGCCTGCGTGAGTTCGGGCGGGAAGGCCGGCCGCGTCTCGGGGAAGTGGCCCCAGGGCTGCGACAGGGGCAGGCCGGTGATTTCCCAGTGGCCCGACGGCGTGTCCTTGCCGGCGGCGCGCTCCACGGCGTGGCCGTAGGTCCCCTCCGGCTCGCCCGCGGGCGCGAGACCGGGCGGGATCCGGCCCGAGGCGCCGGCCGCCGCCAGCCCCAGGCCGAGGGCGGCGAGGTGCGGCAGGCGCAACGGTCCGGCGCGCAGGCCCGCCCGGTCACCGCGCCCGGTCGCGCAATGCTCCGCGATGTGCCCGAGGGTGTCGGAGCCGGCATCGCCGTAGGCTTCGGCATCCGGTGCCCCGCCGATGCCGACGGAATCGAGGACGATGAGCAGCGCGCGCGGCACGGTCAGGCGGGCTCCAGCTCGGCCGCGGCGTCGCTGTCGAGGGCGAAAGCCGCTTTGAACAGGGCGCGGGTGTAGGCCGTCTGCGGATCGGAGAAGATCGTCTCGGCCGGGCCTTCCTCGACCACCCGGCCGTTCTGCATCACCATCACGTAGTTGGCGAGCGCCCGAACCACCTTCAGGTCGTGGCTGATGAACAGGTAGGCCAGCCCGCGCTCCCGCTGGAGGTCGCGCAGCAGGGTCACGATCTGCGCCTGGACCGAGCGGTCGAGCGCCGAGGTCGGCTCGTCGAGCACGACGAAGCGCGGGTTCAGCACGATGGCCCGGGCGATGGCGATCCGCTGGCGCTGGCCGCCGGAGAATTCGTGCGGGTAGCGGTCCATCGCGGCGGGATCGAGCCCGACATCGGCGAGTGCTTTGGAAACCACGGCCCGGCGCTCGGCCCGGGAGCGCACGGCGCCCTGCACCACCAGCCCCTCGGCCACGATGTCGGCCACCGACATGCGCGGCGACAGCGAGCCGTAGGGATCCTGGAAGACCACCTGCATGTCCTTCCGCAGGGGCCGCATCTGCGCCACGCCGAAGCCGTCGATCGCCTTGCCGAGGAACACGATCGGCCCCTCGGAGGCCGTCAACCGAAGGAGGGCGAGGCCGAGCGTCGTCTTGCCGGAGCCGGATTCGCCGACGACCCCCACGGTCTCCCCGGCGCGGACCCGGAGCGAGACCCCATCCACCGCCTTCACGTGGCCGACGACCCGCCGGAGCAGGCCCGCCTTCAGGGGGAACCAGACCTTCAGCGGTCCAGCCTCGAGCAGAGGCGCGGCATCGGGCGGGATCGGGTTGGCGCGGCCCTTCGGCTCCGAGGCGATCAGGCGGCGTGTGTATTCGTGCTGCGGGTTCGCGAAGACCGCCCGGGTCTCTCCGGCCTCCACGATCTTGCCTTTCAGCATCACGCAGACCCGGTCGGCGATCCGCTCGACGATGCCGAGATCGTGGGTGATGAACAGCATCGCCATGCCGAGCCGCTTCTGCAGGTCGGCGAGCAGCGCCAGGATCTGCGCCTGGACGGTGACGTCGAGCGCCGTGGTCGGCTCGTCGGCGACCAGCAGGTCCGGCTCGCAGGCGAGCGCCATGGCGATCATCACCCGCTGGCGCTGGCCGCCGGAGAGCTCGTGCGGATAGGCGCCCATGCGGCTCTCCGCGTCGCGCAGGCCCACGAGGCTGAGGAGTTCGAGGATCCGGCGCTTGGCCGCCTTGCCGGTCAGCCCGCGATGGAGGCCCAGCACCTCGCCGATCTGCCGCTCGATCGTGTGGAGCGGGTTCAGCGAGGTCATGGGTTCCTGGAACACCATGGTGATGTCGGCGCCGCGCACGTCGCGCATGGCGCGTTCGGGCAGGCCCGCGAGGTCGCGACCCTTGAACAGGATCCGCCCCTCCTGGTGCGCGGCCCCGTCGAGGAGCCGCAGGATCGCGAGCGCCGTCACCGACTTGCCCGATCCCGATTCGCCGACCAGCGCCACGGTCTCGCCGCGCCGGATGGTGAAGCCGATACGATCGACCGCCCGGGTCTCGCTCTCCCGCGAGCGGAAGGCGACCGACAGGTCCTCGACGGCGAGGAGCGGCTGGGATTCATCCACCATCATGCGGCTCCTTATAGCGCGCCCGGCCGGCGGCCCTAGTCTATCCTGCTGCGACGAAGCTCCGCCCGAGGTCGGCGGACTGCACGGGAGATCGGCATGACCGCTGGCGCCCACGCCTTCGCAGCCCGGATCTGGCAGGCGCTCGACGGGCCGCACGACGCGCTCGCCCATCTGCAGATCACCGGCACCGGCGCCCTGCCCTCCGCCTTCGCGGTCAGCGACCTCGCGGCCGGCTCGGTCGGGGCGGCCGCGCTGGCACTCGCCGAGGTCGCGGGGTTGGCGGGCCCCGTCACCGTGGACCGGCGGCTCGCGTCGTTCTGGTTCGCTTGGTCGCTGCGGCCCGAAGGGTGGCGCATGCCCGATCCCTGGGATCCGGTCGCAGGCGATTACGAGACCCGGGACGGTTGGATCCGCCTGCACACCAACGCCCCGCACCACCGGGCGGCGGCCGAGCGCGTGCTCGGGCCGCAGATCGATCGCGCCGGCATGGCGCGGGCCGTGTCGGGCTGGGCCAAGGGTGAGCTGGAGGAAGCGATCCTGGCCGAGGGCGGCTGCGCGGCCGAGATGCGCGGGCTCGCCGATTGGGCGGCGCATCCGCAGGGCCGCGCGGTGGCGGCCGAGCCGCTGGTCCATGTCGGTCCGAGCGGCGGCGGGACGGGCTCGGGCTGGGCCCCCCGGCCCGGGCGACCGCTCGCCGGCCTGCGGGTGCTCGACCTGACGCGGGTGCTCGCCGGGCCGGTGGCGACGCGGTTCCTCGCGGGCTTCGGCGCGGATGTGCTGCGGATCGACCCGCCCGACTGGAACGAGGCCCCGATCGAGCCGGAGGTGACCCTCGGCAAGACCTGCGCCCGGCTCGACCTGCGCCAAGACGCCGACCGGGCGACGTTCGAGGCGCTGCTCGCGGGGGCCGACGTGCTGGTCCACGGCTATCGGCCCGGGGCCCTGGACGGGCTCGGATACGGTGCGCAGGCCCGGCGGGCCCTGGCGCCGGGGCTCGTCGAGGTCTGCCTCGATGCCTATGGCTGGACCGGCCCCTGGGCCGGACGACGCGGCTTCGACAGCCTCGTGCAGATGAGCACCGGCATCGCGCAGGCCGGTCAGGTGAGGCAGCAGGCCGCCAAGCCGGTGCCCCTGCCGGTCCAGGCCCTCGATCACGCCACCGGCTACATGATGGCGGCCGCGGTCCTGCGGCTGCTGGCGCGCCGGCTCAGCGACGGGGCCGGCGGCGCGGCGCGGCTCTCCCTCGCGCGCACGGCGGCCCTGCTGGTCGAGGCCGGTCCCGCTGAGCCCGAACCGCCCTGCCCGGCCGCCGGGCCGGAGGATCTCGCGCCCGTCATCGAGGCGACCGCGTGGGGACCGGCCCGGCGGTTGCAGGCGCCGGTGGAGGTGGCGGATGCTCCGATGCGCTGGTCGCGGGCGGCCCGCCGTCTGGGCGAGGACGCCCCGGCCTGGGCGGCCGACGGCGCGGGACCATGACGGAGCCGCCGCGCGGCGCTCTTCGTGCTGAGTCCGGGACGCATTCCGCCGGCGCTGCATGCGCCCAGGACAGGGTTGGCCCGATCCTTCACCGCACCCTTTCCGGGACGGGTGAAGCGAAGCGGAACCCGATCCGGGATCCGGCACAGGAACACGCCGCGTCAGCGACTCGACGGGGCCACATCATCGAGCACCGTGCGGCAACCAGGATCAATGGATCCGCAACCGAAGGTCGCTACAACGCCGGTGTGAACAGCTCACGCCTGCGCCGCGCCGCGCTCCTCATCCTCCTGCTCGTCGCGGCGCGTCCGGCCCTGGCCGTCCCGTCCGAGGGGGCGACCGAGACCGTGGAGCAGGCGCTCTGCCGCCTGATCGACGAATCCGCCAAGGCCCGGAACCTGCCCATCCCGTTCCTGACGCGCCTGATCTGGCGCGAGAGCAGTTTCCGCGTCGGCGTGGTGAGCCCGGCGGGCGCGCAGGGCGTCGCGCAGTTCATGCCCGGCACCGCGCGGGAGCGCGGGCTCCTCGACCCGTTCGACCCCGAGCAGGCGATCCCGCACGCCGCCCATCTGCTAGCCGATCTGAAGAACCAGTTCGGCAATCTCGGCCTCGCGGCGGCGGCCTATAACGGCGGCGCCGGCCGGGTGAGCAAGTGGCTCGCGGGCGATGGCGGGTTGCCCGAGGAAACCCGCGCCTACGTGGCCGCCATCACGGGCCGGCCGGCCGAGGACTGGCGGACCGGCCCCGCCAAGGCGATCGAGTTTCCGGAGGGCGGTGCGCCCGCCAAGTCCGAGGTGAAGGACGCCAAAGAGGCAAAGGACGCCAAGGAGGCGAAGCCGGACGCCAAGCCGACGCCGCCGCAGACCTGCCTTCAGGTCACCGCCAGCCTGCGCATCCCGTCCCGCGGCGATCGCTTCGCATTGGGTCCGAACGAGGGGCCGGCCGCGCCCTGGGGCATCCAGCTCGCGGGCAATTTCTCCAAGTCCCTGGCGCTCCAGAGCTTCAACCGCGCGCGCAGCGCCTATGCGGGGGTGATCGGCGAGGTGCGGCCGATGATCATCGGCACGCGCCTGCGCAACCGCGGCACCCGGGCGTTCTACCGGATCCGCATCCCGGCCCAGAGCCGGCAGGCCGCCGACGACCTGTGCGGCCGCATCCGGAAGGTCGGCGGCGCCTGCATCGTGCTGCGGACCTGATTTTTCGCGCTTTGCCGCGCCGCCGTCATCAATCCGCCCCGAGAGCGGTGCCGTATGGCCCGGTCGCGATAACCGGATGGGATATGACACGACTCCTCACCGCGCTGGCCAGCCTCCTGTGCCTCGGGCTCGCGGCCTTCGGCTTCAGCGCGGCCTCGCCGCTGGCGCTGTTCGACGCGATCGGCCCGCGCGACCCCGGCGGACGCCTCGCCGCGAAGGATCAGCCCTTCGGCGAAGGCCCCCGGCACCGCCTCGATGTCTACGTGCCCACGGCGGGGGCCGAGAATGCGCCGGTGCTGGTGTTCTTCTACGGCGGCTCCTGGCAGAGCGGCGCGAAGGACGATTACGCCTTCGTCGGCCACGCGCTCGCCGCGCAGGGCTTCGTCACGGTGCTGCCGGATTACCGGCTCTATCCGGAGACCGCTTTCCCGGGCTTCCTGGAGGACGGGGCGGCGGCGCTCGCCTGGGTGCGCGACAACATCGCGGCCTACGGTGGCGACCCGCGCCGGATCGTCCTGGCCGGCCATTCCGCCGGCGCCTACAACGCCCTGATGCTCGGTCTCGACCCGCGCTACGTCACGGCGGCCGGGGTCGATCCCAAGGTGATCAAGGCGGTGGCCGGCCTGTCCGGCCCCTACGACTTCCTGCCGCTCGATCAGGACACCACGATCAAGGTGTTCGGCAAGGCGCCCGATCTGGCGGCGACCCAGCCGGGGACCTTCGTGGGTCCGCTCTCGCCCCCCGCCTTCCTGGCGACCGGCGACGCCGATACCGTCGTGAAGCCCCGGCACACGGTGAGCCTCGCCGCGAAGCTGCGGGCCGAGCACGTGCCCGTGCAGGAGCGGCTCTATCCCGGCCTCGACCACAAGGACACGCTGCTCGCTCTGTCGGTGACCTTCCGCTCAAAGGCTCCGGAACTCGCCGAGATGGCCTCCTTCCTGATGCGCCAGTCCGCCGGCCGCTCGCAGTACACGATGCGGCGCTGAGCGCAGCAGGCCTTCGTCAAGGTTATCGCGCGATCGTTGGGTGTGACGTTTGATTTGCCATCGCGCGGACCGTGCATCGGTCTAGGATAAGTCTGCGGCTGACCACGCCGTCCCTAACGAGGCGACCAACGTCTAACCCACCCCCCTCATCCTGAGGTGCTGGAGCGCAGCGGAGGCCTCGAAGGAGATCCCCAGGGAGCGCGCGGCCAACTGGAGCTCTCCTTCGAGGCCCGCTGACGCGGGCACCTCAGGATGAGGGGAATGGGTGGGATCACCCGGCCGCTTGGTGGGACCGCGCGGGTCGCAGGCTCGGCGGTGGAACGACATGGCTTCTGCAGACGCGGCGATCGGCATCCCGGCTGACGGACGGCAGCACGCCCGCGCGGGCCGCGACGTGCCGGACGTCGTGCGCGTGCTCCTCAACGGGGCGGTCTTCGTCCTCCTCTGGAACCACGTCTGGCTGAAGGACCTGTCCGACCGGTCGATCCTGGCGGCCTCCGAGGATGGCAGCCTGCTGACACAGGTGCTGTTCCTCGCGGCCGGCACCGCCATGGCGCTGGCGATCCGCCGGATTGGCATCCGGCACCTGCAGCCGCTGATGACCCGGCCGCTCCTGCTCTGCGCAATCTGGCTCGGCCTGACGACGCTGCTCTCGATCGAGCCCAGCCTGTCGCTGCGCCGGCTGGCGCTGTTCGGGATCGCCGCGATGCTCTCCGCCGGCGTGCTGATCGTCGCCCGCTCCCCGCGGCAGCTGGCGCTCAGCCTCGCCGGGGCGGCCCTGGTGATCGTGCTCGCCTCCTATCTGGCGGTGGCCTTCGTGCCGAACCTCGCCATCCACTCGGCCTTCGACGTCAATTCCGATCCGAGTCATCCGGGCCTCTGGCGCGGGATCTTCCCGCAGAAGAACGAGGCCGGGGCCGCCATGGTGATCCTGGTGATCATCGGCCTCTACGTCGCCACCGCCGCCAACCGGTTCCTCGGCTGGGCCATCGTGCTGCTGGCGTCCGGGTTTCTGCTCGCGAGCGGCTCCAAGACCGCGATCCTGCTGCTGCCGGTGATCCTCGGCGTGACGGGGCTCTGCCAGGTGCTGACCGGCGGCTTCGCCCGGCGCCTGCTCTTGCTCGGCCCGGTGGTCGGGTTCTCGCTGATCTCGATCGGATCGGTGCTGATTCCGCCGATCCAGGAGGCGGTCGGGTCGCTGCTGACCGACGCGACCTTCACCGGCCGCAGCGAGATCTGGCAATTCGCCATCGACAACATCCTGATCCGCCCCTGGCGGGGCTGGGGGATCGGCGCCTTCTGGATGACCGAGCGGACCATGTATGCCGGCTCCGAGGAGCTGACCTGGGTCAACACCGTCGACCACGCCCATAACGCCTATCTCGACACGGCGCTGATCGGCGGCCTGCCGTTCCTGGTGCTGACCGTGGTGGCCTTCGTGCTGGCGCCGGTCCGCGACCTGCAGCGCGTGGCCGGCGGCGCCCGGCTCGACGCGGAGACGATGCTGTTTTTGCGCCTCTGGTTCCTCGGGCTGGTCTCGGCCTCGTTCGAGACGGTGCTGTGGAACGGCAACAACGCGACCTGCTGCATGTTCATGATGGTGGTGTTCGGCCTGCGCCTGCGGACGCGCTACGCCCTCGCGGCGGGCTGAGGGGAACAGCCGAATCTAACGCGATCCGCTCGCCTCCCTCGGTCGGTCCCTCAGCCCACGGGCGCCGTCTCCCGGGCGAGCCAATCGATGACCGCCTTCAACGCCGCGCCCTCGCTGGCGCCGCCATCGCGGGCGGTCGCGTAGGCCGCGAGCTGGCCGGCCGCGCTCGATCCGTTTCGGGCGATCACCGCGGCGTGCGCCATCTGCGCCGTGCAGCCGAGCGCGGCCGCGTCCTCGGCGATCAGGTCGAGCAAGGCATCCAGGGCGTCGGTCACGGGAACGGCGCGCCCGGCCGTCTCGTCGATCAGCGACGCGCCCGTGCCGTCGCGCTCGGCCCGCCACAGGTTCTCCATCACGAACCCCCGCGATGCGCCGGTCAGGCCGGCATGGATCTCCGGGCGCCGGTCGAGCAGACGGACGAGGCAGCGGTAGAGCTGGGCGATGGTCAGGCTGTCGTCCAGCCGCGTGCAGCTGTCGGCGACGCGCAGCTCCAGGGTCGGGTATCGGATCGACGGACGGATGTGCCACCAGAAATACGTCGGATCGGGCACGGCGCCGGCCGCGGTCATGATCCGGACATAGCGGGCGTAATCGGCCTCGTCGTCGAACAGCTCGGGGAGCCCGGTGCGGGGCAGCTCGGCGTAGGCCCGCAACCGGTAGCCGTGCAGGCCGGTGCGCCGGCGATCGTAGAACGGCGAGGAGGTCGAGAGGGCGAGCAGCAGCGGCAGGAACGGGTAGATCCGCCGCATGATATCCACCCGCTTCTCCGGGCGCGGCACCTCGACATGGACGTGCAGGCCGGCGACCACGGAGCGGCGCCCGGTGATCTGGAGGTCGTCCATCATCCCGCGGTAGCGCGGTTTGTCGGTCTCCTTCTGCACCGCCCAGACGGCGGTGGGGTGCGTCCCGGCGGCGAACAGCTTGAGCCCGTGCGCGCGGGCGGTCGCCTGGAGCTTGTCGCGCAGATCGCCCAGCGCCGCGCGCGCCGCGTCGACGCTCGCCGTCGGCTCCGAACAGATCTCGACCTCATTCTCGAGGAGTTCCCGCTCGACCGAACCCAGGTGTTTCGCCGCGTCGTGGAAACCCTGGATCGACGCGCGCGGCGCGCCCCGCGAGCGGGCGCCAGCCAGGAAGAACTCCTCCTCGATGCCGAACTTGAAGTCGTGTCCCGACCGCTGCGCCATCGTGTGGTTCCGATCCCTGGACGTGCGGCCGCCGACCACGTGCGCCGCGGATCGGCACCGCTGCGACAGCCGGACTGACCGACATCATGCGCGATCCGGGCCAACGTGCGGAAGCGGCGATTGTTTTGGTTTTCGCCAAGCGCCGCCGCAGCCCACTCTGCAATCAGGCGGTCCCAGATCGGATGTGCATCGCCCGTGTCGTGATCAGTCCCCGGCCGCCTCGGGCGGAACCAGCCGCGGGCGCCGGTCGTCGCCGATCGCCACGAAGGTGAAGGTCGCCTCCGTGACCTTCATGGTCGCCTCGCTCGCCCGCTCGCGCCGCCAGACCTCGACCTGGATGCGCAGGGACGAGCGCCCGACCTTCACCAGCCACGCGTAGAGGCTGACCTCGTCGCCCACGAAGACCGGGTGGTGGAAGGTGATCGCATCGACCGCGATGGTGGCGCAGCGCCCCCGGGCCCGCCGGGCCGCGACGTTGCCGGCCGCCAGATCCATCTGGGCCATCAGCCAGCCGCCGAAGATGTCGCCGGCCGGATTGGTGTCGGCCGGCATCGCGATGGTGCGGATCACCGGCGGTCCGCGATCGGTCGGCTGGGCTTCCGCCCGCCCGGTCCCGGCGTCCGCGCTCTGCGCCTCTGTCATGGTCCGGAAAGAGCCCCCGCCTCCGGCTGGAACCCTTCCCGTCAAGCTTGGCCATGGTCAATCGGGCAGCGCGAAGACCAGCAATGCGTCGCCGGTGCCGAAGCCCGACGCCTTGGTGTAGGAGGCGCCGCCCGCCGCCACCGCCACGTACTGCCGACCATCCAGCGCGTACGTCATGGCCGGCCCGCTGATCCCCGCGCCGCACTGGAAGCGCCAGAGCACCGCTCCGTCGCGCGCATCGTGGGCGTCGAGGTGGCCGTCCTCCTCGCCGGAGAAGACGAGGCCTCCGGCGGTCGCCAGCGTGCCGCCCGAGAGCCGGCTCGCCGCGCGGACCGACCACGCGATCGTGCCGCCGTTCGTCAGGTCGACGGCGGTCAGCGTGCTGAAGGACGGCTCGCCCTTCGCCTCACTGGTCTCGGTGTAGCGGATCTCCGGCCGTCCCGCGGCGGCCGGTACGGTCTTCACCGTGTAGGTCGTCGCCCCGTGGCGGACCTGCACGTAGGCGAGCCGCCCGTCGTACGCGGTCGGCGGCCACGAGACCGCCCCGAGGGGGCCCGGCGCCACCACCGTCCCCTGCGCGGTCGGCGGCGCGAACAGGTTCTTCTGGTCGAGGAGCGGCGCCGAGCGCTCCAGCAGCTTCCCGGTCGCGCGGTCGTGGACGTAGATCCAGCCGGTCTTGCTCGCCGAGGCCACCGCCTTGGTGCCGTTCGGGCCGTCGAGCAGGAAGGGCGGCGCGGCGACGTCGTAGCCCCACTCGTCGTGCGGCACCTGCTGGTAGTACCAGCGCAGCTGGCCGGTCTTCACGTCCAGCGCCACGAGGCACATCGTGTAGAGGTTGTCGCCCGGCCGCGAGAGGCCGAAATTCTGCGGCGCCGGGTTGCCGGTGCCGAGGAAGATCAGGCCGAGATCGGCATCGTAGGCCGGCGTCATCCAGAGCGAGCCGCCGCCGACCCGCCACGCATCGCGGTTGGCGGGCGCCGCCGCCTTCTCGGCCGGGATGTCCCGGTGAAGCGGCGTGCCGTCGGCGGTCTTGTCGACGAAACCGCCCTCCCAGCCCGCGGAGGGCGTGACGTACCAGCGCCAGCGCTCGGCGCCGGTCTTCGCGTCGTAGGCGGCGAGCCAGCCGCGCCGGCCGTAGCCGCCCTCGATCCCCACCACCGCGCCGCCGTCGAGGCCGCCCGCCGCGTCCTCGATATGGAGGCCGTAGCCCGCCCCGGTGACGCCGACGATCACCAGCCCGTCGGCGACCAGCGGCGGCATCTTGAAGCCGAGCCGGCTCGACCCCTGCACGGGCTTGCCGCCGAGGGTGGCTGCCAGCCCCGAGGCGGTCTCGGTCTCACCCTCCTCCGGGCGGACCGCCTCCTTGTCCCAGACGATCTTGCCGGTCTTGGCATCCAGGGCGATCAGCCGCCCGTCCATGGTCGCCTCGAAGACGAGACCGCCGGCGACCGCGAGCCCGCGGTTCGAGGGCGGGCCGAAGATCTTCTCCGTGCGCGGCTTGTGCGTGTAGGTCCAGAGCGGCTTGCCGGTCCCCGCGTCGAGGGCCGCGACGTTGTTCTGTGTGGTGGAGAGGTAGAGCGTCCCGTCCACCATCAGGGGCTGGGCCTGGAAGTAGCCGGTGATGCCGGTCTGGAAGAGCCACGCCGGACGCAGCCGCGCGACGTTGCTCCGGTCGATCTGGGCCAGCGCGGAAAAATTGCGGTTGCTGGAATCGTGGCCGAAGGCCGGCCAGGGGGTCTCGGCGGCGGATGCTATGCCGCATGACGCGATCTGCACGAGGCAGGCCAGTGCGGCAGTTTTCAGGGATCGCGGCAAGCTTCTACTCCCGGGTGGGGCGTCTGTCGCGCCCGTGCATGTCGGCTTAACGCTGCAACGCTCGGCAAAGTGCGTTAACACCGCCCCGCCCCGTCGAGCTGCCCCGGCGTCGCCTGCGCGCCCATGGCCCGGGCCATGTCGGCGGCGCTCTGGCCGGCGGCGTCGCGCCGGTTCGGGTCGGCCCCGTGCTGGAGCAGCAGGTCGACCATCTCGGTCCGGTCGAACATCGCGGCCGTCATGAGGGCGGTGCGGGAGCCGTCGCCGGTCCCGTCCACCGCGGCCCCGTGCTGGAGCAGCAGCCGCGCCATCGCGAGGTCGTTCTTGAAGGCCGCCCCGGCGAGGGGCGTCTGGCCGCGATCGTTGGCGAGTTCCGGGTCGCCGCCGGCCTCCAGGATCACCCGGGCCGCCTCGGCTTGCCCGTTATAGGCGGCGAGCATCAGCAGGCTGTCACCCTTGTCGTTGCGCAGGTTCGCCGGAAGCCCCTGGCCGAACAGCTCGGCCAACTCCTCCGCGTGGCCCATCCGGGCGTACTGGAACACGCGGGCCGCGAAGGCCAGGGTGTCGTCGTCGAGGGTGGGGCGCGCGTTCGGGTCTGAAGCCATCGGGAACTCGTCTCACAGCCGGATCTGATCGGTGTCGGTGCGGCGCTGCGGTTCAGCGTGCCCGGGAACAGTTTTGCCGCGACGCTCGTTCCAGCCCCCTACCGATGCCGGAAGACCCGGCGTCTCGGGAGTGCAACGATGCCCCGACCGTTCGAGCCCTACGCCGACGCGCTGCGCACCGCCCGCGAGATCGTGCGCGAGCAGGCTGGGACCCTGGTCGAGGCAGCGGTCCAGAAGGACTCGCAGGCCTACGACGAGGCCTGCAATGGTCTCGTCGTCCGCATCGCGCAGGCGATCGTGGATGCCGGCGAAGTGGCATCGGGCTATCGCCGGGACCACGAAGCCGCCTGAGACGTGCCGGGCGATCACCCCCGCCGCCGTCCCCCGCCACCCTTGTACTTGGGCTTCTGCCCGCCGAGCCCCTGCGTCGAGCGCGGCTTCGGCCGCTCCTGCCAGGCCGGCGCGAGGCCGCCGACCGGCAACTCGCGATCCGTCCCCGGCCCCATGTTGTCGAGGTCGGGCTTGGCGATCCGGCTGCCCCCGCGCGGCGGCTTCCGGCCGAACTTGCCGGCCTCGCGCTCGACGTCGCCCTGCCGGGCCATCGGATCGTCGGAGACCAGCAGCTCGGTCGCCTGAAGCCGCTTGAGCTCGTCGCGCAGGCGGGCCGCCTCCTCGAAGTCGAGATCGGCGGCGGCCGCCCGCATCCGCTTCTCCAGATCGGCCAGCACGGCCTTGAGGTTGTGGCCGACCGTGATGGCGTCCTTGGCCAGCCCGGTATCGACCTGGACGTGGTCGCGCTCGAACACGCTGCTGAGGATATCGGCGATGCCGCGCTTCACGCTCTGCGGCGTGATCCCGTGCTCTTCGTTGTAGGCGAGCTGCTTGGCACGGCGGCGCTCGGTCTCGGCCATCGCCCGCTCCATCGAGCCGGTGATGTTGTCCGCGTACAGGATGCAGCGCGCGTCGGCGTTGCGGGCAGCGCGGCCGATGGTCTGGATCAGCGAGGTCTCCGAGCGCAGGAAACCCTCCTTGTCGGCATCCAGGATCGCCACCAGGGCGCATTCCGGGATGTCGAGGCCCTCGCGCAGCAGGTTGATGCCGATCAGCACGTCGAAGGCGCCGAGCCGCAGGTCGCGGATGATCTCGATCCGCTCCAGCGTGTCGATGTCGGAGTGCATGTAGCGCACCCGGACGTTGTTCTCGTGCAGGTATTCGGTGAGATCCTCGGCCATGCGCTTGGTGAGCGTGGTCACGAGTGTCCGGTAGCCGGCCTGCGCCACTTCGCGGACCTCGCCCAGCAGATCGTCGACCTGGCTGCGGGCCGGGCGGATCTCGATCACCGGATCGACGAGGCCGGTCGGGCGGATCACCTGCTCGGCGAAGACGCCGCCGGTCTGTTCCATCTCCCACTTGCCGGGCGTCGCCGAGACGTGGACCGTCATCGGCCGCATCGCGTCCCACTCCTCGAAGCGCAGCGGGCGGTTGTCGAGGCAGGAGGGCAGCCGGAAGCCGTATTCGGCGAGCGTCGCCTTGCGGCGGAAGTCGCCCCGGTACATGCCGCCGATCTGCGGCACGGTGACGTGGCTCTCGTCGGTGAACACCAGGGCGTTGTCGGGCAGATACTCGAACAGTGTCGGCGGCGGCTCGCCCGGCTTCCGGCCGGTGAGGTAGCGCGAATAGTTCTCGATGCCGTTGCAGGCGCCGGTGGCCTCGATCATCTCGATGTCGAAGGTGCAGCGCTGGTCGATGCGCTGCGCCTCGATCAGGCGGCCCATCTTGGTGAGCTCCTCGATCCGGCCCTTCAGCTCGGTCTTGATGCCCTTGATCGCCTGCTGCAGCGTCGGCCGCGGCGTCACGTAGTGCGAGTTGGCGTAGACCTTCACGAACTTCAATTCGGAGAGGGTCTTGCCGGTCAGCGGGTCGAACTCGACGATGCTCTCGACCTCGTCGCCGAACAGGCCGATCCGCCAGCCGCGATCCTCCAGGTGGGCGGGCCACAGCTCGATCGAGTCGCCGCGCACCCGGAACGTGCCGCGGGCGAAATCGGACTGGATCCGCTTGTACTGGAGCGCCACGAGATCGGCGATCAGCTGGCGCTGCTCGATCCGCTCGCCGAGCGAGACCGTGAACGACATCGCCGTGTAGGTCTCGACCGAGCCGATACCGTAGATGCACGAGACCGATGCGACGATGATCACGTCGTCCCGCTCCAGCAGGGCGCGGGTGGCGGCGTGGCGCATCCGGTCGATCTGCTCGTTGATCGAGGATTCCTTCTCGATGAACGTGTCGGAGCGCGGGACGTAGGCTTCGGGCTGGTAGTAATCGTAGTAGGAAACGAAGTACTCGACCGCGTTGTCGGGGAAGAACGCCTTGAACTCCCCGTAGAGCTGCGCGGCCAGCGTCTTGTTGGGCGCCAGGATCAGGGCCGGGCGCTGCGTCTCCTCGATGATCTTGGCCATCGTGAAGGTCTTGCCGGAGCCGGTGACGCCGAGCAGCACCTGGTCGCGCTCATGGGCCTGCACGCCGCCGACCAGTTCGGCGATGGCCTTCGGCTGGTCGCCGGCCGGCGTGAACTCGGATTTCAGCGTGAACCGGACGCCACCCTCGGATTTCTGCGGCCGATCCGGCCGGTGCGGAACCCAGGTCTGGCCATCCTTGAACAGCGGGTTGCCCTCGGTGAGCAGCCGCTCGAGGGCCGTGATCGTGGCCGAGGCGCCGCCGTCGCCGCCGGGATCGGGCAGGTCGGCCCCCTCCGGCACCGGGCCGTCCTCGGGCGGGGTCAGGCCGAGCGCCTGGGCGAGGCGCGGGTCGACATCGGCCGCGTCGCCCAGGGCGAAGCCGGCCTGCGGCGCCTCCGCGAAGCCGTCGCGCGCGATCTCCGCCCGGCGGGTGGCGGCCTGCGAGGTCCCGCGCTTGCCGGTGTCGTTGCGGGTGTCGTTGCCGCTGGCCTTGCCGCGCCCCTTGGGCTTGCCTGGACGCGCAGGCGTCTCGGCCGGCGGCTCGGGCGGCGCGTCGATCGGCGGCGGCCGGTTGCGGTTGAGCGCCGGGTTCAGCAACGCGGCGAGATAGGTATCGAGCGGCTTCAGCTCGGGCTTCGACGCCTTGGCGGACGAGGCCGAGACGGAGCGCGATTTCTTCGGAGCGGGCATGAGTCCAATATGGGCCTGTCGGGCGTCGCGAGAAAGCCTGCCGGGCCGGGAGTTTTTCCCGCACCGGGCCGTCCCCCGAAGCGGCGGAGCGGATGTCTGTCGCGCTGCGGCCATTCATGAAGATACTCAACGGAATACAACCGTTAGGTAGTCTTCACGAAATTTATGGCCGGAAAAGCCAATTTCGTATCTGGCAAATCGGGCGTTGAGCCGATCGAATTGGCTTGCGACGGATGGCAAGGGCCGTTACTTTGCGGCGCAAAGCACGATGTAGGCTGGGGCGTGAAACGCATGCAGGACTTGGACAAGGCCTTGGCCGACATCGTGGCGATCCGCTCGCAGATCGCCCGGGACACGACCTTCCGCGGGGTGGGCGCGGCGACGGTCGCAGCCACCGGTGGCCTCGCCCTGGCTTGCGCGGCGGGTCAGGCCCTGTGGCTCGGTGACCCGGCGGTGCGGACAGGCCTGTTCTTCGGCCTCTGGGTCGCGGCCGCGCTGGCGGCCTTCGCGATGATCGGCATCAAAGCGGTGCGGCGGACCCGCCGCCTGCATTCCGGCCTGGCCGACGCCATGGTGTGGAACGCCATCGAGGTCTTCCTGCCGGCGGCCGGCGCCGGGGCCTGCCTCGCCCTGGTGATCGCCCGGTTCGCCCCCCAGGAGGTCTGGATGCTGCCGGGCCTCTGGCAGGTTCTGGTCGGCCTCGGCCTGTTCGCCTCGGCGCGCATCCTGCCCCGGGGCGTCCAGGGCGTGGGCGCGTGGTACCTGCTCGCCGGCCTCGGCGTGCTGGCCTTCTCGGCGGAGACGCGCGTCCTCTCCCCCTGGACGATGGGGCTGCCCTTCCTGGTCGGCCAGACCTGGCTGGCTGCGATCATCCACCACGGCGCCGGGGCCTACGACGATGGCCTCTGATCGCGACGACGGCCGCTTCTCCTACGAGGGGCTCGACCGGATCATCCACGAGCGGGCCCGGCTCTCCGTGCTGACCTCCCTGGTGGCCCACCCCAAGGGGCTGCCCTTCCCGGATCTGAAGCGCCTGTGCGGTCTGACCGACGGCAACCTGAACCGCCACCTCGCGGTTCTGAGCGAGGCGGACTTCGTGACACTCCAGAAGGGGTTCGCGCAGAACCGTCCGCAGACGGTGTGCCGGCTGACCGCCAGCGGCCGCCAGCGCTTCATCGGCTATCTCGGCGTGCTGGAGCAGGTCGTCCGCGACGCCGCGGAGGCCGCCGAGCCCGGGCCGGAATCGGGCCGGCGCGGACTCGATCCGGCCACGAAACCGGCGTGAGACTGTTGAATCGTTCCAAGACTGTTCATGCCGCCCCGATTAACTCCACCGATACGCTCTGGCCGGGAGACCATACGATGCACAGTGAGGCGGCGCCGAAGGCCCTGCACGCCGCGATCATCATGGACGGCAACGGGCGCTGGGCGACGCAGCGCGGCCTGCCCCGGCTCGCCGGGCATCACCGCGGCGTCGAGGCGATCCGGCGGACCGCCGAGGCCTGCCCGGATCTCGGCATCGGCACGCTGACCCTCTATGCCTTCTCGGCCGACAACTGGCAGCGCCCGGCCGAGGAGGTCGGCGGCCTGATGCGGCTCCTGCGCTCCTACCTGCGCAACGAGACACAGCGGCTCGCCCGCACCGGCACGCGTCTGTCCGTCGTCGGCCGCCGCGACCGGCTCCCGGCGGGCATCCCGGAGGCGATCGCTGCGGCGGAGGCCGCCACCGAAGCGGGGACCCGCCTGCACCTGCGGATCTGCGTCGACTATTCCGCCCGGGACGCGATCATCGCGGCGGCGCGGCGCCTCCAGAGCGAGGAGGCGGTGACGCGCGAGGATTTCGGGGCCCTGGTGGCGGGCGAGATGCACGGCTCCCCCGTCGAGGTCGACCTGCTGATCCGCACCGGGGGCGAGCAGCGCCTATCGGACTTCCTGCTGTGGGAGGCGGCCTACGCCGAGCTGCACTTCACTGAGCGGATGTGGCCCGATTTCGGCCCCGAGGACCTCGCCGAGGCCATGGCGGAGTTCCAGCGCCGGGAGCGCCGGTTCGGTGGCTTGAAGACGGCGGTCCCCGCGGCCGCCTGAGCCCCCCGCTTGACGCGCGCGCCGCGGCGCGCAGAGGGTTTCTCTCATGAACGAGACCCTCGCCGAGCGCCGCGTCCTCCTCGTCATCGGCGGGGGCATCGCGGCCTACAAGGCCCTCGACCTGATCCGGCGCCTGCGCGAGCGGGGCGCCAGCGTCTGCCCGGTCCTGACCAAGGGCGCGCAGGAATTCGTCACGCCGCTCGCCGCCGCGGCGCTGGCCGGCGAGCGCGCCCATACCGACCTGTTCGACCGGGCCAGCGAAGCCGAGATCGGCCATATCAAGCTCGCCCGGCATGCCGACGCCGTGGTGGTGGCGCCCGCCACCGCCAACCTGATGGCCCGGATGGCGGGCGGCCACGCGGCGGATCTCGCCACCACGATCCTGCTGGCCACGACCCTGCCGATCCTGATCGCGCCGGCCATGAACGTGCAGATGTGGGCGCATCCGGCGACCCGCCGCAACCGCGCGACCCTGGAGGGCGACGGCGTCCACGTCGTCGGCCCCAATGCCGGCCGGATGGCGGAGCCCGAGACCGGCCCCGGCCGGATGGCCGAGCCGCACGAGATCGCCGACGCCCTGGAGCGGATGCTGGGCGGGGGCGCCGGCCGCCCCCTCGCCGGCCGGCGGGTGCTGGTGACCTCCGGCCCGACCCACGAGCCGATCGATCCGGTGCGCTACATCGCCAACCGCTCCTCCGGCCGCCAGGGCCACGCGATCGCGCGGGCCGCCGCGCAGGCCGGCGCCGCCGTGACGCTGGTCTCCGGGCCGGTGGCGATCCCGGACCCGCCGGGCGTCACGGTCATCCGGGTGGAGACCGCCCGGGACATGATGGCCGCCGTCGAGGCGGCGCTGCCGGCCGACATCGCGATCTTCGCCGCCGCGGTGGCGGATTGGCGCCCCGAGCTCGAGGCCGGCACCAAGAAGATCAAGAAGGACGGCACCGGCCCGGCGCCGCTCGCCCTCGCCGAGAACCCCGACATCCTCGCCACGATCGCCCGCAAGACGGTCGGGCGCCCGCCCCTGGTGGTGGGCTTCGCGGCGGAGACCGACGCGGTGCTGGACCACGCCCGGGCCAAGATCGCCCGAAAGGGTTGCGACCTGATCGTAGCCAACGACGTCTCGGCGGAAGGCGGTGTCATGGGTGGGTCCGAGAACACGGTCCACCTGATCCAGCGGGACGGCGCGGTGGAGACCTGGCCGCGCCTCGGCAAGGACGAGGTCGCCCGGCGGCTGGTGGCGTATCTCGCGGGGATGGTGGCGGGGTGAAGGCGATCGTTCCTATGATGGAACCGGCAGTCGAGATTTGCCACGCGCCCTCCCTCCCTCGCAGGGGCTGCTACCGGATTCCCATAACTTCGTTCGAGGACGAGCGCGAAGGGTTCCGCAACCCTCCCTCCCCCCTCTGCGGGGGGAGGGAAACGCGCGGCGCCGCCACACCAGCCCCCGCCCTGGCCTCAACCCTTGCGAGTCGCTAGAAGGCGCGGCGACGGCCGGCGCGAACGGCGCCGGCTCCAGGGAGAAACCATGCCTCGCCTGTCCCTCATCGCCGGAGCCGCGTTGATCGCCATGAGCACTGCCGCCACTGCCGAGACCGTCACGCTGCCCTCCGGGCTGAAGTACCAGGACGAGGTCGTCGGGACCGGGCCCGAGCCGAAGCCCGGCCAGCAGGTCACCGTCCAGTATACCGGCTGGCTCGATGAGGGCGGCAAGAAGGGCAAGAAGTTCGACTCGTCCCGCGATCGCAACCAGCCGTTCTCGTTCCCCCTCGGCGCCGGCCAGGTGATCAAGGGCTGGGACGAGGGCGTCGCCACCATGAAGACCGGCGGCAAGCGCACGCTCATCATCCCGCCGCAGCTCGGCTACGGCGCCCGGGGCGCCGGCGGCGTGATCCCGCCGAACGCCACCCTGATCTTCGACGTCGAGCTCCTCGGCGCGAAGTAAGGTCACGGCTGCGCGGACCGCGAGAGTCCCAAAACATGCTGTTCGCGCAGCTGCCCGATGAGCTGTTCAAGCCGCTGGCCTCCCCGAGCCGCGGCTTCAACGCGGCCCTGCTGCTGCATCTGCACCGGCGCGTCCTCGGCGCCGAGCCGGTGCGCAAGGCCGAACTGCTCGCCGAGATCGGCGACTTCGCGGCGGGCTGGAGCGATCCGGAGGTCAGCGGCGACGAGCCGATCTCAGCCGATCCCACGGAACGCCGCACCGCCCTCTACCGCCGCCTCCTCGATACCGGCTGGCTGATCGAGCGCCGCGAGCGCTACGTGCCGGTGGTCGAGTTCGACCCCGAGGCGCGGCTCCTCCTGGAAGAACTGTCCCGGCTCGAACGGGGCGAGACCCGCTCCTACGGCGGCGCCGTGCTGGAGGTGCTGGGCGGTCTGGAGAGCGCCCTGTCGGATCCCGGCAGCCGCTCGGAGGCCCTGGCGAACGCCGCCCGGGCGTCGGCCGCCTTCCTGGCCCACGTGCGCGGCCTCGCGGCCGGGATGCGCAAGGTCGAGGAGCGCATCCTGCGCGAGCCCGACCGGGCCAAGACCTTCCGGCTGTTCTTCGAGGATTTCGTCGAGCGCCACCTGATCAGCGATTACCGGACGCTGCACACCCGGTTCAACCCGTTCCGCTTCCGCGCCAGCGTGGTGCGCGAGGCCGGCCGGGCGTTGCGCGACGCCCTCACGGTCCGGGCGCTGGCCGAGGGCCTGATCCGCGAGGGCCGCAGCCCCGATCTCGACGCCGCCCAGCGGGCGGTGCGGGCCGATCTCGCCCAGATCCTGACGGTGTTCGAGGGGCTCGACAACCACCTCGACGCGGTCGATGCCGTGGTGGCCCGCCTGGAGCGCCGGATCGCCGCGGCGCTCCACGTCATGGACCGGCCGGATCCCGGCGGCGTCGAGCGCGCCGCCGCCATGCTGCGCGCGGTCGGCGCCGCCGAGATCGCCCCCGAGGTGCCGGCCGACGTCTCGCTCCTGCGCCCGCCGATCGGCCACGCGCATCTCCAGATGCCGCGGGCCCGCAAGCTCGCCATCGACATGGAGCCCCTGCCCGACATCGAGGACGATCCCGTGGTCGACGCCTTCGCGGCCGCCAAGGCGGAGTTCCGCCGCCGCACCACCGTGACGCCGGAGAGCATGAGCGCCTTCGTGGAAGCCCGGCTCGGCAAGGCTTTGCGGCTGCGCGGATCCCAGATCGCCATCGCGACGGTGGACGACTTCATCGTGTTCCAGCGCCTGCGCGAGATCGACGTGCTGTTCGACGCGCAACTCGGCGCGCGCTACGCCCTCACGCGCCTGCCCGAGCGCGTCGCCAACGGCTGGCTCGACTGCCCGGATTTCCTGCTGGAGCGGCGTCCCGGTGCTTGAGGGGTTCCGCGCCATCATCGACGGCGACGAGCCCGCGCCCCCCGGCGCCCGGGCGCCGGATGCCGAGGAACTCAGCCGCGCCCTTCAGGTGTTGCTGAAGGGGCAGGTGATCTACGCCGACACGCCGAATATCGGCCGCTCCTACGAGCTCGCCCGGCACTACGCGCCGTTCTTCACCGACTACTTCGCGTGTCTCGGCTACGCGCTGACGGTCTCCCACCGCGACCAGATGGTGTCGCTGAGCCCGGCCGCCGACGCGCCGCGCCACGACATCGTGTCGGAGCGCCTGCGCAAGGACGAGACCCTGGTGCTGCTGGCGTTGCGGCTCCTCTACGAGGAGGGCCTGCGCGACCATCGCGTCGGCACGGACGGGATCGTCGAGTGCACCACCGACGAGATCGTCGAGAAGATCCGGACGGTCGCCCGCAACGAGCCCCCCGAGGAGGGCCGGCTCGCCGACATCCTGCGACTCTACGCGCGCCGCGGCGGCCTGCGGCTCGGCGAGCGCGACCGCGTGGAGCGGGTGACGCCGCTCGCGCTCCTGCCGGGCGTGGCGGTTTTGGCCTCGGATGCGTGGCTGGAGCGCCTGCGGGCTTGGACCGAGGCCGGGGAGGCCTGATACCGATTCCGGTAGAGCGTGTTGGGTTTCCAAAGGGCGTCGCCCTTTGGTGGGTCGTCAGGGCAACGTCCTGACAGATCGGGCGAAGCCCGACAGCAGGGCGCTGCCCTGCACCCGCAAAAGGTCACAGACCTTTCGAAACCATGACTGTTCGAAAGCCACCGATCGGGAGGAGGCTTCAGGCCGCCCGCACCGTGGCGAGAAAATGCTCCACCTCGCTCCCCAGCCGGGCCGCCTGCTCGGCCATCTCGGAGGCCGCGCGCAGCACCTGCCCGGCCGCCGCACCAGTCTCGTCGGCCGCACCCGCCACCTCCGTGATGTTGACCGTGACGGCGCCGGTTCCGGCCGCCGCCTGGGCCACGTTGCGGACGATCTCCTGCGTGGCCGCCCCCTGCTGCGCCACCGCGCTGGCGATCGTGGTCGCCGTGGCGTCGATCTCGCGGATCCGCCCGGCGATGCCGTCGATGGCGCGGACGGCGTGGTCGGTCGAACCCTGGATCTGGTCGATCTGGCGGCTGATCTCCCCGGTGGCCGTCGCGGTCTGCTCGGCGAGCTGCTTCACCTCGGCGGCCACCACCGCGAACCCCTTGCCGGCCTCGCCGGCCCGGGCCGCCTCGATCGTCGCGTTCAGGGCCAGCAGGTTGGTCTGCCCGGCGATCGCGGCGATCAGCGTCACCACCTCCCGAACCGACCGGGCACCGCTGCTCAGCGCCTGCACCAGATCGGTGGTCACCCCCGCCTCGCGGACCGCGACCTGCGCCAGGTCCGCCGAGGCCACCACCTGACGCCCGATCTCGTCCACCGAGGATCCGAGTTCCTCGGCCGCCGCAGCCACGGTGTTGACGTTGGCGGCGGCCTCTTCGGCGGCCGTGCGCGCATCGCCGGAGCGGTCCGCCGTCCGGGCCGCCGTCGCGGTAAGTGCTTGCGCGGTCGCCTGGAGCTGCGTCGCTGCCGCCGCGACCGTGCGGACGATGCCGCCGATGGCCGCCTCGAACCGCGCCGCGAGGTCGCGCAGGCCCTGGCGGCGCTGATTCTCGGCCTCCGCGCGGGCGCCGGCCGCCTCGGCCTCCAGGGTCCGGGTCTGGATCAGGTTCTGCCGGAACACCTGCACGGCCGCCGCCATGGCGCCGATCTCGTCCCGCCGCCCGGCATAGGGCACCGCCGAATCCGTGTCGCCGCCCGCGAGTCGCCGCATGGCGTCGGTCATCACGGTGATCGGCCGCGAGACCCCGAGCAGCGCGTACAGCGTGGCTCCCAGGCCGACCACCAGCATGACGGCCAGGATGACGATGGTCGTCGAGACGGCGCTGGCTTGGCTCTCCCGGGCGGATCGGCCGGCCTCCGCGACGGTCCTGACATGCCGCTCCACCAGCGCGTGCGCGGCCGTTGCGGCGTCCTGGTAACGGGTGTTCATGGCCCCGCGATAATAGGCCATCGCCACCTCGCGCTGGCTGAGGCTCATCGCGCGTAGCCGCTCCCAGGCGTAGTGCTGGGCCTTCTGCGTGGCGACCAGCCTGTCGTAGAGGGCCTGCTCGTCCGGCGTGGCGATCCGGGCCCGGTAGGCCTCGACCAGGGCGGCCCGCTCCCTCAGCAACGCCTCCACCCCCGCGCGGCTGGCATCGCGCTCGGCCTCGGTGTCCGCCGTGGCGACGCGCACCTGCAGCAGGCGCGCTTTCACGGTCAGCGCGCTGATGGTTTCCGCCGCATCCAGGGATGGCAACGCCCTGTCGAGCAGTTCCGACAGTTGATCATCGACGGATTTCATCCGCGTGATCGTCGTTCCGCCCTGTATCGCAGCAAAAACGAGCAAGAACAGGAACAGGATGCTGAGTTTTGTTTTTATGCTCGCGGTCATGTTCTTGTCGGATCGCCGGAATTGGGGGGGACGATACCCCTGATGCCTTCGCGAGCAAACTGACGGCTCGCGCAGAACTTGAGTCGTCTTGGCCTCTGTCACCGGCTTGCATACGCCGGCGAACCCGGCCAACTGAGCCCGTTGATTTCCGAATCCGGGCCGGCTCACCGACATCGTGTACGTCCTCACCGATATCGCCATCTCGAACTGGTATTTGATCCGCCGCGAGCAGATCCGGCTGCGCGGTGCGGCGGCGCTCGTCGGGCCGACCGGGGCCGGCAAGTCGACCATCTTCGACGCGGTCGGCACGGTGCTGGCCGGCAACAATGCCAGCCGCCTCGCGCTGAACGCCTCGGCCTCCGGGCGCAGCGCCCGCACGGTGCGCGATTACTGCCTCGGCTGGATCAGCGACCCGGCGGAGGGCGGCCGCCCGACCCGGGAATCCTGCGAGACCGTGCTGGCCCTGGTCTTCGAGAACCCGGCGTCGGGCCGCGTCGTCACGGTCGGGCTGGCGCTCGCGGCCCGGGCTGTCGAGCCGAAGGAGACCGTGCTGTCGCGCTTCATCGCGGTCGGGCACCGGTTCGAGATCGCCGATTACGCCCGCACCGCCCCCGGCGGCACCTACACGGCGCCCTGGAGCGAGATCGCCGGGGACCTGCGCGCCAAGGCTTCGAGCTTCACCGAGTACCGGACGTCCGGCGAGCGCTTCACGGCCGACGTGCTGGCCACCCTGCGCGAGGGCGCGCCGGCGCCGGAACCGCGCCATTTCCTGCGCAGCTTCGCCAACGCGGTGGCGTTCAAGCCGATCTTCGACACGAGCGCCTTCGTGCGGGCCTTCGTGCTGGAGCCGGAGCCCCTCGACGTCGACCGCGTCCGCCAATCGATCGCCAACTGGCGCCGCCTGTTGGAGACGATCGCCGAGCTGGAAAGCCGTCTCGCCCGCCTGCGCCGCCTGAAGGATCGCTACGAGGCCTGGAGCGAATCGATCCTCGACGCCGCCGCCCACGAGCTGAACGCGGCCTGCGCCGAATTGCGCCGCCGCAGCCTCGACCTCGTGGCGGTGCGCACGCGCCTGCGCGAAGGGTCCGACGCCCTGCGCATCGCCCGGGAGCGCGTCGCGGCGAGCCGCGGCTTCGTGCGCGACATCGACGGGGAGATCGCCGAGAAGAAGGCGCTCGCCGTCGCCAGCGCCGCCGAGGGGCGGCTCGCCGCCTCGACCCTCGGTCTCTCCATGCTGGAGCGCGACCGGAAGGAGCTGATCGGGCGGATCGCCGATCTGGTCGGGCTCGTGGGCCAGATGGGCAAGCTCCAGCCGGTCGCTCCCATTCTGCGGCAGAGCTGCCCCCAGGCGGCGCGGCTCGCCGAATCCTGCGCCCGGGCCGGGCTGCGCCGGGAATCGCCGCCCGAAGAGATTTTACGTCCCGAGGGGCCGCTCGCCGAGCTGATCGACGGGCTGGCGCGGCTGCCCGAGTTCGACGAGGCCCTGGAGCGGGCCGCCGAGGACGCGGCCCTGAAGGCGCGCGCCCAGGAGAGCGAGGCCGAGCGCACCGCGCCCCGCACCGGTGCCGGCCCGGCGGCGCGCCTGTCCTCCGACACTCTGGCGTTCCGCGGCGAATTGGAGCGCCGGGGCATCGCAGGCGTGCCGATCTGCGAACTCGCCGAGATCGTCGATCCCACTTGGGGTCCGGCCCTCGAAGGCCTGCTCGGCCGCGCCCGGGAGGCGCTGGTGGTCGAACCGGACCGGCTCAACGAGGCGCTCGGCGTACTCCAGGGGGGTCGCGACCGCTTCCACCGCTGCATCCTGGTCAAGACCACCGACACCGCCAAGCAGCGCGCCCGCCGCTACGACGACGGGCCGCTCACGGTGATCGAGACGAGTGACCCGCACGCGGAGGCGTTCCTGGGGGTGCGGCTCGGCGGCTACGACCTCGCCAGGGACGACGCCGAACTGGCCCGCCTCGCCCGGGCGGTGGCGCCGAGCGGGCGGACCACCGCCGGCATGGCGTATTCGGTGACCCGCAGCGTCGATCTGCTGATGACCCGCGGCCATCGTGGCCCGACCGTCGACAGCCGGCGGCTGCACGAGGCCGCGGTGGCGGAAGCGCGGCGCCTGCGCGGCGAGGCGGCGGTGCTGCGCGAGGCCGCCCGCACGGCGGCCGCGATCCGGGCCCGCATCGCCCGGGGTCTCGACGACATCGACACGCTGCGCGCCGAGCTCGACGGGCTCGACGGTCGGCGGCGCACCCTCCAGACCGAGCGGGAGGGGATCGAGAAGCGCGACACCGCCGGGCTCGCCGCCGAGATCGCCGCGCTGACGACGGAACGGGTCGCCTATCTGCGCGAGCTGTCGGAGGAGTTGGAGCCGAAGCTCGACCGCCTGCTCGCCGACGAGGCGGCGCTCCGCGCCCGGCTGGTGACCATGCGCGAGGCCGCCCGCGCGGCGCTCTCGGCCCGGCGCGCGGCCCTGCGCCAGCTCATGGGCGGCGATGCCGCCCGTGTCCGCGTCGCCCGCTCCGAGGCGTTCGACGTCGGGGTGATCGCCGGGGCCCGGCGGGCGCTGGCGGGCCTCGACGCCAAGGCCGCCGGCTCCCGGGCGACCGCCGAGCGGGGCCTCGCCCGGGAGACCGCGGAGGCCGCGCGGTCGCACGGGCGGATCGCCGAGCGGGAGCTGGCGGAGGCCTGCGCCGCGTGGCGGGTCGAAAATCCCCTGAACCAGGGCGACGCGCCCGCGATCGACGGCTTCGCCTGGGTCCGGCGGGAATACGAGGCCGTCGAGGGCCACGAATTGCGGCGCTACCGGGCGCAGGCCGAGCGGGCCGAGGTCGAGATGCGCCGCCTCATGACCGAGGATCTTCTGACGCGCCTCGCCGACCGGTTCGAGCGGGTTCAGGCCCGGCTTGAGGCGCT
The DNA here is from genome assembly GCF_038442355.1 of Methylobacterium guangdongense. Classification (NCBI taxonomy): domain Bacteria; kingdom Pseudomonadati; phylum Pseudomonadota; class Alphaproteobacteria; order Hyphomicrobiales; family Methylobacteriaceae; genus Methylobacterium; species Methylobacterium guangdongense. The sequence goes on from NZ_JBBXMX010000002.1 coordinate 168,302, forward strand.
GAACGAGCGGCTCTCGGCCCGCAGCTTCACGGGCCAGACCTACGCGTTCGAGGCGGCGGTGGACCGGCGCTACGCCGCAGTCCACGCGCTCGCCACCGAGACCGCCCGCTCCCCCGAGGCCGCGCAGGCGCTGCTCGACGGCGCGGCCGAGGGGCCGATGGCGGCGGCGCTCGCCGAGATCACCGCCCTCATCGCGGGCGAGGAGGATGCGGCGCGGCTGGCCGATTACCGCAACTACTTCGTCTACGAGATCGGCATGCGCGACCGGGCGGGCAACCGCACAACCATGTCGGCGCGGGCCCTGCGGGGCTCGGGCGGCGAGGCGCAGGCGCCGTTCTACGTGGCGATCGCGGCTTCGCTCGCGAGCGCCTACTATCCCGGCGACCGGCCGGGGGACGAGAATCCGGGCCTCGGCCTCTGCCTCCTCGACGAGGCCTTCTCGAAGCTCGACGTGCGCAACAGCCAGGCGCTGGTCGATCTCTACCGGGCCTGGGGCCTGCAGCTGCTGATCGCGGCGCCCGAGGACAAGCGCACGACGCTGACCGAGGTGATGGACACCATCGTCACCGTCTACAAGAGCCCGGACCTGACCTCGGTCCGGATCGAGGCCGAGCACCCCCTCGAGGCAGCCCGCCGGGCGCTGCACGCGATCAACCCCGATCAGGTGGGCATCGAGGGGTTTCGACAGGCGGATGCGGCGGAGTGAGGGTGAGCGAGCGGGCGGCTTCGAAGCTCTCGCTCACCCGCAAAGCCGCCGGATTCAAGCTTTGTTCAGTTGGCTGACGATGGCCGCGAAGCCCCCTCTCCCCGCAAGCGGGGAGAGGGGCTGTCACAACGGTTCCCGAAGGAGATGTGTCAACATTGGAGCCTCCAGAGGGGGGTGGGAGAGTGAGCTGCGCCCTACGCACCCAGCGCCTTCAGCACGTCCCGCGCGGCCCGCTCACCGTCGAGCGTCGCCCCGCCGACCGTCATGGCGCCGCCGCCGGCCAGGGCCTCGCCGGCCAGGAACACCCGGCCGCCCACCGCCGCGCGCAACCGCTCGCGGGCCTCCGCGTGGCCCGGCGCCACGATGGCGTAGGAGCCTTGGGCGTAGGGATCGGTCCACCAGCCCGCCAGCCGCCCCGCCAGTACCGCGCCCCGGGCCTTGCCGCCCAGGATCGCACCCAGGCGCTCGGTGGCGAGCGCCAAAGCTGCCGCTTCCCCCGCGCGGCACAGGTCGCGGGCGCCGTCGCCTCCGAGATTGGCCACCGCCAGGGGGCGCCCGAACGGTCCCATCTCGAAATACAGCGTCGGACTGCCGCCGGCGATCGAGACCGCATCGCCGAACGCCGCCGGATCGATCCTGGCCGGATCGAGGCGCAGGCCGATCTTCGTGTAGGCGCCCATATGCAGCCCATCGAGCGCCGCCCGGTGGATCTCGGGCAGGTCTGGCGCGAAACGAAGGGTGCCGGATTTCAGGACCCCGACCGGAACCGTGACGATGACGGCCGCCGCATTCAGCGCACCCTGCGCCGTCTCGACCCGGACCCCCGACCCGGACCAGTCGATCGCCTGCACAGGACAGCCGAGCTTCACCGGGACGTCGGCGAAGTGGCGCGCCACGAGGTCGCCGTAGCCGTCGACCCAGAGGTCGGTGCCGGACCAGAGCCGATCGTAATCGACCGCCGAGACCCGCTCGGGATCCTCGCCGAGCGACAGGCGGCTCAAGCCCGCCACGGCCTGCTCGGCATTGGGGCCGCCGGCGCGGGCCGCCTCGGCGAGCGACGGGTCACCGCCCTTCGGCTGGAGCAGCGCGTCGAGGCCGGAGAAACCCGACCGTCTCGCCGCCCGCTCGGCATCGGTGGCGGGGCGACCGTCGACGGTGAGCGTGCGCGCCCAGCCGTCCTCCCGGGCGAACCGCGACCCCGCCGCCCGGGCGATCGGCGCCCAGGGGTTTTGCTCGGCCCAGTGGATGTATTCGGCGCCGGCATCGAACCGGCAGTCCGGACCCAAGGCCATATCGGTGAACGCACGGCCGCCGATCCGGTCCCGCGCCTCCAGGACGGTGACGCTCTGCCCCGCCTCCCGCAGACGCTTCGCCGCCGCAAGACCCGCGGATCCGGCGCCGACCACCGCCACGGTGCCGCCGCGCGCGCCCGCACGGAGCGCCGGGGCGGCAAGCAGCGGGGCCGCGAGGATCGTGCGTCGGGTCGGTCGCATGGCGGTTCCTCGGTCGGGCCCCGGGGCCGCTGATCGGGGACCTGCGCGCTAGCCCCGCGCGCCCGGATTGCTCGAGCGCTTCTCCATCATCGTCTTGACCTGCATCAACTGGTCCCAGACCTGACCCGGCGAGGTGCCGAAGAAGCTGAAGCTCGCGCTGACGCCCAGATAGATGCCGACACAGATCACCGGCACCAGAAACCAGGCAAGGATCTCCTCACCGCGCTTCCGGCGGCGGCGGCGCAGGCGGCGTTCCTCCCGCCAAGTCGGCTTTCTCGAAGGCGCCTGCTGCGTGACGGGGGACAAAGGCCCCTCGTGCAGGTTGTCGGTCATTGGGCGCCTCCTCGCCGCGGCGCTGTCGCGTCGCGGCGGTCATAGACCGGCGGCCCCTCCGCAGGAAGGCCGCCGGACGGCGTGTGCACCATTAGGCACGCACGAGTGGCACCTTCGGCACGGTCCGGACGCCGCCGCCTGAACCGCCGCCGCCCTTGTCGTCCTTGGGCGTCTTCTTCCGCGCCGCCGTGCGGGGCTTCGCCCGCTTGTGACGCTTGGCGGCGTTGGTGACGTCCTTCTCGGGCTTCGGGGTCACGGGACCGGCCGGGAAGTCGAAGCCGAGGCTGTCCTTGGCACCGGCCTTGGCCTCCGCGTCCTCGGGCTTGCGCACCACCACCTTGACCGCGCCGCCATCCTTCAGCTTGCCGAACAGCACCTCGTCGGCCAGCGGCGTCTTGATGGTCGACTGGATCAGCCGGGCCATCGGACGCGCGCCCATCGCGTCGTCGTAGCCGTGCTCCACCAGCCACTCGCGGGCCTCGTCGGAGAGCTCGATCGTGACGTTGCGGTCGGCGAGCTGCGCCTCGAGCTGGAGGACGAACTTGTCCACCACCTTCGCCACCACGTCCTTCGGCAGGTGGCCGAACGAGATGATCGCGTCGAGACGGTTGCGGAATTCCGGCGCGAACAGCTTGTTGATCGCCTCCACGTCGTCGCCCGTCCGCTTCGACTGGGTGAAGCCGTAGGCCGACTTCGCCAGGTCCGAGGCGCCCGCGTTGGTGGTCATGATGATGATGACGTTGCGGAAATCGACCTGCTTGCCGTTGTGGTCGGTCAGCTTCCCGTGGTCCATCACCTGCAGCAGGATGTTGAACAGGTCCGGATGCGCCTTCTCGATCTCGTCGAGCAGGAGCACGCAGTGCGGGTGCTGGTCGATCCCGTCGGTCAGCAGGCCGCCCTGGTCGAAGCCGACATAGCCGGGGGGCGCGCCGATCAGGCGGCTCACCGTGTGGCGCTCCATGTACTCGGACATGTCGAACCGCAGCATCTCGACGCCCAGCGAGGCGGCGAGCTGCTTGGCGGCCTCGGTCTTGCCGACGCCGGTCGGGCCCGCGAACAGGTACGAGCCGATCGGCTTGTCCGGGTCGCGCAGCCCGGCCCGGGCCAGCTTGATCGCCGAGGTCAGGGCCTCGATGGCGTTCGGCTGGCCGTAGACAACCCGCTTCAGGTTCTCGGTCAGGTGCTGGAGCACCACCGCGTCGTCCTTCGAGACGGTCTTCGGCGGGATCCGGGCCATCGTGGCGATGGTCGCCTCGATCTCCTTGATGCCGATGGTGCGCTTGCGGCGCGCCTCCGGCACCAGCATCTGCGAGGCGCCGGTCTCGTCGATCACGTCGATCGCCTTGTCGGGCAGCTTGCGGTCGTTGATGTAGCGGGCCGACAGCTCCACCGCGGCCTTCACGGCCTCGGTCGTGTACTTGAGCTTGTGAAACTCCTCGAAGTACGGCCGCAGGCCCTTCACGATCTCGATCGTGTCGGGGATCGACGGCTCGTTGACGTCGATCTTCTGGAACCGGCGCACCAGGGCCCGGTCCTTCTCGAAGTACTGGCGGTACTCCTTGTAGGTAGTCGAGCCGATGCAGCGCAGCGTGCCCGAAGCCAGAGCCGGCTTGAGCAGGTTCGACGCGTCCATGGCCCCGCCCGAGGTCGCACCGGCGCCGATCACCGTGTGGATCTCGTCGATGAACATGATGGCGTTCGGGTGCGCCTCAATCTCCTTCATCACCTGCTTGAGGCGCTCCTCGAAGTCGCCCCGGTAGCGGGTGCCGGCGAGCAGCGTGCCCATGTCGAGGGAGAAGACGGTCGCGTCGGCCAGAACCTCCGGCACCTCGTGCTGGATGATCTTGCGCGCCAGACCCTCGGCGATCGCGGTCTTGCCGACGCCGGGATCGCCGACCAGCAGCGGGTTGTTCTTCTGCCGGCGGCACAGGACCTGGATCGTGCGCTCGACTTCGGAATGGCGGCCGATCAACGGGTCGATCTTGCCGTCGCGCGCCTTCTTGTTGAGGTTGACGCAGTAGGCGTCCAGCGCGTCGCCCTTCTTCTTGGCACCGCGGGGATCGCCCTCGTCGCTCGGACGCTCGGAGGCGCCCTCCTCCTCGGCGCCGCGGACGGGCTTCGCCTCGGAGGCGCCGGGGCGCTTGGCGATGCCGTGGCTGATGTAGTTGACCGCGTCGTAGCGGGTCATGTCCTGCTCCTGCAGGAAGTAGGCGGCGTGGCTCTCGCGCTCGGCGAAGATCGCCACCAGCACGTTCGCCCCGGTCACCTCCTCCCGGCCGGAGGACTGGACGTGGATCACCGCGCGCTGGATCACGCGCTGGAAGCCCGCCGTGGGCTTGGCGTCCTGCCGCCCGTCGCCGGTGAGGTTGGAGAGTTCGGTGTCGACGTAGTCGATCAGGCTGCGCTTGAGCGTGTCGACCTCGACGTTGCAGGCGCGCATGACCGCGGCCGCATCCTGATCGTCCACGAGGGCGAGCAGGAGGTGCTCCAGCGTCGCGTATTCGTGCCGGCGCTCTCCCGCGAGCGCCAGGGCGCGGTGGAGAGCTTGTTCTAGGCTGCGTGAGAAGCTTGGCAAAGCTGGCCTCTGTCCTTCGTGCCTACCGCGAACGGCGCCTACTTTTTTTCCATAACGCACTGGAGAGGATGTTGGTGTTTGCGCGCGAAGTCCATGACCTGCGTCACCTTGGTCTCCGCCACCTCGTAGGTGAAGACCCCGCACTCGCCGACCCCGTTCTGATGCACGTGCATCATGATCTGGTAGGCGTCCTCGTGGCTCTTGTTGAAGAACCGCTCGACCACCAGCACGACGAACTCCATCGGCGTGTAGTCGTCGTTCAGGAGCAGGACCCGGTAGAGGCTCGGCCGCTTGGTCCGGGGCTTGGTGCGGGTGATGATCGCCGTGTTGGACCGATCGTCGCCACCCGGCGCGCGCGAGCCGGAGGCCGTGACCGGCTGCTCGGTCCTCATCGAACGTGCGGTGCCCTGTTGGGGGACCTGTCTCATGTGCGTCGAACCGATCCCTCGATTGGAGCGGGCGTCGCCGATCCTGGCGGGCGAAGCTGTCCTGGCCCTGCCCGGAGCAACGCGCGGCTCCGCTACCGTTAATCTACAGACGGTGAGCCGACTTCGCCAGACGCCTGCGCGCGTTTGTCCGTCCTGCTGAGCTTGCGTCGGGCGCACGGCGGCCGCCCCGTTAATGCGCCGGGGCCGCAGGTGGTGCCGGCGGTGGCCGCAGGAGATCGGCGGCGAGCGCCGCGATCAGGTCGGCGGTCACCGTCGACCGCGCCGACAGGCGGGCGCCGGCCCGCTGCAGATAGGCGGACTGGATCGCCAGGACCTCGGCCGGGTTGCGGCACGCGGCGAGCGTCCCGGCCGTGGCCGTGACGTCGTCGAGGCCCTGCTTGAGGGAGTCGGCCCATTCGATCCCGAGGGTCTGGGCGGCCCGCCCGGCGACCCCGAGCCGCCGCCACGGCGCGCCGAAGCCGGCCGGGTACGGGAAAGGCGAAGGGGCGTCGCGTGTCAGCATGGCCGAACTCCCGGCCGCCGCCGGGCCGGCGTGGCTCGGGTGGCGGTATCGGATCCGATGCGGACTGTGTGCGCCGCATCGGGAAGCGTCAAGCCGCGGTTCCGCTGCCCAATCAACCATCAGCAGAAACGCCACAAACCGATACGCGCGGCGATCGCATTAACGGGCCTGTAACTGCACTTGCCTAACTCTCCGATGATGCAGCGGGGCCACGCGACCGGTTCCGCTCCGCTCAAAAGGACACGACCGGCGCAGGCCGGTCTCGCGAGGCAATCAGGCGTGATGCGTAGCGTAGTAGGCCGCTCCCGGACGATTCCCGCGCTGCCGGCCGCCATCCTGGCCGCGGCGGTTCTGTCCACCCTCGCCTCCCCGGCCGACGCGCGGCGCGGGCGGCATCACCACCACGCCCGCGCGACCGGCGGCGGCTACAACCCGCCCTACGCCGCCATGGTGGTCGACGTGAAGAGCGGCAAGACCCTGCACGCGGTCAACGAGGATGCCCTGCGCCACCCGGCGTCGATCACCAAGGTGATGACCCTCTACCTGCTGTTCGAGCAGATGGAGCGCGGCAAGTTCGCCCTCGACTCCGACCTGACCATCTCGGCTCACGCGGCCGCCCAGGCGCCCTCGAAGCTCGGCCTGCGCCCGGGCCAGACCATCTCGGTCGAGGACGCCATCAAGGCGATCGTCACCAAGTCGGCCAACGACGTGGCCTGCGCCATCGGCGAGAACATCGCGGGCTCCGAGGAGCGCTTCGCCCAGATGATGACCGCGAAGGCCCACGCGCTCGGCATGAGCCGGACGCACTACGCCAACGCCTCGGGCCTGCCCGATCCCGACCAGCTCACCACGGCCCGCGATCTCACCGTGCTGGCCCGGGCGATCCAGGACCGCTTCCCCCACTATTACCGCTACTTCCAGACCCGCTCGTTCGCGTTCCGCGGCCGGGTGATCGGCAACCACAACCACCTGCTCGGCAACGTCCAGGGCGTGGACGGGATCAAGACCGGCTACACCCGGGATTCCGGCTTCAATCTGATGACCGCCGCCAAGTCGGAGGGCCGCCAGATCGTGGCGATCGTGCTCGGCGGCAAGTCCGGCGCGAGCCGCGACCGGATCATGGCCGACCTCGTGCGCGGCAGCCTGCCGAAGGCCTATGCCGGCGCCCGGATCTCGGCGCCCGTCACCGAGGTCGCCGAGCGCGCGCGGCCCGCGGTCGTCGCCGACGCGGTGTCGCGGACCCGCACCCAGGTCGCTTCCGCGGATGACGAGGATGTCGAGACCACCGGCACCACCGGCGAGCCCCTCGACCTCTCGCCCAGGGGCACCACGACGACGGGCACCATGACGCCTGGCGGCAGGTCCCCGCAGGAGGCCTGGAAGGTTGGGCCGCAGGGCATCCCGAAATCCGCCCAGGCCTATGCCGGGGCGAGCGGCGCCCAGGCGCCCTTCCCCGGCGCCAGCAAGTCGACGGCGCGCGTCGCCTCGGTCGAGCGCGACGATCCGCCGAAGGCGGTCACCGGCGCCCGTGTCGTCCCGACCGCCTGGGTGATCCAGCTCGGCGCCATGGACGACGAGACCAAGGCCCGCTCGATGCTGTCGGAGGCCCGCGCCAAGGTCGGCGGCAGCCTCTCGAAGGCCGCCCCCTACACCGTGAAAGTCGAGCACGGCGGCACGACGCTGTTCCGCGCCCGCTTCTCGGGCTTCGCCGAGCAGGATTCCGCCCAGGACGCCTGCACGGCCCTGAAGCGCAGCGGCTTCAGCTGCTTCGCCACCCGGAGCTGAGCTGCCGGACCAGACCTTCGTGCCGCGGAGCAGTTCCGCCGCGGCCGGCCCCCCTCGCATTCCCTGACAACGCGCGTGGAGTATCAGCGATGTCGGTTCAGAAGCCTGTCCCGGGCGGCGTTGACGCGCGCCGCGCCCTCGGCGCTTCCCCCCTGGTCGGGGTGGGCGCGCTTCATCAGCGTCCGGTGGGCCGTCCGGATCTGCTCAGTGGTCGCCCCGCGCTGAAGCCCCAGGATCTGGTACGCCTCCTCCTGCGTCAGCGCCCCTGGGTGCGACGCACCGCGCGGCCCCGGGTCGCGATTTCGCTCAGCGTCTACACGCCAGCCGGGCGCCCGGCGGTCGAGATACGGCTCTAGCAGGGCCGCGCCCATCGGGTCGCGCACGCGGCAGAGCCGCAGCAGCCCGACCACCGCGTCGATCGACATCGCGTCGAGCCACGCCCCGGCCTGGGGACCACCGGTCACCCGGCCGGTGCGCAGGCTGCCGTCCGGGCGCAGATGCGCCTCGATCAGCGTGGTGCGGAAGCGGCGGTCCTGGGGCTCGTACGGATCCTGGGGGGCCGGGGGTGGTCCGGGATTTCGGGGATTTTGGGGATTCCGGGGCTTGTTGGCGGTCCCGGGCCGGATCATGCGGCGCAGCCGGGCCGTCATCGAGTCCTGCCCCTCGATCATCCAGACGCCGCTGAGACCCAGAAGCGCCGCCAGGACGAGGTTGCCGTGCAGCAGCAGGAAGCCGCCGGCCAGCAGCGACACCGCGCCGAGCGTGCGCGTACCGCCCATCACGGCGCCGACGCCCTGGCCGAGGGCACGCTTCAGGCGGCGGCCGAGACCGTTGCCGTTCTTGGACAGCCACCAGAGCGTCAGGCACGCGAGCAGGCCGGCGAACAGCGCCATGCTCAGCGCCGCACGCCGTACTCGGCCGAGGCCCGGCCGCCGATCCGGACCGTCGTGCCGTCGCCGAGATCGTAGACCCCCGGCCGGCGCGCCGGCTTGTCGCGCGGGGTATCCATGCAGCCGGGCTGCGGCGGCAATCGGACGCCCTCGGGCAGGTTCTCCGGGCAGAGGCGGGCGCGCACGGGCTGCTCGGCCGCGTGAGCCGCTCCGGCGATCAGGGCGGAGAGGGCCAGTCCAAGCACGGGTCTCACCGGCGATTCTCCGCCACATCCGTCGTGGTGATCCGGACCGGCCGGACCCGGCCGTCGCGCTCGACCTTCAGCGTCACCGCCGCGCCGAGCCCCGCCTCCTCGATCGCCGCGGTGAGATCGGCCAACCGGTGGACCGGCTGGCCGTTGGCCTCCACGATCACGTCTCCGAGATCGCCGGTCTGCGCGTCGACCCCCCGCAGGCCGGCCTGGGCGGCGGGCGAGCCGGGCAGGACCCGGACGATCACCACCCCGTCGATGCCGAGCCGCGCAGTGGCCGCCTCCTGGGCGGCGATGATGCCGATGCCGGGGTTGCGCACCCGGCCGACCTTGATCAGTTCCGGCACGATCCGGTTCACGACATCGACCGGAATTGCGAAGCCGATGCCGGCGCTCGCCCCCGAGGGCGACACGATCGCGGTGTTGACGCCGATCAGCCGGCCGGCGGAATCGAGCAGCGGGCCGCCGGAATTGCCGGGGTTGATCGCGGCGTCGGTCTGGATCACGCCCGACACCTCCCGCCCCTCGCTGGTCGGCATCCGCCGCCGGACCGCGCTGATCACGCCGGTGGTCAGGGTATGGTCGAGGCCGAACGGGTTGCCGATCGCGAAGGTCGATTGCCCGACCTTGAGGTCCGCCGAGCTGCCGATCGCCAGCGGCGGCGGCATGTGGGTGACGCGCCCGAGCTGCAGGACCGCGAGGTCGTAGGACGGCGCCAGACCGACCAGGGTCGCGGGGGCCACGGTGCCGTCGCTCAGCCGCACGGAGACGCTGCCGCCGCTCTGTGCGGCGTTCTGCACCACGTGGGTGTTGGTGACGATGTGGCCGGCCCCGTCCCAGACGAAGCCGGTGCCGGTCTGGGTGCCGCCGCCCTGCTCGCCGCCCTCGTCATCGAGGTCGAGCAGGTCGCGGTTCTGGGCCGCGCCCTGCGCGAAGACGTGAACCACCGACGGGCTCGCCTGCTCAAACAGACGGATCGTCGCCTGCTCGGACTGCGCGAGATCGCCGCGGGCGGTCACGGCCCGGGGTGCGGTCGCGGAATAGAGCAGCGGCTGCACGTAGGGCTGGGCCACGTACAGCGCCAGCAGGACCAGGACCGCGGCGAGCACGAAGCGCACGGTACGATCCGGCACGGATGTCTCCGACAGAAGGCCGACGGACCAAGTCGGCGGGCGCGGGCCTTAAGTGCGCGTTCAGGATCGAAGCGTCAACACAGACGCGTACCGCCGCCGGTGGGCCTCAGAGGTGTTCTGGCGCACGCCGGCGGGCGGGACGAACTGGCTAACGGAATGGTCATCATTCGAGGGCCACAATTCTCGCAAGTTCTCGGCACCGCGTACGCGCTCAATACGGATTGGTAAAACGCAACTGCGGCGTCCATCATGCTTTCGTGAGGGATGCTGGTTTCGGAAACCGCCCGAATTGATCGCAAAGCTGCCGCAGAGATGCTTGCTTTGACGCTCAGACCATCGGTCCCCGCGCCAACCTGGCTCAGGCCGGCGACGGGTATCTGAACGGTCGCACACGGTTCGGAAGGACGAGTAACCCATGGAAACCGAAGCTCTGGAACGGCCCGCCGATCTGACGATCTGGCGCACGGCCCCGGCCAGCGCCCCGCTGGCGCAGCCCGAGCGGTTCAGCACCCTGCGCGAGGCGATCAACGCCGCCGCCGGCGCGCTCAGCGATCCCGCCAAGCAGCCCTGGATCATCACCGAGGAGGGCGAGATCCTCTCCCCGAACTGGATCCGCACCTACCTGAACTGACGGCGCCACGCCGCTGAGAGCGGGGATACCGGGGATAGGGGCATGACCCCGCTCCGGTCCCTTCCAGGAACTCGGCTGAGCGCGCCCTTTCCCGGACAGGTAAGCGTCAGCGGAACCTGATCCGGGACCCGGCACACGAAATGCCGCGCCAGCGGCACTGGTTGATCCAGATCGACGCTTCGCGACGTCGTCTGCTGGATCCCGGTTCACCTTCCACTGCGTTCCAGGCGCCCGGGAGATGGCCGGCGCACGACGAGCGCGTTGCGAAACCATCCGATCCGCGCAGATCATTTGAGTCGGTTCGGTTCAGACCGTCTGCGCTGTCGGATCGCCGCGACGGTGAGCGGCGCCTCCCGCCCGCGCAGGGTATGGGCGCCGAGATCCTCCGCCACGAGATCGGCGGGCAGGGTCCCGATCCGCTCCAGCAGGTCGGCCGAGACCAGCACCCGGACCCCCAGCGTCTTGGACAGGCCCTCGAGCCGCGCGGTCGTGTTCACCGTGTCGCCGAAATACGCGATCTTGTGCCGCTCCAGCCCGATCTCGGCGGTGACCACCGGGCCGCAATGCAGCGCCGCCCGGAATTCCGGCACCTGCCCGAACCGGTTCCGCCAGGCTTCGGCCTCGGCCGCGAGGCGGCTCTCGAAATCGAACACGCACCGCAGGCAGGCGGCATCGCGGATGCCGCGCTCCATTGTCCACGTCACCAGCGCCAGATCGCCGATATAATCGTCGATCGCCCCCCGGGCCCGCGAGACCGGCAGCGCCAGGGCGTTGAACACCTGCCCCAGATAGGCCTGCGCCGCCCGGTCGCCGTGTTGGTCGGCGAAGCGGGTCGAGCCGGTGACATCGAGGAACAGGAAGATCCGCTCCTCGCGGATCGGCCGGTGGTAGCGCCCGATCAGCAGGTTGGCGAACACCCCCGGCCCGATCAGGTCGCGGACGCGGAACACGAACACCACCAGGGCCGAGATGACCAGCGCGTAGAGCAGGCCGGTATCGGTCATCAGCATCGCGCTCCGCTCGCTGATCATGAAGCGGAACAGGCGGTTGAGCACGGTGCTGGCGAGCGCGTTCCCGGCCACGATCATCGCCACGTAGAGCGCCACGGTGGCGAGCAGGAACAGCGGCGTGGCGAGGCCCCGGATCCGCTCCCGGAGGGTCGGGACCAGAAGCCGGCGCTCGTACAGCATGATCGGCGTGCCGATGATCGCGCCGCGGATCGCCGCGCCGGTCAGGGTGCCGACATCGAAGATCAGCCCGTAGAGCAAGCCGGCGAGCGCGCCGAGCACGGGGGCGACGAGGACGAACCAGGGCGGCCGGAACCCCATCGGCCCGGCCGCCGCCCCGATCCTCAATCCAGCCGCAGGGCGTGGACCGAGAACAGGCCGCCCGCGTCCGTCCAGACCTGGATCCACCGCCAGCCGGCCCGCTCGGCCAAAGCCCGGAAGGACTCCACCGTGTACTTGTAGCTGCTCTCGGTATGGATCGTCTCGCCGGCCGCGAATGCGAACGTGTCGGAGCCCACCGCCACGTCCTGGGCGTCCCGGGCGACGAGGTGCATCTCGATCCGCGAGGCTTGGCGGTTGAACACCGCCCGGTGGCTGAAGGCGTCGAGGTCGAAGCGGCCCGCCAGCTCGCGGTTGATCCGGGTGAGCAGGTTCATGTTGAACGCCGCCGTGACGCCGGCCGCGTCGTCGTAGGCGGTCTCCAGGGTCTTGGCGTCCTTCACGAGGTCGACGCCCACGATCATGTGAGCCCCCGATCCCAAGATCCGCCCGAAGCGCGCGAGCAGCGCCTCGGCCTCCTCCGGCTCGAAATTGCCGATGGTCGAGCCTGGGAAGAAGCCGGCCCGGGGCAGGCCCGCGAGGCTCTCGGGCAGGTCGAAGTCCCGGGTGAAGTCGGCCACCACCGGCTCGACGCGAAGATGCGGGAAATCCCCACTCAGCGTCTCGGCCTGCGCGCGTAAGAACTCGCCGGAGACGTCCACCGGCACGTAGGCCGCGAGCTTGTCGAGGTGCCGCAGCAGGCGGCGCAGCTTCACCGTCGAGCCGCTGCCGAACTCGACCAGGGCCGCGCCCGCCGGCAGCAGCGCGGCGATCTCCGGCCCGCGCCCGTCCAGGATCCCGATCTCCGTGCGGGTCGGGTAATATTCCGGCAGCTGGGTGATCGCCTCGAACAGCTCCGAGCCGGCGGCGTCGTAGAAGTACTTCGGTGAGAGCGACTTTTGACGCTGTGAGAGACCCGCGCGCACGTCGTCGAGGAAGGCCGGAGCGACCGGTGTCGGGTCGGAAAAGGTCGGGTTGATGGTCAAGGTTGGCTCCCGGGCGCGTCAGGCGGCATCGGCCAGACGCAGGCCCGTGAACTGCCAGCGCTGGTGCGGATAGAAGAAGTTGCGGTACGGCAGCCGGGCATGGCCCTCGGGCGTCGCCACCGAGGAGCCGCGCAGCACGAACTGGTTGTTCATGAACTTGCCGTTGTATTCGCCCAGGGCCCCCGGCAGCGGGCGGTAGCCCGGATAGGCGACGTAGGCGCTGCGGGTCCATTGCCAGACGAGCCCGAAGGCGTCCGGCAGGCCGCCGTCCCGGGCCGCGACCTCCCACTCGAACTCGGTCGGCAGGAAGCGCCCGGCCCAGCGGGCATAGGCGTCGGCCTCGTAGTAGCTGACGTGGGTGACGGGCGCGTCGAGATCCACCGGGCGCTCGCCGCCGAGCGTCATGGTGGCCCAGCCGTCACCGTCCCGGCGCCAGTAGCCCGGGGCCTCCCAGCCCTCGCCCGGCCCGGCATACCAGCCGTCCGACAGCCACAGCTCGGGCTTGGCGTAGCCGCCATCCTCCATGAAGGCGAGCCACTGGCGGTTGGTCACCAGCGCCCGGTCGATCCGGCCGGGCTGGATCAGCGTCTCGTGGCGGGGCGATTCGTTGTCGAAGGAGAAGCCCGGGCCCTCGTGGCCGATCCAGGCGATGCCCCGGTCGAGGCGGGTCTGGCCGGACTGGGCCGCAGCCTGCGGGAAGCGCCAGTCCGGGTCGTAGACCGGGTTCAGCGGATTCTGCGCGAAGGCGTGCAGGATGTCGGTGAGCAGCAATTCCTGGTGCTGCTGCTCGTGGTAGAACCCGATCTCGAGGATCGGCAGCAGCGCCTCCAGGGCGCGCTCCGAGGCCTGGCCGAGCAGGGCCTCCACGGCCCGGTCGACATGCGCCCGGTAGGCCGTCACCTCGGCGAGCGTCGGGCGGGTGATCATGCCCCGCTGGATGCGCGGCTGCCGCGGCCCGGCCGCCACGTAGTACGAATTGAACAGGTAGTGCAGGCGCTGATCGTAGATCGCGTAGCCCGGCAGGTGCTCGCGCAGCAGGAACTGCTCGAAGAACCACGTCACGTGCGCCCGGTGCCACTTGGTCGGGCTGGCATCCGCCATGGACTGGACCTGCTGGTCCTCCGCGGAGAGCGGCGCGGCCCGGCGCTCGGTCTCGCCCCGGACCTGCCGGTAGGCGGAGATCCAGGCGGCCCGGTCGATCGGACGCGCCGAGACGGGCGGCGGCGGGAAGGCCGGCGCTCCAGAATTACGGGTTTCGTCCGAGCGCAGTGCGGCTGTCGCTGCCATGACGAGCGTCCCCTTTATCGAGCCCTATCGGAAAGCGTTTCCTCGCTCCCCGTCCGGCGCGCAGAAGATATGTCTTGGCCGTGCTCCGACAACCTCCACAGGAAGAGTCCGCCCGGCCGATGTCGGTCGCGAGGGGTTCGCCGCCGCGCCGCCGCGGTTAACAGGACGGGTTGGGGATCGCGGGTCTTTCTCTCGCCGCAGTGAGATTGCCTTAACCAGCGATGCCGAATCTCGGGACCCTCGCGAGGAGTCCGGACGTCACATGCGGATCGATCTGATGGCCGGGGCCAGCCTTTCTGCCGCGGCCCTGCACGGCGCCGCCGAGCCGACCATCCTGGTGTTCGATTCCGGGCTCGGCGGCCTCACGGTGCTCGACGCCCTGCGGCGCGCGCGACCCGATGCCCGCTATCTCTATGTCGGCGACGACGCCGCCTTCCCGTATGGGCGCCTGACCGAGGCGGCCGTCGTCGCCCGGGTGCTCACCGTGATGGAGCGGCTGGTCGCGGCCCACCGCCCCGACCTCGTGGTGATCGCCTGCAACACCGCCTCGACCGTGGTGCTGCCGGCCCTGCGCCAGCGCTTCACGACCCCGTTCGTCGGCGTGGTGCCGCCGATCAAGCCGGCCGCCGCGGTCACGCGCTCGCGCCTCGTGTCCCTGCTGGCGACCCCCGGCACGGTCGCCCGCTCCTACACCCAGGACCTGATCGCCACCTATGCCGGCGCCTGCTCGGTCACCCGGGTCGGCGCCCAGAACCTCGCGGCTTACGCCGAGGCCGAACTCGCCGGCGCTCCCGTGGACGATGCCGCCCTCGCGGCCGAGATCGCGCCCTGCTTCGTCACCGAGGCGGACGGGCGGCGGACCGACGTGGTCTGCCTCGCCTGCACCCACTACCCCCTGCTGCTGCCGCGCCTCGAAGCCCTCGCGCCCTGGCCGGTGACTTGGATCGATCCGGCGCCGGCCATCGCCCGGCGCGTCGTCCAGCTGATCGGCTCCGCGCCGCGGAATGCGGATCGGCACGGCGCCGCCCACGGGGCCTTCACGGCCGGCACCTGCCTGACCGAGCCCCTGCGCACCGCCCTGGTGGCCCACGGGATCGGCGAGGTCACCGTCGAGGCGATCCCGCTGCCCCTGCAATAGGCCGGCTCCGAACGCGGCCCGACTGACGATCGCGTGAAAACTGTCTTCGCGGCTTGCAATGCCGGCGAATGCAGTCTCTGATTGCGGCGACTCGACGGGATATGCTGCATTCGAGAGGCGTCGCCATGCTGAAAGCTGCAACGCTTGCGGCCGTGCTGCTGATCGGATTGGCGCCGACCGTCCCCGCCCGGGCGTGCGGGGACGGCGAGGCGCCCACCGCCTGCGACGATCCGAGCCCGAACGGGTTTGCGTCCTGGATGCTCGGCCGGGTCGGTCGGGCGCTCGCGGCCGACCGGGCGCAGGCCCTCCGGGACTTCACCGACGGGGCCCGGGGCTTCCGCACCGCCGACACCTACGTGTTCTGCGTCGGGCCGGACGGCGTCATGTCGGCCCATCCGAACCCGATCCTGAAGGGGCACGACGTCCGCGACCTGCACGACCGGACCGGCAATTACTTCATCCGGACCATGATGGAGACCGCCAAGCCCGGCCAGATCTCGGTGATCCGCTACCTGTTCCCGAAGCCCGGCAGCACCGTCGAGGAGCCCAAGACGACCTACTACACCAAGGCCGGCGACCAGACCTGTGCGGTTGGCGTGTACGATGCCGATGTGGCGGCCCCCGAGACGGCGACGGCGGACGGCCGGGTCGCCCAGCTCCGCCAGCGGCTCGACGGCGCGATCCCGACGAGCGCCCGCGCCGACTGGACCGCCTTCCTCGAAGCGCTCAACGCGCAGGGGGCCGAGAAGGCCGCGGCGATCGCCAAGGCGCGGCGCGACCTGACCGCCGCGGCGACCGCCCTCGACAAGGCCGGACGGCCCTGACCGCCCGGCGCGTGGGCCTGCGGCCGACGCTTTACGGTCGCGGACCGTGGAGAGCGGCCGGTGTGTTCCTGGCCGGATCCGCGGCCGCGTCAGCGGGCACGATCATGTGGACGAACAGCATGCCGGCGGCGACGATCAGCGCGAGCGCCAGGATGCGCCAGGGTTCCAGGATCGGGCCTTGCGGCTGGTTGGTATCGCCCGGCATCGCATCCTCGTTCCGGCCCCTGAGGCCCGGATGGGACACCGGGAGGATGAACGCTTCGTAAATTTCTCCGCCTGCCGCCGCACAGCTTCGGACGGGTTTCGGAACTTGCCGAGCCGGCATGGATCCCGGTTCGGCCCGGAGCGTCCCTCGACGAAGGCGTGTGCCGCAAAGTGCGCGCGGCGGCGCCATTCGGCCCTCAACAGAAGAACCGGCCGCCGTTCATGATCCTGCTCCGGTAGCGCTCCGGGCTGAGCACCCGGCCCAGGGGGTCGATGATCTGCACCGCGTCGTAGCCGGCGGCGATCCAGGTCCGTGCCAGCACGACCGCGCTCGCGGCCCGGACCCTGGTCTGGCGGACATCGCCCCCCTGCCCGCGGGCTGTGATGACGTACTGGGATGTCGGCGTGCCAGCGCGTGTCATGGGTTCGGAATCCCATGCGGGGGCCTGATGTGCTCTATCCTAAGTTAAATCAGCCCCGATTTTTCAAGCCCCGGGCGCTTTGAGTGAGAACGATTGTTTTCGACGGAGTCCGCGCGCGAAAGCACTGATCGGCCCAGGCGGAAACTGTGAAAACAAGACCCCGCGCGGGGCGCGGGCGGGTTTCGCGCCTCAGGCCCGGTCGCGGGTCGGCTGCTTCACGCGGCCCGGGAACGGCGGGACGGCCGGCGCCATCGGACGGCGCGTGGCGGGGTCTGAATGGGACCGATCAGTCCGGACTCTGTTGCCGCTATCCACAGCGGCCCGTCGAAATGACCTGGGGGGCGTGCCGACGCGGAGCGATTCCCGGTTCCGGCGGCGGTAACCTGTGGTTTAATGTCGACGGGGCGAAACGCCCCGTCCGGGGCGTGCGCGATGTTCGAGAACCTGTTCTGGGGCGCCACCCTGGTCGCCCTGATCGGCGTCGCGGCTCTGGTGGCGATCGGCGCGGCCCATGGTCCGCGGATGGTCGGGCGGGGCGCGGAGCCGGCGCATCTCGATCCCCGCCGGTCCTTCGGGCGCAAGCGCGGCTGGCGCCGGTTGTCCGTGCTGGCGCGACAGCGCAGCTTCCTGCGGCCGCGATAGGCTGCCACACCCCACGGACGCCGCGATCCGCTCCGGTCCCGGCGGGTCGCAAAACTTTGTCGAGGGCCGCTCCGGCTTCGAAACGCGATCAGAGGTGTTTGAGCCCGAAGCGCTCCAGCAGCGGCAGGAGCTCGTTCCGGGCCCGGATGCGATGCTGGCGCGCGGCGTCGAGGGCGGCCCCGGCGCTCCCCGTCCGGATGGCCTGTGCGATCCGCCGGTGCTCGGCGATCGAGGCGGCGAGGGTCGGGCGCAGATTCAGCGTCAGCATCCGCGCCCGATGCGACTGATCGTTGATCGCCTGCACGATGCGGCTCATCCGTCCGTTGCGGGCCTGGGCGATCAGGGCCGCGTGGAAGGCCGCGTCGGCCACGCCCCAGCCCGGCAGGTCGCCGCCCGCATGCGCCGCCGCCATCGCGTCCGTGTGGGCGTCGAGCGTCTGCGCGGCGGCCAGACGCGCCGCCTCGGGGAGCACCGCCACCAGTTCGGCGGCCCGGCCATCCATGGCGATGACGACATCGTAGATCTCGCGCATGTCGTCCGGTGCCAGGGCGAGGATCAGGATGCCCTTGCGCGGCAGGACGCGCACGAGGCCATCCTCCTGGAGCCGGATCGCCGCCTCGTGGACCGGCGTCCGGCTCATGCCGAGCCGCAGGGCGATTTCCTGCTCGGAGGCCTGATAGCCCGGCGCGAAGCTGGCATCGCGGATCGCGTCGCGCATCGCCGCGTAGGCATCGTCGACCAGGGAGCCGCGCTTCTCGCCCTCCTCGGCGCCCTGCGCTTCCGAAGTCCCGTCGGCTCGCGCCCGCGCCATCGACCGTCTCTCCCCGTCACCGGCCGGACTTACCGCGTCCACTCCAGCCGCGGAATGGCCGTTGACACGCCGCAAGCCCAGACCTACTCGTATTCCATCTTGCATGGAAGATGGCGCGCAACAGACGCGCCGATCCGGCGATGGGAGGACACGATGGAGCGCTCGCTCGAGCAGGCCGCCATGCGCAGGGTCGCGTGGCGCCTCATCCCCTTCATCTGCCTGCTCTACTTCATCGCCTTCATCGACCGCGTGAATATCGGCTTCGCGGCCCTGACGATGAACAAGGATCTCGGCTTCTCGGCGTCCGTCTTCGGCTTCGGCGCCGGCGTGTTCTTCTTCGGCTACTTCCTGTTCGAGGTGCCCTCGAACATCATCCTCGACCGGGTCGGCGCCCGGCTCTGGATCGCCCGCGTGATGATCACCTGGGGGCTCATCTCGGGTGCCTTCGCGTTCATCCAGGGCGAGATGAGCTTCTACGGGCTCCGCTTCCTGCTCGGCGCCGCGGAGGCCGGCTTCTTCCCCGGCATCATCCTCTATCTCGGCTACTGGTTCCCCATCCGCTACCGGGCCGCGGTGGTGTCGCTGTTCATGGCGGCGGCGCCGGTCTCGGTGCTGCTGGGCTCGCCCGTGTCGAGCGCGCTCCTCGGGATGGAGGGCATTTGGGGCCTGCACGGCTGGCAGTGGATGTTCCTGATCGAGGCGGTGCCCGCGGTGATCCTCGGTTTCGTCGTGCTGGTCTACCTGACCGACCGGCCCGAGACAGCGACGTGGCTCGCCGACGACCAGCGCGCCTGGCTCGTGGCCGAGATGGAGGCGGAGCGGGCCGGGCGGCGGGAACAGGCCCGCCACAACCTGCTGAGCGGGCTCACCGACCTGCGCGTGCTGGCGCTCGCCCTCGTGTATTTCGGTACCTCCGCGGGCCTCTACACCCTCGGCATCTGGGCGCCGCAGA
Source organism: Methylobacterium guangdongense (assembly GCF_038442355.1). NCBI lineage: Bacteria > Pseudomonadati > Pseudomonadota > Alphaproteobacteria > Hyphomicrobiales > Methylobacteriaceae > Methylobacterium > Methylobacterium guangdongense. Next base: position 187,641 of record NZ_JBBXMX010000002.1, read on the forward strand.
TCATCAAGGGGCTGGGCCTGTCGACCATGACGGTCGGCCTGCTCAACGCGGTGCCGCCGGCCATCGCGGTGGTGGCGATGATCCTGTGGGCGCGCCATTCCGACCGCACCGGCGAGCGCACGTGGCACGTGGTGATCGCCTGCCTCGCCGCCTCCCTGGGCCTGATGCTGGCCGGCGCCGCCGCCTCGGTGGTGGCGGTCATCGCCGCGCTGAGCCTCGTCAATGTCGGGATCAGCGCCGCCAAGCCGCCGCTCTGGGCGATGCCGACGCTGTTCCTGTCCGGTCCGGCCGCGGCGGTCGGCATCGCCACCATCAACGCGATCGGCAATCTCGGCGGCTTCGTCGGCCCATGGATGATCGGCTGGATCAAGGACCGGACCGGCAGCTTCGCGGGCGGTCTGATGTTCGTGGCCGGCCTGCTCCTGCTCTCGGCGATCCTGACCCTCGTGGTCGCCCGGGCCGGGCGCCGCACCGGGCCGGCCCGCGTCGCCCTGCGTTGAATCCCTTTCCTCGGAGACCCACCATGAAGACCTACACCATCGCGGCCATTCCGGCGGACGGCATCGGCGTCGAGGTCATCGCCGCCGGCATTGAGGCGCTCGACGCCCTGGCCGAGAAGACCGGCACCTTCCGGTTCCAGTTCGACCATTTCGACTGGGGCTCGGACTACTACAAGCGGCACGGCGTCATGATGCCGGCGGACGGCCGCGAGCAGATCAGGAACCACGACGCGATCTTCTTCGGCGCGGTCGGCGCGCCGGACGTGCCCGACCACATCACCCTCTGGGGCCTGCGGCTCGCGATCTGCCAGCCCTTCGATCAGTACGCCAATGTCCGCCCGACCCGGATCCTGCCCGGCATCACCAGCCCGCTGCGCCACGTCTCGGGGCCGGAACTCGACTGGGTGATCGTGCGCGAGAACTCGGAGGGCGAGTATGCCGGCGTCGGCGGCCGGGTCCACCAGGGCCATGCCAACGAGGTCGCCACCGACGTCTCGATGATGACCCGCTCAGGGGTGGACCGGATCATCCGCTACGCCTTCAAGCTCGCCCAGTCCCGGCCGCGCAAGCTGCTGACCGTGGTGACGAAGTCGAACGCCCAGCGCCACGCCATGGTGATGTGGGACGAGATCGCCGCCGAGGTCGCCCGGGACTTCCCCGACGTCACCTGGGACAAGATGCTGGTCGACGCCATGACCATGCGCATGGTCACGAAGCCCGCGACCCTCGACACGATCGTGGCGACGAACCTCCACGCCGACATCCTGTCGGACCTCGCGGCGGCGCTCGCCGGCTCCCTCGGCATCGCGCCGACCGCCAACATCAACCCGGAGCGCACCTTCCCGTCGATGTTCGAGCCAATCCACGGCTCGGCCTTCGACATCACCGGCAAGGGCATCGCCAACCCGGTGGCGACCTTCTGGACGGCCTGCCAGATGCTGGAGCACCTCGGCGAGATGCAGGCCGCCGAACGGCTGATGCGCGCGGTCGAGCGCGTGACCGCGGACCCGAACCTCCACACCCCCGATCTCGGCGGTCAGGCGACGACCCGGCAGGTCACCGATGCCGTGATCGCGGCGATCCGGGGGGACAATTCCTGACGGGCTCCGGCCCGGATCACCAGGGCACCGTCGCGCCCGTATAGTCGAGGAACACGCATCCGCGCTCGCCGAGGCGCGCCTCGATCACCGCGACCATCCCGCGCGCGCTGGTCTCGACGTCCAGCGTCGCGCGGCGGCCGCCGAGGTCGGTGCGGACCCATCCCGGATGCATGAGGATGAGCCCCCACGCCGCCCCGGAATGCTGCCCCGCGAAGGAGCGGGCCAGGGTGTTCAGCGCCGCCTTGCTGGCCCGGTAGCTGCCCCAGCCGCCGCCGCGGTTGAGGGAAACGGATCCGAGCTTCGAGGTCATCAGCACGATCAGGCCGTCCCGGGCGACCCGCTTGCGAAAGACCTCCGCGAAGCGGATCGGGCTCAGGGCGTTGGTCTGGAACACCGCGCCCGCCACCGCGCGGGGCATCTGGCCGGCCGGCGTGCCGGCCTGCGTGGCGACGCCGGCCACGACGAACACGCAATCGAAGTCCGGCGTGTCGGACAGCCGGTCCGCGAGCGCCCTAACGGCCGCATCGTCGTCGATGTCGATACCGCTCTCGATCGTCAGGGGGCCGCGCTGCGCCTGATCGGCCAAAGCCGCCGAGGGCCGCCGCACGGTGGCGGTCACGTCCCAGCCCTGGTCGAGCAGCCGGGCGACGAGCCCCAGGCCGAGCCCGCGGGAGGCTCCGACGATCAGCGCCCGGCGCCGGCTCACGGGACCCGAGCCTCCGGCCCGAAGCCGAGATCCGCGACGAAGCGGTTCCAAGTCTCGACCCGTATCTGGCCGCCGGTCGCGCGCCGGTGCCCCTGCGCGAACTGGTCGTCCGGCCCGAGCGGCGGCGCGCGCTCCTCGAGGAACGTGATCAGGTCGGGTACCGCGGCGCTGCGCGCGGCGAAGTGGACGAAGCCGGGCCGGAAGCCCGCATTCGCGCCGATCACCACCTGCCGGCGCAGGCGGCCGGTCCAGGATTGCGCGACGAGCGGATGGATCTGGCAGGGCGAGTCGCAGTGGATCAGCGCCACGGGACCGGCGAAGAGCGGGGGCACGCTCCGGGCGGCCTCCAGCGCCGCCTTCACCTCGGCGCGGGCCGCGCGCAGGCTCGCGGCGTCGGGATCGGTCCCGTCGATGATGTCCGCCGGTCCCGTCGCCTTGAGGAGCAGGCGCAGGGCCGGCCGTGCGTCGCCTGACGCCGACCGCCGCGGCGCGTTGACGAGGCTCACGGCCTCGCGCAGGGCCTTGGCGGTGTGCGCCTTGCGCAGCGGGCCCATGATGTCGGGAAAGTCGCCGGTCGCGCCGCGATCTCCGAGATCGCCGACGAGCCCGATCCCGGCGAGCCACGCGAGATCCTCTACGCCGCCCGACCCCGTCAGGGGCAAGGCCGCCGCGCACGCGAAGGCGAGCAGGCTGGAGGTCGGGATCGGCGCGTCCGCATGGCCGCTGATCACCGTGGCGTCGGCGGGCTCGGGCCATGCGCGCGGGATGTGGTGATCGACCAGCACCATCGGCACGCCCGGGAGGATGGCGCCGGCCTGGACGCCGAGATCGGTCACCACGAGCCCGCCGGGCTTGCGGGCGGCGAGCTCGTCGCGCAGCGCCTGCGACCAGGCCGACTCGCCGCGGCCGACGACCCGGACCAGGGCGCTGCCGCGCCAAGGGCCATCGCCGGCGCGATCGAAGGCGCGTCCCAGGATGGCGCCCGCCGAAAGGCCGTCGGCATCGTCGTGGCACAGAACGACGGGCGGCTCCGGGCCGAAGCCGGCGACGGCCCGGGCGAACGCGGCACCATGGGTGGCGAGGTCGGTCACGGTGCCTTCACGATGGTTGCCCCTGGATTGTCCGGCTCACGCCTCTTCGGCCTTGCGCCGTCCCCGTCCATGCTGCTCCTTGGCGTGCCCGGCCTCCTCGGCGGCCTCCTTCTCGGCCCGTCCGGCCGTGGCGGCGGAGGTGCCGGCCTCGGGCGAGCCGTCGGCATCCGCGCTCGAAGCCGCCGGCTTCGGATGCCCCTTGCCGTCGGTGGGGGGCGTGGCCGGCCCGCCCTCCTCCACCGCCGGGTGGCCGGCACCGGCCTTGGCACTGCCGGCCGCCTGCACCGTATCGGCCATCTGCGCCTTCGCGGACCGGCTTTGACCGTTCTCGGACATGCTCGCCTCGTCTGTTGGTGTCGGGTGAAACGCGTCGGCCAACTTCGGGGCATGGGCCGCGGTTGCTGCGCCACTTGACGCAGGCACGGGCCGAAATCGGGCTGAGCCCAGAGATATTGGCCCGCCTGCGGCACGATGATGCGACGCATTCGCCGCATCATGCGCCAGGAACAGCAGTAACGTCGGGGCGTTTGCCGGCGGTATTCGACGAATTACGGAGCAATGACTGTATGGCCAGCACAGATATCGGTTCGATTTACGCGACCGCCTTGCGCAACACGCGCGCGCTGGAGAAGCAAGGTCTGGAACAGATGGAGCGCCAGCTGGCGGGCCTCGAGCGGTATCCGGATTACGCCGCCGTCCTGCGCCGCCACGTCGGGACCACGAAGACGCAGATCGAACGCCTCGATCAGGCCCTCGCGGCACTCGGCGAGAGCCCGTCGACGCTGAAGGAGACGGTCACGAAGGTGGCGGGCTCGATCGGCGCCGCGGTCCACGCCGCCGCCCAGGACGAGACGCTCAAGAACCTCTACGCCGGCTACGCCTATCAGTACGATCAGGTCGCGGCCTACCGCTCGCTGGCCGTCATCGCCGAGCGGGCCGGCAAGTCGGATCAGGCGCAGGCGTTCCGCCAGGCGGCCGACGAGGAGACGAAGGGGGCCGAGGCGATCGCGGCGCTGATCGAGCCCGTCACCAAGACCTATCTCGACCTCACCCTCGCCGGCCAGAAGGCCGACAGCTGAGAACCCGCGGTCGGTCCTCGCCGGGCCGACCGCACCGACCGGGGGCTGCCGCCATGGATGATCCGACGCCCATCGCCATCGCGATCGAGCCCTGTCCGGATCAGGCCGGACAGTACCGGTGGCACCTCAGGGACGCGGACGACGTGTCCATACGGACGTCACCGGAATCCTACGCCTCGGCCGAGGATGCCCGGGATGCCGCGACGGCGGCGCTGCACGCCTTCGGAGCCGCGCAACACGGCTGACAGCCCGTCGCGCCCCTGGGCGAACTCCGCGGTCCACACCCGGAAACCCCGGCCACCAAAGCGGCGCTCGCGCGTTGTCCGCTTCGATTGATCCCCCCCGGAGCGCCCGATGCTCGCCCGATCCGCCCTGCTCTTCCTCGTCCTCACGACCGGCGCGCAGGCCGCCGCCTTCGACGACCTGAAGGGCTATCTCGCCTCCTGCCTCCGGTTCGAGATGAGCGGCGCCCCGGCGGCGCGGGGTGCGCCCCTGTCGGCACGGGTGCGCGACGCGCTCGGCCGTTGCTCCGACGACGTCGCGCGGCTCGACCGGGCAGACGGGCGCCGCCTGCGCGGTGATGGCGGCCTCAGCCCGTCCAGCCGCGAGGTCATCCAAGGCGTCTTCGGCCGGAGCGGCGGTATCGCCAACGCCAACGTCCGGTACTGAACCCGGCGTCCGGATGCGCCGTAGAGGCCGATCGAACGCCGGCGTAAATCGCAAACACCGGCTTTAATCCAATCTTTACCCCGCTCACCGAGCTTTCACCCGTCCCGCGCGGGCCTGTGCCAGCGGCGACGAGGCGGGGAGCAGCATGGAGCCGAGCGAGGTCGAGCGGTTCGCCCGGGTCGCCAGCGAACTGAGCGCCCTCTGCCCGCCTTCGTGTGAACCGGCGCGCGATCCGCGCCCGATCGCCATCGTGGTGCCGGTCTTCAACGACTGGGCCGCCTTCCGCATCCTGGCCGGCGCGATCGACACCGTCCTGGCGGCGGCCGATCTGCACGCCGAACTCATCGTGGTCGATGACGGATCCTGGCAGTCGGGGGCGCGCGCGCTGGAAGAGGTCGCGGCCTCGGCCAGCCGGCTGCGTCTGCGGCCCGCCGTGCTCGCCACCAACCTCGGCCACCAGCGCGCGATCGCGGTCGGCCTTGTGCAGGCGAGCCTGCGGGCGAAGGCCTACCGCGCCATCGTCGTCATGGACGGCGACGGTGAGGATCCGCCGGAGCATATCCCGCGCCTCGTCGCGGAGGCCGAGGCCCACCCCGACGCCGTGATCTGCGCCCGGAGACGGCGTCGCTTCGAGGGCGCGCGCTTCGCCGTCGGCTACGGGCTGTTCAAGCTCGTGTTCCGGCTCTGCACGGGGCGGCGCATCGATTTCGGCCATTACTGCGCGATCCCGCCGGCGCATCTGTCCCGGCTGATCCATGCCCCGGCTCTGTGGAGCCACTTCGCCGCCAGCCTGATCCGCTCCGGCCTGCCGCTGCGCCGCATCCCCCTCGACCGCGGCCAGCGCTACGCCGGGCGCTCGACCATGAACGCGACGGCTCTGATCCGGCACGGACTCAACGCCATCGCGGTGTTCGAGGATGTCTGCCTCGTGCGCCTCCTCGTGCTGCTCGGCGTGTTCGGGTGCGGGGTGGTCAGCGCGATGATCGGCGTGGTGCTGGTCCGGTTCTGCACCGACCTCGCCATGCCGGGCTGGGCCACGAATGCGGGCGGGCTGCTCCTCGTCGTGCTGTTTCAGGCCGCGCTGCTCGCCGCGACCGCGGCGGCGGCCCATCTCAACCGGCGCGCCCTGCCCGAAATCGTCCCGGCCCGCGACGCGCACTGGTTCCTGCACGCGCCTGCCGAAACCGCAGAGCAACCCGAAGACGGAGACGCGCAGTGGCCAGCGGATCAGCGCGCGGCGTAACGACCCCGGCGCCGTCCGACTATGTCGGGACCGAGCTTGAGATCTTCGCGGCCGCCCGCAACTGGAAGCGCTACTGGTCGGACGCGATCGCGCCGTTCGTCGGCGGCCGCGTCCTCGATGTCGGCGCCGGGCTCGGCGCGACCGCCGCGGTGTTTTCTTCGCGAACGGGCATCGACGCCTGGACGTGCCTGGAGCCGGACAGCCGCTTCGCCGCGCAGCTCGCCACGCGGATCGCCGCGGGCGGGCTGCCGGCGCGCACCCGGGCGCGCCGGGGCACGCTGCGCGACCTCGACCCCGCCGAGCGCTTCGACAGTATCCTCTACATCGACGTGCTGGAGCACATCCGCGACGATCGGGGCGAGCTGGCGCGGGCCGCCGGGCGTCTCGCGGCGGGCGGGCGCCTCGTCGTGCTCTCGCCGGCCCACCCGTTCCTGTTCTCGCCCTTCGACGCGGCGATCGGGCACGAGCGGCGCTACACCCGGGCGAGCCTGCGCGCCGCCGCGCCGGAGGGCCTGCGGCTGGCGCGGCTCGCCTATCTCGATGCCGCCGGCTTCGCCGCCTCGCTGGGCAACCGCCTCGTTCTGCGCAGCGCGATGCCGACGCCCGCGCAGATCGCCGCCTGGGATCGGCTGCTGGTGCCGATCTCGCGCCGGCTCGATCCCTGGCTGAGGTTCCGGGCGGGCAAGTCCGTCCTGGGGGTCTGGACGCGATGAGCGCCGGGCTCATCGCCGGTGCGGTGCCGCCGGTCGCGCGCGCCCGCGGCGGCGACCTCGCCTGGGGCCTGCTGACGGCGTGCCTGGCCGTCGCGACCGCCGCGATCCCCCTCGCCCACACGCCGACCTTCTACTTCACGGACGATTACCAAGCCTATTTCATGCCGGGCTTCCTGGAGATCGCCCGGCTGATCAAGGCGGGGGCGCTGCCGTTCCTGTCGCCGCGCCTGTTCCAGGGCGGGGCGTTCCTCGCCGAGTATCAGTACGCGCTGTTCAACCCGGTCAGCCTGCTGCTCTACCTCGTGCTCGACGGGTTCGCCCGGCTCGACCACGCTGCGGCCTTCTTCGCGCTCGTCCATATCGGCCTGCTCGCCGGCGGGACGCACGTCCTGGCGCGGATGGTCGGCGTGAGCCGGCCGGCCGCCGTCCTGGCCGGGCTGACGGCCGCGACGAGCGGATGGATCATCTACTGGGGCGCGATCACGTGGATCCCCGGCCTCGTCAGCACGGCCTGGCTGTCCTGGGCGGCCGCCGCGCTGATCCGCGCCTACCGGACCCCGGGCTCCGTGCCCCTGGCGGCGGGCGCCGTCTACCTGACGGTCGCGAGCGGCTGGCCGTTCTCCGACGCGGCGCTCGTCGCCGGCCTCGGCGTCGGTCTCCCGCTGGCCGTCTGGGCCGGGCGCGACCGGCGGGCCTGCGCGCGCACGGCGCTGGCCGCCGGGCTCGGCCTGCTCCTGGCCGCCCCGGCCTGGATGCCCCTCGCCGCCGCGATCGGGACGAGTTCCCGCCAGCCCGAGGTGCTGTTCCACGACATGCTGTCGACGCCGCTCGCCGTGCTCCTGGCGATGGGCGTGCCGGTCTGGCCGGAGACCTGGCTCGGCTTCGACGGCCTGAGGATGCATGTCGGGCCGCCGGCCCAGTACGTGTCCTGGTGGGTCCCGGTCGCGCTGATCAACGCTTCCCGGGCGCGGCTCAACGCGCCGGAGGGCCGCGGCGTCGCCCTGCTGCTGGCGGTGACGGGGGTGATCGCGCTGCTCGCGATCTCGCCGGGCGTGTCGCAGCTGCGCTGGCCGTTCCGCTTCCTGCCCTACGTCCAGATCGGCGTCACGATCGTGGCGGCGTGGTTCGTGACCCGCGACCGCTGGGCGCCCGGCCGGACGCTGCTGCTCGTCGTGATCGGCGGCGCGGTCGCGCTCGCGCGCGATCCGGACCTCCTCACGCTCCAGATCCTGCTCACCGCGCTCGTGGCCGTCGCGGCCGTGCTGGCGCTCCGGGCGGAGGGGACGGCGCGGCTCGCGATCCTCATGGCGAGCCACACCCTCGTGTTCGCGATCCTCACCACGATCATGCCGGTCAACGAGCAGGTCGGCACATGGCCTGCGCCGATGGCGCGCTCGGCCTACCGCGCGCCCGCCCTGCCGGCCGGCGACACGATGCTGGTCCTCCACGACCCGGACGCTCATCGCACCCCGCTGGCGCCGGAGGTCTGGACGGCGCTGTTCACCGAGCTGCCGCATTCCAACACGCCGCTGCTCACCGGAGCCGCTGTGGTCGGCGGCTATTCGCCCATGCCGATGCGGGGATTCCGCGCGATCTGCATGTGGCGGGGCGGGGCGACCTGCCCGGAGGCCGCCGAGCGGCTGGCGCACCCGGATCCCGTCACCGGCGCCAGCACCCTCGATCTCGCCCGCGTGGTGCGGGTCGCCGTGGAACGGGGGCCGCGGGCGGACGGCTTCGCCGCCGTCGCCGGACCGGGCTGGACCCGGCACAGCGGCGTGGCCGCGGAGCTGTTCGAGCGAGCGGGCCACGCCGCCCTGCCCGGAACGCTGTCGGCCGGACCGGCTGGCTTCCAAGTCGACGCGGCGACCGAGGGGGCAGCGTCGGGGCGATACGCGGTCGCCTCGCCGGGGGGCGGGCGCGTCGTCTGGGCGCGCGCTTGGTATCCCGGCTACGCGGCAACATGGAACGGCGCGCCGCTCGCCGTGGAGGTCGTGAACGACTTCCTCGTGTCGGCCGTCATCCCGGCCGGCGACGGGGTGCTGAGCCTGCGCTATGTGCCAGCCGGCCTCCTGCCCGGCCTCGCCCTCTCGGCGCTCGCCGCGCTCGCGTTGATCGGCCTGATGGTGTTCCGGAGGCGTGCCCGCGCCTGACGTCGCGCCGCCCTCACGCGTCCGGGATCCAAGTGCCGTGGAATCCCTGCAGCACCCGCCGCGGCAGATGCACCCGGGCCACCGGCGCGGCCTCAACGTCCGATGCCGCCAGGATCACGAGGTCGCTCGCCCCGCGGATCCGGTCGTAGACGAAGCCCATCAGCCAGCCCTCCCCCGAGCCGCCGGGGACGTGGGCGAACTCGCTCGGGATGCCACCCGCGAAGACGTGCAGGGTGTTCCGGCCGCGCGCCAGATCGTAGCGCACCAGCGCGCCGTCGCCGGGCGCATCCCGGTCCGGACCGGCCCCGGTCTGCACCGCGTAGAGCACGCCGTGCGCCAGCCCCGTGCGCTGCTCGTCGATGCGCGGGAACTCGATCGCCCGGTCGTCCAGATCCGTCTCCTGCGCACGGTCCGCCCCCGGGGCGATCCGCCACCGCCGCAGCCGCGCGCTCTCGAAGCGCGACGCGGAGGGGCCGCCCCGCCACAGCTCGGGGTACCACGCCACGTCGAGGACCAGCGTCCCGTCCGCCTCCTCGTAGGCGTTGCCGACATGGAAGACGTAGCCGGGCTCGACCGAGACCCAGCGCAGGGCCTCGGCGCCGGCGCCGCGGGGCAGCACCCCGAGCCGGGGCGCGTGCGTGTCGCTCCACGTGAACGGCATCGTGCCCCGCATCGCCAGACCCAGATCGAACACGACCGGCAGGTCCATGAACACGACGTGCCCCCGCGTGAGGGCGAAATCGTGCATCATCACGGGGGCGGGCAGCGGCAGGGCCACGCTCCGGACCAGTGCGCCCGCGCGGTCGGCGACGTGGTAGGTCAGGTAGGGCGGCATCGGGCTGTAGCCGAAGAAGTGCAGCTCGCCGGTCTCGGGGCAGATCTTCGGGTGGGCGGTGAACGGCGTCGTCAGGCGCCCGCCGAAATCCTCGTAGCCGAGCGTCTCCAGTTCGGGCCCGATCGTCATCGGCAGGGCGTTCTCGACCAGGGCGAAGACGCGCCCGGCATGGGCGACGACGCTGGTGTTGGCGACGCTGCCGCGCAGATCCAGCGGATTGCCGGAGGCGCGGCCCTCGAACCGCGGCGTGCGCACCCAGCGATTGCGATACCACTCGGCCCGGCCGCCGCGCAGGGCGACGCCGTGGATCATGCCGTCGCCGAGGAACCAGTGGCCGGAATGGCCATCCCGCGGGTTGGCGCCGTTGCGCGCATAGAGGCCCGAGAGTTCGGCCGGCACCGCGCCCTCGACCGGGAGCGTGAAGGCGGTGATCTCCTCCTGGACGGGGGCGAAGTTGCCGTCGAGCCAGTAGGGCGTCGCCTCGACTTCGGGCATCGGCCGCTCCCTGATGCGCTGCGCGCCGCCCGGCGGGGTGGGCGCGGGTGCGACGGTGCTGGCGCGGCCGCGGCCTGACCGGGCCGGGCGCTCGGGTCACCGCCGCTCACCCGGGACAGATGGGCGCGCGCCACGGACTGTCGAGGGCCCGGGACCGGGCGTCGTTTGCTACGGCTCCGACGCTGCCGCGCCGGGTGGAACCCGGCGCCACCACGCGTGCGCCTGCTCGTACTGGTGTGCGAACCGGAGCAGCATGGCCTCGGCGAAGGGCCGCGCCGCGATCTGGAGGCTGATCGGCAGGGATCGCCGGTCGAAGCCGCAGGGGAGCGCGATCGCCGGGAGCCCGGTCAGGTTGAACGGGTAGGTCAGGCGCCAGGATGCCGCCAGCACGCTCTCCGGCCGACCGGCGATCGTCACGGTGGACTCGTCGGCGCGCCACGCGGTCAGCGGCGCGGTCGGCGTGACGATCACGTCGGCCTCCGCCAGCACGGCCGCCATCTCGGCCATGATCAGCGCCCGGGCCTGCTCGGCCCGCAGGTAATCCGGGCCGGTCACGAACCGGCCCATCTCCACGAGGTCGCGGACATCCGCGGCGAAACCCGCCACGTGGCCCTGCGCGAGGTTGCGGTCGTGGTAGGCGGTCGAGGAGGCCAGCTCGATCGCGTAGATCGCGCCGAGCCCGTAGCGCAGGGACGGCACCGCCACGTCCCGCACCGAGCAGCCCTGCCCGGCGAAGAACCGGATCGCCCCTTCGACCGCGCCCGCGACCGCGTCGTCGACCGCGTCGAAGAAGTGATTGCGGATCACCGCCACCCGCAGGCCGCGCAGCGTCTCGCCGAGCCCGGCCGCGTAATCCGGCACGGGGGCCGCGGCGGAGGCCGGATCGGCCGGATCGGGGCCGGCGAGGATCTGGAGTAGGAGCGCCGCATCGGCCACCGTCAGGGTCAGCGGCCCGGCATGGTCGAGGGACCAGGAATGCGGGACGATGCCCGAGCGGCCGATCCGCCCGAAGGTCGGCTTGAGGCCGACGATGCCGCAGAGCGCCGCCGGGATGCGGATCGAGCCGCCCGTGTCCGAGCCCAGCGCCGCCGGGCAGAGCCGGGCCGCCACCGCCGCGCCAGAGCCGCCGCTCGATCCGCCCGGCACCCGGTCGCGGTCCCAGGGGTTGCGCGTCGGCGGCGTGACCATCCCCCAGGCGAATTCGTGCATGCGCGTCTTGCCGAGGATCACCGCACCGGCCGCCCGCAGCCGCGCGACGGCGTGGCTGTCCGCCTGCGAGAAGGTCAGGCCCTCCACCGCCGTCCCGGCCCGGGTGGGCAGGTCGGCCGTCGTGTAATTGTCCTTGATGCCGATCGGGATGCCGTGGAGCGGGCTGCGCGGACCTGTCCGGGCGATCTCCGCATCGGCGGCGCGCGCCGCGTCGAGGGCGGCGGCGGAGAGGCAGACGAAGCTCTGGAGATCCCCGTCCAGGCGCCCGATCCGGTCGAGCGTGGCGCCGACGAGTTCGACGCTCGACAGCTCGCGCGCCGCGATGCGCCGGGCGAGTTCCGTGATCGGCAACTGCCACAGGGCGTCACGCATGGGGCACCCGGCGGTAGGGCAGGCTCGGATCGAACAGGATCGGCGGATGGACCTGCGCCAGGTCGAGGTCGCGCAGGGCCCGGATCTCGGCCAGGACCGGCGCGAACTGCCTTTGCAGATGCGCCATCCGTTCGGCCGCCTCCGGGGGCAGGCCGACGAGGTCGAGCCGCGGATCCGGCCCGTCGGCCTGTGCCGCGCCGGGCCTCTCCCCAGGCGGCCGCAGTAGCATCGCGGACACCTCCTCCGGCAGCGCACCCGCGGGGCCGACCTTGCGCGGCATCCCCGCCACGAAGGGCGCGAGCTGGTGCCGGGCGATGCCGAGGATCCGGCGGAGTTCCGCGACGGGCTCGGCATGCTCGTCGACCCGCAGGTCGAGGCAGGGGTAATCCTCCCCGGCGATGACCGTGAGGGCCGCCGCCTGCTTGCCGCGCTTGTCACCGCCGGCCGCGTCGCCGGCTTCGAGGGTGCGCATCAGGCGTTCTTCGAGATCGCAGCCGGCACTGCCTTCGAAGCACAGCGCCATGGCGTCGAGCACGCCGGGCCCGGCCAGCATGTTGCCCTGCACGGCATAGCCCGGTCCGGTGCGATGCCCGGCCGCCGCCGTGCAGCCGATTCCGGTCCAGGCGGCGGCCCGCCCCTGCCCATCGACCAGGCCGAGCTGGCGGAGGTCCGACCGGTCGTCGGTGGCGAGCGCCGCCGCCAGCGCCGCGTCGGGTCCCTGCCCGCCGGCCAGCCCGTCGAGGATGCGGGCGGCGAGATAGGGGTTCACCCAGGATTGCGTGGTCACGGCGCCGATGCCGGCCCGGAGATACGGGCAGAGCCCGCCCACCGCCGGAACCGCGCTCGCCACCGCGACACCGAGCTGCCCGGTCCGGGAACAGTGGGCGGCGATCGAGAAGGTGTTGAGTTCGCTCATGACTCACACCGCCAGATGGTCGATGACCCGGGCCTGCGCGTCCGGCGCCCGGGCGGAACCGCTGTCGACGATCTCGCCGAGCTTCAGCACCGCGTAGCGGTCGGCCAGCCCCAGCGCGAAGGCGACGTGCTGTTCCACCACCAGCATGGAGGCGCCCGCCGCCCGCTCGGCCTGGAGCACCCCGCGCAGGCGCTCGACCATGGAGGGCTGCACCCCCTCGGAGATCTCGTCGATCAGCAGGAGGCGCGGGCGCAGCATCAGGGCGCGGCCGAGGATCAGCATCTTCTGCTCGCCCCCGGACAGGGTTCCGGCCCGCTGGGCGAGGCGGTCCTTCAGGAACGGGAAGTGGCCGAACAGCCGCTCCAGAGCCTCCGGCAGCATCCGGTCGGCGGGCACGGCGAGGCGCAGGTTGTCGCGGATCGACAGGTCCTGGAACAGGGGCTGCTCCTGCGGCGCATAGCCGACGCCGAGCGCGTTGAGCTTGGCGGGGGTGAGGCCGGACAGCGCCCGACCGTCGATCGTGATCGCGCCGCCGCGCAGGGCGACCATGCCGAGGACGGACTTGAGCAGGGTGGTCTTGCCCATCCCGTTCTTGCCGAGCAGCGCCACGATCTCCCCCGGCCCCACCGACAGCGAGACATCCTTCACGATCGAGACGGCCCCGTAGCCGCTCGACACGCCGTCCAGGGTAAGCGCCGCCTTCGCGGGCTCGCTCCGCCGCGCTGCCTCAGCCATGGGCGCCTCCCGCATAGATGGTCCGGACCAGTTCCGAGCCGACGACGTCCTCGACCGTACCGTCCAGGACCAGCCGGCCCTGGTGCAGCACCACGATTCGTGACGAGATCTCGCGCACGAAGTCGAGGTCGTGCTCGACCAGCACGGCGGCGATCCGGCCCTCGGCGGTGAGCGCCTTGAGCACGGCGCCGATGGTGGTGCGCTCGGCCTTGGTCAGGCCGGCGGTCGGCTCGTCCAGCAGGATCAGACGCGGCTCCAGCGCCACCACCATGGCGAGTTCCAGCGCCTGCTTCTGGCCGTGGGACAGGAGGCGCGTCGGCCGCGTCAGCAGGCGATCGAGGCCGGTCATGCGCAGGACGTCGAGGGCGGCCTGCGGCAGGCCCAGCGTCTCGGCCTGCCCGGTCGGGCTCAGCCCGTCATGGGTTGCCCGGGCGAGGCGGAGGCAATCGGCCACCGACAGGCTCTCGAACACGCTCGCCACCTGGAACTTGCGCCCGACGCCGAGGCCGACGATCCGGTTGGGCGTCAGCCCGGTGATCGGCGTGCCGCCGATCGCGATGGCGCCCGTGAACGGCTCGGTGCCGTCGCTGAGGCAGCGCATCAGCGTGGTCTTGCCGGCGCCGTTGGGCCCGACGAGGCTGACGAGCTCGCCCGGGCGGATCTCCAGGTCGATGGCCTCCAGCACCGTCAGCGCACCATAGGCCTTGGCGAGGTTCTCGACCTTGAGGATCGGGAGCCCGGTCTCGACCGGCTCCGTCCCGGCCATGCGCGCGACGAGGCGCGGCGGCGCAGGCTCCCGCCGGCCGATCGGCAGCGCCCGCCACAGGCGACCGACGAGGTCGGCGAGGCCGCCGGGCAGCAGGATGATGATGACCACGAAGGCGGTCCCCAGCAGGAGCTGCCACAGGAACGGCAGGTCGCCCGAGAGATTCGCCGCGAGGTAGTCGATCGCGACGGTGCCGAGCACCGGGCCGAGCAGGGTGCCGCGGCCGCCGAGGGCCACCCAGATCACGAGTTCCGTGCCGAACAGGAAGCCGGCATTCTCCGGGGCGACCACCGCCGAGGCGTTGGCGAACAGGAAGCCCGCCAGCCCCGCCACGGCGGCGAGGGCCGCGGTCAGCCGGATCTGCAGGCGCCGGGGGTTGAGGCCGAGATAGGCGCAGCGCGCCTCGTTGTCCCGCAGCGCCACGAGGGCGCGGCCGGCATCCGAGCGCACCAGGATCCAGGCCGCCAGCGTGACGACGATCAGGACCAGGGCCGCGAGGCGGAAATAGCCCTCGATCTCCAGGGGCAGCACGTCGAAGCCGACGAGGCCGCTGCTGGAGCCGGTCCACTCGCCCCCCGCGTAGATCAGCTGCACCACGACGATCGGGACGACCAGGGAGATCACCGAGGCGTAGAGCGGCGTCGAGCGGTGGTAGAAGGACAGCCAGCCGACGACGAGGCCCAGGAGCGCCGGGGCCGCGATCGCGGTGGCGGCCGCCGCCGCGAGGCCCGCCGGCGTGGCGCCGAGCGCGGTCAGGATCATGGCCGTCGCGTAGGCGCCGACGCCGAAGAAGGCGGCCTGCCCGAAGGTCAGGATCCCGGCGAAGCCCCAGAGCAGATCCACCGTGACCGCCAGCACCGCGTAGATCATCGAGCGGGTCAGGACGTTGACCGCGAAGGTATCGAGGACAAGCGGCGCGATCCAGAGGGCCAGCGCCGCCAGCACCGCGACCACGAAGGGGGCGGCGCGGGACAGGCGGCGTCCGCGGGGCGCGGCGGCGGCGCGCTCGGCGACGGGCACGGTCTCAAGCACGGGAGAAACCTTTCGGGCTGATCCGCAGCACGAGGGCGGCGAGCACCGCGACCGCGATGCTGCCGAGGATCGGGCTCACGAAGGTGCTGATCAGGACCTGTGCGGCCCCGAAGACGAGGCAGGCCGCCGCGAGCGCCAGGTACGAGGCATCGGCGACCATCACCAGCATGAAGGCGCCGATCAGCCAGGAGACGCCCATGTTGGGGTCGACGCTGGTGAGCGGCGTCAGCAGCACGCCGGCCAGCGCCGCGAAGCCGGCGCCGATCATGAACACGACGAGGCGCACGCGCCCGGTGTCGATGCCGAGGCTGCGCGCCAGGGTCTCGTTCATGATCACCGCCCGGGCCGAGAGGCCGAGCCGGGTCCGCTCGATGATCAGCGCGAACAGCGTGCCGATCGCCAGCGCGATGCCGAGCGCCACGAGGCGATAGGCCGAGTAGTCGACGCCGAGGATCTCGACGGTGCCGGCGAAGAGGTTCGGGGTGAGCTGGACGTCCCGGCCGAAGGCCAGGGTGATGAGCTGCCCGAGCACGATGCCGAGCCCCCAGGTGGCGAGGATCGCGTCGAGGGGCCGCCGGTAGAGCGGGCGGATGATGAAGTGCTCGGCGAGGCCTCCGAGCGCCGCGCCGAGGACGAAGGCGAGCGGCAGCGCCGCCCAGGGGTTGAGCCCGAGCTTGGCGGTCACCACCGCGCAATAGGCACCGACCGTCAGCCACGCCCCGTGGGCGAAATTGATGATCTTGAGCACGCCGAAGATCGCCAGAAGGCCGATCGAGACGATGAACAGGATCGCCGCCGTGGTCAGGATGTCGAGGGTGAGCAGCATCGGGGTTTCCGGGTGCGCGGGAATAGCGAGGGACGCGGCGGTCGACGAGGCGCGCCCTGCCCCGCGGAGGCTACGATGATCACGGATCTCAGGTGGACACCGGCGGTGGCGGCAGGGCGCGACCTGCCCCCTCTCCCGTGCGGGAGAGGGCTGGGGTGAGGGTCGAGAAGGTTCAAGACCGAGCACACCGTCGACGCGCTGACCGGGCTCGCCCCATCCTGAAAGACCTGATCCCTCACCCTGTCCCTCTCCCGCACGGGAGAGGAGACCCGCGCTTCATCCCGCAGCCGCGTAGCGGCGAGAACGGCGAACCGATTGCCTCCGAGGGGGCTGGAGATCATCGGAACCCCAGCCCCCTCGCCTCACGGCAGCTTCGGGCACTGCTCGCCGGGATCGACGTCCTTGAAGGTGCCGGCGACCTTCACGGTGCCGTCCTTCTGGATCTGGCCGAGATACATGGTCAGCGGCGCGTGGTGCTGCTTGCTCATGCGGATCGTGCCCCGCGGGCCCGTGAAGCTCACGGTCGGCAGCGCCTCCAGCACCTTGGCGGTCTCGGTCCCGCCCGCCTTCTCGACGGCGGCCTTGTAGAGGTAGATCGCCTCGTATTCCGGCACCGAGAGGTCGTTCGGCGTGCGCAATTCCGCGCCGAACTTCTTCTGCATCGCCGCCAGGAACGCCTTGTTCTCGGCGCTGTCGATCCCGGTGACGTAGGAGGCCGACAGGAAGACGCCCTCGGCATCCGCACCCATGCTCTTGGCGGTGCCCTCGTCCAGCGCGAGGTTGGCGAAGGGCAGCGACACGCCCGCGCCGCGCAGCTGCTTGGTCAGCGTGACGTTCGGCGCGCCGCCCGCCGTCGAGGTAATCAGCGCGTCGGGCTTGGCCTCCTTCAGCTTGGAGATGATCGCCGTCCAGTCGCTGCCGTCCATCGGCAGGTACTCCTCGCCGACCACCTTGCCGCCGGTCTTCTCGACGTAGCTCTTGGCGAAGCCCAGCATACCGCGGCCGAAGGCGTAGTCGCTGCCGATGAGGAAGTAGGTCTTGGCGCCCTTCGCCTTGAAGGCGTCCACCACCGGCGGCACCTGCTGCTCCGGCACCCAGGCGTCCACGAACAGGTTCTTGTTGCAGGAATGGCCCTCGTAGAACGAGGTGTAGATGAACGGCACCCGGCCCTTGGTGACGGCCGGCAGGCCGGCGTTGCGGGCCGCGCTCGTCTCCATGGAGATCAGGACGTCGACCTTCTTCTGGTAGATCAGGCTGTCGAAGGCCTTCTGGGCGCCGGCCGCCCCGGAGGCGTCGTCGGCCACCTCCAGGGCGAGCTTGCGGCCGAGCACGCCGCCCTTGGCGTTGATCTCCTCCACGGCGAGTTCGGCCGCCTGCACCACCGAGGGGGCGACGACGCTGTTGGCACCCGACAGGCCGACGGGCACGCCGATGAGGATCGGCTTGGGATCGGCGGCCTGGGCGGCCGTGGCCATGAGGGCGAGCGCCGTGGCGCCGACGAGGGACCATTTCAGCATCAACGAACTCCTTGGGGGATAGGGGGCGGGCCGGCGGCTTAGGGCCGTGCGCGATCGCGCTGCAATCGCGCACGGCCCTAAGCGTTTGTCGTGACACGCTCTCTTGCGCCGAACCGGTGTCCACTTCGGCGGAGAGCGCTCTAGCCGTAGATGTCGGTGCGGCGGTCGCGCAGGAGGGAATTGAAGGTGTTCAGGTCCTTGCGGCCGGCCTCGGCGAGGTCGACCAGCGCCGAGAGGGTCTCGGTGCGGTCCCGGCTCGCCGGACCGGCGAGCGGCCAGCCCTTCGGGCCGATGATCAGGCTCTGCCCCTCGAAGGGCTGGCCGCGCTCGACGCCGACCCGGTCGGCGCAGGCGACGAAGATCCCGTTCGTGTGGGCGGCTGCTCGGTGCAGGGTGTTGGCCATGGCGGCCTCGCCCGCCGGCTGGTCGGGCATCGGCACCCAGTTGGTCGGGATGCAGACGATCTCGGCGCCACCGAGGGCCAGTTGCCGGAAGGTCTCGGGAAACCAGCCGTCGTAGCAGATCGCGACGCCAACCTTGCCCAGCGCGGTGTCGAAGACCGGGAAGCCGAGATCGCCCCTGGCGAAGAACACGTTCTCCTGGTCCCAGAGATGCGCCTTGCGGTAGGTGCCGATATAGCCCTCCGGCCCGACGATCACGGCGGCGTTGTAGAGGGTGTCGCCCGCGGACTCGGCGATCCCCGCCACGATGTGCAGGCCGAGTTCGGCCGCGAGCGCCGCCCAGGCCCGGCTGGTCGGGCCGTCCGGCACCGGCTCGGCAAGGGCGCGCGCCTCGGCCTCGGATTCGAACACGTAGCCGGTGCTGGCGAGTTCCGGCAGCACGATCAGCCGGCTGCCCTCGGCGGCGGCTGCGCGGACGAGATCCGACGCGCGCGCCACGTTGGCGGCGACCGCGCCGAATTCCGGCTCGAACTGGATGCAGGAGACCCGGACCGGCGGGCGTGACGGATCGTTCGCTTGGACCATGAAAGCTCCAAAACGCAAAAAGCCCCTGGCGCGGAGACAAATGCTCCGCGAACCAGAGGCTTCAAAGCCGTGATGTCATGCAGCACTGATGCTGCGGGGCAACCTTGCCCGGTTCGACGACGATACGCCGCGAGACAGAGACCGCAAGACCATAAATGCGGCAGGCTGCTGCGATCAGGTCTTGTCCGCCAACGCGATGCGCAGGCCGAGGCCGCTCATCGCCTCGTGGGCCGCCACCACGCTCTCGGCCACGCTCGCCATCGGTACGCGGGCGGCGGTGGCCCGGTCCCGCAGCATCTTGTAGGCGGCGTCCTCGTCGATCCGATTGAGGTCGACGAGCAGCCGGACCGCCTTCTCGACGGTGCGGCGGCCCTTCATGGTCTCCTCCAGACGGTTGATCTTGCTGGTGAGGCGGCCCTCGTAGCCGCGCCGGTAGCGGGCCAGGGCGAACTGCGTGAGCACGCCCCTTGGGTGGAGCGGCTTGTTGAGCACGCCGTGGGCGTTCACGTCGGCGATCGCCTTCAGGGATGTCGGGCTCTCGTAGGCCACGATGGCGATTACTGCCGGTTCCGCCTCCTCGATCGAGGGCAGAAGGTGCATCACCTGCGCGTCGTCGAGCTGGATGAACAGGGTGTCGATGTCCGGCGGCAGGGCGGCGGGCGGCGGCCAGACGAGGGCGACCTCGCAGCCGAGGCGGCGGAGCTGCTCCAGCAGGGCGGCGCCCTCCTCGTCGCGGGGATGGACGACGAGGGCGCGCGCCCGCCTCAGGTCGTCCAGGATCTTGCGCGCCGGGGCGCTCACGCGGCGATCCCTTCGTCCAGCCAGTTCGTCTCGAACCGCGACCACGCGAGGTAGGGATCGGGCCGCACCGGCCGGCGGGCGCGCCAGACGACGTCGAACTGTCCGTCCGCCCGGGCGACCCCGATGCCGGGGGTGAGCCAGATGTGCCGGGTCTCGCCGTCGAAGGTCAGTTCGCCCTCCGGCGCCGCGAGCCGCTGGCGCAGGGCCGCCGCGCCGAGGCGGTCGGCATCGAGCGTTCCGGCCTCCGCGAGCGCCCGGGCGAACAGGTGCACCTGCGCGTAGGCGGTCTCCGACCACATGCTGGTCGGCCGATCCGGCCCGAACCGGGCCGCGAAGGCCGCCACGAAGCGTTCGTTCTCGGCCCCCGGCAGCGCAGAAAAATACGGCGCGGCGAGGATGTGGCCGGTGCAGTGCTCGGGTCCGATCGCCCGGATCTGCCCCTCCGCCAGCGTCAGGCTGGCGATCGGGCAGCGCGCCCGGTCGATGCCCGCATCCGCGTAGGCGCGGTACAGCCGCTCGGCCCCCCGGCCGACCACGGTGGAGAACACCGCATCGGGGGCCACGCGCCGGATCTCGGCGACCATGGCCCCGTGGGCGGCCGCGTCGGCATCCAGGGGGGCGTAGAGCTCGCCCACGATGGTGCCGCCCTTCGCCTCGATCAGGTCGCGCATGACCCGGTTCGACTCGCGCGGGTAGATGTAGTCCGAGCCGATCAGGAAGATCCGGGGCCCGTGCTCCTGCAACAGGTAGTCGGCCAGGGCGAAGACGTTCTGGTTCAGGGTCGCGCCGGTGTAGATGATGTTCTCCGAGTACTCGAAGCCCTCGTAGATCGACGGGTACCAGAGCAGGCCGTTGTGCCGCTCGACGGTGGAGAGCACGGACTTCCGGCTGGCCGACAGGGAGCATCCGAACACGACTTCGGCCCCGTCCTCCGCCAGCATGCGCCGGGCCAGGGATCGGTACGCGTCGTTGTCGCCCGCGGGATCGTAGCAGATCGGCTCGATCGGGCGACCGAGCACGCCGCCAGCCGTGTTGATCTCCTCGATGGCGAGGGCGGTGCCGAGGAAGTGCTCGGTCTCGGTGATGCCGCTGACCCCGCTGCGCGAGAACAGGACGCCGACGCGCCAGGTCGCTTCGCCCTTGCCTGCCATGGCTTCCCTACCCGTGCCGAACCGCCGCCCGCCGGACCGTCCCGCGAAGGGCCGTCCTATCGCACAGGCCTCCCACTTTGAAGGCAGGCCGCGCAGGCGGCCCGGAGGCCGCCCGCACGATCGCGACGTCGCTTGGGATCACCGCGCGATCATCCGTGGCCACCGGCATGGGCGACCGCACTCACCATCTGCCAAGCCAGGCCGATCAGAACCAGGATCCACGAGAGCGTCAGCGCGCCGCCGGCGATCAGCGTCGCCAGCATCAGGCGATCGCGCCAGAGGTGCGAGACTTGTCGTTTAGTCGGCGATTTATCATTTGAATCAGTCATTTGGGCGTCTCCGATGCTTGCTGCTTGATCTGAGCAAGTCACCGTCCCAGCCAAATCCCGGATTGAGGCTGCGTCTGTATGGCTTCGCACGCGGAACCGGGGCGCTGCGTGGCCGCCCCGCCGAGCCCGGCCCCGCATGTGCGCTGGGTGTGCGCTGGCGCGCTTCCATAGACCCGGCGCGGTCACTGGCCGAGGGGGCCGGGCGGGGGCGAAGCGCTGTTCCGGCACGCCGAAATCGTCGCCGCCGTCGCTTATCGCGCGGATCGATGCCCGGCTTGCCCACCGACGCCTCGAAGGGCCGGCGTCACAGCGCGCGGTGAACGGCCGATGCCTGCGGCTCGCCCAGTAGACCCGGCACCGGTTTTCGGGGTAGAAGGTCCGTGAGGTTGATGACCGGTTCATAATAACGCTTCAGGACCCGGGGGCGGTACCCGGCGCCTCCACCAGAAGCATCCTGCCCCGGATACCGCACGGGGGTCAGAGCGAGCGTCCGGCGTTGCGGACAGCGCGCTGCCAGGGTGCTTCTCGTGGGGGTGAAACAGGTTCGACTGGGCGGTAAAGGGATCGCGAGTTCTGGCCTGCTTCGGCAGGGTAAGATGCGGCTTTCGGTAAGGACTCGACCGGTTCGGCGCAGGCAACCCCTGTTCCGGGCACCTGACCAAAACTCTAAATGCCAACGACAACGTCGGCATGGAGATGCGCCTCGCGGCGTAATCTTCCGGGGCGTGGGCACGCCTAGCAACAGAACCCGGGGCTTCGGCCCCGGGGCCCGCCAAATCCCCCATCAGACGTCATGAATCATTGCCGGGCCGCCCGTCGGCTGAGCCCTGGCCTGCGCCGGATCTGTGCGAACCCATAGCCGCGCCCGGTGCGCGTCAGATGGTCCGAGTCGGTGCGGTCACGGCACGATCGAACGTCGGCGCAGGCCACGTCGGGATGGACTGGAGTTCGGAGATTTCGGGCTCGTCCCCGGGTGCGACTGGCTCCAAGCCGCCGACGCGCCCGGGTCGGTGGCCAAGCCGATCGAGGCCGGAAGGCTGAAGCCGGGGCACCGATTGACGGGGGCCTGTTTTTTGCGTGATGAATTCTGGCCGGCGCAAAAATTATTGGTCGTATAATTGCCTGGTTCCGATGATCTATAGGCTGAAACGTATTGACAGAAGGAATGGGCATGTCTGGCAGTAACGTGAATCTCGTTATAGCCGGTGACAGCATCGGCGCCGGCAGCATCAGCGGCGCTGACCCATGGAAGAACCTCGATCTCGGCGGGTCGTACACCGTCCAGAATCATTCGTTCGCCGGAGCCTATATTGGCCAGCAGGCCGGGCTGAACGAGGGCGCCATCTTACAGAGCTTCGATCCCAATTCCGGCACCAATTGGCTCGTCGTTCAGGCCGGAACCAACGATCTGGCGCAGGGCGCAACGGCTTCTGTATTGTACACCGGGGTCGAGAAACTGGTTCAGGACGGACACGCGCAGGGCTTCAAGGTTGTCGTCGCCACCATTCTGCCGCGGAGCGACGCGGTGTTTGCTTGGTCGAGCGCCGACGAGAGCGCGCGCCTTGCGTACAATGACACCGTGAGAGCCAACGCCGCCGGCGCCGACGCGATCGCCGACCTCGCGGCGAGTCCGATCATGGGCAACGCTGCTGCGCCCTCCAACGCGGCTCTTTACCTGGACGGGCTGCACCCGACAGCGTCGGCGGTCCAGACCTATCTTGAGCCGATCTATGCCGCTGTGTTCTCGTCCAGCGCCGCGCCGGCTCCGATCGCTCAGCCAGACCCCACGCCCGCACCCGTCATCACGACGCCCCCCGAGACCACGCCCGCCGCAGGGGACGCCCCCGGTGCTGACACGGGCTCGGGCAGCAACACCCTGGTGGTTCATGTCTCGGGCGACCATTACCAGGGCGATCCGCAATTCCAGGTCTATGTGGACGGCAAGCAGGTGGGCGGCACGCAGACCGTCTCGGCCGTGCACGGCCAAAATCAGTGGCAGGACGTCACGCTGAAGGGCGACTTCAGCCCGAGCAGCCCGCATGCGGTCGAGGTGCGCTTCGTCAACGATGCGTATGACGGCAGCGGGCAGTTCACCGAGGGCCACGACCGCAACCTTTACGTCGGCTCCGTCAGCCTGGATGGGCACAGCTTCGGGGCCTCGGAAGCCAACCCGGCCGTCCTCCTGCAGAACGGCGGCGTCACCATCGCCACCACCGCTCCGTCGGACACCACCGGCACCGGCGACGCGAGCCCTTCGGCTGGAGCGGGCGGCACGGCACCGGCTGCCGATCCGTCGAGCACCGCACCCGCCGCCGGGGGCACGCCAAGTGCTGACACGGGCTCGGGCAGCAACACCCTGGTGGTTCATGTCTCGGGCGACCATTACCAGGGCGATCCGCAATTCCAGGTCTATGTGGACGGCAAGCAGGTGGGCGGCACGCAGACCGTCTCGGCCGTGCACGGCCAAAATCAGTGGCAGGACGTCACGCTGAAGGGCGACTTCAGCCCGAGCAGCCCGCATGCGGTCGAGGTGCGCTTCGTCAACGATGCGTATGACGGCAGCGGGCAGTTCACCGAGGGCCACGACCGCAACCTTTACGTCGGCTCCGTCAGCCTGGATGGGCACAGCTTCGGGGCCTCGGAGGCCAATCCGGCCGTCCTCCTGCAGAACGGCGGCGTCACCATCGCCACCACCGCGCCGTCGGACACCACCGGCACCGGCGACGCGAGCCCTTCGGCTGGAGCGGGCGGCACGGCACCGGCTGCCGATCCGTCGAGCACCACGACGGTCGGCTCGGGGGCGCACCAGCTGCTGCTGAAGATCAGCCAGGACGCCTATCTCGGTGACGCGCAGTACATGGTCTCGGTGGACGGCAACCAAGTCGGCGGCGTCCAGACAGCGCATGCCTCACACGCCGCGGGGCAGTCCGACACGTTGACGGTGAAGGGTGACTTTGGTCCGGGCGATCACACGGTCAACGTCACTTTCCTCAACGATTTCTACGGGGGTTCAGCGAGCGCCGATCGCAACCTGTACGTCGACGGCGCCAGCTACGACGGCAAGACCGTCGCCAACAGCAGCCTGACCCTTCCCAACACCGGATCGCTGCATTTCACCATCCCGGGAACCGGCACGGGCTCGGATGTGTCCGGAGCCGCCACGGTCGCCACCACGGCGGCTGCCGTGCCGGCGGCCCCGACCGTCGCGCTGACGCACGACACCGGGGCGGGCGGGACCCACGTCTCCACCGACGGTCAGATCACCTATGCGCCGTCCGCGAGCGGCGACACGCTGCACTACAAGCTCGACAACGGCGCCTTCACCACGACGGCTCCTGTCTTGGCCACCAACGGCACGGCCGACGGTTCGCACACGGTCACCGTTTACGAGACCGATGCGGCCGGTCACACGTCGGCCGATGCGAGCCTGGTCTTCTCCCTCCAGGCGCATCACGACAACAATGGATTTCACTTGACGTGAGGCGCGGTGTGGGGCGCTCCCGGACTCGCCTCCGGGGGCGGATCGGCGGCGGCGGAGGATGAGATCCGGGGCGCCCCACCCGGCATGACGCGCGAACTCTCCGATCCCGAGACCACCCGCAGCGATGCGAAGGTCGACCGGATCATCGCGGCGGCTTGCTTCGAACTGGTGACCCAGGGCCCGATCGGGCCGGACCTTCCACCATAGCGGGCTGCGATTAGGGCCCGGATGGCCCGCGCGGCGCGGAGAAATTTCGCATCGGTCGCAAAGGGAATTCGGAAGCTTAGAAAAGATAAAGCCCGCCAACATCTTGGCGGGCTTAAAACTTGCGGATGGTGCCCAGGAAAGGACTCGAACCTTCACCTCTCGCGAGACTGGTACCTGAAACCAGCGCGTCTACCAATTCCGCCACCTGGGCATGTCGTCGGCTATTGGCCGGCGACGGCTCCGTTTAGGCAACCGGGCCGCCGCCGTCAATCACGATTTCAGCCTCGCGGCCATTCCCGGATGTCGACGAACCGTCCGGCCACGGCCGCAGCCGCCGCCATCGCGGGCGAGACCAGATGCGTGCGCCCGCGCGGACCCTGGCGGCCCTCGAAATTGCGGTTCGAGGTCGAGGCGCAGCGCTCGCCCGGCCGCAGCTTGTCCGGGTTCATGCCCAGGCACATGGAGCAGCCCGGCTCCCGCCAGTCGAAGCCCGCCGCCTTCAGGATCTTATCGAGGCCCTCGGCCTCGGCCTGCGCCTTCACCAGCCCAGAGCCCGGTACGATCATCGCCGAGACGCCCGCGTGTACCTTGCGGTCGCCCACCACCCGCGCGACCTCGCGCAGATCCTCGATGCGCCCGTTGGTGCAGGAGCCGATGAAGATCCGGTCGAGGGTGATGTCGGTGATCCGGGTACCCGGCGTCAGGCCCATATAGGCGAGCGCCTTCTCCTTGGACTGCCGCTTGTTCTCGTCGGCGATCTCGGACGGGTCCGGGATGCGGCCCTGGACGGAGATCACGTCCTCGGGGCTGGTGCCCCAGCTGACGATCGGCGGCAGGTTGGCGGCGTCGAGGCGCACCTCGCGGTCGAAGAAGGCGCCCTCGTCCGTGACGAGGCTCTCCCAGTAGCGCTGTGCCGACTCGAAGGCCGCGCCCTTCGGGGCCTTCGGCCGGCCCTGGACATACGCGAAGGTCGTGGCGTCGGGGGCGACCATGCCGGCCCGGGCGCCGCCCTCGATCGACATGTTGCAGATCGTCATCCGGCCCTCCATCGAGAGGGCGCGGATCGCCTCGCCGGCATACTCGATCACGTGGCCGGTGCCGCCCGCCGTGCCGATCTCGCCGATGATCGCCAGGATGATGTCCTTGGCGGTCACGCCCGGCGGCAGGGTGTTGTCGACGGTCACGCGCATGTTCTTCGCCTTGCGCTGCACCAGCGTCTGGGTGGCGAGCACGTGCTCGACCTCCGAGGTGCCGATCCCGTGCGCCAGCGCCCCGAAGGCGCCGTGGGTCGAGGTGTGGGAATCGCCGCACACGATGGTCTGGCCCGGCAGCGTGAAGCCCTGCTCCGGCCCGATGATGTGGACGATGCCCTGGCGCCGGTCGAGGGCATCGTAGAATTCGATGCCGAAGTCGCGCACGTTCTCAGCCAGCGCCTCGAGCTGGGTCCGGCTCTCGGGGTCGTCGATGCCCTGGCTGCGGTCGGAGGTCTGGACGTTGTGGTCGACCACCGCCAGCGTCTTCTCCGGGTGGCGCACCTTGCGGCCGGCCACGCGAAGGCCCTCGAACGCCTGCGGGCTCGTCACCTCGTGTACGAGGTGCCGGTCGATGTAGAGGAGGCTGGAGCCGTCCGGCTGGACATCGACGACGTGGTCGTCCCAAATCTTGTCGTAGAGGGTGCGCGGGCTGGTCATCGGTCTTCGTCTTCGAAAGATGGAGCGGTGCAGAACTCTCGCGATGGTGCGGTGTCCTTAGTAGGCATCGCGCACGATTTGCGAAAGGGGCGGGCCTCGCCCCGGTCAAATCGCCGCCCGGCGCCGGGGGATGGATGTCACGGCGGAGGCCCTATCCCGCTGGCGTTGCACCCCGCTGAGGCCCTATGCCGGACGGGGGAGCCGGCCGCACGCTGTACGGCCGAAGGTGGGAGTGAACGATGCCTGATGCGCCGGCCGAGATCCTGTTCCTGAAGAAGATGCATCCGCTGGTTGAGGCAGCCTTCGAGGGGCGGCACGTCGTCCACAGGCTCGCGGAGGCCGCGGATCCCGACGCGCTGCTCGCCGAGGTCGGTCCGCGGATCCGGGGTCTGGTGGTCGGCGGCGGGGTCGACGCGGCCCTGATGGACCGGCTGCCGAAGCTCGAACTCATCGCCAATTTCGGGGTCGGCTACGACGCGGTCGACGCCGGCGCGGCGCGGGCGCGTGGCATCGTCGTCACCAACACGCCGGACGTGCTGACCGACGAGGTCGCCGACCTCGCGATCGGCCTCACCCTCGCCACCCTGCGGCGGCTCCCGCAGGCCGACCGCTACCTGCGCGCCGGCCACTGGCCGAAGGCCCCCTTCCCGCTCACCGCCTCCCTGCGCGGGCGGCGCGTCGGCATCCTCGGGCTCGGCCGGATCGGGCGGGCGATCGCCCGGCGGCTCGAGAGCTTCGGGGTCGCGATCGACTATCACGGCCGCCACCGGCAGGCGGATGTGCCCTACACCTATCACGACAGCCTGATCGGGATGGCCAAGGCGGTCCACATCCTGATCGTGGTCGCCCCCGGCGGCCCCGAGACCCGCGGGCTGATCGACGCCGCCGTGCTGGAGGCGCTGGGGCCGGAGGGCATCCTGATCAATGTGGCGCGGGGCACCCTCGTCGACGAGGCGGCGCTCACCGCGGCGCTGAAGGCCGGCACGATCCTGGGGGCGGGCCTCGACGTATTCGAGAACGAGCCGCACGTGCCCGAAGACCTCGCTGCCCTCGACAACACGGTGCTGCTGCCGCATGTCGGCTCGGCCTCGGAGCACACCCGCGCCGCGATGGCGCAGCTCGTCGTCGACAACGTCGTGTCCTGGTTCGAGGGACGGGGTCCGCTGACGCCCGTCGCCGAGACGCCCTGGAGCCCGAAATCGTGAAGCCGGTCTCGGCCGCCCTGCTCGTGCTCCTCGCCCTTCCTGTGTGGCCGGCCGTGGCTCAAGAAACCCTGGAGGCGCCGTCCGAGCCGGCGCCCGCGGTTTCAGAGACGCCGGCCGCCTCCCCGGCCCGGTCTCCTGCCCTGCCCCTGACCCTGCCGAGCCTGCCCGAAAAATTCGGTCAGGTTCCGGGCACCTGGGACCTGTCGCGGGACGGGACCAACCGGCGGTGCGTCATGACGCTCGCCCTCGACAGCGGCGAGGCCGGGCGGCGCCTGCGCTTCCCCGCGGGCTGCCGGCGCGCCCTGCCGATCATGAACGGGATCGCCGGATGGCTGTTCGTCGACGGCGGTGTGCGCTTGGTCGACAAGAACGTCCGTCCGATCCTCGACTTTGCCCGGCGCCCCGACCAGCGCAGCCTCGTCGCCAAGCTCGAGTCCGGCGAGCACTACAGCCTCGTCCCGCTCGATACGGCGGGCATGCGTCCGGAGAGTGCGGCCGGCACCGAGGTGGCGCCCGCCGGTGCGACGGCACCCGCCCCTCCCGCACTTGAGACGGCGCCCGCCGTTCCGGCCGAGATGCAGCCCGCGGCGACCGTGGCCCCCGCCACGAACGCGGCGCCGGGCCCCGCGCCGGGGATCTACGCCCTCGACCGGTTCCAGGAGCGCGACACCTGCCGGCTGACGCTGGACAGGGCCGGCGGCGCTGTCCACATCGTCCCCGGCTGCCACGATGGCGGCCTGGAGGTGTTCGATCCGGTCCGCTGGCGCTACGCGAACGGCCGGATGACCCTCACGGCCAAGCGCGGCCACAGCATCGACCTCGTACCGAGTGGCGACGGGCGCTGGCGGCGCGACCCGGAGGTCGGCACGACCTTCATGCTGCGCCGCGTGGAGTAGCTACCGGATCCCGTTCCGGCCATCCTGGACCGGCAGCATCCGTTCCAGCAGGCCGTCGCGGCGGATGATCAGGTGCCACGCGGTGCCGGCGATGTGCAGGAGCACCAGGGCGTAGACGAACCATTGCCCGACGACGTGGATCGATTCGGCGATTCTCTGCGGACCCTCGTCCTTGGTCAGGCCGGGAATCGTGAACAGCCAGAAATACGGCGTGTCGCGGCCCGAGAAGGCGCTCAGCAGGTAGCCGCTGATCGGCATGATCAGGAAGATCGCGTAGAGCAGGACGTGGTTGACGCGACCGATCAGCGTCAGGAGCCGCGGCGCCTGGGGATCCGGCGGCGCCGGGCGGACCATGCGCCAGACGATCCGCAGGACCACGATCGCCAGGATCGTCAGGCCCACCGACTTGTGCAGGACGAACATGTTGCTTTTGGCGGGCGCGGGCGGCAGGCTGATCGCCACCCAGGCGAGCGGCAGAACGGCGAAGACGAGGGCGGCCGTCAGCCAGTGCAGGGCCTGCGCGACGGGGTTGTAGCGCGGGAGCCCGGAGGCCGTGACGTAGGTGGCGGGCAGCGGCGTCGGCGCGGCCTTGCCGACCGTGATCGGAGAACCTGACATGATCCCTCGCGCGTGAGCGTGATCCGTTTCAGCACTTAGGGCCGGCTGCGACGCCGGGGAGTGCGCTACCGCATCGCTCTGAAGGACGGTTCGGAGTCCCCGAACGCGACGCGGCGCGAATCAGATGTCTGGTGCGATCCCTGCGCGCGCATTGTGAAGCGCCAACGGGTCTCAAGAGCCCGACGCCCCCCTCTCCCCGCGGGCGGGGAGAGGGGCCTCCGTGGACATCGTCGGCGCGGCGGGCCGCCACTGTCCGGTCCAGGATCCGGCCATCGGCCATGTCGTCGGAGCCGGCATAGACCGAGGTCGGCGCCACATGCGCGGCGAAGAAGCCAAACAGGGGCCGCAGGCTGTGCTCGACCACCAGGGCGTGGCGCAACCCGCCCCCCGTGGCGGTGATCGCCACCGGCATCCCGGCCATCCGGGCCGGATCCACGAAGTCGAACACGTGCTTGAACAGCCCGGCGTAACCCCCTTGATACACGGGCGTTCCGACGATCAGGGCATCCGCCCCCTCGATCGCCTCGATGAGCTGCGCGGCCGACGCCGACAGGTCGTCGCGCTGTGTCGCGCCGAGACCCGGGCCGGCATCGATCAGGTCGTAGACCGTCAGGTCGATCCGGCGCAGGCGACCGAGTTCGGCCCCGAGCGCCTCGACCAGGATGCGGGTCCGGGACGGGCGCTTGGCGCTTCCCGAGAAGGCGACGACGCGGGCGGGATGCGGCATGGCGCTCAACGGCTTATTCATCGGATACCCTTCCGCGGCGGGACGCCCGGGATCGGAACGTCGAACGATCTGGCGCCTGCCCGACACGCCGCGTAGGCCAAGGCGAGGGTAGCGCATTTCGGTCCCGGAAGAACCCTCGGCGCGCTGGCGGGTCGCACTTGGGTGAATCGTTCGGGACGGATGATCATGCCGACGCTCATGGCCGCAACCGCCAGACGTGGCTGCGCTTGATCTCGGCATCTTCCAGCGCGCGCGAGACCGGAACTGCGTAGGTCGCGAGGCAGTCGAGGCGGTCGCGCGGCAGGTTAGGTGCGGCCGGGATCGCCGATCAGGACCTGGGTGCCGCGCGCCTGCAATTCGACGAGCCACGCCGTCACCGCCTCGGCGAGGTCGCGCTCGTAGAACACGTCGGCCGCCAGGACGAGATCGACCGCGGGTGTTGTCCCGAGGAGGTTGTCGGAGACCGGCTCGATCACGTCCGCAACGCCGTTGGCGACGGCGTTCAGGCGGATCGCCGCCATGGCGAAGGGGTCGAGGTCGCTGGCGGTGACGTGCCGGGCGCCGGCCCGCGCCGCGGCGATCGCCACGAGGCCGGAGCCCGACGCGAAGTCGATGGCCCGGGCACCGGCCGCAAGCGCCGGGTTGTCGAGGAGGTAGCGGGCGAGCGCCTGACCGCCCGCCCAGGCGAAGGCCCAGAACGGCGGCGGCAGGCCGATCGCCTGCAGCTCCTCCTCGGTCTTCTCCCACAGGGCGGTCGCCTCGTCGGCCACATGGAGCCGGATCTCGGGGGCGTGGGGGACCGGCAGCAGGCGAGTGTTGGCGCGGATGAAGCCTTCGGGATCGTCGGGCGGGCGCATCCTCAACCTTCCAGCAGGTCGCGCCAGAGGGCGCAGACGGCCTCGGTGACGGCAGCCTCGGTGAAGCCCCCCGCCTCGATCCGCGCCCGCGCCGCCGTGCCGAGGCCGGCCACGAGGGCGGGGTCGCGGCTCAACCGAACCAAGGCCTGTGCCAGGGCCGGCGCGTCGTCGGCCGGGACGAGGAGGCCCTCGACGCCGTCGCGCACGAGGCTGCGGCAGCCGGGGACATCCGAGGCGACCAGCGCCCGGCCGCAGGCCGCGGCCTCCAGCAGGGTGCGCGGCAGCCCCTCCCCGCCCCGGGACGGCAGGCACGCGACGTGATGGGAGGCCCAGACGGCGGCCACATCGGTGGTGGGCCCGTGCCACGCGACGCCGTCGCGGCTCCAGTCCCGCAGGGTCGCCTCGGCGATCGCGCGCCGGTTCGACGGGTCCGGCGCGCCGTAGAGATCGAGCTCGACCGGTGCCCTCTGCGTGCGGGCGAGGCGGACGGCCTCCACGGCGACGTCGATCCCCTTCGACCACAGCATGCGGGCGACCAGGGCGATCCGCAGGGGCGGCATCGGCGGCAGGGGCTGCGGCCGGTATGCGGCCGGGTCCACCCCGGCGCCCCCGATCACCGTGACTGCCTGGTCCAGGGGATCGAGGCCCAGCGCCCGGGCGTCATCCGGGTTCTCGAACAGGAAGCGGGTGCGCGACGAGGCGAGCGGGCCGCAGACCAGACCCCGGAGGGCGAGCCGCGCCGCGTATCCGAGCCGGTCGCTGCGGGCCCCCATGAGGCCGAGGCCGGTCAGGGCGTAGACCCGCGCCGGGATGCCTGCCATCGCGGCGGCGGTGCCGCCGACCAGGATCCCGCGCAGCGCGATGCAATGCACGATGTCGGCCCGGAGCGCCTTGAGGATTCCGGCGAGCTGCCCGGCCGCATAGCCCGCCGCCATCGGGTTCAGGCTCGACCGCTCCGCCTCCAAGGGGACGACCCGGGCACCGGTCGCCTCGATGGCGGCGCGGTGCGCCCGGACCCGCGTGACGACGGTCACCGACAGGCCCATGGCGATCGCGGCCCGCGCCATCGGCAGGAAGTGCGAGGCGAAGAACCAGTCTTCGGTCACCACGAAGACGAGGCTGCGCATCGGGGCGGACGGAGGGTGAGGGGCGGCGCGCGTCATCGCAGCCCTCTAGCACGGCGCGGCCGGTCGGCCTGCGGCGGATGCGCAGACACGGAACAGCCCTCGACCGCGGCCGGTTGATGGGAGCCTTCTCGCCGGCCGGGCAGCCGGCAGCGTATGCGGGGGGACCACACGATGGCGGCTGGCGAGACGGACGCGGGCGGCGGCACCCTGCGCGAAGCCGCGGAGGAGGCCGGGCTTGCTTACGTCGATGACAGCCGGCCAGGCCTGACCCGCAAGCGCAGCGGCACCGGCTTCCGCTACCTCGACGCGAAGGGGGCGCCGCTCCGCGACAAGGCGGCGCTGGCCCGGATCAAATCGCTCGCCATCCCCCCGGCCTACACGGATGTGTGGATCTGTCCCCGCCGCAACGGCCACATCCAGGCGACTGGCCGGGACGCCAAGGGGCGCAAGCAGTACCGCTACCATCCGGATTTCCGGCAGGCCCGCGAGGCCAACAAGTTCTCGCGGATCATGGCCTTCGCGGACGCCCTGCCGCGTATCCGCCAGCGGGTCGATGCCGACATGAAGCGGCCGGGCCTCCCCCGCGACAAGGTGCTGGCCACCGTCGTCCACCTGCTGGAGACGACCCTGATCCGCGTCGGCAACGACGATTATGCGCGGACCAACAAGAGCTACGGGCTCACCACCCTGCGCGACCCGCATGTCCGGATCGCGGGCTCGGCCCTGTCGTTCCGCTTCAAGGGCAAGAGCGGCAAGACCTGGGATGTCGCCCTGAAGGACCGCCGCGTCGCCCGGATCGTGAAGGCGTGCCAGGACCTGCCCGGGCAGGAGCTGTTCCAGTATCTCGACGCGGACGGTACGCAGCGCGACGTCACCTCTTCGGACGTGAACGCCTACCTGCGCGAGATCACGGGCGAGGACTTCACCGCCAAGGATTTCCGGACCTGGGCCGGCACGGTGCTGGCCGCGCTGGCCCTGCGCGAATTCGAGAGTTTCGACAGCGACGCGGCCGCCAAGCGCAACGTCCGGTCGGCGATCGAGAGCGTGGCGGTGCGGCTGGGCAACACGCCGACTATCTGCCGCAAGTGCTACATCCATCCGCAGATCCTCGACTGCTACATGGAGGGGAGCCTGCTCCTGCACGTGAAGGACGTGGTCGAGTCCGAGCTGAGCGAGGACCTCTCCAGCCTCCGCTCCGAGGAGGCCGCCGTGCTGGCGCTGCTCCAGGCGCGGCTCGCCGCCAGCCAGGACGCGGCGCGGGACGGCAAGCGGGTCAAACCGGCCGCCAAGCGGAGCCCGCAACGGTCGAAGGACGGACGGAAGGATCAAGGGACGGTATCGGCGGCGAAGACGAAGCGCCCGCCGCGCCCCGGAGCCGAAGCGCGAATCGTGGCCGCCTGAGGGGCGGCCACCCACGCGCGGTCCCATCGGATTCCCTCAGTGCCGGGACTGGCTGTCGGTGCTCGCCGGTCGCCGGTCGGGGTTGCGCCGGACCTGGTCGGCGGTGTCCACGACCGGGGCCAGCCCGAGCTGGCGGGCCAGGGATACGAGGTCCTTCAGCCGGCCGGTCTGGGTCTTGCGCCGCAGGTTGAGCCGGTGCGTTTCCACCGTGCGGACGCTGAGCGCGAGCCGCCGGGCGACCTCCTTGTTGCTGAAGCCCGAGCTGAGGAAGCGCAGCACCTCGGCCTCGCGCGGCGTCAGCCCGAGGCTATCGGCCGGCTCGCTCGCCAGCGACAGGGGCTGCTCCGGCGGCACGAGGCAATCGGAGCCCTCCGCCAGGGCGAGGAGCGCCGCCGCGAGCTCCCGCGGGGCCTTCGAGCGTGCCACGAAGGCGTCGGCACCCGCGGCCAGCAGGGCGCGGAGATCGTCGGCCGTCAGCGCGCCGAACACCACCAGGGTGCGCAGGTGCGGTTGCCGCTCCTTGAGATCGACGATGCGCGCAATCCCGTCCGCCAGCCGGATCTCGTCGAGGAAGACCAGGGCGACCGCGTGGTCGGTATCGGCCACGCCCAGATCGGCCTCGCCGATCGTGTGGAACTCCGGCATGTGTTCCAGGGTGGCGCGAACGGTTGCGCTCAGGTCCTGCGGCTCATCCAGGATCAGGACGCCAACGGCGGTACTCATTGCCTCGCACTCCGCTCTCCCGGCTCGATACAAGGGACCGGGATCGGAGACTGAGTTCCAAGAACTGTTCCATCGCGAATTCAGAAATATTAAGCTTTATATCGGCATATATGCCGCCAATTCATGGGATTTCTGTCGACCCGCGTCCCGATCCGGGACTTGGGCCTGGTCTGCTTGAGATCCCCGTCTCGATATGGGGCAGCGCGGCCGGTTCATTACGCGACGATTGGCATCGCGTCCCGCGAAGACGACACGACGCGGTTCCGCCCGCCGCTCTTGGCTGCGTAGAGGGCGACGTCCGCGCGCTTGATCAGGGCTTCGACGCTGTCGCCGTCGGTCCAGCTGCTGACGCCGAAGCTGCAGCTCAGCGTGACGGTGGCGGCGCCCGCGCGGATCCGAAGGTCCTGCACATCCGCCCGCAGGCGCTCGGCCCGGGCGGCCGCCCCCAACAGGTTACATTCCGGCAGGATAAGGGCGAACTCCTCGCCGCCGAGCCGGCCGCCGATACCGTCCCGGGCGATCAGGTCGGCCACCGCCGTGATCGCGCGGTCGCCGACATCGTGTCCGTACTGATCGTTGATGCGCTTGAAGTGATCGATATCGGCCAGGATCGCCGAGACCCCGCCCGGACGACAATTCTGACCCGCGGCGATCCGGGCCCGGTTGAAGAAGGCACGCCGGTTCAGGGCGCCGGTCAGCGGATCCGTCTCGGCGAGGCGGATCAGTTCCTCCTGCATGGTGGTCAGGCGTTCGGCCGCGCGCAGCCGCGCGTTCAACTCCTCGGCGCTCGGCGGCTTCTCGATGAAGTCGTCGGCGCCGCTGTCGAGGGCCTCGGCCAGGCTCCGGACGTTGCGGGCCGACGACATCGTGATGACGTGGAGCGGCCCGCGCTCCTCCGCGAGCAGACGGGCCGACCAGCACAGTTCGAGCCCGCAGAGCGGCCGGACCTCAAGGCTGGTGATGAGGACGCGGACGGACGGCGTCGCCTTGAGGAACGCGAGCGCCTCCACCGAATCCGTGAAGGCATGCACGGCGTGGCCCCGGGGCTCGATCAGCGACGCGATGATCTGGAGAACGACGCGGCTCGAATCGACGATGACGATCTGCATGGTCTGACCTGGACACGATGTCCGAAGTCTAATCCAAAAGACTTAACCTACCCCAAACGCGCCGAATGGTAATATGAGCGTAGCAATAACAACCCCAGATCGTCGCTATATCATTGTCCGTGGACGACTTTGGCGCTGCGCGGATCCCGATCTCTCGCCGGAGCGTCGGTCCAGTCTGGTGGCCGATCTGATGGCGGCGCGCCGGGCGGTGAAGGCGGCCAAGAAGGCCGAGCGCGCGGGCGATGCCGCCGCAGCCGGCGCCCTGGCGGCGGCCCGCACGGCGGTCGATGCCGCCAAAGTCGGGCTGGGCGAGCGCGGACCGGTCTGGTGGCGCGATGGGGCGCCGGATCTCAACCGGCACTTGGTCCGCACCACGCCCTATGCGGCGTGGTACGCCGCGCTCAACGACGGGGAACCCGAACCGCGATGATCTGCGCGCCGGCCGTCTGTCCCTCGGCCACGGCCCCGAGCCGCTGGCGATTCTTCGGGCCGGCGCCCTGGATGACCGTCAGCGTCGGCTGGGCGGTCGGGGACGGGGCGATGCCGCTGACCGTGGGAACTCCATAGGTGCCGTAGCTCCAGGGGGCCGGGACGATCCGGTTGGGGCTCGGCACCTGAGTCAGGGGCGCCCCGATATAATCGCCGCGCACGAATTCCCCTGCGAAGCCGTACCCGTCTGCGTAGGCCGGGGTGTAACGCGAGGCGTAGGCAGGCGCATAGGGATGGGGTGCTGCGAGGGGCTGAGCCGAGGCGGGTGCAGCCAGGATCAGGGCGGCGAGCGGTAGGATCGTCCGGATCGCCATGGGGCGCTCCACTCCGTACGGCGCGCGAGTCGCGCGGGATGCTGGGAAACCGACCCGACCCCACGCCGTTCCGCGGCTCCAGTGGCGAAGACTGCGTAACGCCGTGGGCGTATGGGGGTGCCCGATCCGCGTCAGCGGCAGGTGGTGATGCGGCGGACGACCCAGCCCTCGCCCTCGATCCAGAGGCGGCGGCGGGCGCGGCTGCAGCTGGCCTCGTCTTCCCGGTCGGCGCCGGCGGTGGTGTGCACCTGCTGGCCGGCGTCGGCGACCTTGGTCTCGGTCGGGTCTGCGGCAGCCTGGGCCGCCGTGGTCGCGAAAAGAAGCACAGCGCCGGCGGCGCCGAGGACGGTGGTTCGAACTGTCATGATGCGGAGAGCGCCCTGCGGCCGTGCTTGGGGTGTTGGTGAAGCAATGCGCGGGGCGCCGCTTCGGTTTCACCGCGGGCGGCGAATGGTGAATGATGTGCGGCGCCGCGCATCGGAGGGCGGCGCTTAGATTTCCCGGCAATCGCCGGTAAGGAGAGCCGGCCCGCACGCGGAGGGCTGCCGGGGCTCCGTGGACGCCCCGGTCCAGTCCACGCAGCACGCGTCCAGAAGCCAGGTTGATGAACAAGCCGAAACCGCCGACCAACGCGCTTCTGACGCCGGAGAAGCGGGCCGACGACGCCGATCAGACCATCCGCCCGCTGAGCCTGTCCGAGTTCATCGGCCAGCGGGCGGCCCGGGCCAACATGCAGATCTTCATCGAGGCGGCGCGCAAGACCGGTCAGGCGCTCGATCACGTCCTATTCGTCGGCCCCCCCGGGCTGGGCAAGACGACCCTCGCCCAGATCGTCGCTCGCGAACTCGGCGTCAACTTCCGCTCCACATCCGGCCCGGTCATCGCCAAGGCCGGCGATCTCGCCGCCCAGCTCACCAACCTCGACGAGCGCGACGTCCTGTTCATCGACGAGATCCACCGCCTCAACCCGGCGGTCGAGGAGATCCTCTATCCGGCTATGGAGGATTATCAGCTCGACCTGATCATCGGCGAGGGCCCTGCCGCGCGCTCGGTCAAGATCGATCTGCCCAAGTTCACGCTCGTCGGCGCCACCACGCGGGCCGGCCTGCTGACGACGCCGTTGCGCGACCGGTTCGGCATCCCGATCCGGCTGGAATTCTACGAGATCGACGAGCTGGAGCAGATCGTGGCCCGCGGCGCGCGGGTGCTGGGCCTCGGCATGTCGGCCGAGGGCGCGAACGAGATCGCGCGGCGGGCGCGGGGCACGCCGCGGATCGCGGGGCGGCTGCTGCGGCGGGTGCGGGACTTCGCGATTGTGGCCGAGGCCGAGACGGTGACGCGGGCGATCGCCGACCGGGCGCTGAAGCTGCTGGACGTGGACGAGGCGGGCCTCGACGTGATGGACCGCAAGTACCTGAGCCTGATCGTACGCTCGTTC
Organism: Methylobacterium guangdongense; assembly: GCF_038442355.1. Classification (NCBI taxonomy): domain Bacteria; kingdom Pseudomonadati; phylum Pseudomonadota; class Alphaproteobacteria; order Hyphomicrobiales; family Methylobacteriaceae; genus Methylobacterium; species Methylobacterium guangdongense. The sequence goes on from NZ_JBBXMX010000002.1 coordinate 225,145, forward strand.
GGGGGCGGTCCCGTGGGGATCGAGACGATCGGGGCGGCCCTGTCGGAGCCGCGGGACGCGATCGAGGACATCATCGAGCCGTACCTGATCCAGCGCGGCTTCGTGCAGCGCACCCCGCGCGGGCGGGTGCTCACCCGCCACGCCTACAAACACTTGGGTCTCCCCGAGCCCCGCCGGGATACCAGAGAACAGCCCAACTTCCTCGATGAGGACAGCGACTGATCACGCCGACGTGTGGATCCATGCGCTTCGCTCACGTCAGCAATTCAGTTGGTTCATGCGCCTCTGGCCCGATCGGTTCGCGGGCGTTGCGCGTCATGCTGCAGTGCAACCACGATAACATGCTCTCGGTGTTCGGTTTTTTCTCGGGCAGTCTTCGTCCGTCAAGCCAAGCTTGTTGACAGGTACGTAAGCAGATGACGGCGCAGAAATTTCGCGTTCTCATGGAACAGGGCTGAGAGGTGCCTGTTGTGGAGGCGACCGCGCCAACGTGATTTGGCGCCGGCCAGGCTGTCGCATCCAGGGCCTTGCCCGACGGGGCGCGACAGATCTTGGAGCCATCAAGAACACCAGCAGGATAGACTTCCGCCATGAAGAAGATGACGCTCGCCGTCCTCGGCCTCTCCGCCGCCTTCACCGCGCCGGCCTTCGCGCAGGACGCGCTGCCGATCCGCATCCTGCCCTTCGCCAATCAGGCCAATGCCGGCGTCGGCGCTGCCGCCACCGAGACCCCGGCCTTCCGCGCCGAGGCGCTGCGTTCGGATGCCGCCAGCATCGAGGCGAGCCGGATCGCCCTGGAGCGGTCGCGCAACCCGCGGGTCCGCAACTACGCCAACCGCGTTCTGGTCGAGCGCAAGGCGACCACCGACGCCCTGCTGCCGCCGAACACCTCCCTGTCGCGCAACGGCTCGGTCGTCTCCGACAACCAGGGCATCCGGACCGACCTGAGCAACCCGGTCGGCCTGGTGCTCGCGCCGGTGACCATCGCGGCGAACCTCGGCACGAGCATCGTGGGCGGCGCGCTGGGCGCGGTCGGCATCGTCGACAACAGCCCCGCCGAGCCGGGCCGCCGTGTGGCGCTCGGCGAGCGTGGCCAGGCGCGCCTCGCGCAGCTGCAGTCGGCCCCGAACGGCCGCGCCTTCGATCGGACCTACATCGATCAGCAGGCCCGCTCCGACGCCCAGACCCTGGCGCTCTACGATGCCTACGCGAAGTCGGGCGACAATGCCCAGGGCCGCAAGTTCGCCACCGAGGCGCTGCCCTACATCGCCGACGAGCACGCGCACTCGGCGAGCCTTGCCAACCGCATCGGCGGCTGATCGTAACCTCTAGAAGCAAGCCTCCGCGAAGGCCGTCCCACGGGGCGGCCTTCGTCGCGTTGCGCGCTCCGGCTGCCGGCCGCTAAAGGACCGGCATGAGCGCAACCGAGCCCGCAAGCGGCAGCCCGACGGCCGAATCCACGCCGCATCACCTGAGCGTCCGCGTCTACTACGAGGACACCGACTTCTCGGGCTTCGTCTATCACGCGAACTATCTGCGCTTCCTGGAGCGCGGCCGCACGGAACTGCTCCGCGGCCTCGCGGGCGACCAGTCCGAGCTGCACCGCGAGGCGAAGGGCCTCGTCTTCGTCGTCCGCCGGATGAGCCTCGACTTCGTGAGCCCGGCCCGGATGGACGATCTCCTGACGATCCTGACCCACACGAAGGTTCTGCGCGGCGCCTCGATGCTCCTCGCCCAGGAGGTGCGCCGGGGCGACACGCTGCTGGTCGCCGCCGAGGTCACGGTCGCCTGCGTCCGCGACGGCTGTGCCGTCCGCCTTCCGGAGTCTCTGCGGCGCAGCCTCGCCCCGTCCGCATAGGCCTCAGCCCGCCCGGGACGGGTCGGCCTGACGCAGGAGCTGCGCGAACGCCGCCGCGATGGTCATGGCGTCGTACTCGATCGACACGAGCTGGAAGCCCATCGCCACCATCTCGCGCGCCCGGGCCGCCGAGGGCGCGAAGGCGCAGGGCAGCTTGCCGGCCGCCAGGGTCTTGCGGACGATCTCCCCCAGGGCCGCCGTGACGGCCGAGCCCGACGGATCGATGGCTGCGCCCTTCGACAGGGCGATCGAGAGGTCGGCCGGCCCGACCAGGATTCCGTCGATGCCCGGCACCGCCAGGATCGACTCCAGCGCGGCGATCGACTCCGCGGTCTCGCACATGGCGATGGTGAGGGCGCGGGCGTTGCCGACCGCGAGATACTCCGCGCTGTCCCGAAGCCCGGACAGCACGATCGCCCGGTCCGGCCCCCAGCTGCGCTCGCCCACCGGCGGATATTTGGCGGCGGCGGCAACGGCCTCGGCCTGCGCCGCCGTGTTGATCATCGGGGCGACGATGCCCGCCGCGCCCGCATCCAGCATCCGTGACACCATGGCGAACTCACCCACCGGCACCCGCACCAGGGCGGGCTTGCCGGCGAGCGCCACCTCGGTGATCGCCGCGCAGCTCGATCGGTAATCGTAGGCCCCGTGCTGCTGATCCAGCAGGACGGCGTCGAAGCCCGCCCGTGCCAGGGCGCCCGCGAGGGCGGGATCGGCGATGCAGGACCATCCGAGGAACCGGGCGTGGCCCGTGGGCAGGAGTTCCTGAAGACTGGGAACGGGAAGTGTCATGCGCTTCCTGTGCTGGTCTCGAAGTGACGCGCGACTCGGCGCGGGTGCCTGCGACCATAAGGGAGCCGGTTCCGGCAGGTCCACCCCGCCCCCGTTCGAACAGCCGGACGCCTCAGGATCGCCGGGATCGAAACCGATCCTTAACCCTGCCGCGCCCTTAACAGACCCGCTGCTACGGCGGGGCGCGGGGGCCGCCGACGGCCCTTACTTTCGACAGATTCGCGGGCGACAGCCTTGATATCGCTCACGGATCCGGCGGACGCGGGCCTCGCCCGGCGCAGCGCGGTCCGGAGCAGGAGACCTCGACGGATGAACCCAGCCGACGCGATGCAGGCCGCGCCTGTCGCCGATATGACGCTGCTCGGTCTGTTCCTGCAGGCCCACTTCGTCGTGAAGATCGTGATGATCGGGCTGCTCTCGGCCTCGATCTGGTGCTGGTCGATCATCGTCGACAAGACGCTGCTGTTCCGCCGCACCCGGGCCGAGATGGACGCGTTCGAGGACGCGTTCTGGTCCGGCCGCTCCCTGGAGGAGCTGTTCCGCTCGTTCAACGACCGCCCGGCCACGGGCCTCGCAGCGGTGTTCGTCGCCGCCATGCGGGAATGGAAGCGCTCGTTCGAAGGGTCGGGCCGGCAGATCCAGTCGCTGTCGCAGCGGATCGAGAAGCAGCTCGACGTGACCATCCACCGGGAGGTCGAGCGGCTCGAATCCCGCCTCCTGTTCCTCGCCTCGATCGGCTCGGCCGGCCCGTATATCGGCCTGTTCGGCACCGTCTGGGGCATCATGACCGCGTTCACCTCGATCGCGGCCTCCAAGAACACGTCGCTCGCGGTCGTCGCCCCCGGCATCGCCGAGGCGCTGTTCGCCACCGCCATCGGCCTGTTCGCCGCGATCCCGGCGGTGCTCGCCTACAACAAGCTCCAGGCCGAGGTCGCCAAGCTGCAGTCGCGGCTGGAGGGCTTCGCCGACGAGTTCTCCGCCATCCTGTCCCGCCAGATCGACGAGCGTCTGCCGCTCGCCGCCTGAGGCCGATCCGGAGGAGACACCACCATGGGCATGGCAGCGGGTGCATCGCAGGGCGGCAAGCGCCGCCGCCGGGGCCGGCGCGGCGGTCCGATCAACGAGATCAACATGACGCCGTTCATCGACGTCGTGCTGGTGCTCCTGATCATCTTCATGGTGGCGGCGCCGATGATGACGGTCGGCGTGCCGCTGGACCTGCCGCAGTCGAAGGCCTCGCCGCTCAACTCCGACGTGAAGCCGATCACCCTGTCGATCCGCCAGACCGGCCAGATCTTCCTCGGCGAGGACGAGCTCACCGATGACACGATCGTGCCGAAGCTGATGGAGACCGCCAAGACCGGCACCGAGGAGCGCGTCTTCGTGCGCGGCGACAAGCGGGTCGATTACGGCCGGGTGGCGCAGGTGATGGCGATCGTGACCGGCGGCGGCTTCAAGAAGGTCGCCCTCGTGACCGAGCCTGAGCATCAGTAGGGCGTTGGCCGTGGAGTTCCGCTTCGACCGCAAGGAACCGGGTGTCTGGATCTCCGCCGGCACCCACGTGGCGCTGCTCGCGCTGGCGCTGTTCAGCGTCGCGGCCCCGGCCCTGCCGGAGGCCCAGGAGGGCGTGCCCGTCGAGGTGATCACCGAGAACCAGTTCTCCGAGATCACCAAGGGGGAGCGGCAGGCCGACAAGCCGATGCCGAACGCGACCTCGCGGGCCGACCGCAAGGCGGAGAAATTCGAGGATCGCGAGCCCGAGAATTCGAAGACCGACGCGCCCACCGCGCCCACCCGCACGGCCGAGATGAAGCTCGCCAACGCGGAGGAGATGCCGCTGCGCTCCGAGCCGGATCCGCAGGAGGTGGCGCAGGCCGCCAAGGCGGCGCAGGAGAAGCGCGACGCCGAGAAAGCGGCCGAGAAGGCCGCGGAAAAGGCGGCCGAGAAAGCCGCCAAGGCCGCAGCCGAGAAGGCCGCCGCCGACAAGGCTGCGGCTGCCGAGAAGGCGGCGGCCGCCAAGGCGGAGGCCAAGGCAGAGGCGAAGGCGAAGGCCGAGGCTGTCGCGAAGGCCGAGGCCGAGAAGCGCGAGCAGCTGGAGAAGCTGATCGAGAAGCAGGAGGCCGAGGCCGAACTGGCCGCCCAGAAGGCTGCGGCCGCGAAGGCGAAGGCCGAGGCCGCCGCCAAGGCCGAGGCGGCCAAGGAAGCGGCCAAAAAGGCGGCGGACGCCAAGGCCAAGGCCGAGGCGGAAGCCGAGCGCCAGAAGGAGATCGCCGAGGCGAAGGCCGAGGCCGAGCGCGAGAAGGCTGACGCCGCCGCGAAGGCCAAGGCGGAGGCCGCGAAGGCCGAAGCGGCTGCGAAGGCGGACGCCGCCGCCAAGGCGAAGGCCAAGGCGATGGCGGATGCGAAGGCCAAGGCCGACGGGGAGGCCAAGGCGCGCAAGCAGGCCGAACTCGCCAACAAGTTCAACGCGGGCGATATTCGTTCGATGCTGGCCTCGAAGGCGCCGTCGCAATCGACCGGCGCCACCGGCCACACCGTGCAGAAGGTGGCGGCGCTCGGTGCCGCGACCGGCAACGCCCAGCGCCTGTCGCCGTCGCTGCGGGATGCGCTCGTCGGCCTGCTCCAGCAGCAGATCGAGCGCTGCTACTCGGCGCCACCCGGTGCGGCGCAGGGGGTGGTCCTGCCGGTGCTCGACATCCGCCTGAACCCGAACGGTTCGCTCAGCACCGAGCCGCGGATCATGCGCGGCGGCGCCAGCGCGGTCGACCAGTCGATCGCCCAGGCCGCGCTCCGGGCGGTCCGCCGCTGTGCGCCGTATAACATTCCGGCCACCTACGCGCCGTACTACAACGACTGGAAGGCCATCAACGCGGAGTTCGAGTTCACGGCGACTTGACGCCCTCCAGCCCTTCTTCCGCCCTGATCCGGCCGCCTCGTCAGATCGTCATTCGGATCCGACCCACCATGCTGCACCTACCCTCCGCCGGGCGCCTCCCGACGTCCTTCGCCGCGCGTCTGATCGCGGTCTTCACCCTGCTGACGGCCTTCCTGGCCGGGCCCGCCCAGGCGCAGCTGCAGCTGCGCATCGGCGGCGGCAACTTCCAGCCGATGCCCATCGCCATCGCGGATTTCGGCGGCGACCCGAGCCTCGCCGGCCTCGTCTCCGGCGTGGTGACCAACAATTTGCGCCGCTCCGGCTACTTCACGCCCCTCGACCACGGGCGCTTCCCGGAGCAGCCGAACTTCGATGCGGCGCCGAATTTCGAGAAGTGGCGCGCCACCGGCGTCCAGGGTCTCGTCACCGGCCGGGTGGTCCGCGAGTCCGGCCGGGTCAAGGTCGAGTTCCGGCTCTGGGACGTGACCTCCGGCCAGCAGATGACCGGCCAGCAATACGGGACCGACGCCGCCAACGTCCGGCGCACCGGTCACCTGATCTCGGACGCGGTCTACACCAAGATCACGGGCCTCGGCCCCTGGTTCGACAGCCGCATCGCCTTCGTGGACGAGACCGGCCCGAAGGAGAACCGGCGCAAGCGCCTGATGGTCATGGACCAGGACGGCGCCAACGTCCGGGCGATCACCAGCGGCGAGATGTCGATCGTGGCGCCGCGCTACTCGCCGGCCACCCAGGACATCGCCTTCATGGCGCAGGCCAACGGGCACCAGCCGCGGGTCCAGATGATCAACCTGGAGACGGGATCGCGGCAGGCGCTCGGCAACGTCGATTCGATGAGCGCGAGCCCGCGCTTCTCGCCGGACGGCCGCAAGATCGTGATGAGCGTCCAGCAGGGCGGCAACGCCGACATCGTCACCATGGACCTCGCCTCGAAGGCGCAGCGCTCGATCACAAACGGCATGGCGATCGACACCTCGCCGACCTACTCGCCGGATGGATCGCAGATCGCCTTCGAATCCGATCGCGGTGGCTCCCAGCAGGTCTACGTGATGGGCGCCGACGGCTCGAACCCGCACCGGATCACCTTCGGCGCCGGCTCGGCCTCGCAGCCGGCCTTCTCGCCCCGGGGCGACCTGATCGCCTATACCCGCCAGCGCAACGGCGGCTTCGCCATCTGCGTCTCGAAGCCCGACGGGACCGGCGAGCGCGTCCTCACCGAGGGCTTCCACAACGAGGGCCCGACCTTCGCGCCGAACGGCCAGTACGTGCTCTTCTTCCGCGATCCCGGCGGCCAGGGCGGCGGCAAGCTGTTCATGGTCGACATCACCGGCAAGGTCGAGCAGCCGGTCCCGACCCCGGCCTACGCGTCGGATCCGACCTGGTCGCCGCTGCTCGGCGGGCGCTAAGGGCGGCGGGGAGCCCGGCTCACCAGTCCCTCATTCGCCGAGCTGCATCAGGGTTGTCAGCGCGCCGTCAGAAGCCGTTGATCCGACTGGGATTATCCCTTTTGCGCGCCGAACGAGGCCGCCGAGGGATAATCGCCGTCACCCCTGCACCATCAACCGGTCCCGATCCCTGAGTGCCGGAAACAGCCTGCCCCAGAGCAGTGCAACCCCGACCGTCGCGGCGCCGCCCACCACCACCGCGGGCACCGCCCCGATCGCGGCGGCCAGCACCCCGGATTCGAACTCGCCGAGTTCGTTCGAGGCGCCGATGAACACCGTGTTCACCGCCGAGACCCGCCCCCGCATGGCGTCGGGCGTCTCGCCCTGCACGAAGGTCTGGCGGACATAGACCGAGATCATGTCGGCGGCGCCGGTGACGAACAGGCAGGCCATCGACAGGGGCAGCGAGGTCGAGAGGCCGAACACCACCGTGGCGGCACCGAACACCGCGGCGGCCCGGAGCATGCGCAGACCGGCGTGGCGCCGCAGGGGATAGTTCGCCAGCAGCACCGCCATCGTGACCGCCCCGAAGGCCGGCATGCTGCGCAGCGCCCCGAGCCCGAGGGGGCCGACATGCAGCACCTCCCCGGCATAGATCGGCAGCAGCGCCGTGGCGCCGCCGAGGAGGACGGTGAACAGGTCGAGGCTGATCGCGCCGAGCACCACGGGCTGCGAGCGGATATAGGCGATCCCGGCCGAGAGGGCCGCCCAGGTGATGGGTGGCCGCTCGCTGATGGATGCCGGCCGGAAGCGGATCAGCACCGTCAGCAGGCTCGCAAGCGCGAAGCTCGCTGCCGCCCCGCCGAACACGACCGCCGGCCCGAGGGCGTAGAGGAACCCGCCGAGCGCGGGGCCCATCACCGAGGCGCTCTGCCAGAGGGAGGCGTTCCACGCGATGGCCGAACTGAACTGGGCCGGCGGCACCAGGGTCGGCAGCAGGGCCTGGAGCGCCGGGTTGGCGAAGGCCCGGGCGGTGCCCACGAGGATCACCAGGGCGTAGATCGGCCAGACCACGTGGACGCCCGACAGGGCGCAGGCGAGCAGGCCGAAGCTCGCCACGCTCTGGAGCGCGAAGGCCCCGGCGCCGACGAGGCGGCGGTCGTAGGCATCCGCGACATGGCCGGTGATCAACGCGCAGACGATCGCCGGCAGGAAGCCCGCGAGACCGACGAGACCGAGCGCCAGGGCGGAGTGGGTCAGGTCGTAGACGAACCAGCCGATCGCCACCGCCTGCATCTGGTAGGCGAGGCCCGTCAGGAAACGGGCGGCGCCGAACAGGCGGAAGTCGCCGATGCCGAAGACGGCCCAGCCGGAGCGATCCTGTTTGGACATGCCCCCTGCTGCGCGGTGCCGACGGAAGAATCAACCCTGACGGTTGTGGCGCCGGCCAATTTGCCTGTCGAAGCGCCTAATGCAGCGCCAGTCCCGGCTTCCGCGCAGCCGCGGCCGGGGGAGCCGGGGACCGGACCTCCAGAACCGGCTCGCGGCGGGGCCGGGCCGTCGGATCGAGCGGAAACGTGCAGATCACGCAGGTTCCCTCGCCGGGCGTGGTCTCCAGATGGACCCGGCCCCCGTGCAGTTCCACGAAGGAGCGGACGATCGAGAGGCCCAGCCCGACCCCCCGGTGCCGCGTGCCGAGGGTATGGCTCTCGAATCGGTTGAAGACGGAATCGGCGATCTCGGGGGGCATGCCGCGGCCGTAATCCCGGACGCTCAGGAGAAGATCCTGGCCGTCGCGGCGGGCATGGACCTCCACGCGCTGCCCGGCCTCCGAGAAGCCGACCGCATTCGAGAGCAGGTTGAACAGGATCTGGCGGACGCGCTTCCCGTCGGCATGCACGCTGCCGATATCCTCCGGGACGTCGAGGGAGAGGGTGATGCGCGATTCGGCGAGTCGGTCCTCGATCCCGCGTACGGCCGCCTCGATGGAGGCCTGGACGTCCATGTCCTCGCGCTGAAGTTCCAGCGAGCCGGCATCGATCGAGGCGAGGTCGAGGATGTCGTTGATGATGACGAGGAGCGCCGCCGAGGAGCGCATGATGTGGTCGGCGTATTCGCGCTGCCGCTCGTTGAGGGCGCCGACCGTCTCGTCGCCCAGGAGCTGCGTGAAGCCGATGATGTTGGTGAGCGGCGATCGCAACTCGTAGGAGACATGGTGCACGAAGGTGTCGCGGAGCTGCGCCGCCTTCACCAGGGCGTCGTTCTTCTCGGTCAGCGCCCGCTCGACATTCACGCTCGCCGTGATGTCGATGAGGGTCAACAGGGTGGCGCCCTCGGGCAGAGGCTGGGCGGCACAGTCCAGCACGGAGCCGTCCGCGACATCCAGGCGGCACGAACGGGCCGTCCGGGATTCGAGGCCGACCACGGCGTCGCGAATGTCGAGCCAGGGCTCCTCCGCGGGGGCCAGTTCCCGGCAAGCCGCGATGACGGCATCGACGTGCGGGCGCTCCTCCACCAGGGCGGGATCGAGCCGCCAGACGGTGAGGAAGGCGCGGTTGGCAAGCGTCAGCCGTCCGTCGGCCCCGAACACCGCGACGGGCTCGGCCAGGGTGTCGAGGGTCTCGGCCTGCAGGCGGCGCAGGGCGTTGTAGCGGGATTCCGCGTTCAGGTGGTCGGAGACGTCATCGAACAGGTAGGTCAGCCCGCCCTGCGGATTCGGATCGGCCACCACGCGGAGCGTCCGGCCATCGGGCAGGTACCACCACGTCTGGTTCGCCTCCGCGGCCCGGTAGGCGGCGAGCACGCCCTGCTTCCAGCCGCGGAAATCGGCGTGCTCCTCGAGCTTCCGCTTGGCGCGGAGATGATCGAGGATCTCGCCGTCGGACGGGCGGCTGTCGAGGAAGGCTTGATCGAGGTCCCAGAGCTGGCGATAGGCGGCGTTGTGGAAGATCAGCCGCTGCGACACGTCGAACATCGCCACCGCGGTCGGCAGCTGGTCGAGGGTGCGGACGTTGGCGTTCATCTGCCGCTGCAGGTCGGCGCGGACGCTCTCAAGCTCCGACACGTCGATGGCGATGCCGACCCGGCCGGTGTCGAGGCTGGTCTCGAACACGTCGAGCATGCGCCGGCTGCCGGCCACGATGGCCGAGAGCCGCGGCAGGCTGCGGGTCAGGCCGGCGGCACGGGCGGCTTCCTCGCGGGCGATGGTCTCGCGGGCCGGCCGGTCGAACAGCTCCAGGCCGGCATCGAGGGCGGCCTCGCGGCTCTCCGCTTCCACGGCGTTGACGTAGGCGGCGTTGACCCAGCTCAGGCTGCCCTCGCGGGTGCGCCGCCAGACCGGCTGCGGGATCGCATCGAGAAGCCCGGACAGGGTTGAGAGGCCCCGGCGGGTCTCGTCCAGGGTCGCGCGCAGGTCGGCGATCTCGCTGCGCTCCTGGCTGGTCTCGCGCAGGCGCAGCAGCGCCCGGCCTGCCACCGCCTGCCCGTGCGCCTCGATGCTGCGGCCGGTCTGTGTCCGCAGGCTCAGCGTGAAGCCCGTGCCGCGCGTCCGCAGGGTCTCCACCGCGGCCTCGACCGCAGTCGCGTCCGCGGCGACGAGCCATGTCCCGAAGGCCAGGACGCGGCGGGCATAGCCTGAGGCCGGCCGCTCGCCGTTGATCGCGAGGCTGATGTCGCCCTCAACCACCGGTTCGCTGCGCCGGTCCCAGGTCACGATGATCTGGCGCTCGGCGTTGAGCAGCATCTCGGCGCGGTCGTGGGCGCCGCGGAGCACGTCCAGGGCGGCGGCCAGCTCGCGCTCGCGCCGGGTCCAGCGGTTGCGCTCGTAGAGATGAAGCAGGGACAGGATCACCGCGAAGACGACGAGGCCGCCGAAGATCGCCAGCGCGGCGACGCTGTGGATCTCGCGCGTCGCGTGCCCCGCCGGCGCGTCGGGCAGCTCGGCCAGGGCGGCGCTCGCCGTCGTGAGGGCGAGCGCACCCACGCCAATTCGAATGTGGGTCGTCCGACCGACACCCATGCTTTGCCCCGCCCCCAGCCCTCGACGGCGATGCACACGGCGCGCGCCATCGCGCGGCGCAGGACGCACCGTCCCCGCGGCGATTCTCCCGAACCGGCGCGGCCCCATCGATCAAAGATTCGCAGGCACTCTACCGTGCGTAGGAATCCAGCCGGAAGGGGAACGAAGCGTGGCTTTTGATCGACGTGCATAATCAGTCGTTAACGACACACAGAAGACACAGTCCGAACACGCATACGCAGCTTGACAAACGAGAAGGCCCGACGCAGTGCGCCGGGCCTCCTGGGGCAGCGGGTCGTTGGGGGGCAAAGCCCGCACCGACCGCCGAATCTGCAACCGTTGGTTGGGCGCGTCGCCGCGCCCGCCCAGGCTTCAGTAGCGGTAATGCTCGGGCTTGAAGGGGCCGCTCTCGGACACGCCGATATAGGAGGCTTGATCGGGGCGCAGCTTCGAGAGCTTCACGCCGATCTTCTCCAGATGCAGGGCGGCGACCTTCTCGTCGAGGGTCTTGGGCAGGGTATAGACCTGCTTCTGGTACTTGCCCGGGTTGGACCAGAGTTCGATCTGCGCCAGCGTCTGGTTGGTGAACGAGGCCGACATCACGAAGGACGGGTGACCGGTGGCGTTGCCGAGGTTCACCAGGCGCCCCTCCGACAGGAGGATGATGCGGTGGCCGTCCGCGAAGGTGATCTCGTCCACCTGCGGCTTGATGTTCGACCACTTCAGGTTCTTCAGGCCGGCGACCTGAATCTCATTGTCGAAGTGGCCGATGTTGCAGACGATGGCCCGGTCCTTCATCGCCCGCATGTGCTCGATGGTGATGATGTCTTTGTTGCCCGTGGCGGTGACGAAGATGTCGGCGCGCGGCGCGGCATCCTCCATGGTCACGACCTCGTAGCCCTCCATGGCGGCCTGGAGCGCGCAGATCGGGTCGATCTCCGACACCAGCACGCGGCAGCCGGCGTTGCGGAGCGACGCGGCCGAGCCCTTGCCGACATCGCCGAAGCCCGCGACCATGGCGACCTTGCCGGCCATCATGACGTCGGTGCCGCGGCGGATGCCGTCGACCAGCGACTCCTTGCAGCCGTACAGGTTGTCGAACTTCGACTTGGTGACCGAATCGTTCACGTTGATCGCCGGGAAGAGCAGCTTGCCCTCCTTGGCCAGCACGTAGAGGCGGTGAACGCCCGTGGTGGTCTCCTCGGAGACGCCCTTAATGCTGTCGGCGAGGCCCGCGAACCAGCCCTTCGGCTTCTCGGCGAGCTTCCGCTTGAGCAGCGCGAAGAACACCTCCTCCTCCTCGCTCTCGGGCTTGTCGAGGAAGGCGGTGTCGCCGTTCTCGGCGCGCAGGCCGAGATGGACGAACATCGTCGCGTCGCCGCCGTCGTCGAGGATCATGTTCGGCATGCCGCCGTCATGCCAGTCGAACAGGCGCGAGGTGTAGTCCCAGTACTCCTCCAGGGTCTCGCCCTTCACGGCGAAGACCGGGATGCCGGCGGCCGCGATGGCGGCGGCGGCGTGGTCCTGGGTCGAGTAGATGTTGCAGGAGACCCAGCGGATGTCGGCGCCCAGCGCCTTCAGGGTCTCGATCAGCACCGCGGTCTGGATCGTCATGTGGAGCGAGCCGGCGATCTTGGCGCCCTTCAGGGGCTGCGCCGCGCCGTACTCCTCGCGGACCGCCATCAGGCCCGGCATCTCCGTCTCGGCGATCGAGATCTCCTTGCGGCCGTAATCGGCCAGCCCGATGTCCTTGACGATGTAATCCTTGGCCATGTCGCAACGGCTCCGTGTTCGCGGTGGGGTTCGGCGCGAGCCTCTACCACCTCGCGGGCCGCGAAGCAATCAAGACATAAAGATGTCTTTATACGTTCCGTCCGGCGGGGCGGCCGCGATGCCGTCCCGCCGGCCGCGAAAGCGGAGGCCGCCTATCGGGTCGGGCGGGCCAGCCAGCCGACGGCGAACGCGACGGCGGCCACCAGGGCGAGGGTCGTGCCGCGGTTCTCATCCGCACGCGATGCGAGGTGGCGACCGTGGCGGACCGCGCGGTCCCGGTAGTGCTGACCGCGTTCGACGGCCTCGTCGGCCAGTTCGCGGCCGCGCGCGCTGGCCTCGCGGAACCGGCTCCGGCCCTCCTCGACGAGGTGCTCGCCGCCGTGGCGCAGGTCACGCACGGCATCGCGCGCCTCGCCGTAGGCGTACTGCGCGGCGCCGGCCGCCTGGTCGTAGGCGCCGTCGAGCTGGCTTCCCGGATTGCCGCGGATCGCGCCCGCCGCCGTCTTGGCCCGGCCCCCCAGATGGCGGAGACCGCCTTCGAGATGATCTCTGTTCATCGTGTCCCTCCGATCCGGCGTGCGCCGGGATGGCGCACCGCCTGCGTCGGGGCGGAACGAGGCGGGGGGCTCACGGTTCCGCTTGGACCGTGGGGCGAATCACACGTTTCGGTGCGCTCCGCGCGGAGAGACCGATCGCGGAGCGGCCGCCGCGCCCCTTAGATCTCGATCTCGGTCCCCACCTCCACCACCTGCCGGGTCGGCACGCCGAAGAAGGCGCCGGTGCGCTCGGCATTGCGCTGCATGAAGGCGAACAGGCCCTCCCGCCAGGAGGCCATGCCCCGCGCGTCGTCCTTCGGGATGATCGTCTCGTGGCCGACGAAGATCGTCATGTCGTCGAGCACGTGCGGCGGCAGGTGGCGCGATTCGACCGCGCAGGCCAGGCCTTCCGGGATCGAGGCCTCCTCCATGAAGCCGTAGCGCAGGATCACCCGGTAGAAGTCCGGCGCCAGGATCGTCACGTGCGCACGCTGCTCCTGCGGGACGGTCGGCGTCTCCTCGTAGAGCGCCGTGATGATCAGGATGCGCTCCATCAGGGCGTGGTTGCGCTCCACAAAGCGCGAGAGATGCAGCGGGATCCCATGCTCGGCCGCCGACAGGAAGGCCGCCGTCCCTGGCAGGCGCAGCAGGTCTTGGTGCTGCAGCCCGGCCAGGAATACATCCTCGGGCTGCCGTAGCGCGGCCCGCGCGTCCTCCACCAGGTCGTTGCCCTTCCTCCACGTCAGCATCATCAGCGCGACGAAGCCGGCGAGCACCAGGGGAAACCAGCCGCCCTCCAGGATCTTCACGCTGTTGGCGGCGAAGAAGATCAGATCGATGATCAGGAAGAAGCCGTTCACCGCGAAGACCAGGATCGGGTTGTAGCCCCAGCGAAGCGCGATCAGGGCAGCGAGCAGCGTGGTGATGCCCATCAGCATCGACACCGCGATGCCGTAGGCGCCGGCCAGTGCGTCGGAGGAGCCGAACATCACCACCGCCACGAGGGTGGCGAGGGCGAGCAGCCAGTTCACCACCGGAACGTAGATCTGCCCGCGCTCCTCCCGGGCCGTCTGCACGATGCGCATCGCCGGCAGGAAGCCGAGCTGCACCGATTGCTGGGTCAGCGAGAACACGCCCGAGATGATCGCCTGCGAGGCGATGACCGTCGCCATGGTGGCGAGGCCGACGAGGGGATAATGCGCCCAGTCGGGGCACAGGCGGAAGAACGGGTTCTCCAGGGCGTCCGGCGCCGCGATCAGCAGCGCGCCCTGGCCGAGATAGTTCAGCACGAGAGCGGGCAGCACGAGGGCGAACCAGGCCAGGCGAATCGGCAGGGCGCCGAAATGGCCGAGATCGGCATACATCGCCTCGCCGCCCGTCACCGCCAGGAACGCCGCGCCCAGCATGGCAAAGCTCACCGGCAGGCCCGCATGGAGCATGAAGTCCAGCGCCCGGAGCGGATTGGCGGCGGCGAGGATCTCGGGCTTCTGCACGATCCCGATGATCCCGAGCAGGCTCAGCACGATGAACCAGGCCAGCATCACGGGCCCGAACACCCGGCCGATGGCGGCCACGCCCTTGTGCTGGACGAGGAAAAGCCCGACCAGGATCACGATCGTGATCGGCACCACGTACGGCCCGAGCGAGGGCGCGTCGACCTTCAGCCCCTCGATTGCTGAGAGCACCGAGATCGCCGGCGTGATCGCCCCGTCGCCGTAGAGCAGGGCCGCCCCCACGAGCCCGACTACCAGCAGCAGCGCCTTCCACGAGCCGGGCCGCGCCTGCCGGGCGCCGAGCAGCGCCAGCATGGCGACGATACCGCCCTCGCCGCGATTGTCGGCGCGCAGGATCAGCACCGCGTATTTGAGCGACACGATCAGGATCAGCGACCACAGGATCAGCGACACCGCGCCGGTGGCCGCCGCCGGCACCGAGGCGCCGCCGCTGGTGGCGGCCTTCACGGCCTCCTTGAACGCGTAGAGCGGGCTCGTGCCAATATCGCCGTACACCACTCCCAGCGCGCCGAGCACGAGGGCCGGCCGCAGGCGGTTGTGGGCGGACGTACCGCCGTCCGCATCGGTGTCGGCACTGGTCTCCGCGGCGGGGGCGAGGGACTGACTCAACGCACCAACTCCCGCACGGACCTGCCCGGACCCGGGCGAGGCGATCTGGCTCGACAGTTAAGGGTTTGTTCGAGGTCGTCCAGCGATCGGGCGTCCACGGTATAACATGCAAGCGGTCCCACACGGGGACGTGAGGGGATAACCGCTCGCATCGCTGCGATGGAGCGCCCGGCTCAGATCAGATCCGCCAGCGCCTCGGGGCAGCCTTCGCCACGCCTCAGGCAGAAGACCGCCGCGCCGGCGTGGCGGGCGATCGACGCCGCGACGGTGCTGGCCGGGGCCGGCGCGCCCGCGCTCTCGCTGACCACCACGGCGCGCAGCGGCACGTCGTACCGGCGCAGGGTCTCGCAGGCCGTGAGCGCGTGGCTGATCGCCCCCAGGTAGCTGCCCGAGACCAGCACCGCCGGAACGGCGAGGCCCCGCAGCCAGTCGAGGCCGGTGGCGGTCTCGGTCACAGGGCTCATCAGGCCGCCGACCCCCTCGATCAGCAGCGTGCCCGGCGTGACGGCGATCTGGGTGCGGCACCAGCCGACGAGGTCGCCGAGGTCCAGGGATCGCCCCTCCAGCACGGCCGCTTGATCGGGCGAGAGCGGCGCGGAGAACCGCCAGGGCGAACAGGCCTCCACCGCCTCGGCGTCGAGGGCGATGCCCTGCGCGTCGAGGAGGCGGGCGGTGTCGCTCTCGGCAAAGCCCGGATCACCCAGCGGTGGGACGCCGCTCGCCAGGGGTTTCACGGTCCGCACCGGCCGGCCCTGCGCCCGCAGGCGCCGGGTCAGCGCCGCGGTGACGTAGGTCTTGCCGATCTCGGTGCCGGCCCCCGCGATGAAGACCGCCCGGGCCGCCATGGCGGCCTCAGGCCTGCAGGCTGCCGTGGCAGTGCTTGTACTTCTTGCCCGAGCCGCAGGGGCAGGGCTCGTTGCGGCCGACGCGGCCCCAGGTCCCGGCATCCTGCGGGTCGCGCTCCAGCACCGCGCCGTCCGCGGCGAGGCCCTGGGCGGCGAAGCCGTAGGCCGGGCCGCCACCGCCATCGCTGCCCGAGCCGGCATAGTCCATCTCGTTCTCGCCGGTGACCGGATCGAGGTGCTGGGCGAACATCGGCGGCAGGGCCGGCCCGCCGGCCGGGAACTGTTCCTGCGGCTCCTGGAACATGATCTCGACCCGCGAGAGCTGCGCGGTGACCTGCTCGCGCAGGGCCGTGACGAGGCCGTTGAACAGGTCGAAGGCCTCGGACTTGTACTCGTTCAGCGGGTCGCGCTGGGCGAAGCCACGCCAGCCGATCACCTGCCGCAGGTGGTCGAGGGTCACGAGGTGCTCGCGCCACAGGTGATCCAGGGTCTGGAGCAGGACCTGCTTCTCGATATAGGCGGTGACCTCGGCGCCGTTCTTCTCGGTCCGGGCGGCGTAGGCCTCCTCGGCGGCCTTCAGCAGGCGTTCGCGCATCTCCTCGTCGGCGATGCCCTCCTCCTTGGCCCACTCCTCCACCGGCACGTCGAGGTTGAGGATCTCCTTCACCTGCTCGTGCAGGCCGGCGACGTCCCACTGCTCGGCGTAGGCGTTCTCCGGGATGTGGCGGGCGACCAGATCGTCGATCACGCCCTCGCGCATCTCGTCCACGGTCTCGCGGACGCTCTCCTGGCCCATGAAGTCGCGGCGCTGCTCGAAGACGACCTTGCGCTGGTCGTTCATGACGTTGTCGTACTTGAGCACGTTCTTGCGCATGTCGAAGTTGCGGGCTTCGACCTTCTGCTGCGCCTTCTCGATCGCCTTGTTGATCCAGGGGTGGATAATCGCCTCGCCCTGCTCCAGGCCGAGCTTCTGCAGCATCCCGTCCATGCGGTCGGAGCCGAAGATCCGCATCAGGTCGTCCTGAAGCGACAGGTAGAACTTCGAGCGGCCGGGATCGCCCTGGCGGCCGGAACGGCCGCGGAGCTGATTGTCGATGCGCCGCGATTCGTGGCGCTCGGTGCCGATGATGTAGAGGCCGCCGGGCAGATCCTTCTTGCGGCCCGCCTCCGGATCCGCCTTCTCGCCCGAGGCCAGCACCTTGGCGCGGTTCTCGGCGATCTCGGCCTTGATGGCCTCGATCCGCGCGTCGCGCTCCGGCCCCTCCGGCATCCCGGCGAGTTCCTTCTCGACCCGCATCTCGATGTTGCCGCCGAGTTTGATGTCGGTGCCGCGGCCGGCCATGTTGGTGGCGATGGTGATCGCGCCCGGCACGCCCGCCTCGGCCACGATGTAGGCCTCCTGCTCGTGGAAGCGGGCGTTCAGCACGGCGAAGCGCTTGGTGACGCGGCCCTCGCGGGCGGCGGCGTAGACGTCGGTCAAAGCGTTCGGGTCGGAATAGTCGAGCAGGCTGTAGCCCGCCTTCTTGAGCATCTCGGCGAGGTGCTCGGACTTCTCGATCGAGCCGGTGCCGACCAGGATCGGCTGGTGGCGGCTATGCGCCTTGTCGATCTCGGCGATGATGCCCTCGTACTTCTCGCCGACGGTGCGGTAGACCTCGTCATCCTCGTCGACGCGCTCGACCTCTTTGTTGGTCGGGATGTCGACCACGTCGAGCTTGTAGATCTCGGCGAACTCGTCGGCCTCGGTGGAGGCCGTGCCGGTCATGCCGGCGAGTTTCTTGTAGAGCCGGAAATAGTTCTGGAAGGTGATCGAGGCCAGCGTCTGGTTCTCGGGCTGGATCGTGACCCGCTCCTTGGCCTCGAGCGCCTGATGGAGGCCCTCCGAGTAGCGCCGGCCCTGCATCATGCGGCCGGTGAACTCGTCGATGATCACCACCTCGTCGTTCTTGACGATGTAGTCCTTGTCCCGGGTGAACAGCGTGTGGGCGCGCAGCGCCTGGGTCACGTGGTGGACGAGCGTCACGTTGTGGGCGTCGTAGAGGTCGCCCTCGTTGAGGAGGCCGGCCTCGCGCATCGCCTCCTCGATGAACTCGTTGCCCTCTTCGGTCAGCGAGACGGTGCGCTGCTTCTCGTCGAGGTCGTAGAACTCCTTGCGCAGACGCGGCATCAGCGCATCGACCGCCACGTAGAGTTCCGAGCGGTCGTCCACCGGGCCGGAGATGATCAGCGGGGTCCGCGCCTCGTCGATCAGGATCGAGTCGACCTCGTCCACGATGGCGAAGTTGTGCCCCCGCTGCGCCAGCTGGGACAGCTCGTACTTCATGTTGTCGCGCAGGTAGTCGAACCCGTACTCGTTGTTGGTGCCGTAGGTGATGTCGCAGGCATAGGCGTCCTTGCGCTGCGCATCGTCGAGCCCGTGGACGATGGTGCCGACCGACAGGCCCAGGAAGCGGTAAAGCTGGCCCATCCACTCGGCGTCACGCGAGGCGAGGTAGTCGTTCACGGTGACAACGTGGACGCCCTTGCCCTCGAGCGCGTTGAGGTAGACCGGCAGCGTCGCCACCAGGGTCTTGCCCTCGCCGGTCTTCATCTCGGCGATGCCGCCCTCGTGCAGCACCATGCCGCCGATCAGCTGCACGTCGAAGTGGCGCTGGCCGAAGACCCGCTTGGCCGCCTCCC
Source organism: Methylobacterium guangdongense (assembly GCF_038442355.1). Classification (NCBI taxonomy): domain Bacteria; kingdom Pseudomonadati; phylum Pseudomonadota; class Alphaproteobacteria; order Hyphomicrobiales; family Methylobacteriaceae; genus Methylobacterium; species Methylobacterium guangdongense. The sequence goes on from NZ_JBBXMX010000002.1 coordinate 244,050, forward strand.
GCACCGTGGCGAAGGCCGGCACGAGGATGTCGTCGAGGCTCTTGCCGCCGGCGAGCTCGGCCCGCAGCATGTCGGTGCGGGCGCGCAGGGCCTCGTCCGACAGGGCCTGGATCTCCGGTTCCAGCGCATTGATCTGCGCCACGCGGGGGCGGTAGCCCTTGACGCGCCGGTCGTTGGAGGAGCCGAAAATCTTCTTGGCGATCGAGCCGAGCATCGTGGACCTGCGGACGCGCGAGCCCGCCCACGCTGGACGCGTGGCGGGCCGGCCTGGGCGGAGTTGGCCGGGCTTATAGAGGTAAACATCGCCCGGTGCACCTGAAAGGGGCGCCCCTCAACGCCTTCCGGTGCGGTCACGGTTCCGCCAGCGGCGGAACCGCCGCGCTTGCCTTCTCGCGCGACGCGGGCCACCTGTGCCGCGGCCCGCCGCCCGGCCCGATCCGGGACGGCCACGAGATGTCAGCCGAGGTCTTCGCCCGATGCCCCATACCGCCCTGCTCCGGCGCGTCAGCGCGCTCGCCGTCCTGATCGCGCTGCCGGGGCTCGCGCTGGCACAAAGCCCCCAGCCCGCGCCCCAGAAGGCCCCGGCCGCGACGCCCGCCGCGAACACCCCCGCCGCGGTGCCTGCCGCTCCCGCGGGGCCGGACACGACGGTGGCGAGCGTCAACGGCAAGCCGATCACGCAGGGCGACCTCGCCATCGCGGCCGACGATCCGGCCCTGTCGCTTCCGGGCGTCGACGAGGCGCAGAAGCAGAACCTGCTGGTGGACTACATGGTCGATCTGCGCGTCGGCGCGCAGGCAGCCGAGGCCGCCAAGATCGGCGACACGCCGGAGTTCAAGCGCAAGCTCGCCTACTTCCGCGACAAGCTTCTGCTCGACGACTACCTGGAGCAGGAGGCCAAGCGCGCCGTCACCCCTGAGGCCGAGCACGCGATCTACGATCAGACCGTCAAGCTGATGAAGCCCGAGGAGGAGGTGCACGCCCGCCACATCCTGGTGGACAACGAGGCCGAGGCCAAGAAGATCGCGGCACGGATCAAGGGCGGCGAGGACTTCGCCAAGGTGGCGGCCGAGACCTCGAAGGATCCGGGCTCGAAGGCCGAGGGCGGCGATCTCGGCTGGTTCACCAAGGAGCGGATGGTCCCGGACTTCGCCAACGCGGCCTTTGCGATGAAGGCCGGGCAGGTTTCCGACCCGGTGAAGACGCAGTTCGGCTGGCACGTCATCAAGGTCGAGGAGAAGCGGACCAAGCCGCAGCCGACCTTCGACGAGCTGAAGGAGCAGATCGACCAGCACCTCATCCGCAAGGCGCAGCAGGACCTTATCCTGAAGCTGCGCGCGGAGGCGAAGATCGTTCGGCCCGATGCGCCGGCCGAGGCGGCTCAGCCGGCGCCGGAGACGAAGAAGCCCTGATCGGGGTGCCGGTCGGACGGTTCGATGTGATCAGGATGGGAATAGGCGTGTGGCATGATCCACCGTGCCACGCAGGATGTGCAGGATGACGACCTGATCGGCCTCTACCCTAGAAGATCAGGTAACCACCCTGCACCCGTCGGCGGACGCCACGATCTTCGTAGCGTGGAACCAGCGGAAAGCGCTCGGGGAAATCCGCCAGCGGTAGGCACGCCACCCGCAGTTCCCGCACAAAACTGAGGGCGCGCTCAGGATCATCCTGCGCAATGTAGTCGCCGAGCGCTTCCAGATCGTGTTCCGCTGCGTCCGTGAAACGGACAATCATTCTGTGTCGCCACTCAGAGCGCGATACTTGCGCTCCAGCCGGTCAAAAACCTCTTCAGCCGGCTTGGTCTGGCCGCCCTGAGCCTGAGCGAGGGCGGTCGTGATCGATTGATCCAACGTGGCGAGGTCCGCCTCCCGGTCGCGGATCAGGCGGACCCCTTCCCGCAGCACCTCATTCTCCGACGTGTACGGGCCGGTTGCGACCAGCCGCAGCACGAAGGCCTCAAGCTGGTCCCCGAGTTCGGCACGGATCATTGCGTCCTCCTGATGGAGCGGATCGCGACAGGGTTATCAATGCCCGTCGAGACCGGCCACCGGAAAGCGCAACTTCGTGCCGCGCTTCGATCGGCGCGAACGTCAGTAAGGCCGATCAGGCACGAGGTAGCTCGACTGCGCCGGCGCGGCCGGCGGCGTGACGCCCAGGGCCGCCAATTCGCTGGTGCGGCGGCCTTCGGCGATCCGGTCGAGCACCGCGATCAGCAGCCAGGGGCACGCGATGCCGATGAAGAACGCCATGGGATCCTCCAGCGCCGAGTCGAGGAATTGCCCGGCTTAGGAAAAGAATAGGCCGCCCGGGCCGCGCAGCAAGCGCGCCCGGACCCGATTCTCAGATCCAGCCCTGGAGCTCCCGGCGCACCACGTGCTCGATGACCTTCATGCCGAGGTCGGTGTCGTTCAGGCACGGGATGTAGGCGAAGCGCTCGCCCCCATTCTCCTCGAAATAGTGGCGGTTCTCGCCGTCGAGTTCCTCCAGGGTCTCCAGGCAATCGGCCGTGAAGCCCGGCGCCACGATCGCCATCCGCTTCACGCCGGACTTGGCCAGCTCCATCACGGTCTCGTCCGTGTAGGGCTTGAGCCATTCCTCGTTGCCGAAGCGGGACTGGAAGGTCACGCGCATCTTGTCCGGCGACAGCCCCAGGGCTTCACGGATCAGCCGGCCGGTCTTGTGGCACTGGCAATGGTAGGGGTCGCCCTTGAGCAGGTAGCTCCGCGGCACCCCGTGGAACGAGGTGAGGATCACCTCCGGCTCAAAATCGAGCTTGGCGAGCCCCTCCCGGATCGAATCGGCCATGGCGGCGATGTAGACCGGATCGTCGTGGTAGGGCGGCGAGACCCGCACCGTCGGCTGCCAGCGCATGTCCATCAGGGCCCGGAACGCCTGATCGCAGGCGGTGGCCGAGGTGGCGGCGGCGTATTGCGGATAGAGCGGCACCAGCAGGATCCGGTCGCAGCCCTGGTCGAGCAGCGCCTGGATCCGGCCCGCGACCTCCGGCTTGCCGTAGCGCATCGCCCAGTCGACCACGACCGAATCGCCCATCGCGGCCTGGAGGCGCTCGCTCTGGCCCCGGGTGGTGGTCTTGAGCGGTCCCTCGTTCAGCGCGTTGTTCCACACGCTGGCGTAATCGCGGCCCTTCGGCCCCGGCCGCTTGGTCAGGATGATCAGGTTGAGCAGCGGCCACCAGATCAGCCGCGACACCTCGATGACCCGCCGGTCCGACAGGAACTCCTTCAGATACCGGCGCATCGGCCAGTAGCTCGTGCCCTCCGGCGTGCCGAGATTCATCAGCAGGACGCCGACGCGGCCCCAGGCGACCTTCGGATGGTCGGCCGGCAGGGTGTCGGCCCCGGGCTGGCGCGGGGCGAGGGGACGGCCATTCGCCAGCGCAGCGGCAGGTTCGACGCGTTCGTTCATGGCAGCGTTCCGGCGCCGCGCGCCGAGTCCTTCTTCTGGCTACAGATATCCGGTGGCCGGCGCGCACGCTGGGGCCTGGACCGGAGGCTTAACCCGTCGGGTTGTGCTTCCATGTAGGGTGCGATGCCGCCCGGCGAAGACCGGATGCGACATGCCGCACCGGAGCCGCACGCACGACCCCTGTCCCTAAACACGCTGGGCCGTGCGCTGCAACCGAGCCTCTTGCCGGAACACCTGGAGATTCGATGAGCGCGAAACCCGTGGCCGATGCCCTCGCGGCCTTCCGCGCCTCCGGCTCACCCTGGCTGGCGATGCCCTTCTTCACCGAGGGGGCGGCTGAAGCGGTGGCGGCCCGGGTGGACGAACGCATCGCGGCGGGCGCTCGCGTGCTGCCGGCCCCGGCCCAGGTGTTTCGCGCGCTGACGGAGACGCCCTTGCCGGCGGTGCGCGCGGTGATTCTCGGCCAGGACCCCTACCCGACCCCGGGCGATGCCAACGGCCTCGCCTTCTCGTTCGTGGGATCGGGCCGCCTGCCCGCCTCGCTGAAGGTGATCCTGGCCGAGGCGGGGTCCGACCGCGTCGCGGGCGGCGACCTCACCGCCTGGGCCCGGCAGGGTGTTCTGCTGCTCAACAGCGCACTGACGGTCGAGGCCGGCAAGGCCGGGGCGCATCTGCGGTTCGGCTGGGCGCGGCTGACCGACGAGGCGGTGGCGGCGGTCTCGGCCCGGCCGGAGCCCGCCGTGTTCCTGCTCTGGGGCGCCCAGGCCCGCGCCCGGGCGACGCTGATCGACCGGACCCGCCACGGCGTGTTCGAGAGCGGGCACCCCTCCCCGCTCAACCGCGCCCGGGACTTTCCGGGATCGGACCCGTTCGGCCGGGCCAATCGCTGGCTCGCCGACCATGGGGGCCGGCCGATCGAATGGCGGCTGGGCTAGGCCTCGACGCGCCGATCACTGCGGCTTGGCGGGCTCCGCGGGCTTGGCGGGCTCCGCGGGCTTGGCCGGCGCCTCCTGGCCAGCCGGCAGCAGCACGTTCTTGGCGACCGTGCCCTCCGGCCCGTACTCGCCCGCCACCGCGAGGCAGGCCTGATCGCGGTTCTGCTGCATCTGGTTCGACATCAGCGTGAACATCGTCTGCACCCGGTTGCCGAACGGCCCGCGCGGCTGGACGTCCGCGATCTGCACGTTCTGCTTGGCCAGCAGCCCCTCGAACTGGTCGCTGCCGATCCGGTAGCCACAGACATTGGAGGCCGCGAAGATGTAGGCGGCGAATTCCAGGGCCCGCGGGCCCGGCGCGTTTCGGATCTGCGCCTGCGCCGGAAGGGCGGCGATCATCAGGGCGGCGGCGGACAGGGCGGCGTGGCGCATGCGGATCGGTTTCCTCGGTGGCGGCGGCCTCTGACGGGCCGCCCTCGACGGATCCGACATAGGCCGGGCCGAACGCCGTGCCACTGCGACCGAATTTGACGACAATGCGCCGTTCGGCCTTCATGCCTCGTTGGGCATAGGACCAACGAAGGGCGTGATAACGGCCGAAATGCGGCTCTTGTTCCGATCGCCTCGGGCGGTGAGACAGAGTGTTAACCGGCTCGCGTCACGCCAGACACCATGGTTTATCCGGATCCAGGCGGTCTGCATCGCATGTTCGGCCTCGAAACACCTGTCGCCCCCCTTCCCTTGCCGGCGCCCCACGCCGCCGAGGGGCGTTTCCCCGGCATCGGCGCCCGGCGCACTGATCCCGCGCCCTCCGTCACGATCTGTCCGCACCGCATGGCCCGCTGGGCCTGGGGCGAAGGCCTGCAGGCGGGGGAGAGCGTCGCGCTGCTGGTGCAGGATCTCGGACAGGCGGAGGCGATGCGCCTCGGCTTGACCCGCATCGGCCTGCGCGTGACCTGCCTCGCCGGCCGCGGCGGCGAAGCCTTGGCCGAGGGCCTGGCCGGAGCCGCCCTGGTGATCGCCGACACGCATCTGGCGGATACCTACGCGGCGGTGATGGGCCGCCTCGCGACCTGCCCGACCCTCTGGTGGAACGGCCCGGGGGCCGATTTCGCGAGCCTCGACCTGGCTTTGGCCGAGCTGGCCTGAAACCCGGCGCGCGCCGGGCCGATTCGAAGGGGGTCTATCGGCCCAGCCACGCGTCGAGGGCCTCGTAGCGCGTGGGGTCGTCCGGACACAGGCCGGTGCCGCATTCCGCCGCCGTCGAGACGGCATTGGCGACGACGACGCCGAGGAACAGCACGAGGCAGGCCGTCCCGAAGGTCCCGGCGCCCCGCCCAACCAGGGGTTCGGGCCGGACCCGATCGGCGATCAGCAGAAGCACGCCCACCGCCCCGATCAGCGCCACGAAGGCGATCAGCGCGAGGGTGTAGAAGTGAAGGCCGAACAGGGTCGCGCCGTAGCCGCCGGTTCCCGGCACGATATGCAGGGCGACCTGCCGCGCCGCGACGGCCGCACCGGCGATCGCGCTCAGGATCGCGATCCCGTCATGCGACGGCCGGGGGCCGAATCGGACGTTGAGCGCGAAGCCGACGCCCGAAGCCGCGAAGGCCGCCCGCTGCAGGAGGCAGAGTGGGCACGGCAGCTCGCCGAGTGCAAACTGGCAGCCGAACGCCACCAGGAGGATCGCGCAGCAGCCCAGCAATCCGAGGGCGTTGAGCGTGCGGGCGTGAAGCAGCGTCATGGCGGGGGCTCCGCTTAGAAGGCGAGGTTGAGCGTCGAGGTGGCGTGGACCGCGTAGAGCGCGAGCGTGCCGATCAGCGCGGCCAGCCACAGGCCGATGGCGAGGCCGCGCCGCCCGGCGATCAAGGCGGCCACGCTGCCCGCGAAGCCGACGAACGGCAGCACCATCATATGAGTCTTCTCCGTCTGTCTGCGGGGCCGGGGGGCCGGTCCGACGCTTGAGCGGGCCCGCATGCGGGTCCAAGCTTTCGCGGACCTGTCGCGCTGGCGTCGCAGGCCGGCGATCCGCGTGCTACCTGTGCGCCGAAGCGCTGGCGCCCCGGAAGGTCGACCGGCATCGGGAGACGCCCCATGACAGCCGCCCCTGCGCCGGTCCCGTCCGTCGCGCACGATCCGCAGTCTCCGATCCTGCTGCGCAGCGATGCCGACGGCGTCGCGACCCTGACGCTCAACCGCCCGCAGGCCCGCAACGCCCTGTCGATGGCGCTGATGGCAGCCCTGCAGGACGCGCTCGACGCGATCCGCGACGATCCGGCGGTGCGGGTCGTCGTCCTGCAGGGGGCGGGCCCAGCCTTCTGCGCGGGGCACGACCTCAAGGAGATGCGGGCCGACCCGTCCCGGGCGGCGACGGAAGCGGTGTTCCGCGCCTGCGCCCGGCTGATGCTGAGCCTCACGCGCCTGCCGCAGCCGGTGATCGCCCGGGTCCACGGGATCGCCACCGCGGCCGGCTGCCAGCTCGTCGCCACCTGCGACCTCGCGATCTGCGCCGAGACGGCGCGCTTCGCCACGCCGGGGGTGCAGATCGGCCTGTTCTGCTCGACCCCGATGGTCGCCCTGTCCCGGGCGGTGTCGCGCAAGGCCGCGCTGGAGATGCTGCTGGTCGGCGAGCCCATCGACGCACAGGAGGCGCTGCGGATCGGCCTCGTCAACCGCGTCGTGCCGCAGGCGGAGCTCGACGCGGCGGTCGATGCCCTGGCGACCCGCATCGCCGGCAAGGCGCGGCGCGTCCTGGCGATCGGCAAGGAGGCCTTCGGCCGGCAGATCGAGATGGGCCTGGAGGAGGCCTACACCTACACGGCTGACGTCATGGTCCGGAACATGATGATGGCCGACGCGCAGGAGGGGATCGACGCGTTCCTCGGCAAGCGCCCGCCGCGCTGGGAGCCGTGACCGACGGCGTGGCGCGATAGGACGCAGGCCCGGCGGCCTGGTGCGCGTAGGTTCTGGCGGCGCCCTGCCCTAGGATTGCAGATGCGTGCGGGTAACCTGAGCCCGCCGCCCTCGACGCGGCCCGCAACGCGGCCCTCAACGCGGAACGGCTGATGAGCACCATCGACCTGTTCGGTCTGACGCTGGCCTTCTACGGCGCCATGCCGCCGCCGCGTCCGCCGCGCCCGAACCGCAACGGTGCGACCTGGGCCGCCGCCCTGGTGTTCGGCGGCGTCTGCATCGCCATGGTGGGGCCGATGATCACCATCTGGAGCTTCCACCGGCCCTACGCCGAGGCGAAGGCGCGCTGCATCCGGTCCGGGGGCCGCGTCCTGTACGCCGCCCTCGATGGCAGCGGCCCCTATCGCTGCGATCACCCGGCCGAAGCCGGTCTCGCGCATCCGGCCAAGACAGCGGATTAATCTGCGCTGCTGCGCGTCCTTCGCCTATATCCGGCGCGATCACCCGCGAACCGGATGCCGAGACCTTGGAAAACGCGCTCCTGCGATGGCTTCAGTCGACCGCCCTGATGCGGTCCGACGTTGAGGCGATCATCGGCTTCATCCTGGCGATCGGCGTCACGCTGCACGCCCTGCAGCGCAAGCGGCGGGTCAGCGTGGCGGTGGGTTGGATCGGCCTCGCGTGGTTGTCGCCGATCTTCGGCACCGCGCTCTACCTGACCTTCGGCATCAACCGCGTCTCGCGCCGGGCCCGGCGGCTGCGGACCAAGCCCTCCGACGCCGCGCATCTGCCCGACACCGACGACGCCGTCGTGCCGGAGGCGCTCTGGCCCCTCGACCGGGCGATCCGGCGCATCACCGGCCTGCCGGCCTTCGCGGGCAACACCGTGCAGATGTTCCGCAACGGCGACGCGGGCTACCCGGCCATGCTGGCGGCCATTCGGGAGGCCGAGGCCAGCATCGGCCTGTCGAGCTACATCTTCAAGGACGATCCCACCGGCCTCGAATTCTGCGACGCCCTGGTGGAGGCGCAAGCGCGCGGTGTGCAGGTCCGCGTCATCATCGACGGGATCGGCGGCGGCTACTTCCGGGCGCCCGTCTACCGCCGCCTGACCGCCGCCGGGGTGCCGGCCGCCCTGTTCATGCACTCGGCCCTGCCCTGGCGGATGCCGTTCCTGAACCTCCGCTCGCACAAGAAGCTGCTGATCGTCGACGGGCGTATCGCCTTCACGGGCGGGCTGAACATCTGGCACGCGAACCGCGTCGCTCTGAAGCCGGCGCATCCGATCCGCGACACCCATTACCGGCTGACCGGCCCCGTGGTGGAGCAGCTCGCCGCCGCCTTTGCGGCCGATTGGGCGTTCGTGGCCGGCGAGAACCTCGACGGGCCGCCGTGGTTCGTCGACCTCGAGCCGGATGGGGACAGCGTCGCCCGGGCGGTGACCTCCGGCCCGGATGCCGACGTGGAGAAGATCGAGCAGGTCATCCTGCAGGCCCTCGCCTGTGCGCGGAAAACCGTCCGGTTCGTGACGCCCTACTTCCTGCCGGACGAGCTCATCACCGGCGCCCTCGCCCAGGCCGCGACCCGGGGCATCACCGTCGACGTGATCATCCCGCGGGTCAGCGACCACCACTTCATCGACTGGGCGACCCGGGCCCATCTCGACCCGCTGCTCCGGGCCGGCGTCCGGGTCTGGCTCGACGAGCCCCCCTTCGACCATTCCAAGGTGATGGTGGTGGACGAGATCTGGTGCTTCGTCGGCAGCGCCAACTGGGACATGCGCAGCTTCCGGCTGAACTTCGAGCTGAACGTCGAGATCATCGACGCGGCGCTCGCCGCCGAGCTCGACGCCTTCATGCGGGGCAAGATGGAGACGCGGCTCAGCCGTGAGGATCTCGCCGCGCGGTCGATGCCCGTCCGTCTCCGCGACGCAGGCGTGCGACTGCTGCTGCCATACCTTTGAGCCGGCCGGGCGCGTGCGCCTCCGGCGCCGGCCCGAGATGGACGACGATCGGCCGGTGATCGGAGCGGCCCCGCGGCAGGACCGCGTGGTCGTGGCAGACGAGGCCGCGGGCGAGGCAGCGGTCGAGGCGCAGCGGCAGCACCTCCACCATCGCGTGGGTCGGCCGCCGGGGCCCGACATCGCGGAAACCCGGGATCATCGCGGGCCCGACGATGTTGTAGTCGCCCAGCACGGCGGCGCGCGGGGGCAGCTCGGAGACGATCCGGCGGAGCTGGCGCCGGTTCAGCATCTGCCCGTGCGACAGGTGGACGTTGGCGACGCCGAAGGTGCCGAGATCGAGGATCTGGCAGACCCGGTGGACCAGGGCGCCCGAGGGCAGCGTGATCACCCGCGGGGGGGCCGGCCAGGGGGTCGGGCTCCACATGGCCAGTCCGTGGATCCGCCCCGGCAGGGGTGCCCAGGCATAGTGGCCGCCGATCCGGTCCAGCAGGAACCCGATGGCGCGCGTCGCTTCCTGCATCAGCAGCAGGTCGGGCTTCTCCCGCGCCACCAGGGCGGCGACGTCGTCGACCGCCGCGCCGGTGCGCCGCAGCAGGTTCCAGCTCACGATCTTGAACGGCGCGTGGGCCTCCGCCAGCCGGGTCGGCGAAATGGGGACCGTGGTCGGGCCGAGGCGGCCTGGGCGTGCAGCGATGGTCATTGGGCCGGACACGTACCTCACCGCGCGGCGCTCCCGCCACCGCCCCGCTGTAACGCGCGTGGGGCCTCGGTGTTCGATGGGCTTTGGGGGAACGACGGGGGATTCGGGATGGACGATTGTGCCGCTATCGCGGCGCTTCCCCTGCTGGATCCCGGATCAGGTTCCGCTGTCGCTCCACCTGTCCGGGAATGGGGGCACTGGGAATGAAACGCGACGCCTTTTCCCGGGCGCATGCAGCGATAGCGGAATGCGATCCGGGACCCAGCCCGAAAAGTGCCGCGCGAGCGGCCCGCCATCGAGAGGATCGCCACGTCCCAGACTGTGAGCGCGTCGTCGCCCTTGAGCCGCCCCCCGCGCCCAGCCTAAGAGCCAGCCTCCACACCGCCCGCCCCGGGGCAAGCGTGGATCCCGGACGTTCAACAGACCCCCGGCCCGATGTCAGCCTTCAGCTTCATCCACGCGGCGGACCTGCATCTCGGCAGCCCGCTCTCGGGCCTCGCGACCCGCGACGCGGATCTCGCCCGCCGCCTCGCCGCGGCCGGGCGGCAGGCCTTCGAGGATCTCGTCACCCAGGCGATCGAGCGCGGGGTCGCCTTCGTGGTCGTGGCGGGCGACGTCTATGACGGCGATTGGGCCGACAACACGATCGGCCTGTTCTTCGCCCGGCAGGTGGGCCGCCTCGACCGCGCCGGGATCCCGACGATCCTGGTGCGCGGCAACCACGACGCCGAGAGCGTGATCACCCGCGCCATCACCCTGCCGCCCTCGGTCCACGTCTTCCCGGCCAACCGCGCCGGCACCCACCGGATCGAGGCCCTGCGCGTCGCCCTGCACGGTCGCAGCTTCCAGGGCCGGGCCGTCGAGGAGAACCTGTCGCTGACCTACCCGGCGGCCCTGCCGGGCTGGTTCAACCTCGGGATCCTGCACACCTCCTGCACCGGCCACGCCGCCCACGAGACCTACGCGCCCTGCTCGCTCGCCGACCTCGCGGGCCGCGGCTACGATTACTGGGCGCTCGGCCACATCCACGAATATGCCGAGCTGTCCCGGGATCCCTGGATCGTGTTCCCCGGCAATCTCCAGGGCCGCAGCATCCGCGAATGCGGAGAAAAGGGCGCCGTCCTGGTCGAAGTGGCCGACGGACGGGTGACCGGCCTGACCCGCCTCGCCCTCGACCGCGCCCGGTTCGAGCGGGTCGCGGTGGATCTCGCCGAGGCATCCGATACCCGCGCCGCCATCGAGGCCGTGGAGGCGGCCCTGCGCCCGCTTGCGGGCCTCGCCGCGAACCGGCTCGTGCTGGTGCGCGTCCATCTCGCCGGCACCACGAAGGCCCACGATGCCCTGGCGGCCGACCGGGAATCGGTCACCGCCGAGATCCAGGCCGCGGCCCACCGGCTGCACGAGGATCTCTGGCTCGAACGCCTCAAGATCGAGACGCGCCGGCCGCCCGCCGCGATCGATTCCTCCGGCGCCGCCATCGACCCGGCCGCCCTGCTCGCCGACCTCGACCGCGATCCCGAGTTCCGCAGCCGGGCCAAGGCCGCCCTGACGGAGATCGGCGGCCGGATGCCCGCCGCGGTCGCCGCGGAGGCGGATCTGGAGGCCGAGTTCGACGCGCTCTGCGCGGAGGCCGAGGCGCTGATTATCGGCCGCCTCACCGGCCGGCACTGCTGAGTGGATCGAGAGCCCCGATGCGCCTGATCCACCTCGCCCTGGAGCGCTACGGCGCCTTCACCGACCGCGCGCTCGCGTTCCGGCCGGATGCGCGCCTGCACGTGGTGCTGGGCGCCAACGAGGCCGGCAAGAGCACGGCGCTCGCGGCCGTCACCGACCTGCTGTTCGGCTTCGGGAAATCCACACCGTACGCCTTCCAGCACGACATGCCCCTGCTGCGCCTCGGCGCCGAGATCGCCGCCACGGACGGGCGCCGGCTGAGCTTCCGCCGCCGGAAGGGCAATGCCCGCACCCTGATCGACGCCGCCGACGCGCCGATCCCCGACGATGCCCTGGCGCCGTTCCTCGGCGGCATCTCGCGGACCGTGTTCTGCCGCGCCTTCGGCCTCGACGCCGCGAGCCTGCGGGCGGGCGGGCGCGAGATGGTCGATGTCGAGGGCGAGGTCGGCGCGAGCCTGTTCGCGGCGGGCTCGGGCCTGCGCGGCCTGACGGAACTGCAGACAACCCTGGACGAGGAGGCGGATACGATCTTCGCCCCGCGGCAGGCCAAGCACCGGACGTTCTATCAGGCCCTGGAGCGCCACGAGACCGCCCGGCGGGCGATCCGCGACACCACCCTGCGCTCCGGCGACTGGCGTGCCCTGAACGACGAGATCGCCGCCGCGGCCGTCCAGCTCGACACCCTCCGGGCCGAGCAGAAGACTATCGCGGTCGCCCGCGCCCGCCTGGAGCGGCTCAAGCGGGTCCGGCCGCTCCTCGGCGAGATCGACGCCCTGGAGCAGCGCATCGCAGCCGAGGATGGCCTGATCGACGCGGATCCGGCCTGGATCGACCGGCTCGGCGCCGCCCTCGAACAATGCCGCCTCGCGGATGTCGAGGCCGAGCGGGCCGAAGCCGTTCTGGCCCGCGCCCGCGCCGAGGCGGAGGCTGTGCCGGTCGAGCCGGGGCTGACGCTGCGGGCCGACGCGATCCTGGCGGCCTTCAGCGGCACCAAGGAATTCGAGAAGGGCGGCACCGACCTGCCGCGGATCGAGGGCGACGCCCACAAGGTCGGCCTGGATCTCGACCGGCTGCGCGCCCGGATCGGGATCGCCGACCTCGCGGCCCTAGAGGCCGGCCAGCCGAGCGACGCCGCCCGGGCGCGGATCGAGCGTCTGATCCGCGAGCACAGGACCCTGGCGGCCGCCGAGGATCAGCTCGCCCGCGACCGCGCGACGGCTCTGTCCGAGCGCGACCGTCTGGTCGGGGAGATCGAGGCGGCGGGCGCACCGCGCGATCCGGCCCCGCTGCGCGAGGCGCTGAAGCCCCTTGGCCGCCTGCGCGAGCGGATCGAGGCGCACGACACCCTCGACGGCGCGATCCGGCGGGAGGCGGCGCTGCTGCGCAATCAGGCCGCCCGGCTGGTGCCGCCGATCGCCGACCGCGCCGCCCTCGTCCACATGCCCCTGCCCTCGCCCGAGACGGTGGCGGCCTACCGCGCCCTCCTCGACGGCAAGACCCGCGAGCGCGAGCGGGCCGCGGACCAGCGCGACGCGGCCCGCCGGCAGGCCGCCGCCACCCGGGACCGGCTGCGCGAGCGCGAGGCCGGCCGGCCGATCGCCACTTGGGAGCGGGTCGAGGCGTTTCGCGCCACGCGCGACGCGGCCTTCGCGCCGCTCCGGGATGCCCTGGTGGCGGGGCGGAGTATCGAGCCTGCGTCCATCGCCGCCTTCGAGCGCGCGCTCCTCGACGCGGACCGACTCGCCGACGAGCGTGCCGGCGATGCCGCCCGGGTCGCCGCGCATGCGGCCGACCGCGACCGCCTCGCCGCCGAGGAGGCGGAGCTGGCGGCCGCCGAGGGCAGCCTGGCGGGTATCGTCGCCGAGATCGCCGAGGGCGAGGCGGCGTGGCGCGAGGCGTGGCGGGCGGCCGGCATCGCCCCCGGATCACCGGCCGAGATGGCGGCGTGGCTCGGCGAGGTCGAGAGCCTGATCGAGGCCGAGCAGCGCCTCGCCGATCAGCGGATCGAGCGGGACCGGGTCGCCGCGGTCATCGCGGCCGCCGGAGCGCCCATCGCCGATCTCTGGACCCGCGCCGGCCTGGAGCCGGAGCCCGATCTCGACCTCGGCGCGCGCCTGGAGCGGTTCGAGGCGCGGGTCGCCACCCTGACGAGCCGCTGGGAGGCGAGCCTGCAGACCGGCGGTTTGCTGCACGCCGCCCGCGCCGCGGTCGAGCGGCTGGAGGCGGCCCGCGCGGAGGCGGAGGGCCGCCGATCCGCATGGCAATCCGAATGGGCTGGGGCGATCCAGCCCCTCGGCCTCGACTCTGCGGCCCGGCCCGAGGAGGCCGAGAGCGCCCTGGAGGCGTGGCGGGCGGTGCCCGACCGGCTCACCGAGCGCGCCGCCCTGGACCGGCGGGCCGCCGGCATCCGGCGCGACCGGGAGGCGTTCCGGGCGAACGCGGCCGCCCTGGTCGAGGCCCTCGCACCCGATCTCGCCGAGGAGAGCCCCGCCGCGGCGGTGCGCGCCCTGCACGCCCGCCTCGTCGCTGCCCAGAACCGGGAAGCCCGGCGGGCCGACCTCGACCGTCGACTGGCGGAGGCCGCCGCGGCGAGCCGCACCGCCGCGGACCAGCATGGGGCGGCGCGCGCGGCGCTCAGCCGCCACCTCGCCGGGGCGATGCCGGACCGTGTCGAGGCGCCGATGCCCGAGATCGAGGCTGTGTTCGGTCGGCTGCGGGCCCGGGAGACGCTGCGCGCCGAACTGTTTCGCCTCCGCACCAATCTCGCTGGGGCGGCGGACGGGTTGCCCGAGGCGGACCTGCGCGCCGGGCTCGATGCGCTCTCTCCGGAGGCGATCGAGGCCGAGCTGGCACGGCTCGCCCAGGAGGCCGAGGAGCAGGAGGAGCGCGGCCGGGTGATCTTTTCGGACCGGGACCGGGCCGAGCGGCGCCGGGCGGAACTCGAAGGCGGGACCGGGGCCGAGCTGGCGCTCGCCGAGCGCAAGGCCGCGGAGGCCGATCTCCAAGGGGCGGCCCGATCCTGGGCGGTGCTGCGCTTGGCCGGGCTGATGCTCGGTCAGGCGGTGGCCCGGCACCGGGCCGGGCAGCAGGATCCCCTGGTGGCCCGCGCCGGGGCGCTGTTCCGGTCGCTCACCGGTGGCGCTTTCTCGGGCCTCGCGCAGACCTTCGATCAGGACGACACCCCGAAGCTCGCCGGGCAGCGCGCGGGCGGCGGTCAGGTGGCGATCGAGGGCATGAGCGAGGGCACTCGCGACCAGCTCTACCTCGCCCTGCGGCTCGCCTATCTGGAGGATTACGCCGGGCGCGCCGAGCCGGCGCCGTTCATCGGCGACGATCTTTTCTCGACGTTCGACGAGGCCCGCACCGGGTACGGCCTGGACGCACTCGCGGAGATCGGCGCCAGCGTGCAGCCGATCCTGTTCACCCACC
Source organism: Methylobacterium guangdongense (assembly GCF_038442355.1). Taxonomy (NCBI): domain Bacteria; kingdom Pseudomonadati; phylum Pseudomonadota; class Alphaproteobacteria; order Hyphomicrobiales; family Methylobacteriaceae; genus Methylobacterium; species Methylobacterium guangdongense. Next base: position 259,093 of record NZ_JBBXMX010000002.1, read on the forward strand.
ACCGCCACGTGGCCGAGATCGCCCGGGATCGGCTGGGGGAGGCGGTGGATATCGTGGCGCTTTGATGGGGCTCAACCTTCTGCGCCCGCTACCAAGGATCGCGTAGGTCCGATGGCGGCGTCGAACGACGACGGCACCAGGGCTTCAGGATTGAGCGCGGGTCCCCTCTCCCGAGCGGGAGAGGGACAGGGTGAGGGATCAGGCCCGTCCGAAAGAGGCGCGCCTTCGACCCGCGTCAGTCGCCTGCTCGATTCTGTGGGTTCTCCTCCCTCACCCCAACCCTCTCCCGCTCGGGAGAGGGGGCAGGTTGCGCTCCCTCACCTGCGTCGGTGTCGACCAGAGATATGTAAGCGTCGTAGCTCTGCGGGGGGCGGAGCAGGGCGTGTGGCCATCACCCCCCGAGATACCGCGCCTCCAGATGCGCCCGGAACGCGTCCGTGCCGAGCGGCGCCCCCGTGGCGCGGGTCAGGATCTCGTCCGTGCCGAGCAGGCTGCCGACCTCATGCACGTTCGCGCGCAGCCAGCGCCGCAGCGGCGCGAAATCGCCCTCCGCCAGACAATCCGGCAGCGCCGGCTCGGCCGCCCGGGCGGCCCGGAACAGCTGCGCCGCCGCGAGCGCCCCCAGCGTGTAGGTCGGGAAGTAGCCGAAGGCGCCGCTCGGCCAGTGGATGTCCTGCAGGCAGCCGACCCGGTCGTCCGGCACGGTGAGGCCCAGAAGCTCCCGCATGCCGTCGTTGAACGCCCCCGGCAGGTCCCGCACCGCGAGGTCGCCCGCGATCATCGCGGTCTCCAGCCGATAGCGCAGCAGGATGTGCGCCGGATAGGTCGCCTCATCGGCATCGACCCGGATGAAGCCCGGCGCGACCCGGGTGTTGAGCGCGTGCAGGTTCTCCGGCGACCAGTCCGGCCCCGAGCGCCCGAACGCCTCCTGCAGCAGCGGCGCCAGGAAGGTGAAGAATTCCCGGCTCCGGCAGGCCTGCATCTCGACGATGAGCGACTGGCTCTCGTGCAGGCTCATGCCGCGGGCCGAGCCCACCGGCTGGTTGCGCCACGCCTCCGGACGGCCCTGCTCGTAGAGGGCGTGGCCGGTCTCGTGCAGCACGCCCATCAGGGCCCGGCCGAAATCGGCCTCGTCGTAGCGGGTGGTGATCCGGACGTCGTCGGTGGCGCCGCCGCAGAACGGGTGCAGGCTGATGTCGAGCCGGCCCCGGGTGAAATCGAATCCCACCGCGTCCATCAGCTTCAGGCCGAGGGCGCGCTGGACCGCAACGTCGAAGGGGCCGGCGAGCGGCAGCGGCGCCGGGCGCGACGCCTGGATCTCCCGGGCGCGGGCGATCAGGTCCGGAAGCCAGCGGGTCAGATCCGAAAACAGCGGGTCGATCGTCGCCCGGCGCATGCCCGGATCGTAGCTGTCGAGCAGCGCGTCATAGGGGTCGAGCCCGAGCGCCGCGCCCTTGGCCTGTCCGATCTCCCGCTGCAGCCGCAGCACCTCGGCGAGGTGCGGCTCCAGCTTGGCGAAGTCCGAATCCCGCCGCGCCTCGCGCCAGATCATCTCGGAGCGGGACACCGCCCGGGAACTCGCCTCGACCAGATCGCGTGGCACCGCGGTGGCATGGGCCTGCGCCCGGCGCATCTCGCGCAGGTTGGCGGCGGCCCAGGGATCGAGGCCGCCGCCCCGCTCCGCGGCGTCGAGCTCCGCGGCCCCCTCGGCCTCCGTCAGCATGGCGTGGGCGAGGCCGCGCAGGATCGCGAGCTGATCGCCCCGCGCCGCCGCCGCGCCGTCCGGCATCAGGGTCTGCGCGTCCCAGCCGAGGATCCCGGCGGCACCTTCGAGGGCCGCCAGCCGCGCGAAGCGCTGTTCGAGGGTCTGATAGGCGGTCATGCGGTCTCCGATCCGTCTTGGCTACAGGTGCGGCGCTCGGCGCTCACCCCGCCTGCAGCATCTCCAGTTCCAGCCAGCGATCCTCGGCCTGCGACAGCTCGGTCTCGGCCTGCGCCAGCATGGTCGAGGCCTTGTCGAACCGGGCGGCGTCGCGGGCGTAGAGGTCGGGATCGGCCAGGATCGTCTTGAGCTGGCCGATCGCCGCCTCCAGCTTCTGCATCTTGGCCGGCAGCGTCTTCAACTCGTGCTGTTCGTTGAAGCCGAGCTTCGGCTTGGCGGTTGGCGTGGACGCGGGCGCGGCGGCGCGGGCCTTGGCCTCCTTCGCCTTCGGCGCGACGGTGCGCGCCTCGACGCCCTGTCCGCGCTGGATCAGCATGTCGCTGTAGCCGCCGGCATACTCGACCCAGCGGCCAGCGCCCTCGGAGACGAGAACGCTGCCGGCCACGCGGTCGAGGAAGTCGCGGTCGTGGCTCACCAGGATCAGCGTGCCCTGGTAGTCGCCGAGCATCTCCTGCAGCAGGTCGAGGGTCTCCAAGTCGAGGTCGTTGGTCGGCTCGTCGAGGACGAGGAGGTTGGCCGGCTGCGCCAGGGCGCGGGCGATCAGCAGCCGGTTGCGCTCGCCGCCCGACAGGACCGAGACCGGCGTACGCGCCTGCTCGGGGGTGAACAGGAAGTCCTTGAGATAGCCGATCACGTGGCGGCTCTGGCCGTTGACCGTGACGCTGTCGCCCCGGCCGCCGGTCAGGACGTCGGTGACGGTCATGCCGGGCTCCAGCGTAGCCCGGGCCTGATCGAGCACCACCGGCATCAGGTTGGTGCCGAGCACGACCTGCCCGGAATCGGGTTCGAGCCGACCCATCAGCAGGTTGATCAGCGTCGACTTGCCGGCGCCGTTCGCCCCGACGATGCCGAGCCGGTCGCCGCGCATCACCCGCAGCGACAGACCGTCGACGATCGTCCGCGCGCCATAGGCCTTGGCGATGTCACGGGCTTCCACGACCAAGCTGCCGGACGATTCGGCATCCGAGGCCTGCATGCTGACGCTGCCGACCGGACGCCGGACCTCGCGGCGGTTCTGCCGGAGTTCGTGCAGGTTGCCCAGCCGGCGGACGTTGCGCTTGCGCCGGGCGGTGACGCCGTAGCGCAGCCAATGCTCCTCGGCGGCGATCTTGCGGTCGAGCTTGTGCTGGTCCCGCTCCTCCTCCTCGAAGAAGGCGTCGCGCCACGCCTCGAAGCCGGAGAACCCCTGGTCGATCCGGCGGGTCTCGCCGCGGTCGAGCCAGATCGTGGCCCGCGACAGGGCCGAGAGGAACCGCCGGTCGTGGCTGATCAGCACGAGGGCGGCGCGGGTGTTCCGCAGTTCCGATTCGAGCCACTCGATCGCCGGCAGGTCGAGGTGGTTGGTCGGCTCGTCGAGGAGCAGCACGTCGGGCTCCGGGGCGAGCGCCTGGGCGAGCGCGGTGCGCCGCCCCTCCCCGCCCGAGAGCTTTGTGGGATCCTCCTCGCCCGTCAGGCCGAGGCTTTCCAGCAGGTAGCGGGCGCGGTGGGTCGATTCCCCCGGCGGCAGGCCGGCCTCGACGAAATCCAGCGTGGTGGCGAAGCCGGAAAAGTCCGGCTCCTGCGCGAGGTAGCGGATCGTCGTGCCGGGCTGCACGAACCGGCGGCCCTTGTCGGACTCGACCAGGCCGGCGGCGATTTTCATGAGGGTCGATTTGCCGGAGCCGTTGCGTCCGACGAGGCAGGTCCGCTCGCCCGGCGCGATGGTGATCTCGGCGCGGGTGATGAGCGGCGTGCCACCGAAGGTCAGCGCGACGTCTTGGAGAGTCAGGAGCGGGGGAGCGGCCATGCGCCGGCTTATGGCAGCGCAGGGCTCACCGTTCAAACCCGCGCCCCCGCCCTCCCGTCAGGCGACGGGGTTCGCCGGCCCCGGGGGGCTGATCTCCGGTCCGCCGGGATCAGTCACGGGGATCTCCGGCGGCTGGATGCCCGGTGCCTCGGCCGGGGTGTTGCCGGGGATTTCCGGGCCGGGCGGCTGGGTCGGGGCCTGCGGCGGCTCGTAGGGCCGATCCGGCGCCGGACCGGGCTGCGGCGGCACTTCGGGGATCTGCCCCGGGTCGGCGAGGGTGAAATCGGGCATCGGCATCCTCCGCGAGACCGACGTGGTGGACCCACGTCGTTCGGGCGGAAACAAGACCCGGCCGGTCCGGTTCCGGGCCGCTACTTCTTGGTCAGCAGGAGGTTGCCCTCCTTGCTCGCCACCTTCTGGATCTTCTCGGCGAACAGGGCGAGGAGGAAGGGCAGCTTCACCTCGAGCCGAACGCTCTCGGCGCCGACATCGATCGTGCCGGCGATTTTCTGCGCGACGGCGGACACGCCGAAATCGAGGCGATCCCCCGTCCAGGCGAGCTGGTCCACCGTGATGCCGCTCTTGGCGAGGAACGCCCGGGCCTGATCGGTGCCATGCTCCAGGCGCCGCTTGGCCTCGTCGCGGCCGAGGTCGTGCGGGATATCGACGATGAGGGGCTTGGGCATGGGACGCTGATCCGGGCTGAACCCGTCAGCAGATGGGGCCTCGATCCGCCCCAGACAACGCCCGGAGGCCGCCCCGCGCTTCCACGCTGGGGCGGCCCGACGTTTGTGCGCGCTCAGTGCAGCACGTGCAGCGACACGTAGGTCGTGCCGCCCATGCCCAGGGCGCGGGCGGAGCCGCGCGACAGGTCGATGATGCGGCCGCGCACGAACGGCCCACGATCGTTGATGCGAACCACCACCGAGCGGCCGGTCCGGGTGTTCTCGACGCGGACGCGGGTGCCGAACGGCAGGCTGCGATGGGCAGCGGTCAGTCCGTTGGGGTTGAAACGCTCGCCGTTCGCGGTGCGATGACCACTCCCGTACCAGGAGGCCGCACCGCTCTGCGCAGCGGCCGGGAGGCTCGTTCCGATGACGGTGGACAGCATTCCAAGCGAGACAACGAGCTTACCGAAACCAAACGTCATTCTTTGCGCATTCCCTTGTTTTTTCGGGACGGCGCCAGTCGTTTCGGAAATCGGCCGGAATAAGGCGGGTGCTCGATTGCAGCTGCGGTTGTAGTGCCGCCGGATGTTTCGCGTCGGATTTTGTTTACATGCGGACTTGTTACAAAGCGTTTCCGGATCTGCTTCGAAATACTAGATCGCAAGTCGAAGCCGGGATGAGGCAAGCTTTTCCCAAGGCGAGGCGCAGACACACGCCGTCAGGCATTGTGTCCTAAGCCTTGCGCTGAGCGTGACCCAGGATCCCACTAAGGTGGACGCGAGTCGTCAAGCTCGAGCGCGCGATCGTCCACAGGATCCGAGGGGGGCGTGCTGCCCGCGTCAGGCTGACGTCAACTCGATCAGTCGATCCGGCTTTCAGAGCCTGCTCGGATGACGCAGCCTGCGCCAAGCTCGAATCGGTGCTCGGTCATCGAGGCAGCGGACCACCGCGTGATGCGTTCCGGACTCGACTGGGCCCCGAGGGTGGTCAGGGATTCTTAACGCGATCGCGCCGTGCGGGGTTCCGGACCCGGCAAAAGCTGCAGCCCCAGAACGGGACGCACGTCGAGAAAATGTGAGAACGCCGCCTTTACCCTGTTGGGGGCATGGTCTGCCGGTCAGTCGCGTAACCGGTGTTTGCCATGGCTTCCCCGCGTACCGTGGCTGCCGACGTCGTCGCCCGGAAACAGGTCTCGCGTGCCGGGCGGCCCGCGTCGGCGCCACGGATGGGTCTCGTACCCGCCCAGCGTCCCCTGCCCCTCGACCAAGTGCTGGTCGGGGATTGTATCGCAGCCATGAACGCCCTGCCGGCGTCGAGCGTCGACTGCGTTTTCGCAGATCCGCCCTACAACCTGCAGCTCGGCGAAGCCGGCCTGCTGCGTCCCGATCAGAGCCGCGTCGATGCCGTCGACGACGACTGGGACAAGTTCGCGACCTTCGAGTCCTACGACGCCTTCACCCGGGACTGGCTCGCCGCCTGCCGCCGCGTGATGAAGCCGAACGCGACCCTCTGGGTGATCGGGTCGTACCACAACATCTTCCGAGTCGGGAGCGCGTTGCAGGATCTCGGTTACTGGATCCTCAACGACATCGTCTGGCGCAAGGCCAACCCGATGCCGAATTTCCGCGGCAAGCGCTTCACCAACGCGCACGAGACCCTGATCTGGGCCTCGCGCTCGGCAGAGTCGAAGGGCTACACCTTCCATTACGAGGCGCTCAAAGGGGGGAACGAAGACCTCCAGATGCGCTCGGACTGGTTCATCCCGCTCTGCACCGGCGAGGAGCGGCTCAAGGGTGCGGATGGCCAGAAGGTCCATCCGACCCAGAAGCCCGAGGCCCTGCTCGCGCGGACGCTGCTCGCGGCGACCAACCCCGGCGACGTGGTGCTGGACCCGTTCTTCGGCACCGGCACGACCGGCGCCGTCGCCAAGCGCCTCGGCCGCCGCTTCATCGGCATCGAGCGCGAGACGGTTTATGCCGAGGCGGCCCGCGCGCGGATCGCCACCGTGGAGCCCCTGTCGAAGGCCGCCCTGATGGTGGCGCCGACCAAGCGCGCCGAGCCGCGGGTGCCGTTCCTGTCGGTGATCGAGGCCGGACACATCCGTCCCGGCGAGATCGTCACCGACGAGCGCCGCCGCTTCCGCGCCACGGTGCGTCCGGACGGTCAGCTCGACAACGGTCTGGTGATCGGCTCGATCCACAAGATCGGCGCCCTGGTCCAGGGCCTGCCGGCCTGCAACGGCTGGACCTTCTGGCACGTGGAGCGCGGCGGCAAGCCGGTGGTGATCGACACCTACCGCGCGGGCCTGCGGCAGGCGATGGCGAACGGCTGATCCGTTCCCTCCCCGGTCATGGGATCCCAAAGGGCTCAGCCCATTGGCGGGTGCAGGGCAGAGCCCCTGCGAACATCCCGGGGCTTCGCCCCAAACCCCACCAAAGGGCTGAGCCCTTTGGAAACCCGGTCCTTCCGAGACGTCTGACTAGCGCCGCCGCGCCGTGCCCCGCCGGCGCGGCGCGGCCGGCGGTGCCTCCGGCTCACCGTCCAGGAAATCGTCGGCGTCCGGCGGCGGCGCTGGCGCGGGCTTCGGCTGCGGCTTCGGCACGGCCCGGATGCGCGGGCGCGGCTCGGGATCCGGCATCGAGACCGGCGCCTCCATGGCCGCCAGCAGCGGCATCGGCGGCGGCTCCTTCTTCGACCGTCCGCGCGGCTTCTTCTCCGGTTCCGGCTTCGGATCGAAGGCGTGGGCCAGGACCTTGCGCATCAGGCCCGGCAGCGGCTCCTCGTCGAGGGCGTTCCGCGGCGTGAACCGCATGCCGGCCGGTGCCGGCGTCGAGAGTGCGACCCGGGCCGCGAAGACGGTCAGCTCGAGCGGAAAATGCGTGAAGCCGTGGCGCACGAGGCCCGGCAGACGCTTCCACCGGGCGTCGAGGGGCGCGTCCAGCAGGGCTCCGGCCACGTCGTAATCCGGCTCCCAGGCGCTGCCCGGCGGCTCTGCCATGTTTCCGAGCAGCCCTTCGGGCGCCCGCGTCCGCAATAGCACCGCCTCGTCGCCGCTGCGGATCGCCACGAAGGCCGCGCCGCGTCGCAAAGCGCCCTTGGCGACCTTGATCTTGCGCGGAAACGTCTCCTGCGTCCCGAGTGCTCGGGCGCGGCAGGGCGACATCCACGGGCAGAGTGCGCAGGCGGGGCGCTTGGGCGTGCAGATCGTGGCGCCGAGATCCATCAGCGCCTGGGCGAAGTCGCCCGGCCGGTCCTCCGGAACCAGTGCCTGCGTCATCCGGCGGATCTCCGGGCGGCTACCCGGCAAGGGCGCCTCGACCGCGTAGGCCCGGCTCAGCACGCGCTCGACATTGCCGTCGACGGCGGCCTCGGCCCGGTCGAAGGCGATCGCCGCGATTGCGCCGGCCGTGTAGGCGCCGATCCCCGGGAGCTTGCGCAGGCCCTCGGCCGTGTCGGGGAAGCGCCCGCCAGCCGCCGCGACCGCCTTCGCGCAGGCGTGCAGGTTGCGCGCGCGGGAGTAATAGCCGAGCCCGGCCCAGGCCGACATCACGGCCTCCTCGGGGGCGTCCGCGAGGGCGAACACGTCGGGAAAGCGCGTGAGGAACCGCTCGAAATACGGCCGGACCGCCGCGATCGTGGTCTGCTGCAGCATCACCTCGGAGAGCCAGACCCGGTAGGGATCCGGCACCTCGCCGGCGAGCGCCCGCCACGGCAGGACCCGCCGATGCCGGTCGTACCAGGCGAGCAGGTCGTCGGCGCGCGGTTCGACCGCTTGAAGATCCGTGGCTGTGCGGGGCGGCATGATCGGGTCGACAGGGGCCATGCTGCATAGCCGGACGCCGATGGCGATCATAGGGCGGCGAAAGCGCGGCGGCGTCCTCCCTTCGTCAACCATCCTGCGCTACCTTCGTGGAATCCACAGGGCCGGGACCACCATGGCGCGCGTCAAACCGCTGGCCGAACTGATCGAGGGCTGCATCGGCCCGGCCTTCGCGGCGCAGGGTTTTGCCTCCACCGACATCCTGGCCGCGTGGCCGGAGATCGTCGGCGAGCGGCTCGCCCGCTATTGCCGGCCGTCCCGGCTCGAATGGCCGAAGCGCCGCCGAAAGGATGGCGCGGTGCCGGATTCGGGCACGCTGGTGGTGCGCGTCGAGGGTGTGTTCGCCATCGAGTTGCAGCACCTCGCTCCGGTGGTGATCCAGCGGATCAACGCGCATTACGGTTGGGCCTGCGTCTCGCGGATCGTGCTGCAGCAGGACCGGATCGGCCGGGGTGGCCCGCAGGCACGGCGCACACGTATCGATCCGGCCCGGGCCGTCGAGGTGCAGAAGGCGGTCGCCGGGATCGCCGATGACGGCCTGCGCGCGGCCCTCGACCGTCTCGGCACCGCGGCCGTGGCGACGCGCCCGGAGCGTTGAGCGGGGCGATTCGGTCGCCTTGCCAGGAGGGCCGCGCCCGAGTACCGGCATGCGACGCCAACCTGGTCTCTTCGGCGGAGCCTGCCCGATGACGACGCGACGCGACGCTCTCAAACTCTCCGGCCTCGCCCTCGGCGCCGGCCTCGCCCTGCCTTACCTGTCGCGCGGCGCACGGGCCCAGGGCTCCGACGTCGCCGCCCTGATGCAGCCGGGCCCGCTCGGCGATGTCTGGCTCGGGCCGGCGGATGCCAAGTGCACGATCATCGAATACGCCTCGATGACCTGCTCGCACTGTGCCGCCTTCCACCGCAACACGTGGCCGACGCTGAAGGAGCGGTACATCGACACCGGCAAGGTGCGCTTCACCCTGCGCGAGTTCCCGCTCGATCCGCTGGCGACGGCGGCCTTCATGCTGGCGCGCTGCGAGGGCGATTCCAAATATTACCCGATCACCGATCTGCTGTTCGACCAGCAGCCGGCCTGGGCCTTCACCCCGAAGCCGGTGGACGCGCTGGAGCAGATGCTGCGGCAGGCCGGCTACACCAAGCAGACCTTCGAGGCCTGCCTGAAGGACCAGAAGATCTACGCCGGGGTCAACGCCGTGAAGCAGCGCGGACTCGACGTGTTCAAGGTCGATTCCACGCCGACTTTCTTCATCAACGGCGAGCGCTATACCGGCGAGATGACGGTCGAGGGCATGGAGAAGGTGATCAAGCCGATCATCGGGGCCTGAGCGCCCGGCCGCCGCGTCTGCGAAGCACCACGCAGCAGAAGCGGCCAAGACTGGAATACCAGAACAAAATCAACGGCTTACCATGTATGGGCTTCGCCTTGACACTCAAGATAGGCGAAACTATGGTGCGGCCGCTTGCTGGGGGCGTCCAGCCGGTTTCGGATCCTCCCACCCTGTGAGTTTTGAGCCGTGAACGGCGACGACGCGCGGGGCGGGAACGGGACCGAGGGGACGCCGACGGACAGCGAACTCTCCGCGAGGCTCAGACGTCTCGAGACGCAGATCGAACGGAAGCGGCCGCAGGCTGCTGCCGATCCTTCCACGCGCCCTCGGACCAACGGGTCATCCGCGCTGGGCCAGGCCATGACGCTCTCCACGGAGTTCGTCGCTGGCGTGATCGCGGGGGGCATACTCGGCTGGATCGTCGATCATGTCTTCGGGACCAAACCCTGGGGCTTGATCGTCCTTCTGATGCTCGGGTTCGTCGCGGGGGTCTACAACGTGATGCGGGTGTCGGGTTTCTCCGGCGCGCGTCCGGAGCGGCGCGACCGGCAGGAGCCATAAGGCGCGCCGGTCAGGGACAATCGAGGCGGCCGGCAGGAGCCGGTGCGTCGGACAAGAAGGGCGGGAGCGGGAATGGCGGTCACGATCGACCCGATCGAGCAGTTCGAGCTGAAGCCGCTCGTGTCGCTCGGCCATATCGGCCATCAGCAGCTCGCGTTCACCCAGTCCGCCCTGTACATGTTCGCCGCCGTGGGCGTGATCGCGCTGATCACCATCGTGGCGACGTCCTCGCGCTCGATCGTGCCGGGCCGGATGCAGTCGCTGGCTGAGATCTTCTACGAATTCATCGCCGATACGCTGCACCAGGCGACTGGCGACGGCGGCAAGCGCTTCATGCCGCTGGTCTTCTCGCTCTTCATGTTCGTGCTGATCCTGAACCTGTTCGGGATGATCCCCTACAGCTTCGCGGTGACCAGCCACCTGATCGTCACCTTCGGGCTGGCCGCGCTGGTGATCTCCACCGTGGTGATCTTCGGCGTGATGAAGCACGGCACCCACTTCTTCGGCCTGTTCGTGCCGTCGGGCGTGCCGAAGCCGCTGCTGGCGATCCTGGTGCCGATCGAGATCATCTCGTTCATCTCGCGCCCGATCAGCCTGTCGGTCCGTCTGTTCGCGAACATGCTGGCCGGTCACATCGCGATGAAGATCTTCGCGTTCTTCGTGGTCCAGCTTCTTCTCGCGGGTGCCTGGAGCGTGCTATCGCCGCTTCCGCTGTTCCTGACGATCGCGCTGACCGCCCTCGAGTTCCTCGTTGCGGCGCTGCAGGCCTACGTCTTCGCGACGCTGACGGCGATCTACCTCAACGACGCCCTTCACCCCGGCCACTGATCGGCCGGCTCCACCCGCCGCAAACGTCAAAGCACGTTTCGATCTGAAGAGACCCTAGGAGTTATCATGGATCCCGTCGCTGCGAAGTACATCGGCGCCGGCCTCGCCTGCCTCGGCATGGCGGGTGCGGGCATCGGCCTCGGCAACCTGTTCGGTCAGTTCCTCGCCGGCGCCCTTCGCAACCCGTCCGCCGCCGACGGGCAGCGCGCCACCCTGCTCCTGGGCTTCGCCCTCACCGAGGCGCTCGGCATCTTCTCGCTGCTGATCGCGCTGCTGCTGCTCTTCGCCGTCTGATCGGCGCTGGAGGTCTCGGCCTCCCGGTCAATCGGTGGGCGCTCCGTGATGGGGCGCCCGCCTTCGTCCGTCACCGCCCCGCGGTGGCCTCAGCGAACGGTGTCAGTGTAGCGGTCCCATGGCGCAGCCCAATCCCCTCACCACGCCGCCTCCGGGCGCCGACACGCAGATCGTGCCGGGCCATACTGAGCACGCGGAAGCGCATACCGGCGCCTTCCCGCCCTTCGAGACCCACGGCTTCCTGGCGCAGCTGATCTGGCTCGCCCTGGCCTTCGGCCTCCTCTACTACCTGATGGACAAGATCGCGCTGCCGCGCATCCAGTCGATCCTGCACGCCCGGGCCGAGCGGCTGCGCGCCGATCTCGATCAGGCGCAGGCGATGAAGACCGAGGCCGATGCCGCGGGCGTCGCCTTCGAGACGGCCCTGCGCGATGCCCAGGGCAAGGCGCGCGACATCGCGCAGACCACCCGCAACGAACTGGCCGCCGAGGCCGACACCAAGCGCAAGGCGCTTGAGGAGCAGCTGAACGCCAAGCTCGCTGCCTCCGAGGCGACGATCCGCCAGCGGACCGAGGCCGCCATGGGCAATGTCCGCTCCATCGCGGGCGAGGCCGCCTCGGCGATCGTCGAGCGTCTGACGGGTCAGGCCCCCGACCGGGCGACCCTCGACCGCGCCCTCGACGCCACCGCACACTAGACGGGACCCCAACGATGCTGCTCGAAGCCGAATTCTGGGTCGCCGTCGCGTTCGTCATCTTCATGGCCATCGCCTGGAAGGTCGGCGCCTTCTCGGCGATGACCAAGGGGTTGGACGGCCGCGCCAAGCGCGTCCGCAACGAACTCGACGAGGCCAAGCGCCTGCGCGAGGAAGCCGCCGCCGTGCTGGCCGATTACAAGCGCCGCCGCACCGAGGCCGAGAAGGAGGCGGAGTCGATCGTCGCCAGCGCCCGCGAGGAGGCCCAGCGCGCCGCCGAGGAAGGGCACCGCAAGCTCGACGACTTCCTGGCGCGCCGCACCAAGGCCGCCGAGACCAAGATCGCCCAGGCCGAGGCGCAGGCCGAGGCCCAGGTGCGCGCCGCTGCCGCCGAGGCTGCCGTGAAGGTGTCTGAGACGATCCTGCGGGAGCGGCTACAGGGCGAGGCCGCCCAGAGCCTGATCCGCGCGAGCCTCGGCGAGGTCCGGACCCGCCTGCGGTCCTGATCCGGCCGATCACGCATCGAGAAGCCGCCTCCGGGCGGCTTTTTTATTTGGGGGCCTGCGGTATCGCGAGCGGGCGGACCGGGATGCCGTTGCCGCGGACGCTCTGACGAACAGCCCGTCCGGCCGCGAACATCGGCGGCCTGAACGACATCCCCGACTGTGTGGGCACGGGGATGCACCGCGGTCCAAGCGCGGATCGGTCGCGTCGGCGGCGGTCTCTCGAACGAGTCCTCGGCTCAGCTGACGCACGGTCTGTTGGATCGCCAGCACCCGATCAGCCCGGCCGTGAAGCGCGACTGGCCGGCCCCTCTCAATCGGGCCGTTCGCCCTCGACCGCCTTGGTCTCCTCCACCTCGGGCGCCACCTGCCCGTAATTCAGAACCGCCACGAGGGCCGCGCCGCCGAAGGTGTTGCCGAGCAGGGTCGGCAGGAAGAACTTGAATCCGTAATCGCTCATCGAGGCGGCGTCGGTGACCACGAGGTAGAAGGCCTCCACCGATCCGGCGACAATGTGGGCGAGGCTGCAGAGCGCCACCAGCCACGTCATCAGAAGGATCACGAAGGGCGCCGCGCTGGCGGTTGCCGGCAGGAACCACACCATCAGGGCGATCATCCACCCGGCGAAGACCGCCTTGGTGAATGTCGACCAGAAGCTGTGGGCGATGGCGTCGTGGCTGATCTCGGCAAAGGCCTTGAGCACCGGCGGCTCGAAGGCCCCGGAATGGGCGAGCAACGCCGCGATCACCAGCGTTCCCAGGATGTTGCCCGACAGGACGATCGCCCAGAGCCGGACGACCCGCACCGCCGTCTTCACCGAGCGGTCGTGCAGCAGCGGCAGGACCGGCGTGATCGTGTTCTCGGTGAAGAGCTGCTGCCGCCCGAGGACCACGACGAGGAATCCGACCGCGTAGCCCATCGAGCTCACGATCTTCGCCCAGTCGGTCTCCGGCAGGTGGCTGCGCAGGACGCCGGGCACGATCAACGACAGGGCGATGCTCAAGCCCGCCGCGAAGGCCGACAGGAACAGCGCGAGGCCGTGGCGCCGCAACTCCTCGTCGCCTTCGAGCCGGATGACTTCGTGCAGCACGTAGGCGTCCGGCCGGCCGATCTCGGAGACTTCCTTCAGCAACTCGTCGCGCCGAGCCTCCTGCTCGGCCCGCTTGTTCTTATCCCGCACCATCCGCTCGGCCCCGCTACGCAACTCGTGATGATCGGATGGTCGTGAGTCAGGCCGTCAGCCGCGCCAGCAGGGCTTCGACGGCGCTGCGCGCCTCGGCGAGCGCCTCCGGATCCCGGCTGCGCACCACGATCCGATTGCGAAAACCCTCCGGCGTCATCGCCGGGTAGGAGCCGATCGAGACCTTCGGCCGTTCCTTGGCGATCGCGCCGAGGTCGCCGGCATAGTTGCCCTCGGGTAGGTTTTTCGCCTCGATCGTCTCGGACAGCATCGCGGCGCCCCCCTTGAGGGTCGGGGCGATCGAATCGAGCATCGCCTGCATGATGCTCGGCACGCCCGCCATCACGTGGACGTTGCCGATCCGGAAGCCCGGCGCCTTCGAGACCGAGTTGGCGATCAGGTCGGCCCCGAACGGGATCCGCGCCATGCGCAGGCGCGCCTCGTTCAGATCCTCCGGCTTGTGCCGCTCCAGCAGCATAGCCCGGGCGCGCTCATCGACGTCGATGCCGACCCCGAAGGCCTGGGCGACGCAATCCGCCGTGATGTCGTCGTGAGTCGGGCCGATGCCGCCGGTGGTGAACAGGTAGGTGTAGCGGGCACGCAGGGCATTGACCGCCTCGACGATCATGTCGGGCTCGTCCGGGACGATCCGTACCTCACGCAGGTCGATGCCGGCCGCGGTGAGGAAGTCGGCGATGGTGCCGATATTCTTGTCCTTGGTGCGACCCGAGAGGATCTCATCGCCGATCACGAGGATGGCGGCGGTGACGGATTCGGAAGGCTGGTCCATGGGTCTCTGGCGTCGAGGGGATCGCGCGGGCAGATAGCGCGACACGCTCGCCCGACTACGACAATGCCGAGGATGCCATGCAGTTCGCCGCGCCGCTCCTGCCGGGACGGCTGGTCCACCGCTACAAGCGCTTCCTGGCCGATATCGAGACGTCAGAAGGCGTCGTCACCGCGCATTGCCCCAATCCGGGGGCGATGCTCGGCCTCAACACGCCTGGGGCGCGGGTGCTGCTGTCCCGCTCGGCCAATCCGACGCGCAAGCTGCCGCTGACCTGGGAGTTGGTCGAGGCCGACCTGCCGGGCGGGCCGCAATGGGTCGGCCTCAACACCCTGCGTCCGAACGCCCTGGTGGCCGAGGCTTTTCGTTCCGGCGCGATCCCGGCATTGGCCGGATACGACGTGCTGAAGCCGGAGGTTCGCTACGCGCAGGCGAGCCGGGTCGATTTCGTCGCGCGCGGTGGCGGGCGCGGGCCGTGCCACGTCGAGGTCAAGAACTGCCACCTGATGCGCCAGGCCGGCCTCGCGGAGTTCCCGGATTGCACCGCCGCCCGCAGCGCCCGGCACATGCGCGACCTCGCCCAGGTGGTGGCGGAGGGCGGCCGGGCTTTGGTCGTCATCGTGGTGCAGATGCAGGCGGCGGCGTTCGATGTCGCGCGGGACATCGATCCGGCCTTCGACCGGGCCTTTCGGGAGGCGCGCGTCGCGGGCGTCGAGGTCTGCGCCTATCGCTGCGCGGTCGAGCCGGCGGGCGTCGCGATCGCGGAGGAGATCCCGGTGATCACGCCGCCGTAATCCGGTTCATGGCTCCATCGCTGCGGATATGTTAGCCCGGAGGCGGAATCGCCGCGGATCTGAGCAAGCCCGATGGCCGACGCTGCGCAGCTTGAGGATCGTCTCTACGACGTGGCCGCGTTCCGCGCCTTCCTCGAAGCGCGCCCGGACGACGAGCGATGGGAACTGATCGAGGGTATCGCGGTGCAATCGGCCGCCCCGAGAATCGCGCATCAGCGGATCGCAAGCAATTTCGAGCGGCATCTCAATGCGGCGCTCCGCCGCCTTAGACCCGCGTGGCGCGCGGACCGGGAGGTCGGCATCGAGGTGTCGGATGCCTCCCGGTATCGGCCGGAGCCCGAGGTGACGGTCATCGATGCGCTGACCGACACGGAACGGACCTTCGCGGACCGCTTCTACCTCGTGATGGAGGTGCCGTCGGCCAGCGACCGCGGCCGGATCCTCGAGAGCAAACTCGGCTTCTACCGAGCGCATCCGCACAACCGCTTCATCGTGATCGCGGATCAGGACCGGCTGGCGGTGACGCTGCACGAGCGGGGCGCGGCCGGATCCTGGGCGTCAAGGACTTTGACCGGGCCGGACGATGCGCTGGTGCTGGGCGATCTCGGCCCCATCTGCACGCTCGCCGAAATCTACACCGACACGCATCTCGATCCGCGCCGCTGGGCGTGAGCGGCACGACCTCTCACGCCTGCCTGGCGGCGCGGCGCTCGAACACCAAATTCAGCCGGGATCGCGAGATCTCGCGATAGCCGTAGCCCTCCAGGTGCTGGGGCAGGTCGATCTGCCACTGGCCGGTGCCGTTCTCGATCAGCAGGAAGCGCGGCAGGAGCGTGTCCGGCGCCTCGCGCAGGAATGGCTCCAGGATCAGATCCTCGGCGCCCTCGACATCGAGCTTCACCGCGTCGACCCGGGTCAGGCCCTCGCTGCGGAGGAGGTCGAGGAGGGTCATCGCCGGTACGGTGATCCGCGCGCCCTCGTTGGTGCCGACGATCCGCAGGCTCGATTCGCCGCGGTTGCGGGGATCGATGAACAGGGTCAGCTCGCCGGCCTTGTCGGCCACCGCGCAGGCGACCGCCTTGACCGTGTGAAACGGGTTCTGGGCGATGTTGTAGGTCAGGCGGTTGAACACGTCGGGCTGCGGCTCCACCGCAACGATCCGGGCTTCCCGTCCCGAGAAGGCGGCGACGCACAGGGCGTAGGCGCCGATATTGGCGCCGATATCGAGGAAGACGCAGTCCTTGGGCAGGCGCTCCTGGAGCAGCGCCCGCTCCTCGGGATCGAAGAACTGCGGCGTGAACAGCACCTTCTTCTCGCAATTGTTGTTGTACGGGTGCAGCCGCATCCGTGCCCCGTAGCGGGTCACGTCGAGGGGCTTGCCGCGAAGGCGCGAGATCGCGATCCGCCGCAGGAACAGGGCGAGGCGCCGCCCGTACCAGGATCCGGCCGGGATCCGGCTCGTGCGGCGGGTGATCGCCGCCACGAGACCAGAGGGTTCGTAGGTGCCGTAGGGCTGGGTGTCCGTCATGACCGGGGCGGTTTGCCAGCCGACGCACCGACCCGCAAGCCGATCGCGATGCGTTGCCCCGGCAAGCCCGCGTGGTCTAAGCGGGGGCCGAGTTTCGAGGAGCATCGGTTGCCCGGCATGGAGTCCTTCAATTCCGACGGCGTGCGGATCGCCTACATCGATGTCCCGCCCGCCGACGGGGCCGGCACGCCGATCCTGCTGATCCATGGCTTCGCGTCGAATCACGCGGTCAACTGGGTCAACACCCAGTGGGTGAAGGCTCTGACCCAGGCCGGCTACCGGGCGATCGCCTTGGACAATCGCGGCCATGGCGAGAGCGAGAAGCTCTACGATCCGGCCGCCTACAGCTCTGAGGCGATGGCGGGCGACGCGATCCGGCTGCTCGACCATCTCGGCATCGAACGCGCCCACGTGATGGGCTACTCGATGGGCGGGCGGATCACGGCGCATATCGCCCTCGACCACGCCGACCGGGTCCGTGCCGCGCTGATCGGCGGTCTCGGCATGCACCTCGTCGAGGGCAAGGGTCTGCCGTCCGGCATCGCCGAAGCCCTGGAGGCGCCGGCCGGGACCCCGGCACCGAATCCGACGGCCGCCGCCTTCCGCATGTTCGCCGAGCAGACGCGGAGCGATCTGCGGGCGCTCGCCGCCTGCATGCGCGGCTCGCGCCAGACGCTGAGCCGGGCGGAACTCGGGCAGATCGAGGTGCCGGTGCTGGTCTCGGTCGGAACCCTCGACACGGTGGCGGGCTCCGGCCCGGGGCTCGCCGCCCTGATCCCGGATGCGCGGGCGCTCGAGATCGAGGGCAAGGATCACTCCACCGCGGTCGGCGCGAAGCCGCACCGGGATGGCGTGCTGGCGTTCCTGGCGGCGCAGCCCTGACCGATCAGCTCTTCAGCCGGTATCCCGTGCGGAAGATGTAGGTGACGAGGCCGAGGCAGATCACTAGGAACAACGCGGTCATGCCCAGGCTGATCGCGATGTTGACGTCGGCCTTGCCGAAGAAAGCCCAGCGGAAGCCGCTGATCAGGTACACGACCGGGTTGAGCAGGCTCACCGCGTGCCAGAACGGCGGCAGCATGCCGATCGCGTAGAAACTGCCGCCCAGGAAGGTCAGCGGCGTCACCACGAGAAGCGGCACCAGCTGCAGCTTCTCGAACCCGTCCGCCCAGAGCCCGATCACGAAGCCGAACAGGCTGAACGTCACCGCGGTGAGCAGCAGGAAGCCGATCATCCAGAGCGGGTGGTCGATCCGCAGCGGCACGAACAGCGCCGAGGTCGCCAGGATGATCAGGCCGATCAGGATCGACTTGGAGGCCGCCGCGCCCACGAAGCCCAGGACGACCTCGAGCGGCGAGATCGGCGCCGACAGGATCTCGTAGATCGTGCCGGCAAAACGCGGGAAGTAGATGCCGAACGAGGCGTTGGAGATGCTCTGCGTCAGGAGCGAGAGCATGATCAGGCCCGGCACGATGAACAGCCCGTAGGGCACACCGTCGACTGCCGTCACCCGCGAGCCGATCGCGGCGCCGAACACCACGAAGTACAGGGTGGTCGAGATCACCGGGGCCAGGATGCTCTGCCCGGCGGTGCGCCAGAACCGCCCCATCTCGAACCGGTAGATCGCCCGTACCGCCGGCCAGTTCATGCTGGAGGCTGCGTTCATGCCTGGGCTCCTTCCTCGCGCACGAGGCCCACGAAGATGTCCTCCAGCGAACTCTGCTCGGTGTGCAGGTCGTTGAAGCGGATACCCGCCGCGGCGAGCCCGGTGAGCAGCCCGGTGATGCCCGTGCGCTCGGCCCGCGTGTCGTAGGTGTAGACCAGTTCGCGGCCGTCGCCCGCCAGGGCCAGCTCGTAATCGCCGAGGTCCGGCGGAACGCTCGCGATCGGCTGCTGGAGATGCAGCGTGAGCTGCTTGCGCCCGAGCTTGCGCATCAGCGCGGCCTTCTCCTCCACGAGGATGATCTCGCCCCGGCGGATCACGCCGATGCGGTCGGCCATCTCCTCCGCCTCCTCGATGTAGTGGGTGGTGAGGATGACGGTGACCCCCTGCTGGCGCAGCTCGCGCACGAGGCGCCACATGTCCTGGCGCAGCTCGACGTCGACGCCCGCGGTCGGCTCGTCGAGGAACAGCACCCGGGGCTCGTGCGACAGGGCCTTGGCGATCAGAACCCGGCGCTTCATGCCGCCCGACAGGGTCATCAACCGGCTGTCGCGTTTGTCCCAGAGAGAGAGCGCCCGCAGGATCCGCTCGATATGGCCGGGATCCGGCCGCAGCCCGAACAGGCCCCGGGAGAAGCTCACTGTGTTGAGTACGGTCTCGAAGGCGTCGGTGGTGAGTTCCTGCGGCACGAGCCCGATGGTCCGGCGCGCGGCGCGGTAGTCGCCGGCGATATCGTGCCCGTCGACCAGCACGGTGCCGGAACTCGGCGTGACGATGCCGCAGACGATGTTGATCAGCGTCGACTTCCCGGCCCCGTTCGGGCCAAGCAGCGCGAAGATCTCCCCGGGCTCGATCGCGAGATTGATGTCGCGCAGAGCCGTGAAGCCGGACTTATAAGTCTTCGACAGCTGCGAAATGGAGATGATCGGCATCAGGGCCTGAACGGAACGGGAGCGAACCCGGGTCGTAGCGCACCGGCGCGTAACGGGTGCTGCCCCTGGGATGATCGGCGCTATAGCACGCTGCAATCCCGGTCTGGACCAATCCCATGTGCGCCGGCGCACGGCCAGGCGCGCCGGCCCTCACCGTTTGCCGAACCGTTCCACGATCGCGAGACATTCCTTGCGGCGGTCCGGGTCGTCGATCCGCGCGAAGGCCGCCAGGAGCGCTGCACATTCCGTGGCGGAAGGCCCGTTGCACAAAGCATTCGTGCCGCCCCTGCCGTGAAAGGTCGAGACCGGAATCTTCAACGCCTCTGCAATCTGTCCGAGCAGCCGCACCCGCTCGTCGGCGGAGGACGTGCCGCTTTTGGGATCGAAGCCCCCTGCGTCCGTCATGATGCCTTCAACACCAACCCTCAATCGGACGCACGTGCCGACGTCCGGCGCGAACATCCACAAATTCGCGGGCGGTGCAACCTACCGTTAGGTGTCGAACAACGCGGCAAACAGCGGAGCCGTGGCGCCGGGAGGCCGGTGCGCAGGCTTTGCCGACCTGCCGGAACACACCAATTCAGTCATCGCCCAAACGCGGCACGATGCGTTGAATCGCTGTCCGTTCAACCGGCTCGCCGAAGCGTGATGAGCGCGGCGAGCCCGATCAGGGTCGCGGCCCCGAGGAACCTGCGCCAGGGATTGACGCCGCGCAACAGCTCATCGAGTGCCCACCACGCCAGGGCAAGGTCGGCCCCGATGGAGAGCCAGTCGGCCAGGGGCGGGTTCGTCCGGGCTGCCCATCCGGCCAACGAGAGCCCGCCGAACAACCACAGCGGCAGATTTGGCCATTGCGCGATGGTCAGCGCACCGGTGCTGCGGTTCCGGAACAGCCAATCGACCGTCTTGGCGAACACGCCGGTCCTTCCCTGGTCCATCGGGGCATTTGTCCTGAGCGAGAGCGCCGGTGCTCTGGCGCACCGCCGGGCCACGTCGGCGCGCGTAGAACACCTTAACGGATCGAGCGAGCCCTTAGCACTTCACTAACCTTACCGAATGGAAAGCGTCGGTAAATCCCTAACGGATGCTGAAAGGACTCGCAGAAATTCCGTTAATGAGTTGGTAATGCAGTGGTGAGGCGGCGATGCAGCTGCCCTTCAGCGAGAATCGATCATGAGCGCCCGTCTCGAAGACCTGAAGTTCATGCTGACGCTCAGCGCCGTCGTTCTTTTCGGCAGCGGCCTCGACATCATCCTGCGCTGAGTCGGACGCCCCGCGTGGCCTGGAACCGTTGACCGTTGCGCGCGATGGCGCGCTGAAGGGCGGAGCGGGCCGCCGAATGGCCGGTCGGCCCGGAGGAAAGGCCGGAATTGGTCGCGTAGGGGATGGCGATCACCCGGGTCCCGGCGGTGAACCGGCGGCGCGCGCTGCCGCTGTCGGGAGGCGCCAGAGTGCTCTGACCCGAGCGGAGAAAGCTCCGCAACTCGGCGGCCTTCCCCTCCCGTTCCGCCCGTATCCTGATGAGGGCGAGCGCGAGACCGATCAGTCCTGCGGCCTCCAGCAAGGCCGCAATCACGTAGCCCGAAGCCATCCGATATTACCGAGCGCGATGGGGGGAGGACCGCTCCGGGAGCGGCCTGTCCCGATCTGCGCCCGCATGGTTAGCGCACCCTTAATGGATCGGCCGATCGCCTCACGGCGCTGAGGCCGGCATCGACGCGGCCGCGGATTTCAAGCCGCGGCGCAAGGCTCCGCGACCGCGCGCTACCACATGTCGAGGGCGACGCGGGCCTCGTCCGACATACGGCTCTGATCCCACGGCGGGTCGAACACCATGGTCACCGAACAGGACTGGACGCCCGAAACGGCGCTCACCGCGTTCTCGACCCAGCCGGGCATCTCGCCCGCCACCGGGCAGCCCGGGGCCGTGAGCGTCATGTCGATGGCGACCTTCCGGTCGTCGCTGATGTCGACCTTGTAGATCAGGCCGAGCTCGTAGATGTCGGCCGGAATCTCCGGGTCGTACACGCTCTTCAGCGCGGCGACGATGTCGTCGGTCAGGCGATCCAGCTCCGCCGGCGGGATCGCGGAATCGCCGGCGACGGCGGGGGCGTTCATGCCGCCCGTGATGGTGGCGTCGGTGGTCATCGCTTCACTCTCTTCGGACGGGTCCGGACGGGGCCAGCCTCGAACCCATGGATCAGGTGAACAGCATCTCTGCCTTGGCGAGCGCCTCGGCAAGGGCATCGATCTCGTCCGTCGTGTTGTACAGGCCGAACGAGGCGCGGCAGGTCGAGGTGACGCCGAAGCGGTTGAGCAGCGGCATGGCGCAGTGGGTGCCTGCCCGCACCGCCACGCCCTGGCGGTCGATCACCGTGGCGATGTCGTGGGCATGCGCGCCCTTCATCTCGAAGGCGATGACGCCGCCCTTGCCCGCAGCCGTACCGATCAGCCGCAGGGAATTCATGGCGCCGAGCCGCTCCTGGGCGTAGGCCGTGAGCTTCGCCTCGTGGGCGGCGATCGCGTCGCGCCCGAGCGCCATCATGTATTCGAGGGCCGCACCGAGACCCACCGCCTCGATGATCGCGGGAGTGCCGGCCTCGAACTTGTGCGGCGGATCGTTGTAGCTGATCGCGTCCTCGCTGACCGTGCGGATCATCTCGCCGCCGCCCTGATAGGGCGGCAGCCGGTCCAGCCATTCCTTCTTGCCGTAGAGTACGCCGATCCCGGTCGGCCCGTAGACCTTGTGGCCGGTGAAGACGAAGAAGTCGCAATCGAGCGCCCGGACGTCGACGGACTGATGCACCGCGCTCTGGGCACCGTCGAGCAGCACCGGCACGCCGTGGGCGTGGGCGATGCGCACGATCTCGGCGGCCGGCGTCACCGTGCCGAGCACGTTCGACATGTGGGTGATCGCCACCATCTTGGTGCGGGGCGAGAACAGCTTCTCGTACTCTTCGACGAGGAAGTTGCCCTCGTCGTCCACCGGCGCCCACTTGATCACGGCGCCGCGGCGCTCGCGCAGGAAGTGCCAGGGCACGATGTTGGAGTGGTGCTCCATGATCGAGAGGATGATCTCGTCCCCCTCCCCGATCAGGCCGCCCCAGCCCATCGACGAGGCCACGAGGTTGTAGGCCTCGGTGGCGTTGCGGGTGAAGATGATCTCGTCGGTGGAGGCGGCGTTGAGGAACTGGCGCGTGGTCTCGCGGGCGCCTTCGAAGCCTTCGGTGGCGGCATTCGCCATGTAGTGCAGGCCGCGATGGACGTTGGCGTAGCCCGTCTCCATGCAGGACACCATCGCGTCGATGACCTGACGCGGCTTCTGCGATGAAGCGGCGTTATCGAGGTAGACGAGCGGTTTGCCGTAGACCTGCTGCGCCAGGATCGGAAAATCCTTCCGGATCGCCGCGACGTCGTAGGTGGGGGTGAGGACGGGTGCGTTCATCGCTTCTCACTCACTTCAACGCCCTCCCTTCGAAGAGGACGGGTTCCCCTCCCCCTTGTGGGGAGGGGTCAGGGGTGGGGGTGGCGCAGGATCGAGCGCAACGGTGCCTTCCGAACCACCCCCACCTCCGGCTCCTCCCCACAGGGGGGAGGAGCGCGCGTCGCGCTAGCCCCGCGCCTTCAGCCAGGCCTCGATCTCGCCGATCAGCACCGCGCGGGCGCCCTCGTGCGTGACCGTCTCCACCGCCTCGCCCACGAAGGCCTGAACCAGCAGGCTTTCGGCGGTCGCGCGCGGCAGGCCGCGGGCCATCAGGTAGAACAGCAGATCCTCGTCCGGCGCGCCGCAGGTGGCCCCGTGGCCGCAGGCGACGTCGTCGGCGAAGATCTCCAGCTCCGGCTTGTTCATCATCTGCCCCTCGTCGGTGAGGAGGAGGCAGTCGGACTTCATCTTGCCGTCGGTCTGCTGGGCGGCCTGACGGACGATGATCTTGCCCTGGAACACACCGGTGGCGTCGCCGTCGATGATCCACTTGAACTGCTCGCGGCCGACGCCGCCGACCGCCGCATGGTCGGCGAGCAGCGTCGAGTCGGCGAGCTGACCCTTGCGCAGCATGGCGGCGCCGTTGACGACGACGTTCGTGCCCTCGCCCGCGACATGGACGTAGATCTGGTGGCGCGACAGCACGGCCCCGGTGACGAGGTTCACGGTCTCGACCTGCCCCTCGTCCTCGACCTTCAACGACAGGGTCGAGAGCGCGATGGTGGCGTCGCCCTCGATGTTCAGGCGGGTATGCCGGAAGGCGGCCTTCGGGCCGACCACCACGTCGAGGGCGTCGTTCGGCTGGCAGGTGAGGCCGTTCGGCCCCTCGTGGCTCTCCAGCAGGCTGAACTCCGCGCCCTCGCCCAGCTGGACCAGCACGCGGGTCGCCGTCGAGAACGGCGTGGTGCCGGTGCCGACGAAGCGCAGGTGGATCGGCTGCTCCGGCTTGGCGCCGGGGGCGACCCGGATCACCGCGCCGTCCGCCAGGAAGGCGGTGTTGAGCTGGTAGACCGGGTTCTCCCGGGCCTGCGGCACGGGGGCGAGCTGGGTCAGGGCGTCGTCACCCTGGCTCAGGGCATCGTTGAGCGGCACGACCGTGACGCCGGCCGGGATACGGTCGAGATCCGACAGCTCGCGGACGAGATGCCCGTTCACGAAGGTCAGGCGTGCGGCCTCGAGTCCGGAAAAGCCCTTGGCCTGCGCGACGGCCACCTTGGCGGCGTCGAGACTCGGCGCCTCGGCGGGCGGGGCGGCCTCGGCGATGGCGGCGCGCAGGTCCGTGTACTTGAACGCCTCGACCCGGCGGCTCGGCAGGCCGGTCGCCTCGAAGAAGCGGAACGCCTCCTCGCGGGCGATCGTGGTCTCGCTGGCGAAGCTCTGGCGGGCGGTCTCGAACAGCTTCGACAGGCCGGCCTCGGCGGGGGAGCGGAGGTTCGTGACGTCGGCCATGGCTTAGGCGGCCTCCCCGGTGCGGTATTCGGCGTAGCCGGAGGCCTCGAGCTCCAGGGCGAGCTCCTTGCCGCCGGTCTTCACGATCTGGCCCTTCGACATGACGTGCACGACGTCCGGCACGATGTGGTTCAGCAGCCGCTGGTAGTGGGTGATCACCAGGAACGAGCGGCCCTGGCCGCGCAGGGCATTCACGCCCTCGGAGACGATGCGCAGGGCGTCGATGTCGAGGCCGGAATCGGTCTCGTCGAGCACGCAGAACTTCGGCTGCAGCAGCGCCATCTGGAGGATCTCCATGCGCTTCTTCTCGCCGCCGGAGAAACCGACGTTGAGGGCGCGCTTGAGCATGTCCTTGTTGATCTCCAGCCGGTCCGCCGCCGCGTTGACCGCGCGGATGAAGTCGGGGGTCGAGATCTCGCCCTCGCCGCGGGCCTTGCGCTGGGCGTTCAGGCAGGCCTTGAGGAAGGTCATGGTGCCGACGCCGGGGATCTCCAGCGGGTACTGGAACGCCAGGAACACGCCGGCCGCGGCGCGCTCGTCCGGCTCCATCTCCAACAGGTTGTGGCCGTCGAGCAGGATCTCGCCGTCGAGGACTTCATAGTCCTCCTTGCCGGCGATGACGTAGGAGAGCGTCGACTTGCCCGAGCCGTTCGGGCCCATGATGGCGGCGACCTCGCCATCCTTCACGGTGAGGTTGAGGCCGTTCAGGATGCGGTTGTCCTCGATCTGCACGACGAGGTTCTTGATTTCCAGCATGTCAGTCCAAGTCCTTCAAAACCATTCGTCCCGCATCGCCCGCAGGAACGCGGCGTTCCCGGCCGGGTAGCCGGAGAGATCGCCGATCACCGCGTCGATGCCGCACCGGGGACAGAGGGCGGTGCCGTCATCGGCGATCCAGCCCGTGATCTCGTCCGGCGCGAAAACTTCGAGGCAGAAGAAGCATCCGCACAGGACGCTGCTCCTGACCTCGTCTGCGTGCCGCGCGCCATGCCGATGCGCGGCCCGCAACACGTCATCGTCGAATCCGCCCAGGCCCTCAGCCCACCGAGCCCTCAAGGCTGATCGAGATCAGCTTCTGGGCCTCGACGGCGAACTCCATGGGCAGCTGCTGCAGCACGTCCCGGACGAAGCCGTTGACGATGAGCGCGGTCGCCTCCTCCTCGGAGAGGCCGCGCTGCTGGCAGTAGAACTTCTGCTCCTCGGAGATCTTCGAGGTGGTGGCCTCGTGCTCGAACACCGCCGACGCGTTCTTCGACTCGATGTAGGGCACGGTGTGCGCGCCGCACTGATCGCCGATCAGCAGGGAGTCGCAGTTCGTGAAGTTGCGCGCGCCCTTGGCCTTCCGGTGCGCCGAGACGAGGCCCCGATAGGTGTTCTGCGAGCGTCCCGCGGAAATACCCTTCGAGATGATCCGGCTCGTCGTGTTCTTGCCGAGATGGATCATCTTGGTGCCGGAATCGACCTGCTGCATGCCGTTCGACACCGCGATCGAGTAGAACTCGCCGCGGGAATCGTCGCCGCGCAGGATGCAGGACGGATACTTCCAGGTGATCGCCGAGCCGGTCTCGACCTGCGTCCACGAGATCTTCGAGCGGGCGCCGCGGCAATCGCCGCGCTTCGTCACGAAGTTGTAGATCCCGCCCTTGCCTTCGTTGTCGCCCGGGTACCAGTTCTGGACCGTCGAGTACTTGATCTCGGCGTCATCCAGCGCAACGAGCTCGACCACCGCGGCGTGGAGCTGGTTGTCGTCGCGCTTCGGGGCGGTGCAGCCCTCGAGATACGAGACGTAGGAGCCCTTGTCGGCGATGATCAGCGTGCGCTCGAACTGGCCGGTGTCGCGCTCGTTGATGCGGAAGTAGGTCGACAGCTCCATCGGGCAGCGAACGCCCGGCGGGATGTAGACGAACGACCCGTCCGAGAACACGGCCGAGTTCAGCGTCGCGAAGAAGTTGTCGGTCGCCGGCACGACCGAGCCGAGATACTTCTGCACCAGCTCGGGATATTCCTGCACGGCCTCGGAAATCGGCATGAAGATCACGCCGGCCTTCGAGAGTTCCTTCTTGAAGGTGGTGGCCACCGAGACGGAATCGAACACGGCATCGACCGCGACCCGGCGCTCGGGGGCGATGCCCTCCAGCACCTCGACCTCGCGGAGCGGGATGCCCAGCTTCTCGTAGGTCTTCAGGATCTCGGGATCGATCTCGTCGAGCGACATCGCGGCCGGACGCTTGGGCGCCGCGTAGTAGTAGATGTCGTTGTAGTCGACCTTGTCGTAGGCGACGCGCGCCCACTCCGGCTCCTTCATGGTCAGCCAGCGCCGGTAGGCGTCGAGGCGCCATTCCAGCAGCCAGGCCGGCTCGTTCTTCTTGGCCGAGATGAAGCGCACCACGTCCTCGGAGATGCCCTTCTCGGACTTCTCCATCTCGATGGTGGTCTCGAACCCGTACTTGTACTGGTCGAGGTCGATCGAGCGGACCCGGTCAATGGTTTCCTGCACGGCAGGCATCAGCGTCTCCTAGGCATCACCGGCGTCAAGGACCGGGAAGCGTCTGTCGGATAGCGGGGGGACGGCGCTCAGGCCGCCTGTCCTCGCCGTCTATATAGGGGCTGCAAGGCCCGTTCGAAGGCGTCGAGGAAGCATGTCACATCCTCGTCCACCGTGTTCCAGCCGAGGCTGACGCGCAGCGCCCCCCCGGCGAGATCCGCATCCACGCCCATCGCGGCGAGCGTCGCCGAGCGCGCGACCTTGCCCGACGAGCAGGCCGAGCCCGACGACACCGCCACGCCGGCGAGGTCGAGGGCGATCACGGCCGCCGGGGCGTCGAGCCCCGGAACCGAGAAGTGCAGGGTGTTGGGCAAGCGCGGGGCCCCAGCCGCGAAGATCACGGCATCGGGCGCCAAGGCTTGCACGCCGGCCTCGATCCGGTCGCGTAGGGCGGACAGCCGCGCCGCCTCCCGGTCGATCGCCGCACGGGCGATCCGGGCCGCCTCGCCCATGCCCACGATGGCGGGCAGGCACTCGGTGCCGCAGCGCTGCCGCCGCTCCTGGCCGCCGCCGCGCAGGAAGGCGCTGTCCAGGCTAACGCCCTCGGCCAGCACCAGCGCGCCGACGCCCTTGGGCGCCGCGAATTTGTGGCCTGACAGGGTCAGGACATCGAGGCCGAGGGCCACCATGTCGAGGGGCATTTTTCCAACGGCCTGAACGGCGTCGCTGTGCACCAGGGTGCGACCGTGCGGCCGCGCCAGCGCGACGATCGCGGCCAGCGGCTGCACCGCGCCGGTCTCGTTGTTGGCGGCGTGGACTGAGAGGAGCACGGACTCGTCCGCCAGCGCGGCGAGGCGATCCTCCAGGACGGCGAGATCGATCAGGCCATCGCCGGTCACCGGCAGCCGTTCCACCGCGTCGTCCAGGAACCGGTGGCCCGCCGCCACGCAGGGATGCTCGGTCGCCGTGTGCAGCAGCCGGGTCGGGGCCGGCAGCTTGCGGCCGCGCAGATCGCCCGACAGGACCGCGTTCGCCGCCTCGGTCCCGCCGCTGGTGAACACGACCTGTTCGGGCCGAGCGCCCACCAGAGTTGCGACCTCGGCGCGGGCGGCCTCCAGCGCGGCCCGCGCAGCCCGACCCTCCGCGTGGATCGAGGACGGGTTGCCGGGCAGCATCAGCGCACGCGCCACCGCATCCGCGACGGCCGGGCGGACCGGGGCGGTGGCGTTATAATCGAGATAGGCGCGTGCCCGGTTCATCGAGAGTCCGTGCGATCCTCGTCTGCAGCGCGTCACAATTCCTTGCCTTCCGACCGGTCCGACGTGCTAAGGGCCGCCGATGGATCGAGGCCCGCCGACCGGCAGGATCGGCTCGGGCAGCCCGTGCGACGCATCGAGCGGCCTTTTTAGAATGGTTCTAATCGCCTAGAACTGTTCTAAGAGTGCTTTTATGGTGCTCCTGCACTGAGTCAAGGCTGCTGGAGCGTGGCGCCGTGCGCGCGGCGGGCAAACGCGAGAGTGAGTAGCGAACCATGCCCGAAGTCATCTTCACCGGCCCCGCCGGCCGCCTCGAAGGCCGCTATCAGGCTCCCAAGAAGCGCGGCGCACCGATCGCCATCATCCTGCACCCGCACCCGCAGTTCGGGGGCACGATGAACAATCAGATTGTGTACAACCTTTTCTACACATTCGCCAACCGGGGTTTCGCGGCCCTGCGCTTTAATTTCCGTGGGGTCGGCCGCAGCCAGGGTTCGTTCGATCATGGCTCGGGCGAGCTGTCGGATGCCGCCGCGGCCCTGGACTGGGTGCAGTCGGTCAATCCGGAGGCGAAGTCCTGCTGGATCGCGGGCGTGTCGTTCGGCTCGTGGATCGGCATGCAGTTGCTGATGCGCCGCCCCGAGATCGAGGGCTTCATCTCGATCGCCGCGATGGCCAACCGCTACGATTTCACCTTTCTGGCGCCCTGCCCCTCCTCCGGCCTGTTCGTCCACGGCTCCGAGGATCGGGTGGCGCCCGCCCGCGAAGTCATGCCGGTGATCGAGAAGGTGAAGGTGCAGAAGGGCGTCATCATCGAGCACCAAGTGGTCGATGGCGCCAACCACTTCTTCGACGGCAAGGTCGAGGAACTGACGCAGACGGTGGACACCTACCTCGACAAGCGCCTGGGCAAGCGCGAAGAAGCGGCCTGACGCCCCCGGGCGCCGCGCCAACCCGGCGCCTTGACGGGGAGAGCCCCGGAGGAATAGGGCGCGGGCATCGGAATCCACGACACACCTCTGCAGGTCTGATGTCAGAAAGCCCGTCCGAACAACCTGTGGTGCTTCTCGTCGAGGATGACGGCCTCCTGCTGATGGAGGCCGCGGATACCCTGGCGGATGCCGGCTTCACGGTCGTGGAGGCGAGCCACGCCGACAAGGCGCTGAGGGTGCTCGAGAACCGCGACGATGTCGGCGTCCTGATGACGGATGTCGACATGCCGCAGGGCTCGATGGACGGCTTCGCCCTGGCCCGTCTGGTGGCGCATCGCTGGCCGTCGATCCCGGTGCTGGTGGTGTCCGGCATGGGGACACCCGGCCCGAACGACATGCCGGAGGGCGCCCGGTTCATCCCCAAGCCCTACGAGCCGACCACGCTGGTCCGGACGCTCCGCGCCTTCATCCAGCGCGCCGCCTGACGCCCGGGTCCACCGCGGCGCCGGGCTTCGAACCGCCGACCGAGAGCCACGACGCAGCCATGACGGATTCCCGCCGACAGCACCGCTTCGCGACGCGGGCCATCCACGCGGGGGCCGCGCCGGATCCCGCCACCGGCGCGCGGGTCCAGCCGATCTACTTCACGAACGGCTTCGTGTTCGATTCCACCGAGCAGGCCGCCGACATCTTCGCGGGGCGCCGCACCGGCTTCTCGTACTCACGCGGCTCGAACCCGACGGTGGCCGCGCTCGAGCGCCGCATCGCCGATCTCGAAGGTGCCAAGGCCGGTGTGGCGGTGTCCTCCGGGCAATCCGCCATGCAGCTGATCCTGATGACGTTGCTGCGCAGCGGTGACGCCTATGTCGCGTCCCCGCGGCTGTTCGGCGGATCGCTGGGCCTGATGCGGCGCCTCGACGGGCGCTACGACCTGAAGCCGCGCTTCGCCCGGGGCATGGCCCCGGAGGATTTCGAAGCGGCGATCACCCCGGACTGCCGGGCGATCTTCTGCGAATCGATCGTGAACCCCTGCGCCTCGGTGGTGGATCTCGACGGGATCGCCGCGGTAGCCCGGCGCCACAATCTGCCGCTCGTTGTGGACAACACCCTGGCCTCGCCGGCCCTGATCCGGCCGATCGAGCACGGCGCCGACATCGTCTGGCACTCCACCTCGAAGTTCCTGAGCGGCTCCGGCCAGACCATCGGCGGCGTGATCTGCGATGCCGGCACCTTCGATTGGGCGAAGGCCGGCGGCTACAACCTGATCACCGAGCCCTGGCCGGATTACGACGGGCTCGTGCTGACGGAGGCGTTCCCGGAGACGCCCTTCGCGGCGGCGTGCCGCTTCTTCGGCCTGCGCGATCTCGGCCCCGGCCTGTCGCCGATGAACGCGTTCCTGACGCTGATGGGTATCGAGACCCTGCCGCTGCGCATGGAGCGGCACTGCGCCAATGCGCGCGCGGTCGCGGCCTTCCTCAAGGATCATCCTGCGGTGGCCTGGGTGAGCTACCCGATGCTGCCGGGTCAAACCGGCGAAGACCTCGCCCGCCGGTACACGCCGGGCGGGCCGGGCTCGATCTTCACCGTCGCGCTCAAGGGCGGCGAGGCGGCGGCGTTGAACTTCATCGCCGGGCTGGAGCTGATCTCGCACCTCGTGAACATCGGCGAGATCAAGTCCCTGGTCATCCACCCGTCCTCGACCACGCACCGGCAATTGCCGGAGCACGAGAAGGCCGCGGCGCTCGTGGGGCCGGAGACGGTGCGCCTGTCGATCGGGCTGGAGAACGAGGCGGATCTGATCGCGGATCTCAAGCAGGCGTTGGATCGGCTGGGTTGAACGGGGCGCTCGGTCCCCGGCCCCGTCATCGCTTTGCTGCGCTCGCAAAGACGGCGACGACCAGCCCTCGCTTCCCACGTGTCATCCGCTCCCGCATGCGGGCTATCGGGGTCACACATCCCGATCCAGCGTGAAGGCATTCGGAGCAAGCGCGGGTCCCCTCTTCCGTGCGGGAGAGTGACAGGGAGAGGGATCAGGTCTGTCCGGACAAGGCGCGACCGGACCGTGCGGGGATGGGGTGCTCGATCCTGAGAGTTCTCACCCCTCTCCCCAACCCTCTCCCGAACAGGAGAGGGAGCAGGTTGCGCCCTGCCGTCAGCGGCGGCGATCCGGAAGTTGCGTGAACATCCCAGCGCACGCGGGAGCGGCCGACTGTTTCCGGATCCCTCGATAGCAGGCCGAGCGTCGCCTCAGCGCCGCCGCTCCAGGATCGACACGTAATTGGCCACGGCCGCGCCGCCCATGTTGAAGATCCCGGCGAGTTCGGCCCCCGGCACCTGCATCTCCCCCGCCTCGCCCATCAGCTGGAGGCAGGCCATCACGTGCATCGACACGCCGGTGGCGCCCACCGGATGGCCCTTGGCCTTCAACCCGCCGGACGGGTTGATCGGCAGCCGCCCGCCCTTCTCGGCGAGCCCTTCGCGGACCACGCGGAACCCCTCGCCCGGGGCGGCGAGGCCCATCGCCTCGTACTCGATCAGCTCGGCGATGGTGAAACAATCGTGGGTCTCCACGAAGGAGAGATCCGCGTTGTCGATGCCGGCCTGCGCGCGCGCCTTGTCCCAGGCCATCCGCGCGCCCTTGAACTCCGTCGGGTCCCGTCGGGAGAGCGGCAGGATATCGTTGACATGGGCCCGGGCGCGGAAGCCGATCGCCCGCTCCAGCCCCTCGGCGGTCTCGGCATCGGCCACCACGAGGGCGGCCGCCCCGTCCGAGATCAGCGAGCAGTCGGTCCGCCGCAGGGGCGCGGCCACGTAAGGGTTCTTGTCCGAGACCCGGTTGCAGAAGTCGAAGCCGAGATCCTTGCGCAGCTGCGCGTAGGGGTTGGCGACGCCGTTGCGGTGGTTCTTGGCGGCGATCCGGGCCAGCTCCTCGCTGCGGTCGCCGTAGCGCTGGAAGTAGCCCGCCGCGATCCGCCCGAACACGCCCGCGAAGCCGCCCTCGATGTCGGCCTCCTCCTTGCGGTAGGAGGCGCCGAGCAGGATGTCGCCCGTCTCGGCCACGGTCTTGGCCGTCATCTTCTCGGCGCCGACCACCAGGGCGATGCGCCCCCGGCCGCTGTCCACGAAGTCGAGAGCCGCGTAGAGCGCCGCCGAGCCGGTCGCGCAGGCGTTCTCCAGATGGGTCGCCGGTGCGTGGGCGAGGCCCGGCCGGTTCACCGCGACGAGGGAGCCCTCGAAGCCCTGCTTCGAAAAGCCGGTGTTCATCGAGCCGACATAGATGCCGTCGACCCGGGATTCCTCGATCCCGGCATGGGCCAGAGCTTCGCCGGAGACGCGGGCGATCAGCCCCTCGACGTCCGGCTCCTCCAGCTTACCGAACGGAGTGTGGGCCCAGCCCACGATGCAGGCGCGCGTCATCCGGTGACCTCCCGAGTCTTTGCTGAACGATGGGCCCACACGGTCCGGCGATCAAGGCTGCCGATCCGCGTGCCCCGTCGCGGGCCTCGCGACCGGTGTGCCGGCGCTCAGCGCAGGTGGAACGCGATCCACGCGACCGCAACGAGCACGAGGATGGTCAGCAGCCATCGGGCGACGTCGCGGGCGCGCATGCTCACTCCGCGAACAGCTCCGGCCGGCGCAAGCGCAGAGCCAGCACGAGGGTCAGCGTCTTCAGGTCGGTGAGTTCGGCCCGGTCGGCCATGGCGGCGAGGTCGGCGAGCGGCATCTCGACGATCCGGATGTTCTCGTGCTCGCCCTCGGCCCCGCCACCGTCCTCGGCCCGATCCGCCGGGCTGTAGGCGGCGAGGTAGAGGTGGATCTTCTCGGTGGTCAGGCTCGCGCAGGAATAGGTGGCGCCGACGAAGTCCAGGCCGTTCAGGCTCAGGCCGACCTCCTCCAGCACCTCCCGGCGGGCATTCTCCTCCGGGCTGCCGTCGTCGATCAGGCCGGCCGGCGCTTCGAGCTGCATCTGCTCGCCGGCGGCGAACAGGGCCGGCACGCGCAGCTCGCGCACCAGCATCGCGACCCGCCGCGCGGGATCGTAGGGCAGGATCCCGACCGAATGGCCATGGTCCTCGATCGCCCGCTCGACCAGCGAGCCATCGTGCAGCCGCACCTGCGCGAGGCCGAACCGGTTCCATCCCTCGTGAAGGTAGCGGATGGACAGGATCTCGGCCTTCATGATGCGCTCCCGCCCGCGGAACTGTCCGACCGACCGCTCTGCTTACACGAAGGCGTGTTCTCCGGTTCCGGGAACGCCCACGCTTCGAACCCGTTTGGGTCGATCAAGCCAATGGCCACGCTTTTACGGCGTCTTCCGGTCAGGATCGATGCGGCTAGGACCGATCAGCGGGTTCAGGGAGCGGACGACGCGCGACGCCATCGCGATCTGGCTGCTGCTCGCCCTCACCTACCTCGTCTTCGCAGGCTCGCTGAGCGTGAACGAAGGCATCGCCATGGGGGTCTGCGCGACCTTCGGCACCGCGTGGTGGTGGGTCGTCGGGCGGCGCGGCGGCGTGCGCTTCCGGTTCAACCGCGCCGCGCTCCGGCCGCTCGGGCCGGCCGTGCTCGGCATGGCCCGGCAGACCGGGCGGGTCGGCCTGCATCTGGCGCGGGCGGTGCTCGGACGGGCGGAGGGCGGTGCGACGCACGAGCAGAGCGCGGCCGCGATCGCCTGGGCGCGGCCTGACGGCGAGACGGCCTCGGCGACCCGGGCTGTCGGCCTGCTCGCCGCCTCGCTCGCCCCGGACAGCTACGTGCTGACCCTCGATCGCGCGCACGGGACCGTATCGACGCATGCCCTGGAGGGTAAGGCGCCGTGAACATCTGGACGGTCGCCATCCTGGCGCTGCTGCCGCCGCTGATCCTCGCAGCCGTCCTGGCGTGGCGCGGGCGGCCCGGCCAGCGCTTCGCCGCCTACCAACTCGCCGGCAGCGTGACGGTCCTGATCCTGACGCTCATGGCCTTCGCCACCGATCAGGCCTCGATCACCGACCTCGCCCTCACGCTTGTCCTGCTCAACCTGCCCGGCACGATGCTGCTCGCGGTCTTCCTGGAGCGCTGGATATGACCGTCGTGATCGGGATCCTGCTCGCCCTCGCGGTGGCGGTGACGTGGCTTTCCGCCCTCGCCCTGTGGCGCCTGCCCCGGGCCCTCGACCGGCTGCACGCCTTGGCGTTCCTCAACGTCGCGGCTTCCGGCCTCGTCACCGGGGCAGCCTTCCTGTCCGACGGGATCTCGGGACGCTCCCTCAAGATTCTGGTGATGATGGTGATCTTCGTCGGGTGGGCCGCGGTGCTGTCGCACGTCTCCGGCCGGGCCGTGCTGATGCGCGAGGGGCGCTCGGCATGAGCGTGATCCTGCCGCTGCTGTTCCTGTTCGCGGCGATCTCCGGCACCGCGGTGGTGCTGGTGCGCGACCCCACCCGGCAGGTCTTCGCCATCGCGATCAACGGGCTCGTCCTGACGATCCTGTTCGACGCCTTGCAGGCGCCCGATGTCGCCCTGTCGGAGCTGGCGGTCGGCTCGGCCGCGGTGCCGCTCCTCTTTCTGGTGGCGCTGATGGCGGTGCGCACGCAGGCCCCCGGAGAGGACGCGTGAGCCCGCGCATCCGCGTCGCGCTGCTCGCCCTGTCGGGCCTGATCCTGCTGCCCTGCGCGGCCTCGGTGATCGCGGGGCTGCCCGCCTTCGGATCGACCATCGCTCGGTATGGCGCGCGCATCAACGCCATCACCCCGGAGGCACGGCACGTCGCCAACATGGTGAGCGCGATCAATTTCGACCTGCGCGGCCTCGACACGCTCGGCGAGGAATTCATGCTGCTCGCCGCCATCACCGGTACGGTGGTGCTGCTGCGCGGACGCCGGGGCGAGGGCAACTCGGAGCGTGCGATGCGCCGGCCCGGCCGCGCCGTGATCCCGCGCTCGGAGGCGACGGTGCTGGCCTGCCGGATCGCCGGGCCGCTCACCGGCCTGTTCGGACTCTACGTGGTGGTGCATGCAACCGTCACCCCCGGCGGCGGCTTCCAGGGCGGCGTGATCCTCGCCTCCGGAACCCTGCTGATCTACCTCGGCGAGGGCTATTCCGGCTGGCGCGATGCGATCCACAGCCGTGTCCTCGACGCGCTGGAGGGTGGGGGCGCGCTCCTCTTCGCCCTGTGCGGGCTGGTGCCGATGCTCACGGGCGCCGCCTTCATGCAGAACATCCTGCCGCTCGGTACCTTCCGCGACCTGTTCTCCGGCGGCCTGATGCTGGTCGAGAACCTCGGCGTGGCCCTGGCGGTGACGGGCGGCTTCACGCAGCTCTTCCTGGAATTCATGGAGGAGACCCGCGAGGCCGAGGAACCCGACGAGCCCGGGGAGGAATCCGCGTGAGTGTTCTGCCCTACGTGGTCGCCGCGTGGCTG
This sequence comes from Methylobacterium guangdongense, assembly GCF_038442355.1. Lineage (NCBI taxonomy): Bacteria > Pseudomonadati > Pseudomonadota > Alphaproteobacteria > Hyphomicrobiales > Methylobacteriaceae > Methylobacterium > Methylobacterium guangdongense. The sequence goes on from NZ_JBBXMX010000002.1 coordinate 294,415, forward strand.
TTCGGCGTCGGCCTCTACGGCATCGCCACGAGCCGCAACTTCATTCACCTCGTCGGCTGCCTCGGCGTCTGCCAGTCGGCGACCTACGTGCTGCTGCTCGGCCTCGGCTACCGCTGGGGCAGCATCGCGCCGATCTTCTACGATCACCCGCCGGGCACGCCGGCGGTCGATCCCGTGATGCAGGCGCTCGTGCTCACCGACATCGTGGTCGGCGCGACGCTGACCGCCCTGCTCCTCGTCCTGACCGTCCAGGCCTACAAGCGCGGCGGCAGCCTGGATCCGGAAAAGCTCCGGCCGATGCGGGCCGGCGGCAACAAGGGCCCCGACCAGGGCTCGCGCCCGGTCTCCGACGGCGGGCGGCAGACGCCGTGACCGCCCTCCTCCCGCTCCCGGTCGCGATCCCCCTCGTGGTCTGTGCCGTCCTGCTGGCGACCGCACACCTGCTGCCGGGGCGCGTCCCCGACATCCTGGCTCTGCTCGCCGCCGTCGCCGTCGCGATCCTCTGTGCGGTGATCGCCGTGCAGGCCGCCGACAGGCCCCTGGTCTACTGGTTCGGCGGATGGGAGCCGCATGACGGCGTCTATCTCGGGATCGGCTTTTCGGTCGATGCGGCGAGCGGCTGGATCGCGTCCTTCATCGGCCTGCTCTACGCCCTGACCTTCGTGTTCGCCTGGGGCTTCTTCGATCGCACCCACGGCCACTTCCATATCCTGATGCTGCTGTTCCTGGCCGCCATGGTCGGGTTCTGCTTCACCCGGGACATGTTCAACCTGTTCGTGTGGTTCGAGGTGATGAGCGTCGCGGCCTTCGCACTCACCGCCTATCACCTCGCGGAATCGTCGCTGGCGGGGGCCATCAATTTCACGGTGGTCAACAGCCTTGCGGGCTTCCTGATGCTCGGCGGCATCGGGCTGATCTACGCGCAGACCGGGACCCTCGATTTCGACGGGATCGCCACGGCGGTCGCCCAGGGCGGGCGGAACCCCGTGGTGGCCGGGGCCTTCTGCCTCGTGGCGGCGGCCCTGATGATCAAGGGCGCGATCGTGCCGTTCCAGTTCTGGCTCGCGGACGCCCACGCGGTGGCGCCGAGCCCGGTCTCGGTGATCTTCTCCGGCTCGATGGTCTCGCTCGGCCTGTTCGGCCTCGCCAAGGTCAGCGCCGTCGTGTTCGGCGGCTCCGATCAGGTCCAGGGTGCCCTGCCGGTGCTGCTGATCGGGCTCGGCAGCGCCACGGCCCTGCTCGGCGGCTGGATGGCCCTGCTGCAGCGTCATCTCAAGCGGATGCTCGCCTTCTCGACGATCTCCCACGCCGGGATCATGCTGACCGGGCTCGGCGCCCTCTCGATCGGCGGCACCGGCGGGATGCTGGTCTATGTCGTCGGCCACGGGCTGGTGAAGGGCGCCCTGTTCATGATCGCCGGCATCCTGCTGGCCACCCAGGCCAGCATCGACGAGATTGCCCTGCGCGGCCTCGGACGCGGGATCTGGCCGGCCGGGATCGCCATGGCGCTGGCCGGCCTGCTGCTCTGCGGCCTGCCGATCGGCACCCTCGATCAGGGCACGCGCCTTGTCCAGGGGGCGCTGTCGCAAGAGGGCCACGGCATGGCCCTCGCCGCCACCGCGATCGGCGCCGCGCTGACGGGGGCGGCGGTGCTGCGGGCGGCGGGGCGCATCTTCCTCGGCCTCGGGCCCGACCCCGGCGACGAGGCCGGGGCCCCGAGCGCGGACGAGCGCGAGAAGGCCAACCGGCCGCTCTGGCTGATGCTGGCGCCCTGCTGCGCGCTGCTGGCCGTCGACCTCGCACTTCCGGCGGGCCCGATCGCGCACGCCCTCCCCCGGGCCGTCTCGGCCTTCATGCACCGGCCGGAGGGCGGGATGCTTGCGGAAGGACCGGGCTGGCTGCCGTGGTTCTCCGTGGCGGCGGCGCTGGCGGGCGCGGGATACGGGCTGTTTCGCAAACGCCTGCCGGCCTTCGTCGTCCGGCCGGTCCGCGCCACACAATCAGCGCCGACCCGCGCGCTGGAGATCCTGCACAGCGGCCTGATCGGAGACTACGCGGCGTGGCTGGCCGTCGGGGTGGCGGTCATCGCGGCGGTGCTGGCGATGGCGTGAGGGCCGATCCGCCGCGGAAACGCCCTCGACAGAGCGCTGCGCCGATCACGCGCTGGCGCTGAGTTCCATCAGTCTCGCGCACAGCGGTTCCGCCGACGCCGCGACGGTCAGCCCCTGCGTTCGCAAGGTCAGGTCCGGCCCCTCGGGCAGCTCGTAGGGGGCCGACACGCCGGTGAAGGCGGTGATCGCCCCGGCCCGCGCCCGCGCATACAAACCCTTCGGATCGCGGGCCTCGCAGGTGGCGAGCGACGTATCGACGTAGACCTCCAGGAACGGCAGGTGTCCGGCGATCGCCCGCGCCCGCGCCCGGTCCGCCCGGAACGGCGAGATCAGCGACACGATGACCACGAGCCCGGCCTCGGCCATCAGCCGTGCGACCTCGGCGGTCCGGCGCACGTTCTCGGCCCGGTCGGCGGCGCTGAAGCCGAGATCGCTGCACAGACCGTGGCGCAGATTGTCCCCATCGAGCACGCAGACATGCCGTCCATGGGTGGCGAGCCGCCGGTCCACCGCGTCGCTGATCGTGGTCTTGCCCGACCCCGGCAGACCGGTCAGCCAAGCGATCGCCGGCCGCTGGCCCAGTTGCGCCCACCGCGCCTGACGCGGAGCGTAGGCCTGCCATCGGATCGTCGTGTTCACGGGCACCTCAACCCTGCTGCTGTCGTATTCCCGACGCGGTGGCCCGCACGCCGGTCCACCGATTCTCGGATTCAGGGCGCCGTCAGGGGTCGATCGGGTCCGGGTGTGGAGGAACGACCGCGCGCGCGAACCCAGCCCGGCGCAGCGGCCGGGTCAGCCGCCAACTCCATGACGACGCGATCCCATCGTGGAGGGCCACCGCCCATTGCTGGAGGCGCAAACGGGCGTCGCGTTGGCGTTGAATCTCCGCCTCGGCCTCGGAGATCGCCGCCCCGTGGCGGGCGTCTAGCGCTTCGTGCTCCAGGCGTGCCGCTTCGGCCGCTGCGGTGGCCTCGTCCCGAGCCTGAACCGCGGCGGCGTGCTGGGCGCGCCACCCGTCGCATTCGCTGCGTGCGGCCTCGGCCGCTGCGGTAGCCTCATCCCGTGCCTGAACGACGGCGGTATGTTGCGCACGCCACGTCTCGCATTCAGCGCGGGTCGTCGCGACGTCTGCCATGTATCGTTCGGCGTCAGCGAGCGCCGCGTCCCGCTCCTGCACAGCCGCAGCGTGCTGGGCGCGCAGGACTTCGCTGTCGTTCCGCGCCGCGTGCGCTTCGTTCCTCGCCTCGTCCAGGGCGGCGTGAAGGTTCGCGCGGTCAGCGGCGTGCTGCGCTTCCGCGTCTTGCAGCGCCCGGACGCGCTCGTCGGCCGCGCTCAGAGCGGCCTCATGCTCCGCTGCCGTTTTCACCGTGCCCTCGAAGGGGAGGAACTGCTGAAACGCCGCGAACTGCTCGGTGAACCGGGCGATCGCGGCTTGCGTTTCGGCGTTCTTGTCCGGCCGTCCGAGCAGCTCGTAGAAGTAACGCAAGGCTGGCTGCCGGGCGCTCGGCGGGGTCAATCCGTCATGACGGAGCGACCTGTCGATCCGTGTCTCCAGAGCCTCGGCGATCGCGGCGCGATCCACATCCACGACGTCGGAGAGGAAGGTCAGAAGGCGGTCCAGCGTCTGATCCCGATCCGTGAACCACGAATCGTACACGATGGTGCAGGGCTCGGTGCGCAGGTTGCGCCAGCATTCCGTGTTGTAGACCGCCCAGCGATACTCACCCGTCGCCAGCGGCAGGCCGTCGCGATCGTTCAGCGAACGGGCCACCTGGGACGGACTGCGCAAGCAGAACACGAAGCGCGGGTCAAGGTTCAGGGCCCGAAAGATCGGCGTCCAGAGGGGCAGAAGGCGTGCCGTTCGCGGGTCCTTGAAGCCGAAGGGATGCCCCGGCCGCATCCGCGCCCGAACGAAGTTTTCGAGTTCGCGCTGGATGGCGCGAACTTCGGGCTGCGCCCACCAACCGATCGGAAGCGGAAAATCGTGAGTCCCGGACCAGTAATCGCGATCGAGGAACCGCAGAACACGGTCGTGGAAGTCTACGATTTCCCAGCGTTCCCAGTGCCCTGCTTGGTTCCCAGGGCTTGCCCTGATATCATCGGCCATATCCAGGCCGAGGAGACTGAGCACCTGCGCGCACAACGAGGTTCCGCTGCGATGCATGCCCAGCACGACCACGATCGGCGTCCGCGCAGTGTGCTGGGCGATCGCGGGATACGGTGGAGGTTCGCTCCGTGTCACAAGCTGGAGGTCGGACTTGTCTGGTCTCATGGGCTGTCAGCACAACATCATGGACCCCTAAGCCATTCGATAATGAAAGTCCATATGATGCTGGTATAACTCGCCGCAGATCGGATACCAATATTCAAAAATTGAACAAAATCGAAGACATAGCGATATTTAGTGAGAATTGACAGTTCTATTATAGATCGTGATTTGACATTTAGATCTAAATAGAACGTGTTATGTTGTCGTGTACGTATGTCTAATGGTGTTTATTGTAGCAAACATTGATTTGATTGTACCAATATCTTTATAATTTTATCCGTTTTGCGGCTCGAGATCTGTTGCATATCATCGATTGATCAAGTCAGTCTGACTGTTTTCACTTATCGTTCCGGGTCGCGGCCCGGCCGCGCTTCACAAAGGAGGCGCCGCGTGCCGAAGGATTGTCTCTCACGGCAGGTCATGCGGACCGCGCCCGGATACCCGTCCGCAGAGAAACGGTAGCGTGGAGCGCCATAGGCGGCGTGATGGCCATTCGGCGCCAGGACGCCGATCCACCCCAGCCCTGCAGTCCCCGCGGAGAGGCCTCGACAGCATGTGATCGCCCCCGTCCAATTGCCGAGACCTGTTCGATTGAGAGCAATGCCATAGCGCACTAGCTTTATCCGCATCCGGCTCAACCGGAGCCGGACGGCGCCCGCGCGCGACGCGGACGGCGAACACAGGAGGAGACATGGACGCGCAAGCGACCGGAGATCCCGGGGGCGGACAGCCCTGGGGGCCTCACAACACGGTGACGGTGGTCGATCCGTCGCCGGTCAACTGGCTCTCGATCACCTGGAACACGATGGAGGAGGCCAATCGCGTCGATCACGACGGGATCGGCCAGCCGAGCCTCGCGGAGTCCTGGACGTGGCTCGATCGCGAGACCCTCGAGCTCAAGATGCGGGGCGCCGTCTACCAGGATGGCGAGCCGTTCAACGCCGCGATGTTCAAGCTCGGCTTCGACAAGGTCCAGGAATGGACCAACCCGCACCCGCCGGGCGCCTTCCTGAACTTCGCCCGGGACGTCACCTGCGAGGCGGTGGATGAGCGCACCATCCGCATGCGCTTCCCCGGCGGCGATTCCGCGGCCTTGATGAAGCTGCGCGGCATGCACCTGCCGTCGACGCGCTTCTGGAACGAGTGGGGCTTCATCGACCCGAAGACGGGATCGGCCGAAGGCCATTGGTGAGTCATCGACGCGCCCGGTCCGTGGGGGACTGGCCCGTTCGTGCTCACCGAGGGTGTCTCGCTGATCGATTCTCGCTCCGATCGTGTCGTGATGGAGCCCAATGCGACCTACTGGAACCCGGCCCGCAAGCCGACGGTCCGGATCGTCTACGACAACGTCATCGGCAAGGACGCGGGCATCAAGTCCGTGGCGTCCGGTGACGGCCGCGTGGACGTGGTGTTCGACCTGACGCCCGCGGAGGCCAAGGCCTTTCCGCAGAGCGACAAGGGCAAGATCCAGACGAAGAAAGCCAAGACGATCCTCACGGGCGTCTTCAACGAGAACAAGCCCGATTCCGTCTGGCGCGATCCCGCCGTGCGGCGGGCGTTCAACCTCGCCATCGACCGGCAGTTCGTGCTCGACCAGGGCGCGCACGGCTACGGCACGGTCATCCCGGCGTTCATCCAGCCCGGCCGCTACGGGGCCGATCCTGGCATGAGCCCGCTTCCGCACGATCCGGAGGCCGCACGCGCGGGCCTGGAGAAGGCGGGCCTCGGCGGGCGGGAGATCGTGATCGTCGCCTCGCCGAGTTGGCAGGGCGTCGTCGAGGCGATCGGGCAGTGCCTGTCGAAGATTGGCCTCTCGGCCCGCTTCGTCAGCGACCGCGGCGACCTGCCGGAGGACTTCGACCTCAAGCTCGAATGGTACTTCGACTGGACGCCGCAATACCCCGTCGCCTGCGTGCACCGGGAGTTTTTCGGGCGTGACGCGACCCTGCGCCAGGGTCCGGAGGATCCGGAGTTCGACGCCCTCTACGAGAAGCTCCTCCATACGCCTGAGGAGCGGACGGAAGAGGTCGTCCGCGAGGTGGAGCGGTACATCCAGGACAGGTCCAAGGCCCTGTTCCTGTATTCGCCGTTCACGCTGTTCGCTGTCTCCGACCGGGTGGCGTTCACGCCCTACGACACCTGCATGTCGGAACTCGCCGAGACCCGCATCAAGGGCTGAGGCCGCAACCGGCCGGCGCGGAGCGATCCGCGCCGGCCCCACGAAGAAGCAGCTGCTGCATGATCGTCGCCACCGCGGGCCATATCGACCACGGCAAGACCGCGCTGGTGAAGGCGCTGACCGGGATCGATGCCGACCGCCTGCCCGAGGAGAAGGCCCGGGGCATCACCCTCGACCTCGGCTTCGCCTACCCGCCGGAGGGTGGCCTCCTCAAAACGCCGATGGGCTTCGTCGACGTGCCGGGCCACGAGCGGCTGGTGCGCACCATGGTGGCGGGCGCCACCGGCGTGACATGTGCCCTGCTCGCGGTCGCGGCCGATGACGGTGTCATGCCGCAGACCCGCGAGCATGTCGCGATCCTCGATCTCCTCGGGCTGACGCGCGGGCTGGTGGCGATCACCAAGGCCGACCGTGCCGATCCCGCCCGCATCACCACCGTAATCGCGGACATCGGCGCCTTGCTCGCCGGCACCGGGCTCGCCGCCGCGCCGATCCTGCCCTGCTCGGCCCTGACGGGCACCGGGATCGCCGACCTCGCCCGCCACCTCGAAGCCTTGGGTCAGGCCAACCGATCCGACGCCGCGTCCCGCGGGTTTCGCCTCGCCGTCGATCGCCGGTTTACGGTGCCGGGCGCCGGCCTCGTCGTGACCGGGGCGGTCCATGCCGGCCGGGTGCGGGTCGGCGACCGGCTGCTCGTCTCCCCGGGCGGCCGGGAGGCGCGGGTCCGCGGCATCCGCGTCCGCGACGGCGAGGCGGAAGCGGCTCTGGCCGGGGAGCGCTGCGCCCTCAACCTGACCAGTCCGCGGCTCACGAGGGATTCGGTCGGCCGCGGGCACTGGATCCTGGCGCCGGACCTCCACGGCCCGACGATGCGCCTCGACGTGGCCCTGCGCGTGCTGCCCGGCGAGGCGCGGCCGGTGCGCCATCGCATGCCGGTTCAGGTCCACCACGGCGCGGCCACGGTGACCGGCCGGGTGCTGCTGGACACCGATCGTGCGCTGCCCCCCGGGGCGGTCGCCCCCGCCATCATTGCGCTGGATGCCGGGCTCGGCGCCCTGTCCGGCGACCGCTTCATCCTGCGCGACATCTCCGCGTCGCGGACCCTGGGCGGCGGCCGGATCATCGACATCGACGGCCCCCGCCGCGGCGCCTGGGCTCCGGGGCGCCGGGCGATCCTGGAAGCCCTCGACACGTCCGACGACCGCCACGCCCTGGACGGTCTGTTGGCCGCCGCGGAGGCCGGCATCGACCTCGCCCACTTCGCCCGCCTGCGCAACGTCCCCGATCAGGCGATGGAGGCCCTGCGGGTGGATCTCGGTGCGGTGGTGGTCGAGGGGCGGCGCGCCTTCGCGGGGGCGCGGGTCGCGGCGCTGAGCGCGCGGGTCTTGGCCGAACTCGACCAGGCGCACGATGCCGAGCCCGACAATCCCGGCCTGCAGATCGAGGAGATCGCCACCCTGTTGCCGGAGGCGGACCGCCCGGTCCTCCCGGGCGCCCTCGACCGGCTTCTCCAGGACGAAGAGATCGTGCGCAGCGGCCGGCTCTTCCACCGGCCGGGCCACGTCGCGCGCCTGCGCCCGGCCGACGCCGCGCTCTATGCCGCGATCCGAGCCGCGTTGGAGGCGGCCGGGCGCGACCCGCCGCGTCTCGCTCTCCTCGCCGAGCAGCTCGGTCGCGACCCGGAGGACTTACGCCCGCTCCTCGACAAGGTCGGCCGCATCGGCTGGCTGCGCCGGATCTCGAAGAGCTACTACGTCCCGCCGGCGATCCTCGCCGACCTCGCCGGGGTCGCGCGGGCGGTGGCGGCGGAGCATCCGGATGGACTTCTCACCGTGGGGCGGTTCCGCGAGACGGCCGGCATCGGGCGCAACCTGACAATGCCGCTCCTCGAATATTTCGACGCCCAGGGTTTCACGACCCGCCTCGCAGAGGGGCGGCGCCTGCGGGCGGAATGGTGCGCGGTCGAGGCCGCGGCAGAGGTGGTCCCGTAAGAGAGATGCAGGCAACCGCCATCGGCCCCACGACGATGCGGCCGCGCGCACAAGGAGGACCGTTTTCGCTGGGACGGCGCCGGAGAACGTCATCCGGATCAGCAGATTGAACCCTTACTCTGCCGGCCCAGGCCGCCCTGCCGCGCGTGTCCCGGCCGCGCGATGAGTCCCGGAACGGAAAAGCCGCGCTTCGAGTTGAGGGCGGCTGAACCGGGAGCCATCCTTGAGACCGTTTCTCCTCGCCGCACTGGGTCTGCTGCTCATTGCCGGCCCGAACGTGTCCGCGGCGCAGGGTATCGAGGATGCGCCCGACGCGACCTTCGCGGTGGAAGAACCCCGCCCGGGGCCACCCCCGCCCCTGCCCGACCTATCGGATCCGAACGGACGGGCGGGCGAGGCCCTGAACGAGCCCGGCGAGCGCTCCGGCCTTCCACTGGCCTTGCGCGCCTCCGGCTCCCGGGCGGGCGGCCCGGCCAACGAACTCAATCCCGGCGGCCGGGCCGAGGCGCCGGTATCGCCGAAGGGCGATCTCGGGCGGGTGGTCGCCGGGAAGGAGCTGTTCCATGGCAATTACTGCGGCAAGGGCCAGCGCGGTGAGGCCCTGCCGCCGACCGACGAACTCGACGCTGCCTGCATGCGTCACGACGCCTGCTATGATGCGACCGGGTACAGCTCGTGCGCGTGCAACGCGACGCTGAAGCGCGAGGCCTCCGCCGTGTCGGACAGCCCGAACGCGCCGCTGGAGGTGCGGCGCCGGGCGCTCAGCGTGATCGAGGCCATGGCCGCCCTTGAGTGTCGCACACCGTAGACGTTCGATCCGTCGTCCGGACCCGGGGGCTCAGTCTTGGTTCGATACGCTCTCCTGCGCCAAATTGGTGTCCCGTTCAGCCGCAGGGCGGCAACGCGCCCATGCGTCGATGTCCGCGTCGGAGGCGCCAACAGGACTTGCCGTATGACCGAAATCGATCGGGCTGTCGGAAAGCCTGGAAGGCCGTCCGATCGTGGAGCGAGTCCGCTTCGGAGGCGGAGTATCCCGCAGGCCTGACGCGGTGGGATGTTGCAGCCGAACCCACCCCGGTGCCGGATCGACGGGGTGCAAGAAGGTGGCGTCTGCAGAGAGTTGAGTGGTGCCGCAAGAGGGATTCGAACCCCCGACCCCCTCATTACGAATGAGGTGCTCTACCAGCTGAGCTATTGCGGCCCGGCCCCGACAGGGGCCACGTCCGGCGCGCGTCAGGCCGCGTCGGACGTGGCAGGCTCATAGCGGCCCGACCCGCTTTAGGCAAGGCCAGAGCCGATCGCGATCACGCGTCGGCGTCCGTCGCCAGTTCATCGCGCAGGAAGGCCATCACCTCGGCCCGGTCCACGCCCGGCGCGATGAAGCTCTGGCCGATTCCCCGGGCGAGGATGAAGGTCAGCGCGCCGTCGCGGACCTTCTTGTCCTGTGCCATCGCGTCCACGATCGCCTCGGCGCCGCCGCACCCGCCCGGGACGGCCTGGAGGCGGGTCGGCAGGCCGGCGAGCGCCAGGTGATTGGCGACGCGGCCCGCCTCCTGGCCGGCGCACAGGCCGAGCCGGGCCGAGAAGCGGAAGGCCAGAGCCAGGCCGATCGCCACGCCTTCCCCGTGGACCAGCCGTGCCGGGTCGTAGCCCGTCAGGCGCTCCAGGGCATGGCCGAAGGTATGGCCGAGATTGAGCAGGGCCCGCTCGCCGTCCTCCCGTTCGTCGCGGGTCACCACCGCCGCCTTGGCCCGGCAGCAGGACGCCACCGCCGCCTCACGTTCGGGACCGCCGGAAAAAATCCCGCGCCAATTGGCCTCGCACCAATCGAAGAAGCGCGCGTCGGCGATCAGGCCGTATTTGGCGACCTCGGCGTAGCCGGCGCGCATCTCGCGCTCCGACAGGGTGTCGAGTGCCGCGGTATCGGCCAGGACGAGGCGGGGCTGATGGAAGGCGCCTATGAGGTTCTTGCCGAGCGGGGCGTTGATCCCGGTCTTGCCGCCGACCGAGGAATCGACCTGCGCGAGCAGGCTCGTCGGCACCTGCACGAAGCGCACGCCGCGCCGCAGGGTCGCGGCCGCGAAGCCCGCGAGATCGCCGACCACCCCGCCGCCGAGCGCCACGACGAGATCGCCGCGCTCCACCTTGAGGCCGAGCAGCCCGTCGCAGACCGCGGCGTAGCCCGCATAGGATTTCGAGCCCTCGCCGGGCGCCACCGTCACCACGCCCGCCTGCAACCCGGACCGTTCCAGGCTCTGCCGCAGGCGATCGGCATAGAGCGCCCCGACGGTCTCGTCCGTGACGATCGCGGCCCGGCGGCCGCCGAGCGCGGCCACCGCATCGCCCGCATCATCGATCAGGCCGCGGCCGATCCGGATGTCGTAGGCGCGGCCGCCGTCGAGGGGGACATGGACCGTCAGGGGTTCGATCACGGGCAGGCTCATTCGAATCTACTGCGCCTCTACTGCGCCGCCACCGAGATGGAGCGCTCGCCGTTGAGGTGGGCGTCCAGCGCCTCCAGCACGTCCTGCACGACCCGGTCGTGCGAGACCTCGCGCGAGATCACCATCACGTCGGCCGCCGCGTAGACCGGGTGGCGCACCGCCATCAGGTCGCGCATCGTCGCCTCGGGGTCCTCGGTCTGGAGGAGCGGGCGGTTGCCGCGCTTGCGCACGCGGCGCATCAGGACATCGAGATCGGCCTTCAGCCAGACCGAAACCGCCGATTCCGTGATGCGCTGGCGCGTGGCTTCCCGCAGATAGGCGCCACCGCCGGTGGCCAGCACCAGGGGGCCGGCCCGCAGAAGGCGCGAGATCACGCGCTCCTCGCCGTCGCGAAAGCTCGGCTCGCCGTAGATGGCGAAAATATCGGGGATCGTCAGGCCGGCCGCCGCCTCGATCTCGATATCGGCGTCCTTGAAGATCAGCCCGAGGCGGCTCGCCAGACGCCGGCCCACGGTGCTCTTGCCGGCTCCCATCAGACCCACGAGCACGATCGAGCGCGGGCCGAGCGCCCGGCGCAGCCGCGCTTCGATCGGTTCGCCACCCTCCGCCTCGCCCACCAACTCCTGCATCGCCCCGCGTACCGCCCTTTGTCCCGCTCGTGCACCGCATCCATCCGGCGCCTCAACGATCGCGCCGTCGCACCGGGCGCACGGCGCCGGGCGATCTCCCATCCTGCGGCAGGCTCTTAGCGCGATTCAAGCGGTCAGCGAAACGCATCGCTGTGTCGTTGTGGGCCTTGTCAGCGCCTTCATCGCGTGTTCGAAACCGGGCACCCGCGTCGGTTGGGAGAAAGCCGTCGGCCGTCCCCATCTCCGCCGCCCGCACCGCCCGCCCGAGGTTCGACCGACGTGCCGACCCTGTTCCGTTTCTTCGCTATCCTCGCGATCCTGGCGGGTCTCGTCTTCGCGGCGATGTTCGCGCTGGCGAATTTCGTCCAGCCGACGCCGCGAGAGATGAGCGTGACCATCCCCGCCTCGAAGCTTCAGCCGGGTAATCGTTGAGCGCGACGCAGGACGGGGACGGCGCTCGCGCGCCCGACGCGGATGTCGCCGACTATCTCGACATGCTGGCGGCCGAGCGCGGGGCCGGCGCCAACACCCTGGCGGCCTACCGGCGCGACCTCGACGATTACCGCGCCTATCTGGCCCGCACCGGGATCGCCCTCGACGCCGTCGAGGCCGGGACCCTGCGCGCCTTCCTGGCCGATCTGGAGACGCGCGGGCTGAAGGCCTCCTCGGCGGCGCGGCGCCTGTCCTGCGTGCGCGGCTTCCACAAGTTCCTGTACGCCGAGGGCCTCGCCGGGGCCGATCCGAGCGTGGCGGTCTCGGGGCCGCGCCGGGGCCGGGTGCTGCCCAAGATCCTGTCGGTGGCCGAGGTCGACCGCCTGCTGGCCGTCGCGCAGGCGGCGGCCGGCACCGAGCAGGCGCCCGGCCCGGCGCGGCGGGCGCGGCGCATGATGTGCCTGCTCGAGCTCCTCTACGCCACGGGCCTGCGCGTTTCGGAACTCGTCGCCCTGCCCCGGGCCGCGGGCGCGACCCGGGAGCGATACCTGTTCATCAAGGGCAAGGGCGGGCGCGAGCGCCTCGTGCCGCTGACCGAGGCGGCCCGCGCCGCCATGGCGGCCCACCTTGCCGCAGTGCCGGAGGAGAGCGCGTGGCTGTTCCCGGCCGACAGCGACAGCGGCCACCTGACGCGGCAGGCCTTCGCCCGCGACCTGAAGGCCACGGCGCTGGAGGCCGGGTTGCGGTCGGATCGCGTGAGCCCCCACGTACTGCGCCACGCCTTCGCCAGTCATCTGCTGCAGAATGGGGCCGATCTGCGCATCGTGCAGGAACTGCTCGGTCACGCCGACATTTCGACGACCCAGATCTACACCCACGTCCTCGATGAGCGCCTGAAGGCGATGGTACGGGATCTGCACCCGTTGATGGACGTCTGACGTCCGAGCGTCGGGCTTTGCGGCGTACTGAGCCGATGCCCAGATTGTTCTTGTATGCAGAACTGCCTAAGAGTGAACCATCGCCATACCGGTACGTGAGCCCGCTTTACCTGAGAGAGATCACTCCCATGCCAGGCCCGACTGCTCTGCAGAGCGGCGCTGCGCCGAATCAGACGGATCACGCGACCGTCGACCAGCCCACGCAGCAGGAGCGGCAGCGTCTCGATAATCAATTGTGCTTCGCGGTCTATGCCGCCGCGCACGCCTTCGGGCGCGCCTACCGCAATCTGCTTGGCCGTTACGAACTGACCTATCCGCAATATCTCGTTCTTCTGGTGCTCTGGGAGCAGGATGGGCTCTCGGTCAAGGAGATCGGCAACCGCCTCTTCCTCGATTCCGGCACGCTGACGCCGCTGCTGAAGCGCCTCGAGGTCTCGGGCCGCGTGCGCCGTGCCCGGGATCGGGTCGATGAGCGCCAAGTCAGCATCTTCCTCACGCCGGCCGGTGCACGATTGCGCGACGTCCTCGCCTGCATTCCGGACGAGGCCGGCGATCTGACCGGACTGAGCGTCGAGGGCCGGAAGACGCTGCTGCACGACCTCGTGACGCTGCGGATGGGCCTGCAGAATGGCCTGATCGGGGAGTAAGAGCTCCTCACAAAACTCCCGGGCACCGGGAGTTCTCCCTCCGACCGCGACAGCAGCGCAGCGGAAGTTTTGTGAGAGGCTCTAAGCCGCCAGGGACGGGGCCGGAGGCGACCCTGCGGCCACCCCCGGATGTTACTTATCGGTGCAGGTCGAACTCAGGACTGGGTCTTGAGATAGGCGATCACGTCGTTGATCTTCTTGTCGTCCGGGTAGCCCTGGAAGATCATCTTGGTGCCCGGCACCTTCGCCTTCGGGTTCTTCAGCCACTCGTGCAGGTTGGCCTCATCCCAGGTGATGCCGGAATTCTTCAGCGCCGCCGAGTAGTTGTAGCCCTCGTAGGTGCCGGCCTTACGGCCCACGACGCCCTTCAGGTCCGGGCCGACGCCGTTCTTCTGGAAGTTGTGGCAAGCCTTGCAGGGGGCGAACGCCTTCTCGCCTGCGGCCGCGTCTCCGGCCTCCTGGGCCTGCGCCGAGAGCGGGATCAGGACCGCGAGCACGGCGCCGAGAACGAGTGAACGCATGGATTTCCTCCTATTGGCCGCCGCGGCAGCACTGTCGGCAGGATGCACCTGCCTGGAATAGATCTAATTGAAATCACGGCCACCGCGCAACGGCTCAGCCTCGCTCGACCGGCCGCGGAACGGCATGGTGACGACCGCGTCCGGCCGCCCTACCCTCAATCCATTGCCAAGGTGTTGGCTCCCTGCGGCACATGGAAGCCATCCGCCGGGGCGCGGCCGCAGCGCAGGCGGGTCCGCGTGACCGAGCGTCTGACATCCCCGTGATCGTGGCCCACCTTGTCGCCGGGGCTGCAGGCCCTGTAGGTCTTGCGGTACCGTGCCGACCGACGAACGACTCCTCCCGCAAAGCCTGACGCGCCTGCTCGCCGTGCCCCCGTCCGCGCGCCGACCGCCGGCGGGGCGCGGCCTGCCCCGGGCTCTGCCGCATTCCCAGCGGACATCCGCCCACGACGCGCTGGAATCCGCACTCCTGCGCGGCTTCGTGTACGGCGTCTCGGGACTGGTCTGGCTCGTGGTGATGCTGTTCATCGGCCGCCACCTCATGCGGTAGGGCGGGCGACCGGCTCACGGCACTGGTTGTGGAAAGGGCCTGTCTGCCCGTTCGTCCCGCCGATCCGCCAAGACTTTCGCTGCCAAATCCGGTATTGAAGGCGCACGCTGCGGCCATGACCAGTCTTGGCATGAGCGGCACGCGCTGTGTGCGAGGGGACCGGACCATGTCGCTGACCGGGCGCTTCTGGTTTCGGAAATCCTGGACGGGGCGGCTCGTGCTGCTGGTCGAGGAGGAGCGCCCCCGCTGGTTCGGCCGCGGCGCCGGCAAGCCGCGCTGGCGCAACGCGAGGCTGCTCGACTTCGCGGAGCCTGAACTACGGCCGCTGATGATGATGGAGAAGCATCATCGCGTGGGCCCCGGATCCGCTCAGGTGCGCATCCTCCGGCCGGTCCCGTCGCCCGCGGAGTCGCGTTCGGCCAACGGCTGAGCGGCGCGGCCGGGCGTGCGTTGGCTGGCCCCGATCACCACCTGAGTGCCGTGCCTCGATTCGGGGTTCGCTCTCGGAGGTGACGGGATCATGCCGCGCTACTTCTTCCACACGCAGATCGGCGACGACCTGATCAGCGATCCGACCGGCATCGAGCTGCGGGATCCGGACGAAGCCTGGGAGACGGCGCGCCATACGATCCGCGCCGCCCTGCGCGAGCGCCCGGATCAGGCTCGGCTGATGACCGCCTGCCTGATCGTCGCCGACGCCGCGGGCGAGGTGGTGCTGGAATTCCCGTTCAGCGAAGCCGTGACGCTGCCGACACCGGACGATCCGATCCTTCATTGACAGCGGCGTCGTGCGGCGCGCGCCCTACATCGCGGCGAACGCGAGCGAACAGGATCTGCGCCACGATGGACTCTCCCCCGAACGACCTCGACGCCCAGGCCCTCGGCCGCGCGGCCCCCGCCAAGGGGCTCGCCCGGGAAGCCTGCCCCTATGCCGAGGGTACGCAGGCGCGCACGCTCTGGCTCGCCGGCTACGACGCCGCGGTGGCGGACGGCGCCGAGCCCGTCACCGGCGGTAATGCCAAGAACCCCGGTATACACCCGGTCGACGGGGCGCGCTGATGGACGCCCGGCCCGGACCCCATCCCGGCGCGACTGCGCATCCGGCCCTGGACCGCAAGGCCGTCGGCGCCGTGGTTTTGGGCAACGCCCTCGAATTCTACGATTTCACTGTCTACGCCTTCTTCGCCAAGCCGATCGGCGCGGCGTTCTTCCCCGCGGCCGACCCGACCCACAGCCTGCTCGCCTCGCTCGCCCTGTTCGGCATCGGCTACGTGATGCGGCCGATCGGCGGCGCCTTGATCGGCGCCTTCGCGGACCGCGCCGGGCGCAAGCCCGCGATGCTGATCACGATCGGGCTGATGGCCCTGGGCATGCTGCTGCTGGCGGCCTGCCCGCCCTACGCGGCGATCGGCGGCTGGGCACAGGTGATCGTCATTGCCGGGCGGCTGATCCAGGGGCTGGCGCTCGGGGGCGAGGTCGGCCCATCGACCGCCTACCTGCTGGAGGCCGCGGCCCCGGAACGGCGTGGCTTCGTGACGAGCTGGCAGATCGCCAGCCAGGGCTGCGCGGCCCTGTTCGCCGGGATCGTCGCCACCATTCTGGCGCTCGTCGTCGGCGACCAGGCGATGAATGCCTGGGGCTGGCGGCTGATGTTCGTGCTCGGCCTCGCCGTCGTACCGGTCGGCCTCATCATCCGCAGCCACCTGCCGGAGACGGCCGGTGTCGAGGAGGATCCGAATGCGGCCGCCTCGACCTTCGCGGTGATGAAGCGGCTCTTGCGCGAGCACGGCCGTCTGCTGGGCCTGACCTTCCTGGTGATCTCCGCCTCGACCGTTTCGAACGCGGTCGGCACCAACATGCCGGTCTATGCCGGCGCGACCCTGGGCTTGAGCGAGACCGCCGCGACCGCGGTGCCGATCGCGCTGGGCCT
The DNA here is from genome assembly GCF_038442355.1 of Methylobacterium guangdongense. Taxonomy (NCBI): domain Bacteria; kingdom Pseudomonadati; phylum Pseudomonadota; class Alphaproteobacteria; order Hyphomicrobiales; family Methylobacteriaceae; genus Methylobacterium; species Methylobacterium guangdongense. The sequence continues at coordinate 311,056 of NZ_JBBXMX010000002.1, forward strand.
CGCCTCGGTGGCCTTCCCGCTGCTCGGCGGCTGGCTGGCCGACCGGGTCGGACGGCGGCTCATCATGATCTGGCCGCGGGCCCTGATCGTGATCCTGGCGATTCCGGCCTTCGCCTGGATGGTGAAGGCACCGGGCGCCTTGAACGTCTACGCGATCACGTTTCTGCTCTCGGCGCTGTCGTCGATCAACGCCGCCGCGGTGATCGTCGGCATCCCGGAGGCGCTGCCCCGGGCGGTGCGCAGCGCCGGCCTGTCGATCGTCTACGCGGTCTCGGTCTCGGTGTTCGGCGGCACCACCAATTACGTGATCAACTGGCTGATCGCCGAAACCGGAGACCGGCTCGCGCCCGCCTATTATCTCGCCGCCTTCAGCCTGATCGGGACGGTCGCGGCCTTCCTGCTGCCGGAGACCCGCGGGCGCGACCTCGATTCGAACAGAGAGGCGGGAGAAGCCTGACGGCGGGTCCCGCTCGGCCAACCAATGCCGCTGACGCAACCCTCGGGGAGGACCATGCGTCGGCGGCGGGTCACACCGACGGTCGATGTGCGCTCGCGCACGGACCTCTTCGGGGTCGGAGGGCGGCGCTGCCGCAGCGCTAGGTCGCAGCGCATGACAGGCATAGATCGCTGGCATGCCGATTCCCTCGCAGACGAACCGCCCGCTGGTCCTGGCCGCGGTGATGGCGGCGATGTTCATGATCGCCATCGAGGCGACGATCGTCTCGACCGCGATGCCGCAGATCGCCGGGCAACTCGGCGATCTCCATCTCTACGCCTGGGTGTTCGCGTCCTTTCTGCTGACCCAGACCGCCACCACGGTGGTGTTCGGCAAGCTGTCCGATCTCTACGGGCGCCGGCCGGTGCTGCTGTTCGGCATCGCGGTGTTCCTCCTCGGCTCGCTGCTGTGCGGCCTCGCGTGGTCGATGCCCTCGCTGATCCTGTTCCGCCTCATCCAGGGCATCGGTGCGGGGGCGATCCAGCCGGTGAGCCTGACGGTGGTGGGCGACCTTTATTCCGCGCGGGAGCGCGGCCGGATCCAGGGCTATCTCGCCAGCGTCTGGGGGATCTCCTCGGTGGCCGGTCCGCTGGTCGGCGGGCTGATCATCGGCCACCTGAGTTGGCCCTGGATCTTCTGGATCAACCTGCCGATCGGCGTCATCGCGGCGGCCTTGTTCGTCCGCTACCTGCACGAGGGCGTGGAGCGCCGCAGCCGCCAGATTGACGTGGCCGGCGCAGGCCTGTTCACCGCCGCCATCGCGGCCCTGATGATCGCGCTGACGGCAGCCGGCGACTCGGCCGCGGCAGCGTTCTGGCCGGGTCTGGCTTTCATGGTCGCCGCGATCCTGTTCGTGTTGCAGGAGCGCCGCGCGCCCGATCCGATGCTCGACATCCGCCTGTGGATGCAGCGCCCGATCGCCACCGCCAACACCGCGACGCTCCTCTCCGGCATGACGGTGATCGGGCTCACGGCCTTCCTGCCGATGTACGTTCAGGGCGTGCTGCAGCAATCGCCGCTGATCGCCGGCCTGACCCTGACCTTGATGGTGCTCGGCTGGCCGATCGGCGCCACCACGGCGGCGCGCAGTTTCGTGCGGTTCGGCCTGCGCCCGATCCTGCTGATGGGGGCAACCCTGCTGCCGCTGGGCGCCACCGCCTTCGTGGCCCTGGGGCCCACGACCTCGCCCGCCGTGGCGGCCATCGGCTCGATCGTGATGGGCCTCGGCATGGGCTTCCTGTCCACGGCCGCCATCGTGATCATCCAGGACAGCGTCGCCTGGGCCCAGCGCGGGGCGGCGACCGCCTCGAACATCTTTGCGCGCAATCTCGGCTCGACGCTGGGCGCCACCGCGCTCGGCGCCGTGCTGAACTATCGGCTCGCGCACCCGTCGAGCGGACCCACGGTCAGCTCGGACGAGCTCCGGCGCCTGCTCGACGATCCGGCGAGCCTCGGCGCCGGGGGCGAGGCGATCCGCGCCGGGCTCCAGCACGCGCTCCACGGGACGTTCTGGACGGTGTTCGCGGTGGCCGTGCTGACCCTGCTCCTGTCGCTCCTCGTCCCGCCCGTGGCGATCTCCGAGGGGCCGCGCGAGCTGGCGGTGGAGTAGGCGCTCCTCAACAGGACCGGTGCCTTTGCGCCCATCTCCGATGACGGTATGGTCAAGTCGTACCGCAGCTGCGCAGGAGCCGGCATGGCCGCGACCGAGAAGCGGACCTTCAGTCTGCCCGCAGATCAGGCCGCCTTCATCGATGCGCAAGTGCGGGCCGGCTCATTCGCGAGTGCGAGCGAGGTCGTGCGGGCTGGGCTGCGCGCGCTTCAGGAGCGTGACGCTGCCGTCGAGCGCTGGCTTCGGGATGAAGTCGTCTCGACCTATGATGCGATGAAGGCCCATCCCGAACGTCCGATCTCCACCGAGGACATGGCCGAGCGGATGCGCCAGCGTCATGAAGCGCGGATGCGAAATGGCTCGTGACGCGGCGGCGCCTTACCTACGCACCCGCTGCGGCCGACGATCTCGACTGGATCTACGACACAATCGCTGCGGTCACGACCCCCGCCGTCGCGTCGGGTTACGAACAGAAGATCCGTGAGGCTTGCCAAAGGCTTGAGTTCGGGGCCGAGCGTGGAACGCTGCACGACGATCTGCGCCCGGGTCTGCGCTCGATCGGCTTCGACCGCCGCGTTACGATTGCCTTCATGGTCGAAGACGACCGTGTGGTGATCCTGCGCATCTTTTATGGCGGCCGGGACTGGGCTCAGGACGTCTGGTGATCGCCGGTGAATTGCGGCCGCGATGAAAGCGGAAATCCGGTTTCCCCTCCCCCGCCTCATGCTTTAGCCTCCACCTATGCCCCTCGTTCCGCCCCCGCGCCCCGCCGCCCCGCCAGCGGCGGATACCCCACCGACCAGCGTGCTCACCGCCAACCAGCCGGAATGGACGGTGGGCGATCTCGCGGGGGCGCTAAAGCGCACCCTGGAGGACGCGTTCGGCCATGTCCGCCTGCGCGGCGAGATCTCTGGCTATCGCGGTCAGCACGGCTCGGGCCACGCCTATTTCTCGTTGAAGGACGGGCAGGCGCGCATCGACGCGGTGGTGTGGAAGGGCGTGTTCGGGCGCCTGCGCCAGCGGCCCCAGGAGGGTCTGGAGGTGATCGCCACCGGGCGCATCACCACCTTCGCGGGCAAGTCCTCGTACCAGATCGTGGTCGAGAGCCTGGAGCCGGCCGGTCTCGGCGCCTGGATGGCGTTGCTGGAGGAGCGCAAGAAGCAACTCGCCGCCGAGGGGCTGTTCGCCCCCGAGCACAAGCGGGCGATCCCCTATCTGCCGCGGGTCGTCGGCGTCGTGACCTCACCCACCGGTGCCGTGATCCGCGATATCCTCCACCGGCTGGAGGATCGGTTCCCGCGCCCCGTCCTGGTCTGGCCGGTGCGGGTTCAGGGGGATGGCGCGGCGGAAGAGGTCGCCGCCGCGATCCGCGGCTTCAACGCCCTGAAGCACGGCGGCCCGATCCCGCGCCCGGACGTGCTGATCGTCGCCCGCGGCGGCGGCTCGATTGAGGATCTCTGGGCGTTCAACGAGGAATGCGTGGTCCGCGCTGCCTTCGAGAGCGCGATCCCGCTGATCTCGGCGGTGGGCCACGAGACCGATACCACGCTGATCGACTACGTCTCCGACCGCCGCGCCCCAACCCCCACGGGCGCCGCCGAGATGGCGGTGCCGGTTCGCGCCGACCTGATCGCCACGGTGGCGGATCTCTCGGCCCGCTCGGTCGGCGCGGTCGGCCGCCGGATCGAGCGCGACCGGGTGGACCTGCGCGCGCTGGGGCGGGCCTTACCCAGCGCCGATGCGCTGCTTGCGACCAAGCGTCAGCGGCTCGACCTCGCCGAGGCCCGCCTCGCCCCGGCCCTCGCCGCGGGCGCGAGCCGGCACCGGGCACGGCTTCAACTCCTGCTCGATCGGATGGCGCGGCGCTCGCCCGACGTGGCCCTGGCCAATGCCCGCGCGCGGCTGGCGCGGATCGATCACCGGCCGCTCCACGCCCTGCGCAACGATGTGCAGCGCAAGGGCGAGGCTCTGAACCAGCTCGGGCGCCGCCTCGTCGTCGCCCGCGACGCGAGCCTGGAGCGGGCCCGGGCGCTCCAGGCCCGCCGGACCGACCGGCTGCTCGCCCTGTCCGACCGCCTGACGCAGGCCGGCGCCCGCGGGATCGAGCGGCGCCGTGATCGCCTTGCGGGTCTGGCCGGCGTGTTGGGTTCGCTGAGCTACCACGCGGTGCTCGAACGCGGTTACGTGCTGGTGCGCGATGCCGCCGGCCTGCCGGTGCGCCGCGCCGCCGAGGCCGCCGCCGCCGCACGCCTCAGCCTGCAATTCTCCGACGGGACCGTCGCGGCGGTGCCGGAGGGCGGTCTGGAGCCGGTCCCGACCACCCGGACCGGACGTCAGGCCGGCCCGCGGCCGTCGGCGCGCTCGGCCGAGCGGCGCAGCGCCAAGCCGGCCCAACCAGCAGCGGGGCAGCGCTCCCTGTTCGACGCCTGAGCGGGTGTGAGCCGAGGGAGGCTTCGCCTCCCGAGAAGGTCGGTCCGGCCGGCAGGCGGTCCTTCAGCCCGGCTCCGGCCCGACCCGGTAATGGTAGCGGTACAGTTCGTGCGTGAAGCCGAGGCCGCGATACAGCGCCCGCGCCGGCGTGTTCGCCGCGACGACCTGCAGGCAGGCGGCCTCGGCACCCTGCGCCCGGCTCCAGCGGAGCAGCGCCCCGACGGCGCGCCGGGCATGGCCACGGCCGCGCAGGGGTTCGGGGGTCGCGACCGACTCGATCACCAGCATTCCGCGGTCGAGCACGCCGAACGCGATGGCGCCGATCCCACCCTCCGCGAGCGCGCTGGAAAATGCCCGCGGCAGCATCAGGGCGGCGACCGTGTCGCGGAACACCCGGGCGGCGGCGGCATCGGCGTGGTTCACGGCGTCGCGCAGCGCCAGCCAGTCCGCGCCGGGCGCCGTCGCGACGGCGACGGACGGGTCGGGCTCCGCCGACACGTCGTCGAGGGGGCGGTACAGGGTGCAGGTCTCGTCGACGACCGCGTAGGCGGCGGACCGCAGGAACGGCTCCATCTGCGGCGCGATGGCGGGGATCCGGAAGATCGGGCGCTGGCCGAGGCTGCGGTAGAGCGCGCCCGCCGCCGCGATGGCGGGCTCGGGGGCGCCGCTCCGGCGCATCGGATTGACCGAGTTCTGCCGCTTCGACCGGCCGCCCGCGGCGCGGAGCAGATAGCCGTCCAGCAGGATCTGGCGCTGGCTCGGCCAGGCGTTGAGGCAGGCTTCCTCCACCCGCCAGGCGAGATCGGGATCCGACGTCATGGTATCCTCCGGAGGGGGTGATCGCATGGCCGCGTGATCGCGCCAACCAGCCCCAGGCGAGACTTGGCCCGTGCGGCGTCGCGTACGCTTGAAGCAATCCAAGTTCGCGCGATGTCACCGCGATGTCCGAACCTGAACTCCTGTTCTGCCTGCATTTCCTCGGCGGAAGTGCCCGCAGCTGGGCGCCCCTCGCGCCGGCGCTTGACGGCGTTTTGACGTGCGTGCCCATAGACTTGCCGGGCTTTGGTGAAGCGGCGGGCGAGACGGGGTTTTCGGTCGACGCGATGGCCGATCACGTCGCGCAGGCGATCCGTGCCCGCGCGCCCGCCGCCTTCGCGATCGCCGGCCACAGCATGGGCGCCAAAGTGGCGCTCGCCCTGGCACGCCGCGCCGAGGATGGCGACCCGGACCTCGCGGGGCTGACGGATCTCATCCTGATCTCCGGTTCGCCGCCGAGCCCCGAGCCGATCCCGGAGGAGCGCCGGGCCAAGATGCGCGCCTGGATCGACGCGGATCCGGAGACGCGCGAACGGGAAGCCCGTGACTTCATCCGCGCCAATGTCGATACCGATCTCGATGCCGAAATGGAGGCCCGTGCGGTGGCCGACGTGCTCCGGGCCTCCCCCGCGGCCTGGAAGGCTTGGCTCGAGTCCGGCGCCCGTGAGGATTGGTGCCGCCGCGTCGGAATCCTGCACACGCCGGCCCTGATCCTGGCGGGTTCGGAGGATGCCGATCTCGGCCCCGACGCCCAGCAGGCGCTGATGGCCCCCCATCTCGCCCGGCATCGCCGCGTGACCGTCGACGGCGTCGGCCATCTCCTGCCGCTGGAGCGCCCCGACCTGCTGGCCGAACTCCTGCGCGAGCACCTCGCCGGCCGCTCGGAGCCATCCGTCGACGGCCCGCCCGCGGTGCCGCCCGCCTATGCGGCGCTCATCGAGTCCGAGCGGGTCAACAGCCGCCTGCGTCAAACCCTCCGTGAGCGCGCCGAGCCGGACGATCCCGCCTACCGCCCGGAAGCCCTCGATCCGGTGGAACTCGCGATCCTCCGAGCCGCTCTGGCCCGGATCCTGCCGGTGCCCAGCCTTGACCCCGCAGCCCGGATCGACCGCCGCCTCGCCACGGGAGGCGGCGACGGCTGGCGCTTCTCGGCCCTGCCGGCCGACCCGGAGGCCTACCGCGCCGCCCTGCGCACCCTCGACGCCGCGGCACGCGCGTCCCAGAACCGCCCCTTCGTGTCCCTCGAACCCGACAAGCAGGATGCCCTGCTGACCCTCTGCCAGAAGGGCGACCTGACGGTCCCCGACGCCCTCGGCGGCCGGCTCGATGGTGACCGGATGCGCTTCTGGTTCGAGGATCTGCGCGGCGACGCGGCCCGGCTCTGGCTCGGCCATCCCGCGGCCCTGGCGCGGATCGGCTTTTCGGGAATCGGCGCCGGGGGCGACCGGCCGGGCGACATCGCCACGGACCTGCCGGGCTTCCACGCGGTCGGGTTGGATACGCCGGAGCCTTGGGAACCCGAGCCGAACCCAAGAATGCCGTCGCACGGGGAGCTGGCACGATGAACTTCGCGGGCATGCGGACCTACCGCGAGGACGACGTCGTCGATGCGGTGATCGTCGGGACCGGGGCGGGCGGCGCGCCGCTCCTCGCCCGTCTCGCCGCGGCGGGCCTCAAGGTCGTGGCCCTGGAGGCCGGACCGAACTTCACGCCGGAGCGCTTCGCCTTCGACGAGACCCTGGCGGACGAGATCTACTGGACCGAGGAGCGTCTCAGCGGCGGCTCGACGCCGGAAGCCTTCGGCGGCAACAACAGCGGCACCGGCGTCGGCGGCTCGACGCTGCACTGGGGCGCCTTCGTGCCCCGGGCCGATGCCCGCGACCTGCAGCTCCACACGGAGACCGGCGAGGGCGTCGACTGGCCCCTCACCTACCAAGACCTGCTGCCATACTACGAGCGGGTCGAACGCTTCCTCGGCGTCTCGGGGGCGCAGAGCTATCCCTGGGATGCCAACCGGCGCTATCCCCTCCCCCCGGTGCCGCGCAACGGCCCGGCGCAGATCATGGCGCAGGCCTGCGAGGCCCGCGGGATCCGGTGGGCCGACGCGCCCGCCGCGGTGGTCTCGCGGGACTTTCAGTCCGAGGAGGGGCCGCTCCGCGGCGCCTGCATCAATTGCGGCTTCTGCCATCAGGGCTGCCGCAACGGCGCCAAGGCCAGCATGGACGTCACCTACCTGCCGCTGGCGCTCGCCCGCGGCGCGGAAATCCGGGCCGAGGCCTTCGTGCACGGCCTGGAGCGCGGCAGCGACGGGCGGATCACCGCCGTGGTCTACCGGCAGGACGGCCAGGACCGCCGCCAGCGCTGCGCACATGTGTTCCTGTGCGCCGGCGCGGTCGAGACGCCGCGGCTCCTGCTGCATTGCGGGCTGGCCAATTCCAGCGACCAGATCGGCCGGAACTACATGGGGCATGTGGCGACCCAGGTCTGGGGCACCTTCCCGCACGAGGTGCGGATGAACCGCGGCTATCCCTCCTCGCTGATCACCGAGGACTTCATCCGGGCCGGGGCGGATTTCGCCGGCGGCTACCTGATCCAGAGCCTCGGCGTGGTGCCGGTGACCTTCGGGAACGCCGTGGCGCGCGGGCGGGGGCTGTGGGGCAAGCCGCTCCTCGACTATCTCGATCGCTACAACAATCTCGCCGGCATCGGCATCAACGGCGAGACCCTGCCCTGCGATACCAACGTGCTGACGCTCTCGGACGAGACCGACGCGCGCGGCATGCGCAAGGCCCGGATCGATTTCGGCTACGGCACCAACGAGAATCGCCTCAACGCCCATGCCACGCAGGTGATGCGCGGCCTGTGGGAGGAGGCCGGCGCCGAGGACATCTGGGTGCTGGAGCGCGTGGCGCACACGCTCGGCACCTGCCGGATGGGCCGCGACGGATCGAGCGCCGTGGTCGACCCGCAGGGCCGCAGCTTCGACATCGACAATCTGTGGATCTGCGACGGCTCGACCTTCCCGAGTTCGCTCGCGGCGAACCCGGCGTTGACCATCATGGCGCTGAGTTTGCGGAGTGCGGAGGCGTTTCTGGGGGCTGGGCCGGCAGGGCGGGCATGAGGACCCTGCCGCCAGGAAACCGGCCTCGGCCCTACGTGCTCGCAGGCTCTGCCCGGTGACGTCGAGACCTTGAGAGACAGCGCACCGGAGGGCTTGCCGCGACCGGAGCCGGTGCATCAGTCCCGGTCGAATCCACGAAGGATCCGCGTCCTAGGCTGAACCGATCCGCTGGGCGCTGACCCCCGGTATCGTCGCCAGCAGCGTGCTCAGCGTGTTCACCAACTCCACCGCGGCCGAGGGCGTCAGCACGAGGCGCCCCGTCACGTGCGCGCTCGGGGGCTGGCTCGGTGGCACCCCGGTCGTATCCGGCAGAGCGCGCTGTGCCGCCAGCGTCACGAACAGCGCGCCCTCGAAGACCGTGCCGGTCACCGTAGTCGTGGCCACGATCTCGCGCACAGCCGGATCGTCCACGATCCGGGCTCGGGGTCTCATGGCCATGCCGAAGATGCTCCGTCCGTCAAAGTGTCATCGTGGAAATGCCGAGCATCGCGCTCTGCAGGTTCGTATCGTCGTTTGTAATTCAAAATTCAAGAGCTTAAAGATTACTCTCAGTTGCGTTGCCCTTGAGCAACGCATTTCCCAGGAAAAAATTATGCGGTTTCTTTCGGCGATGGGCCGATTGACTGCGATGTTTGGATCGGCAACTCAATGTCTCAGGTCTGCCGGGAGCGACGATCCGGGCGGAGATTCAAGGTAGCCACGTTCAGCAGAGCGGATGGCGGCCAACTCGAGATGGCGACATGGCGACCGTCGATACCCTGTTTTCTTTCGACGCATCTTCCAGCAGCGGCAACGCCACCGGTGACTTCCCCTATGCCGGCCTGATCGCCGACGCTCAGGGCAACCTCTACGGAACGACGCTTTGGGGCGGCGCGAACAACACCGGGGCGGTGTACGAGCTGGTCAAGGGCGCCAACGGCTACACCCAGCAGACCCTGTTCTCCTTCGCCGCCCAGCCCAGCAACGGCAGCGGCAACGCAACCGGGGCCTTACCTTTCGCCGGCCTGACCGCAGATGCCCAAGGCAACCTCTACGGTACGACACGTTATGGCGGCACGAACAATACCGGAGTAGCGTACGAGCTGCTCAAGGGCGCCAACGGCTACGCCCAGCAGACCCTATTCTCCTTTGCCGCCAACAGCATCGGCACCGGCAACACCACCGGCGCCAACCCCTCTGCGGGCCTGACCGCCGACGCCCAGGGCAACCTTTACGGCACAACAGATAGGGGCGGCGTCAATGACACCGGAGCGGTGTACGAGCTGGTCAAGGGCGCCAACGGCTACACTCAGCAGACCCTGTTATCCTTCGCCGCCAATAGCAGTAGCGGCAACGCCACTGGAGCCAAACCCTCTGCGGGGGGGCTAATTTCTGATGCTCAGGGTAATCTTTACGGCACCACATCTCAGGGCGGCGCGAACAACTCCGGGACGGTGTACGAGGTGGTCAAGGGCGCCAACGGCTACACCCAGCAGACCCTGTATTCCTTCGCCGCCAAAAGCAGCGGCAACGTGACCTGGAGTAACCCCAATGCCGGCGTGATCGCCGACGGACAGGGCAACCTATACGGTACAACGCTTAGGGGAGGCGCGAACGACACGGGGGCGGTGTACGAGCTGGTCAAAGGTACCAACGGTTACACGCATCAGACCCTGTTTTCCTTCGCCGCCAAGACTGGCAGCGGCAATGCCACCGGCGCCTACCCCACTCTGGGGCTGACTGCCGATGGCCAGGGCAATCTCTACGGTATGACGGGACAGGGTGGTGCGAACGACACCGGGACGGTGTACGAGCTGGTCAAAGGCGCCAACGGTTACACTCAGAAGACCCTGTTTTCTTTCGCCGCCAACAGCAATAGCGGCAACGCCACCGGGGCATATCCCTTTTCCGGCGTCACAACCGACGCTCAGGGCAACCTCTATGGCACGACGTCTCAGGGCGGAGTGAACGACACCGGAGTGGTGTTCCGGGTTTCGAACGGTAACTCCGCGTCGCCGAATCAATCTACGAACCCGGTCGCCACAAACCAAACCGCCACAAACCCAACCCCCCCACCCAACAACGCCCCCTGCTACTGCACCGGCACGCGCATCCTGACCGAGCGCGGCCCGGTCGCGGTCGAGGATCTGGCCATTGGCGATCGGGTCATCACCGCCGCCGGTGCTCACCGCCCGATCCGCTGGATCGGCACCCGCAGCTACGGCGGCCGTTTCGCCAACACCAACCCGGCAATCCTGCCCGTCTGCGTCAAGGCCGGCGCGCTGGCCGAGGCGGTGCCAGTCCGCGACCTCTGGGTCTCCCCCGAGCACGCCCTCTTCCTCGACGGCGTGTTCGTGCCGGCCGAGCAGCTCGTCAACGGCGTCACCATCGTGAAAGCCGAGCGTGTCGAGGCGGTCACCTACTGGCACATCGAACTCGACAGTCACGACGTGCTGCTCGCCGAGGACGCGCCGGCCGAGAGCTTCGTCGACGATGGCGGCCGGGCGATCTTCCACAACGCCGCCACGTACCGCGCCCTGTACCCGCACGCGTCGGCCTGGACGGGCAAGGTGGCCTATTGTGCCCCGCGGGTGACGGACGGCTTCGCCCTGGAGGCGATCCGGCGGCGGTTGGATTTGCGTGCCGGTCTGCCGGTGGCGCCGGCGCGGACCTTCGGAGCCCTGCGCGGCCAGCTCGACCTGTGCGCGGTCGTTACGGACGGGACCCTGCGCGTGGCGGGCTGGGCCTGGGACCTGGCGTATCCGGATGGGCCGGTCTGCCTGGACGTGGTGGTGGACGGCGCGGTTGTCGGGCTGGCCTATGCCGAGGCCTACCGCGCGGACCTCGCCGCGTCCGGTATCGGCGACGGTTGCCATGGCTTCGACGTGACGCTGACGCTCCGGGGGCTGTCCGGCGCGTCCACGGTCGCATTGCGACGCTCGGCCGACGGGGCGATGCTCGGCACCGCGCATCCGGCCGCGCCGATCGGGATTGCTGCCTGACCCAACGGGGCGAGCCGCGGCGGTGGCACTGCGCGGGCATGTCGATCACCTGTCCCGCCGACAGGTGATCGGCTGGGCGCGGGATGCAGCCGCGCCCGACAGCACCGTGGCCCTGGTCGTGCTGGCCGACGGCCGCGCGGTCGGCCGCTGCCTCGCCGATCGGCCCCGGGACGACCTCGTCGCGGCCGGCGAGGGCCACGGCCGGCACGGTTTCGACTTCGCCTTCCCCGATGGCGCCTTGCCGACGCTGGCCCGCTGCACAGTTTCCGTGCGCCGTGAGGGCGACGGTGCGGCCGTGCCGGGGCCGCCCCTGATCCTCGACCCGATCACCACCTTCGACACCGATCTGCGCAGACGGTTGTCCCAGGTGTTGGCCGAGCCTGTGGATGCAGGCGAGCGTGCCCGGCGTCTCGCCTTCCTGCTGGAGGAGGTGCAGCGCCTGCGGCAGGCCGGGGCCGACGATTTCGAGGTAATCCGCGATCCCGGCGCTCGGCCGCGGGCCCTAGTGATCGATATCACGCTGCCGGTGCCCAACCGCGACGCCGGCTCGAACGCGATCCTCTCGCATGTCCGCGCCCTGCAGCGGCTCGGCTACGCCGTCACCCTCACCCCCGTCGATATGGTGGGGGATGCTGCGGCGCTGGAAGCCGAAGGCGTGCGCTGCTGCCTGTCGCCCTGGTACGCATCGGTGGAGGAGGTGCTGCGCCGGCACGAGGGGGCCTTCGCGCTGGTCTATCTGCATCGGGTCGACACCGCCGGACGCTACGCCCAGCTCGTCCGCGACACGCAGCGGGGGGCGCGGCTGGTCTACAGCGTCGCAGACCTGCACCACTTGCGCACCGCTCGCCAAGCGGCGGTCGAAGGCCGGGCGGACTTCGCGGCCTACGCCGAGCACGTGCGGGTCCTGGAACTCGGTTCGGCGCGGGTGTCGGACGCGGTGATCACCCACTCGACGCACGAGGCGGAGATTCTGGCCGCGTACATTCCATGGGAGCGGGTCCATATCGTGCCCTGGGCGGTCGCTCCGCGCCCGACCGTCGTCTCGTTTGCCGCACGGCGGGGTATGGCCTTCGTCGGTGGCTTCGGCCATCGGCCCAACGTCGATGCAGCGCTATTCCTGATCGAGTCGGTGATGCCGGCCCTGGCAGCGCTGCGGGCGGGCGGATCGGCGGCCGAGCTTCCTTGCCTGCTGGCGGGCAGCGGCATGCCGGAGCACTTGGTGGCTGTGGCGGCGGCGCGGCCGGGGGTCGAGATCCTGGGCCGGGTGCCGGACCTCGCCGCGCTGTTCGACCGTGTGCGGCTAAGCGTGGCCCCCTTGGCCTATGGAGCGGGCGTGAAGGGAAAGGTCCTCGACAGTCTGGCCGCGGGAATCCCCTGTGTGTGCACGCCGGTTGCCGCGGAGGGGCTCGATCTGCCGGAGCCGCTGGCAAGGCTGGTGGCGGATACGCCGGCCGGCTTGGCCGAGGCGATCCTGGCGCTGCATGAGGATGAGGGACTGAACTGGGCCTGCGCCGCGGCGGGGCTGGCCTACATCGCGGCGATGAACAGCGAGCGACGGGTGGACGCTCGGATGCGTGCAGCTCTCGACTTGCCGAACAGCGGGCCTGCACATGCGCGTCCGGAAACGCCGTAGGCCCGGTCGCTGACGTCGCTGATCGCAGCCCTTCAGCATCGCAGGTCTGGCTCCGGTCGCCCTGGCCGGGGCGTTACGGCCGCCCCGCGCAACGCCGCGAGCCCGCGTCGCTGCCGGCCGTCCGCGTCGAAATTCGCCGGCTCGAGCCACGCTTCGAAGCCGGCGCGGACCTTCGGCCAGTCCGCGTCGGTGATCGCGTACCACGCGGTGTCGCGGGAGCGCCCCTTCACCACCGTGGCATTCCGGAAGATGCCCTCGAAGGTGAAACCCAGGCGCAGGGCCGCCGCCCGGGACGGGGCGTTGAGGCTGTCGCATTTCCACTCGTAGCGGCGGTAGCCGAGTTCGTCGAAGGCGCGGGCCATCATCAGCGCCATGGCCTCGGTCGAGGCCGGCGTCCGCTGCAGGCGCGGCCCGAAATGCAGGTGCCCGACCTCGATCACGCCGTTGGCCGGATCGATCCGGAGATACGAGGCGATGCCCAGGGGCTCGCCGCTCGCGCGGTCGAGGATCGCATGGAACAGGGGATCCCGGCTCGCCGCCCGGGCTGCGAGACGCTCGCGGAACGCGGCCTCGCTCTCCGGCATCTCATCGGGAAGATACGTCCAATTGCGCTGATCGGGGGCTGCCGAGAAGGCTGCGAACAGGCCGGCCGCATGGGCCTCGGCGTCGAGGGGCACGACCCGGCAGGAGCGACCCTCCATGGGCGTGCGCGGCGGATACGGCCGCGGCGTCCAGTCCGGCAGGGCCGGACCGATCGGCTGGCCGAAAGCGTTGACCCGCCCGTTCATGACCGCCCCCGCTCGGCGACGAGATCGGCGAGGTCCGCCTCGCCCGCGGCCCGGAAGCCCGCGATCACCCCGGCCCGGTCGGGCTCGGGTCGGTTCTGGCTCATCTTCCACTTCCCCTCGATCCGCGTGATCGGGATCTCGATGCCGATCAGCGCCTGAACCTGCGCCGCCACGAACGGCTCCGGCGCGTCGGACACCGCCCAGGGCTCGGCCCGCGCTCCCTCCCGGAACGCGGTGAGATCCGCGATCTGGCGCCGGAGCCACGCGGGATCCTCGATCACGCGCGGCCGCCCCCAGGCCTGCACGGTGGCGTAGTTCCAGGTCGGCACGACCCGGCCGTGAACCTGCTTGCTCGCATACCAGCTCGGGGTGACGTAGCCCTGCGGCCCCTGGAACACCACGAGGCAGTCCGCGACCGCCGCAAGGTCCCGACCCTGCGGATTGGCCCGCGCGAGGTGCGCGCGCAGGATCCCGTGCGCGCCGCTTTCGTCGAGGAGGAACGGGATCGGGTTGGCCGTAAGTCCGGACGGCCCGGCGGTAATCAGGAGCCCGAGCGGATAGGCGCGGATCAGCGCATGCTGGGCCTCCCGCGAATCCTCCCTGAAGTGCGGCGGCTGGTACACGGGTCTCGTCCTGTCGGGCGACGCGGAGGCGTACGGTCTGCCCGGCAGGCTTGACCGCTCGGTGGACCAGAGGGAAGGTCCAGTTTACGAAATCCGACTGGACCACTTCGGCATGGCCAGGGCTCCGCTGCCGCTGCCCGTCAGCCTCGATCCGACGAGCCCGCTGCCGCTCCACGCGCAGCTCCGCGAAGCCCTGCGTGCGGCGATCCTCGACCGCCGGCTGCCGCGCGGGGCCCGGCTCCCGGCCTCGCGCGTCCTCGCTGCCGATCTCGCCTGTGCCCGTGGCACGGTGGTGCTCGCCCTCGAACAGCTCGTCGCCGAAGGCTACCTGACGGCCCGCCCCGGCTCGGCCACGTGCGTGGCGGCGATCTTGCCGGACGATACGGTGCCGGCGCTGGGCGGGTCCGAGGGGGCATCGCCGGCGCCGGTGCCAAGACTCTCGCGCCGGGGCGCCAGCCTCACGGCGACGCCGCGGCTCCGGTACATGGCGGGATCTGCCGCCCCCGACGCCTTCGCGCTCGGCCGTCCGGCCCCGGACGCCTTCCCGTACGCAGTCTGGGCGCGCCTGCTCCAGGCCGAATGGCGCCACGGCCCGGCCGAGCCGCCGGATCCCCGCGGCTCGCCGGCGCTGCGGAGCGCGATCGCGACCTATCTGGCCCAGGCGCGGGGCGTCGCCTGCGCGGCCGAGGACGTGATCGTCACGGCCGGCATCCGGCAGAGCCTGCGACTGCTCGCGGAGCTGCTGCTGGATTCCGGGGAAACGGCCCTGGTCGAGGAGCCGGGCTTTCCGGGGATCGCGCAGGCGCTCGCCAGCGCGGGCCTGCGGCCGGTGCCGGTCCCGGTGGGCCTGGGTGGGCTGTCGGCATCCCGCGCGGCCCTCCTGGCGCCCGGCGCGCGGCTCGCCGTGGTGACGCCGGCGCACCATTACCCCCTAGGCCACACCATGAGCCTGGAGAACCGTCTCGACCTCCTGGCGTGGGCGGAGGCTTCCGGGGGCTGGATCGTCGAGGATGATTACGACGGTGCCTACCGGTATGCCGGCCGGCCGCTGGCGCCGTTGCGCGCCCTCGACCGGGCCGGCCGCGTCATCTACGTCGGCAGCTTCTCCAAGCTCCTGTTGCCGGCGCTGGGCCTCAGCTACCTCGTCCTGCCGCGCGGGCTCGTTGCGCCGGTGAACCAGGCGCTCGCCGAGATGGGCCCCGCCCCGCCGGGCATCGGCCAATGGGCGCTGGCGCGCTTCATCGAGGACGGCCACCTCGCCGGCCATCTGCGCCGGACCCGCCGCCTCTACGCGTTGCGTCAGGAGGCCCTGGTGGAGACCGCCGCGACCCTCGCCGCCGATGTGATCGCGGTCGAGCCGATGGAGGGCGGGATGCATCTCATCGCGCGGCCGGGACCGGCCTGGACCCCGGGCCTCACCGATGCAGTTGCCGCCGCGGCGCTCGGCCAAGCCGGGATCTCCGCGGTTGCGCTCTCGGCCTATCACGCCGGCCCGCCGGAGCCCGGGCTGCTGCTCGGCTACGCCGCCGTGCCGGAGCGGGCGATCGCGCCGGCGGTGCGGCGCATGGCAGAGGCGCTGCGTCAGACCTCGTGATCGGCGGACAGCTCGATCAGGGCACGATCGCGCCGGTCTCGGCGAACCGGGCCAGCCGCGCGACGAGGGGCGCGACCATCACGCGGTCGAGCTGCCGCAGGAGACCGCTGTGCGCGTGGGCGAGGTTCGCCTCGGCCTGCTCCCGCGCCCGGCGGTGCCAGGCCGGACGATCCGCCTTGCAATCGGCCCAGGACCGCTCGACCGCGCGGAAGACCTGCGGCAGGCGTGCGATCGGGTCGGCGATCGGGTCGTAGGCGTGGTCGATCAGGCCCTCGAAGGTGTGGAAGCCCAATTCAGACAACCGCGCTACGGCGCGCGGGGCGCCGACCATCACGAAGGGCAGACCGGTCGCGGCCGCCTTCAGGGACTTTTCCGTGATCCGCTCCACCCCGGGCTCGAAGAAATCGGTCTCCGAGATCACCGTCAGGTCGCAGTCGGCGTATGCCTGCGTATCCAGGGTCAGCACCATGTCGGTGCCCTGGTCGGGGTCGATCCGCTGGGCGTGGCGGGGAATCCAGGTCTCGATATCCGCGAAGATCGGCCCGAAGGCGGCCTCGATCTCAGGCGGGCGGTGGAAGACATCGATGCCGCCCGCCTTCGGGTTGTCGGCGCCGATGCCGTGAAACGAGATCAGGCCGTCGCGATCCAGGCCCTTGAGCTGGAACCAGCGGAAGAGCAGCACCCGGTGCCAGCGCAGGGCCGCGTTCTGGCACAGGAAGCGGGCCGGACCCGCGGTTCGCGCGAACGGCGCGTAGCCAATGCGGTCGAGCGGGGCCTGCGGGAAGAGCCGCGGGCCGGCCTCCGCGTCGAGCCAGAGGGCGACCTGGAGCGGGAAGAACTCGAAGGTCCAGAAGCGCAGGCCCTCGCCGAAGAGCCGCTCGTAATCCAGCCGCAGCATCCGGTTCTGGGACACGAGGACGACGCGGTCCCGGGGGATGCCGAGCCCGGCAAGGTTGCGGTGAAGCGCCTCGAAGGTCGGTGCGTGCAGGCCGGGGCCCTCGTTCGAGAGATCAAGCAGAAGCGCCGCCCGCCCGGATCGCAGGTTCTCGACATCGCCGGGGGTGAGGAGATCGAGCCGCCCGTTCGCTTCCGGGAATCCCAGGCGGACGAAGTCGAGGACGGGCAAGCAGAGGGCGTGGCGCGCCTCGCCCGGTTCGGCCGTGACGGTGACCGGCTTGCCCATCCAGCCGAGGGCGGCTGGCAGGAAGTGGCCGGCCTCGCCCCGGGGGACGAGCAGGATCTCGGAGGAGGGTCGGCTCATCGTCATGCCCCGGCGGCCCACAACCGGACCGTGCGAAGCCGGATAAAGGCTTCGCGCGGGGGCGTCGAGGTCAGGCCGGGACCGGCTCGGCGGCGCGGACCGGCGTCGGGCCGGCACGGTAGGCGGCCGAGGCCTCCTCGGTCCGCCAGCAGGCGACCTGATGGCCGGGCGTGATCGCGGCGACCGGCGGCATCTCCCGGCGGCAGCGTTCTTCCGCCAGGAAACAGCGCGGCGCGAACGGGCAGCCCGGCGGGCGGTTGGCGAGATCGGGCGGGCTGCCCGGGATGGTCTGGAGCCGGGAGCCCTTGGCGAGCGCACCCTCGGCCCGGCTGCGCAGCAGGCCGATCGTGTAGGGGTGGTGCGGGTTCAACACGACCTGATGCGCCGTGCCGGTCTCGACGATCTTGCCGGCGTACATCACGGCGATCCGGTCGGCGACCTCGACGGCCGCGCCGAGATCGTGCGTGACGATGACGATCGACAGGCCGAGATCGCGCTGCAGCTCGCGCAGCAGCAGCAGCACCTGGATCTGCACCGTGGCGTCGAGCGCCGTGGTCGGTTCATCGGCGAGCAGAACCTGTGGCCGGCAGGCGAGCGCCAGGGCGATCATGGCCCGCTGGCGCATGCCGCCCGACATCTCGTGCGGGTAATTGTCGAGCCGCCGCTCCGGGCTCGGGATCCGCACCCGCTCGAACAGGGCGAGCGCCCGCTTGCGCGCCTCATCCTTGGAGATCCGCTCGTGGCGCCGGATCGCTTCGGTGATCTGCTGGCCGACCGTATAGACCGGGTCGAAGGCGAGCAGCGGCTCCTGGAAGATCATCGAGACGTCGCCGCCGCGGAAATCGGCGAGCTGGCGCTTGGTCAGCGCCTGCACGTCCTTGCCGGCCGCCCGGATCGTACCCTCGATCCGGCTGCGGCCTTCGGGGAACAGGCGCAGGATCGCGCGGAGGGTGACGCTCTTGCCGGAGCCGGATTCGCCGATCAGCGCCAGCGCCTGCCCGCGCTCGAGGGCCAGGTCGACGCCGTCGACGACCTGAACCTTGCCGAAGGCGACGCGCAGGTCCTTGAGCGTGACGGCGGGTTCCGAGGAAGGGGTGGGAATCGAACTGCTCATGCCGCGAGTGCCTCGGCGGGTGCCGCGGAATGGCCGGAGCTGGGCTGGCGGGCGAGGCAGGCCACGCGGTGCAGCGGCCGGACCGCGTCGAGCGGCGGCTCCCTCTCGGCGCAGACACCCTCCGCGAGGGCACAGCGCGGGTGGAACCGGCAGCCGGAGGGCGGGTCGATCGGATTCGGCGGGTCGCCCTGCAGCAGCGCGGCCTGCGTGCGGTTATCGGGGTCGAGGGACGGCATCGAGGCGAGCAGCGCCTCGGTGTAGGGATGGGCCGGCGCGTCGAGCACCGTGTCGGACGGGCCGATCTCGGCGACCCGGCCGAGATACATCACCATCACCCGGTCGGAGATGAAGCGCACGACGTTCAGATCGTGGCTGATGAAGATGTAGGTCAGCCCGAACTCGGCCTTCAGGTCGAGGAGCAGGTTCAGCACCTGCGCCTCCACCGACTTGTCGAGGGCCGAGACCGCCTCGTCGAGGAGCACCAGCCGCGGCTCAAGCGCCAGCGAGCGGGCGATGTTGACCCGCTGGCGCTGGCCGCCGGAGATCTCGTGCGGGTAGCGGCCGGCGAAGCGCTTCGGCTCCAGGCCGACCCGGGCAAGCAGCGCGCGGGCGCGCTCCACCGCCTCGCGGCCCGGCACGCCGTTGACCTTCGGGCCGAAGGCGATCGACTGCTCCACGGTCATGCGCGGGTTGAGCGAGGCGTAGCTGTCCTGGAACACCATCTGGACCTGGCGGCGATAGGCCCGCCACGGCATGGCGCGCTCGCCGATCGCCTGGCCGTCGTAGAGCATCTGGCCCGAATCGCGCTCGATCAGGCCCATCAGCAGCTTGGCGGTGGTGGACTTGCCGCAGCCGGACTCGCCGACGATGCCCAGCGTCTCGCCCTTCAGGACGTCGAAATCGACGCCGTCGACGGCGCGGACCACCTGTTTCTTGCCCCCGGCCTTGCGGACCGGGAAGTGCTTGGTCAGCCCCGAGACCGACAGGAGCGGCTGGGCCGGTCCGCCGCGGTCGCGGGCGAACGGGTCGGGGGCGTCCGGGATGACGCTCACTGGCGAATCTCCGTCATTGGCGGATTTCCATGGCGGCGCGCAGGCCGTCCGAGAACAGGTTGAAGGCGATCGAGACGAGGAAGATGCACACGCCCGGCAGGGCGGCCACGACCGGGTTCACGTAGATCGCGGTGCGCAGGGTGTTGAGCATCAGGCCCCATTCGGGCTCGGGCGGACGCACGCCGAGGCCGAGGAACGAGAGGCCCGAGGCCAGGATCATCGAGACCGAGATCAGGCTGGTCGAATAGACGAAGATCGGCCCGACGACGTTGCCGAGCACCTGCACGCGCATGATCGTCAGGGCCGAGGCGCCCGAGAGCTTGGCGGCGTCGATGTAGTCGCGCTTGCGGATGCCCGTCGTGACGCTCTCGGCCACCCGGGCGATCTGAGGCACGAACACGCAAGTCAGCGAGACGATCGAGTTGAAGATGCCCGCTCCCAGGGCGCCGGAGAGAGCGATCGCCAGCAGCACGGAGGGGAACGCAAAAAACACGTCGATCGTGCGCATCAGGATCGTGTTGGTCCAGCCGCCGACATAGCCGGCCAGGATCCCGATGCCCGAGCCGATCACGAAGGCGATCAGCACCGGCGTGACGCCGATGAACAGCGACAGGCGCGAGCCCAGCATCAGCCGGCTGATCATGTCGCGGCCGAGCTCGTCCGAGCCGAGCCAGTAGGTGGCGTCGCCGACATGCCTGAGGCGGCGCAGCATGGAGCCCTTGTAGGGATCCATCGGGGTGATCCAGGGCGACAGGAGCGCGATCAGCACGACCAGCAGGATCACGGCGCCCGCGCCCATGGCGACGGGGTCGCGCACCAGCCGGTGGCCGACATGGCCCCAGAAGCCCCGCGACGGGACGAAGGCGGCCTCGGGCCCGTGGGCGACGTCCTCGGCGGCGAGCACGCCGCCGTCGAGGGCGATGGAAGCCGCGGTGACGGGAGCAGTCATGATCGGGCTCCGGCTCAGGCGCGCTCGATGCGCGGGTCGAGGGCGGTCTGCATCACGTCCACCAAGAGGTTGAGGAGCACGAAGAACATCGCCAGCACGAGGATCGAGCCCTGAAGCAGGGGCAAATCGCGCTGGAAGATCGCGGCGTTGAGCAGGAAGCCGGTGCCGGGCCACGCGAACACGGTCTCGACCAGGATCGAGCCGCCGAGCAGGTAGCCGAGCTGCAGGCCCATGATGGCGAGCGCGGTCGGGGCGGCGTTGCGCACGACGTGCTTGAACACGCCGCGCTCGTCCATGCCCTTGGCGCGCAGGGCCTCGACGAAGTCCTGGGACAGGATGTCGGCGACCAGCGCCCGGACCGTGCGGGCGATGATGCCCATCGGGATCACCGACATCGTGACCGCGGGCAGGATCATGTAGCGCAGGTGGTCGAAGTCCGGGCGCCAGTTGCCGGAGCCGTCCGGCCCGGCGCCGGTGGGCGGCAGCCAGCCCAAAGTCGCCGAGAATATGATCACCAGCACCATGCCGAGCCAGTAATGCGGCACGCTCACGCCGAAGACCGACAGCGCCGAGGCCGCCCGGTCGGCCAGCGAGTTGCGGTGGTAGCCCGCCACGAAGCCGAACAGCGTGCCGAAGGTGAAGCCGATCACGGTCGCCACGGAGGCGAGGATCAGCGAGTTGACCACCGCGCGGCTGACCTCGCTCAGCACCGGCCGTCCGGTGGCGATCGAGATGCCGAGGTCCCCGTGCAGCACGTGCCAGAGCCAGATCAGATACTGGACCGGCAGCGGCTTATCGAAACCGTAGGCGGCGCGCATCTCGTCGATCATCGACTGCGTGGCGTCGACGGGCAGGATCGCGCTCAGCGGATCGCCCGGCGCGAGATGGACGAGGAGGAAGCAGACCACGCTGACCCCGAACGCCACGGGGGTCGCGTAGAGCAGGCGCTTGAGGGTGTAGAGGAGCATTGAAGGCCCTGTTGTCGTGCACAGCCGAGGCTCTTCCCCTCCCCCTTGCGGGGAGGGGTTAGGGGTGGGGGTGGTTCAGACGGCACCGCTGTGCTCAATCCTGCACCACCCCAACCTCCGGCTCCTCCCCGCAAGGGGGAGGAGAGATGTGTCTCGCCCGGCTACCGTCCCGCGGTCGCGATGGTGATCTTCGAGAAATCCTGGAACCAGTTCTGCGCCTGAACGAAGCCCTTCACCTTCGGGCTCATCGCCCGCGGATTGACGTCGTGCGTGATCATGACGAACAGCGCGTCGTCGACGTACTTCTCGTGGATTTTCTGCAGGACCTTGGTCTGCTCGGCCTTGTCGAAGGTGTTGCGGACCTGATCGAACAGCTTGTCCATCGCCGGGTCGCAGTAATAGCCCCAGTTCGTGCCGTTCGGCGGGGCGAAATTGCACTGCAGATGGCGGATGAAGCCGGTGAACGGGTCCTGGATGAAGTACGAGTAGTTGATCGCCGAGACGCCGCGGGAGATATCGGCCTTGGCGCCGGCCCGCCAGATGTTGATCAGCGTGTTCCACTCGACCACCTCGTAGTCGACCTGGATGCCCACCTCGGCCAGGTTCTGCTGGATGAACTCGTTCATCGGCAGCGGCTGCATCTGGCCCGAGCCCGAGGCCGAGATCGCGACCTTGAGCTTCAGGGGCTTGGC
This sequence comes from Methylobacterium guangdongense, assembly GCF_038442355.1. Classification (NCBI taxonomy): domain Bacteria; kingdom Pseudomonadati; phylum Pseudomonadota; class Alphaproteobacteria; order Hyphomicrobiales; family Methylobacteriaceae; genus Methylobacterium; species Methylobacterium guangdongense. Next base: position 333,183 of record NZ_JBBXMX010000002.1, read on the forward strand.
CGGGCTGTAGCCGGCTTCCGCGAGCAGCTTCTTGGCGGCCTCCGGATCGTACTTGATGTCGAAGGTCGGGTGGCCGAACCACTGGTGGCCGGGCGGCATGAAGCCCTTGGCCGGGATGGCGAGGCCGCCGAGCAGTTCCTTCAGCCCCTCGCGGTCGATGGCGAGGTTCGCCGCCTTGCGTACGCGGATATCGTTCCAGGGCGAGCCCTCGACCCGCGAGAGGTGCCACGTCCAATTGTGCGGATAGGCGTTGGTGACGATGGTGAAGCCGGCGCTCTTGAGCGATTCCACCGCGTCGGGCGCGGGCGCCTCGATCCAGTCGACCTGACCCGAGCGGAGCGCGGCGGTCCGGGCATTGGCTTCGGGGAGCGGGATCAGCACGAGCTTGTCGAGCTTCGGCACCCGATCCTTGTCCCAGTACTCCTTGAACGGGACCATCTCGGCGCGCTCACGCGGGGCGAACAGGGTCAGCTTCCAGGGGCCGGTGCCCGAGGGCTGCTTGGCGAAGGTGTCCCACGACTTGCCGAGCTTCTCCCACTGGGCCGGCGACGACATCATGATCCAGGCGATCTGGTAGGGCAGCGTCGCGTCGGGGGCCTTGGTGGTGATCTCGACGGTCATCGGATCGACGGCGCGGTAGCTCGCCACCGCGGGGATGCGGGTCTTGCCCTGCGCCGACTGGCGCGGGTCGTATTGCGGAGCGTCCGACTTCAGGAGTTTGTCGAGGTTCCAGACCACCGCGTCGGCGGTGAAGTCCGAGCCGTCGTGGAATTTCACGCCGGGACGCAGCTTGAACGTCCACTTGGTCTTGTCGTTCGGGTCGACGGTCCAGCTGGTGGCGAGCCCCGGCACGAGATCGGAGGCCAGTTCGGCGCTCGACAGGTCCCAATTGATGAGCCCGTCATAGACCGTGTAGCCGAGGAAGCGCATGCCCTCGCCACCATTGTCGGTCTGGCCGGTGGTGAGCGGGATGTCGGAGGCGGTCATGCCGATCCGCAGCGTCCCCTGCGCGAAGGCGGCAGAACTCGCAGGAAGCGCCAGGGCGCCGGCCAGCGCCACACGGGCGCCGAATTTTTTTAGACGGGACAGCATCTTGGATCGGGTACTCGCGTGGATCCGGGCCAGTCGGGCCCGGCATACGCTCGTCCCTATGCAAGCCGGCGGCCAGTCGCCCTGCGAACCGCGCGGACCCCGCCGTGTCACGGTGTTGGACCAAACGCGCGGGCTTACGGCGCGCCCTTTCCCGGACAGGTGTAGCGTCAGCGGAACCTGATCCGGGGTCCCGCACAATGAGCGCCGTGCCAGCGGCACAGGTCTATACAGACCGACGCTTCGCGGAGTCTCGCACGGGATCCCGGGTCGCATTCTGCTGGCGGTGCATGCGCCCGGGACAGGGGCGGCGCACACGACCGGCTTGATACGTTGGCGTCGGATCGCCGCCCAACACCTTGAAAGCGCTGCGCGAAGCTATTCCACGTCGATGAGGCTCACATGGGCGGCCACCACCCGCCAGCCCTCGGGGAAGCGCACCCAGGTCTGGCTCTGGCGGCCGATCTTTCCGGGGGCCGCGGCGCGGCGGAACAGCGTCATCGCGGTTGCGAGGTCGCGCCCGTACGTGGTGATCTGCGTCTGCGCGAGGGTACGCTCCAGGCCGACCGGCGAGCGGGCGCGGCGGAAGGCGCGGATCGCGTCCATGCCGTAGAGGTTCTCGCCGATGCCGTACCGGATGGTCAGCGGATCGTCCCGGAACAAGGCCTCCAGGGTCGGGACGTCGTTGGTGGTGAGCGCCGTCTCGTAGGCCCGGAATGCGGCCTCGACTTCGGCCTTCACGGCGGGATCGTCGATCACCATCAGGTCAGCTCCGCGATGCGCGCCGTGCAGATGCCGGTCCGTTCGAGGTGGCGGGCGACGCGGAGGGCCAGATCCTCCCGCCAGGGGGCGGCGATGACCTGGACGCCGAGCGGCAACCCGTCATCGAGCCAGACCGGGGCGGCGACCACCGGAAGGCCGATGAACGAGATCGGCTGGGTGAACACGCCGACATTGGCCCGCACCGGCAGGCTCACGCCGTCAAGGACGAAATGCGTCTGCCCACGCTTCGGCGCCCGGCAGGGCGTGGCGGGCGCCAGGATCACGTCGACGCCGCCGAACAGGTCGAGCACCGCGTCCCGGTACCAGCGCCGGAAGCGTTGCGCCCGTTCGACGAAGGGCGCCGGAATCATCGCGCCGGCGATCAGCCGGTCCCGCACCGCCGGATCGAAATCCCCGGGCCGGGTGCGCAGGCGGTCGAGGTGGAGCGTCGCGCCCTCGGCTGCGGTGATGAGATAGGCCGCCGCCCGGGCGCGGTGAGCCTCCGGCAGCTCGACGGTCCGCTGCGCGCCGAGCGCCTGCGCGACGTGCCCCACCGCCGCGAAGGCTTCCGGATCGCCGCTCCGGGCGAAGTAGCCGCCCGCCACCGCGATCCGCAGGCCGTCGATACCGATCTCGAGGGTCGACAGGACCGGCTCCGGCGCGCGGGTCGTGGCCACCGGGTCGTCCGGATCGGGGCCCTGCATCGCATCGTACGCCAGGGCGAGGTCGGCGACGCTGCGCGCCATGGGCCCGAGATGATCCAGGCTGCCCACGAACGGAAAGCTCCCGGCCCGGCTGAGGCGCCCATAGGTCGGCTTCAGCCCGAAGCAGCCGCAGAAGGCCGCGGGCACCCGGATCGAGCCGTTGGTGTCCGAGCCCAGCGTCAGCGGCACCATCCCGGCGGCGAGCGCCGCGCCGGATCCGCCGGACGAGCCGCCGGTCATATGGTCGAGGGCGTGCGGGTTGCGGGCATCCCCGTCGTGGATGTTCTCGCCTGTGAAATCATAGGCGTATTCGCCCATGTTGAGGCCGCCGATCAGGATCGCCCCGGCCGCCTCGAGCCGGCGTACCAGAGCCCCGTCCCGCCGGGCCGGGGGAAGCGCGCGGTTGATCTTCGAACCCGCTCGGGTCGGCAGGCCTTCGATGTCGATCAGATTCTTGACCGCAAAGGGCACACCCGCGAGCGGCCCGGCCACACGGCCCTGGCCCGATGCGGCGTCGAGGGCGTCGGCCCGGGCCAGGGCGCGCGCGGCGAGCACGTCCGTGAAGGCATTCACTCCGCGGTCGAGACGCGCGATGCCTTCCAGGGTCTGTTCGATCACGCTCCGCGCGCTGCAGCGCCGGTCGGCGACTGCGGCGGCGATCGCCGTCGCTTCCGCGGGTCGGGATGCGCTCATGCTTCGAACCGCTGCGCAGCGTCGATGGCATCGGGGATCTCGAAGTCGGCGAGCAGCGTGGCTGCCGCCGCGAGGACCCGGAGGTTGGCGGCGATCGGTGCGGTCCAGGCCGCGTCCAGCGTGAGGCCGAGGAGCGGAGCTGTCGCGGCGAGGTAGCGTTCTGGTTCGAACGAGGCGTCGGTCTCAGGCATCGGGTCCACAATCAAGCGGCGGATGAGCTCTATGCCCCAGTAGCAGACCTCGTGCCGTCCGCTGCCGGCGAACCGTCGGCCATCATATGACTAATTTGTGTGCAGATATGCCGCTAAGGTTTGGATGCCGCAGAGACGCGATAAGAATGCCCGATTTTTGAGCAGGCGGCTGCCATCGATCAGCCGTGCGGCCGGCGCGCCGCCGACGCCTGTGACGAGGCACATTTCACCGGTTCAAGGTCATCAGGGGGATCGATGTCGGCAGCGCAAATCAGTGATGCAAGCGTAGAATAAGTTCTGCGGAGCGGTTTTGATACTGTGTAGGCCGTGTCGCAGGCTTGTCTGAAGGCCAGGAAGGCCGCCGTTGCGGTTCTCGGTCGGTGGCGGTCAGGACCGGCCACTCACCTTGCCGCCGCGTTGTGCGCGACCTATCTCCTGATCCGTCAGACATCCTGTCGCGCCTGCGCAACGTCTTCACAGCGATCGCCGTTTGATGTTTTTCTGCATCGCCGGACGAAACTCTTACAGAGACGATGTGGATTGTCGCTTTCTGGGCAGGCTGAAGACGCCGGTGCGATTGCATCTCCATCGGGGCTCCGGGTAAGGGCTCTCCGTTTTTCAAATTTTGGTTCGACCCGAGCGCTGCGGCGCAGATCGAGCGCTCGGGTCGAACCATCGGTGCTGCCGATGGGTCGGCACGGTTCCGAGGTCCGGGGACGGCGTCGGAATCTGCAGACTGAGGTCCCTTGCCGGCGTGGCCGGATGTCCCTGCAAGACGCCCAACATACCGAACTGAGAAAGGTCAGATGAGCGCATTCGACTACAGGAACTTCGACGATCGCCGCCAGAACTCGCAGAATGCCAAGGCCGCTTTGCTGGCCAAGTTCAAGGCGCGGCCCCCGTCCGACGATCCGGAGGTGATCGCCAAGGCCAAAGCCCGGGCCGATATCGCCAAGGCGCGCGAGGAGCGGACCCGTGAGCGCGAGGCCGCCCGCATTGCCGCCGAACTGAAGGCCGCCGAGGAGAAGCGTCAGCGCGAGGAGGCGGAACTGGCTGCCCAGCTCGCCCGCGAGGCCGCCGAACTCGCCGCCGCGCAGGAGCGCAAGTCGGCCGAGCTCGCGGCCAAGAAGGCCCAGCGCGACGCCCGCTACGCGGCCCGCAAGGCCAAGGTGAAGGTCAAGCGCTGAGCGGACGCGACGTTCGACAGCCTTGTGTCCGTTGAACGACGCCCGCCTGTCCCGGCGGGCGTCGTCGCGTCCGGGGTCCGTCGACTGAAACCCGCCCGCGGTGTCCCGCGTTTGCGACGGTCTGCAAGCTGCCCCTGTGCGTGCGGCTGTCGTAGCGAGGGCGCGCGATGCTTATCCGAACGCTTCTGGTGCTCGTCTCCGTCGTCGTCTGGTCGGGGGCGGCCGCGGCGCAGGACCACGCCACGGCGATCGCCTGCGAGACCCTGATTGCGGCCCGCCGGATCGACGCGACCACCGGCTCGGGCCATCCGGCCGAGGCCGAGGCCGGCTGCCGCAGCATCGACCGGAAGACCATCGGGTCCGTGGAGCAGCGGGCGCTGATCGGCGGCGCACCCTACGAGTGCATGACGATCGCAGGCGCCGGCCGGTGCCTGTGGATCGTTCCGTGATGGATGCCGGTCCGTAGTCCCGGACGGTTCACGGCGGCGCGAAACGCTCTATCTCGGCGTCCGGGTGGAGCGAGGACTGCGATCCGAATGCCGTATTCAAGGCCGTATTCTTGGGCGAGACGGCGTTTTCCCGTAGGTAGCGTTATCGGAGCGTCAGTCGGCCTGATGCTGGCCATGACCCCCGCACGCGCCGAGCCGCCGATTCGCAGCCCCGAGGATGCCGCCTGCCGCCTCGAAGCCAAGGCGAAGGTTTTCGCGACGCCCAATCCCCGGGGTCTGGAACTCGAAGAGATCGGCAAGCAGATCTATTACGCCTGCATGGCGCGGCTGGGCCAATCCGCGCAGCCGGCTAAACCGGCGCGCCGACGGCACAAGCGGCACCATCGGCGTTGAGGGGGGCCTCGGCCCGCGCCGTTCAGGCGTCGAGCGGCGCTCCGATCCGGGCCCGCAGGCGCAGGCGCAGGGCTTCGTTTCCGCCCTCTTCCTGCAGGGCCGCCATGAGGCGGAGCAGGTGACTGAGCGGGGTCGACCGGGACTCCACGGCTTCGGCGATCTGTTCCGGCAACGTCTTGGCGACCGGAATGAAACGCGATGCCGGCTGGGCCTGATGGGTCTGAGGCATCAGCGTCGCTCGTCCTTCGAAGGGATCCAAGTTGGCGGGCGGCTCGCTACGCCTTTTGCCGGGGTCGCACCAGCCCCATTCGTATTTTTCTGTAGCCGGCATCACGCTGCGTCACCGCACTGCAACACGTGATGCGAAACGTGGGGATATCGGAGCCGGCGGGCACGAAATCGCTTGCCCCACTTCCGGTTGCGATGGCCCTCAGCGCTGTGCCAGGGGCGAGCGGTCGTACCCGTCGAGCAGGTCCTGCGGGTCGCGGAAGATCGCCACGCAGCCCGCCGCGGACAGGTCCGCCTCCGGGAAGCCGCCGCACAGCAAACCGATGGTCGGCAGGCCCGCCTTCCGCGCGGCCTCGGCGTCGTAGGGCGTGTCGCCGACGACGTGGATCGTGCTGGACGGACCACCGTCGAGCTTCGCCAAAGCGGCCTCGAAGATGTCGGGATGCGGCTTCGACCGGTCGGCGTCGTCCGAGCTCGTGGCGACATCGACGAGGTCGCCGATCTTTAGAATGTCGGTGTAGCGCTCCACCTCCGCTCGCTTGCCCGATGAGGCCAGGGCGATGGTGTTGCCGTCCGCACGGATCCGCTCGAACAGCGATCGCACGCCCGGAAACGGCTTCACGTCGGGAAGGTATTTCCGCTTGAACAGGTCGGACCGGAAGGCCTCGATCGTTTCGCCGTCCCGTTCGATCCGCTCCTGCGGCAGGAAGACCGGCATCAGCTCGTCGCCGCCCTTCCCGATCTGGCTGCGGACTTTGGCCTCGTCCGTCTCGACGCCGAAATGCGCGAAGGCCTCGACCCAGGCCCGGGCATGCAGATCGACGCTGTCGAGCAAGGTCCCGTCGATGTCGAAGATCACGGCGCGCATGCTGGCCTCATCGCGGCGCAGGGCGGCCCGCTTCACGGGCGTCAACGGGGCGGCAGAAGGCCCTGTTCCCGGGATTTCGGTGCTGGAACGGCAGAAGCCCGCCCCCGGGGTGGGGACGGGCTTCTGAAATGTGTTCGGTGCGGTGCGCGTCAGTGCATCGCGGCCGGGGTGCGGGCGGGCTTCGCCTTGGCGGCGATGCCGGCCGTGACGGCAGTCTTGGAGGCCCGGATGGGCTTCGGGGCAGCCGGCTTCGCGGCAGCCTTGACGGGCGCGGGCTTCGGCGCCGGGGTGGCGGCGGCCTTCGGAGCGGCGGCCTTGGCGGCCTTGGGCGCAGCCGCCTTCGGAGCCGCAGCCTTCGGAGCGGCAACCTTGGGGGCAGCCGACTTGGGGGCAGCCACCTTGGCCGGAGCGGCGGCCTTCTGGGCCGGAGCCGGCTCGGTCACAACCGCCGGCGTCGTGTCGACGCGCAGAGCTGCTTCCGCGCGCAGCCAGTGCGCCGCGGCCTGACCGTGAACACGGCCCTCGTTTTCCCAGATGAAGTAGGCGTACTCGCGCACGTGGTGTTCGCTGATCTGCATGCCGGAAACCTCTCCCTGTCCGTCCTGTCACCGACGATGGGAGGGCTCGGTTAAGAGGGGGTTAACCCAGTGGACCCGGCGTGCGGGGCTCCGGATCGGCGTGCCGCCGCCCCCATCGGGCTCATCTATCGGGTGCGCCCCAGGATGCGCCGCGCTTCGGTCAACAGGATCGCGTGACGCTCGGCGCCCGGTCCCGCCTCCGGCGCCTCGCGGCCCGCCTGGACGACGAGCCTCTGGAACCGGCGCCGATCCAAGCCCCAGGGGCGCAGGCTCGCCAGGACGGCGCCCAGCACGATCCGCACGGCCTCGGTGCGCGCCTCCGCGCGGGCGACCGCCTCCGATTGCACCGCGGACGGGCTCTCCGCGTCATCGGAGGTCGGGGCGGAAGTCGGGGCGGAAGTCGGGGCGGACGAGGCCCGCGCCTGTTCGAGATCGGCTGCGGCGCGTCGCGCGGCCTGCCAGGCCTGATCGTGCTGGTGCGTCCGCAGGGCGAGCAGAACCTTGAGCGCGGCAACCTCGGCGCGGGCCTCGTCGAGTTTCGTCTCGGTCTCGCGGAGGTCCGTGTGCGGATCCTGCGCGCGCGTCTCGTCCCCGGTCACCGTCACCCTCGGCTCCTCTGCCACCTGCTGGGCCCGTCCTCGGACGCCCAGGCCGGAATGTCCACTCGCCCGCGAAGCCGCACCGGTTGAGAAATTCCGACGGCCGGTCCACATGGACGGAAGCGCCCGCGGGCGCATGTCCCGGCCGGCCTTGAACCGGCGCAGCGGAGTTATGCCAGCATGTTCATCCAGACCGAAGCCACGCCGAACCCGTCGACCTTGAAGTTCCTGCCCGGACGCGTCGTCCTGGCCGAGTCGACCTTCGAGGCCAAGGACGCCGAGGCCGCCGCCCGCTCGCCCCTGGCGTCGGCGCTGTTCGCGGTTCCGGGCGTCTCCGGCGTGTATTTCGGACACGACTTCATCTCCGTCACCAAGGCCGAAGACGGCTCCGATTGGGCGCAGGTGAAGCCCGCCGTGCTCGGCGCGATCATGGAGCATTTCCAGTCCGGTGCGCCCGTGATGGCCGAGGGCGGTCACGACGCGGTCGAGCCCGGCGACGAGTTCTACGACGAGGCCGACCACGACACGGTCGTCACCATCAAGGACCTGCTCGAGACCCGCGTGCGCCCGGCCGTCGCCGGAGACGGCGGCGACATCACCTTCCGCGGCTACAAGGAAGGCGTCGTCTATCTCGAGATGAAGGGCGCCTGCTCGGGCTGCCCGTCCTCCACCGCGACGCTCCGGCACGGGGTGCAGAACCTGTTCAAGCACTTCCTCCCGGAGGTGCGGGAAGTCCAGGCGATCTGAGGATCGAAGCGGGGGCGCTGGAGGCTGAGACGCCACGATCGCGGTAGCTCGGGCCGGCGACGCCGGCCGGAGCATCGCGGTCGTGGCGTGCGAAGACGGAGCCCCCACTTCCGACCGCCGGGACCACCGAGACGATCGCCGGCCGGATCGGTCGGGTCTCCCGGGCCGCCTGAGGGAAGCGGGGTCGTGTCCCCGGGCAAAGCGGCGCAAGCCGGCAACACTCCGCAGCCGATGGGGACAGCCGACCGGACCGGCGCTGACGGGACGGCGGTTTTGCTCTATCGATTCCGACTCTTCGCGCCGTTCGAGGGCGCAGGGAATGGACGGTCGGCGCGGACCGGCATGCGGGAGTGGACGTGCGTATCCTGGCCATCGACACAGCGCTGGACACCTGCGCCGCCTGCGTCATGGCGGAGGGTGACGAGACGCCGCTCTCCGTCGAGTCCCTCGCGATGACCCGCGGGCATGCCGAATCCCTGCTGCCGCTGATCGAGCGGGTCATGGCCCGGGTGGATGGCGGATTCGAGGCCATCGACCGGATCGCTGTCACGGTCGGCCCCGGCAGCTATACGGGCTTGCGCGTCGGCCTGTCGGCGGCCCGCGCGATCGGCCTCGCCACGGCCAAGCCGGTGGTCGGGGTCGGCACCCTCTCGGCCCTGCTGGCGCATCTGCTGGCCGAGACGATCGAGGGCTCGATCGCCGCCGCGATCGATGCCCGGCATGGCGCGATCTACGTTCACGCCCTCAGTCCGGGGCGCGACGGCATCGCCCCGGCGCATCTCCCCGTCGCCGAGGTCGCCGACCGCCTGATCGGGGCCGGTCCCATGCTGCTCGCCGGATCCGGTTCGCCGGCCCTGGCGGCGGCCCTGGCCGAGCGCGGCGTCCAAGCCAGCGTCAACCGCGTCACCGGGCCGGACATCGCATCCGTCGCCTCCCTCGGGCTCCTGGCCGACCCCGAGCAGGCGCTGCCCCGGCCGCTCTACCTGCGCGGGCCCGATGCGCGGCCCCAGGACCATGCGCGGATCGCCCGGCAATGACGCGGCCCCTACCCTTCTGGCCCTCCGACTGGTGGTCGGCGTGGTGGGACGCGCTGAGCCCCGAGCCCTACGTGGCGCCGCTCATCGACGCGTCGCAGGCCCCGACGCTGGCCCGGCTGCACGCCACCGCGTTCGCCCGTCCCTGGGAGGCCCATGAATTCGAGCGCCTGCTCTGCGAGCGGTCGACGCAGGCCCATGCCCTCTGGCGGGCGGGCACGCTGCACGGCTTCGTGCTCTCGCGCCGCGCCGCCGACGAGGCCGAGATCCTGACCGTGGTGCTGTCGCCGGCCCTGCGCGGCGGCGGGCACAGCCGCAAGCTCCTGCGCGAGCACCTGTCGAGCCTCGCGCTCAGCGGCATCGCCCGGGTCCATCTGGAGGTCGACGAGGGCAACGCCCCGGCCCTGCGCCTCTACAGCCGCAACGGCTTCCGGCAGGTCGGCGCGCGCACCGGCTACTACCTCAAGGCCGACGGCAGCCGGGCGACCGCGCTGACGATGAGCGCCGACCTCTGACGCCGTGAGCCGCTTCGGCCTCGCCTGCCGCGTCGCGACCCTGGCCCTCGCCTTCGCGGTGTTGGCGCCGCCGCACTGGGTGGCTTTGCGCCTGCTCGGTCGCCGGGCGACCCTGGCGCCGATGCTGTTCCACCGGGTCTTCCTGCGGCTGTTCGGGGTTCGGGTGACGCAGAGCGGCACGCCCCCCGCCATGGGCGAGGCGGCCCTGGTGCTGGCCAACCACGTCTCGTGGCTCGACATCATCGCCATCGGCTCGCTGCGGCCGCTCTCCTTCGTGGCGAAGTCCGAGATCGCCGGCTGGCCGGTGATCGGCACCTTCGCGGCGCTGCAGCGGACCATCTACATCGACCGGCAGCGCCGGGGGGCGACCGCCACGGTGAGTGCCACCATGGGGCATCGCCTCGCGGAGGGCGAACTCGTGGTGCTGTTCGCGGAGGGTACGACCGGCGACGGGACCCGGCTGCTGCCGTTCCGCTCCTCCCTCGTGGGGGCGGCCCGGGCGGCGCTGCAGGCCGAGGCTGGCCGGGGTCGCGTGCGCCTCCAGCCCCTGGCGATCGCGTATCCCCGGCGCAACGGGCTGCCGGTGACCCGCTCCGAGCGGTCGGAGATCGCGTGGTACGGCGACATGGAGCTGGCCCCGCACCTCATGGCCTTCGTGCAGGGCGGCCCAATCGACGTGCATGTGGTCTGGGGGGCGCCCATCGCCTTCGAGGCGACGACCGACCGGAAGGCCGCGACCGCCGCCGCCGAGGCCGAGGTTCGGGCCGCGCTGCGGGGTGTCGGCGTGGGCTCTCGCCCTCCGCCGCCGGTGAGCGTCAGCCCGGCGCGCCCGGGTCTCGACCTTCACGATCCTGAAGTCGCGGCCGTCTGACGGCCCGGACTCCCGACGCCCGCGGTCGACCGGACCACATACAAAATGGTCGGTCGAAAAGGTCGCCGGAATACATGATGCAGTGCATTGAGCAGGCCGAATCTCTCTGCTAGCTAGGCCGCAACCCGTATCAGTCGGGACATAGTGGAGGACGCCCGTTGCAAACCTGGAATCAGGTTTACGATCCGTTCGGGAGCCCATGGCTCTCGACGCTCGCCGCCTCAGTGCCGGTCATCGCACTGCTCGCCATGATCGCCAGCGGGCGGGTGAAGGCCCATATCGCGGCCGTCATCGCCCTCGGGCTCGCCCTCCTGGTCGCCATCGTGGGATTCGGCATGCCGACCGGCCTCGCCGGACGCGCCGCGATCCTCGGGATGGTCACGGGCTTCTTCCCGATCGGCTGGATCATCCTCAACGTCATCTTCCTCTACCGGCTGACGGTGGAGAAGGGCTGGTTCGCGATCCTTCAGCAATCGGTGGCCGGCATCACCGCCGACCGGCGCTTGCAGCTGCTCCTGGTCGCCTTCGCGTTCGGCGCCTTCTTCGAGGGCGCGGGCGGCTTCGGCACTCCGGTTGCGGTCACCGGCGCCATCCTGATCGGCCTCGGCTTCTCGCCGCTCGCCGCCTCCGGCCTGTCGCTGATCGCCAACACGGCGCCGGTGGCCTTCGGGGCGCTCGGCGCGCCGATCCAGGGGCTGGCCTCGGTGACCGGTTATCCGCCCGAGATCCTCGGCGCGATGATCGGCCGGCAGCTGCCGCTGTTCTCGCTGATCGTGCCGTTCTGGCTGATCTGGGTGTTCGCGGGCTTCCGCGGCATGATCCGGGTGTGGCCGCCGATCCTGGTCTGCGGCGCGTCCTTCGCGGTCGCGCAGTTCCTGATCTCCAACTATGTGAACCCCTGGATCGTCGATATCGGCGCCTCGCTGGCCTCGATGCTCGCGCTGGTGCTGTTCCTGAAGGTCTGGCACCCGAAGGAGATCTGGACCTCGCCGGCGCTGCGCGGCCATGATCCGTCGCTCGCCGTCGCGGGCCCGCGCCCGGTGGCGCTCGGCGCCGGTGTGCCGGGTACGCCCCCGGTCCATGTCGGGGCCCGCACGGCCTCGCAGGGCGAGATCCTGATGGCCTGGGTGCCGTGGATCGTCCTGTCGATCATCGTCGCCATCTGGGGCACCGGCTGGTTCAAGGGCATCGTCAATCCGCTCTTCACCTGGAAGTACGAGGTGCCGGGCCTGCACAACGTGATCATGAAGGTCCCGCCGGTGGTGCCGAAGCCGGTGCCGGAGGGCGCGGTCTTCCTGTTCACCTACATGTCGTTCACCGGCACGGGCGTGCTGATCGCCGCGATCATCTCCGGCCTGATCATGCGGTTCTCGCCGGTGCGGCTCGTGACGGCCTATTTCGAGACGATCTGGGCCCTGCGCTACTCGCTCATCACCATCTCGGCGATGCTGGCGCTGGGCGTCCTCACCCGCTACGCGGGCGTCGACGCCACCCTCGGGCTGGCCTTCGCGGGGACCGGGATCCTCTACCCGTTCTTCGGCACGCTGCTCGGCTGGCTGGGCGTCGCGCTGACCGGGTCGGACACGGCCTCGAACGTGCTGTTCGGCGGCCTGCAGCGGATCACCTCCGAGCAGCTCGGCTTGCCCGGCGTGCTGATGGCGGCTGCGAACTCGTCCGGCGGCGTGATGGGCAAGATGATCGACGCCCAGTCGATCGTCGTCGCCTCCACGGCCACCGGCTATTTCGGCCAGGAGGGCAAGATCCTGCGGTTCGTGTTCTGGCACTCGATCGCGCTGGCCTGCCTCGTCGGCCTGTTCGTGATGCTTCAGGCCTACGTGCCGTTCTTCCAGCACATGGTGATCGACGTGCCCGCAGCGGCGGCGGTCGCTCACTGAGGCTGATCCATCAGCCGAAGCCATTGGCCGGCCGCCCCTGGGCGGCCGGTCGCGTTTCAGGCGCCGCGACGGCCCGCGCGATCCGTGCTACAGGCCGCAGGCCGGGCCCCGCGGGGCCGGCGCAAGGATCCAGCGGACGGTTCGGGACGGGCGCGTTGAAGAAGGCCTACGTCAAATCCTACGGGTGCCAGATGAACGCCTACGACGCGGCCCGCATGGCCGACGTCCTGGGTGCCGAGGGCTACGCGCCGACCGATTCGGTCGAGGATGCGGATGTCGTCGTCCTCAACACCTGCCACATCCGCGAGAAGGCCGCCGAGAAGGTCTATTCGGAGCTCGGCCGCCTGCGCGTGCTCAAGGGTGAGCGCAAGGCGCAGGGGCTCGACACGCGCATCGTCGTGGCGGGCTGCGTCGCCCAGGCCGAGGGCGCCGAGATCCAGGCCCGCCAGCCGGCCGTCGACGTGGTGGTCGGCCCGCAAAGCTACCACCGCCTGCCCGACCTGCTCGCCCGCTCCCGCGAACGGCGGGTGGTCGATACGGACTTCCCGGTCGAGGACAAGTTCGATCACCTGCCCCGGCGGCGGACGCTGGGTGCTTCCGCCTTCCTCACCGTGCAGGAGGGCTGCGACAAGTTCTGCGCGTTCTGCGTGGTGCCGTACACCCGCGGCGCCGAGGTCTCGCGGCCCGTGGCGGCGGTTCTGGCCGAGGCCGGGAAGCTGGCGGAGGGCGGGGTCCGTGAGGTCACGCTGATCGGCCAGAACGTCAACGCCTATCACGGCGCGGGGGCGGACGGCGCGCCGGTCGGGCTCGCCGAGCTGGTGCGGGCGGTTGCGAAGATCCCGGGCATCGCGCGGATCCGCTACACCACGAGCCACCCGAACGATTTCGACGACGACCTGATCCGGGCCCATGCCGAGGTGCCGGCCCTGATGCCCTACTTGCACCTGCCGGTGCAGGCGGGGTCGGACCGGATCCTCGCGGCGATGAACCGCAAGCACACGGGCGACCAGTACCGCCGCCTGATCGATCGCGTCCGGGCGGCCCGGCCCGACATCGCCCTGTCGTCCGACTTCATCGTCGGCTTCCCCGGGGAGACCGACGCCGACTTCGCCGAGACCCTGCGGCTCGTGCGCGATGTCGGCTTCGAGAGCGCCTTCTCGTTCAAGTACAGCCCCCGCCCCGGCACGCCGGCGGCCGACCGGGGCGATCAGGTGCCGGAATCCGTGATGGCGGCGCGGCTCGCGGAGCTGCAGGCCCTGCTCGACAGCCAGCGCCACGCCTATCAGCGGGCGGCCGAGGGCCGGGTCTTCGACGTGCTGGTGGAGAAGCCCGGCCGGCATCCCGGTCAGGTCGCGGGCAAGACGCCGCACCTCCTCGCCGTCCAGTTCGATGCCGGGCCGCACCATATCGGATCGGTGGTTCCGGTGCGGATCACCGAAGCCGGCGCCAACAGCCTGTTCGGTGAGCTTGTCGCGGAGGCCGCGGCGGCGTGAGGAGTATGACGAGGATGGCGGCTTGAGCGCGTCGGACGGGGCTGGGGCGCGCGGCGCCCTGAAGGGGCGCGGCCCGGTTCGCCCGGCCGGGCAGGACGAGGCGGTCGAGGTGCCGCTGACCTTCGACGACAACCGCCTCGCCAGCCTCGTCTTCGGACAGTACGACCAGAACGTCGCCCATATCGAGCGCCGCCTGGAGGTCACCGCGACGGCCCTCGGCAACCATCTCGTCATCAAGGGACCGCCCGACGCGGCCGAGAAGGCCCGGCGCGTGTTCCAGAAGCTCTACGCCCGGGTGCGCACCGGCGGCAGCACGCTGACGCTCGGCGACGTGGACGGCGCGATTCGCGAGGCCACCGCGCAGGCGAGCCTGTTCCCGGCCGAGACGATCGCGGCCGAGGCCGACAAGCCGCATTTCGAGCAGATCGCCACCCGCAAGCGCGGGGCCGTGCGGGCGCGCAACCCGGCGCAGGACGAGTACATCAAGCTCCTGCGCACCAACGAGCTGGTCTTCGCCGAGGGGCCGGCCGGCACCGGCAAGACCTGGCTGGCGGTCGGCCACGCGGTCTCGCTGCTGGAGCAGGGCCATGCCGAGAAGCTGATCCTGTCGCGGCCCGCCGTGGAGGCTGGCGAGCGCCTGGGCTTCCTGCCGGGCGACATGCGCGAGAAGGTCGATCCCTATCTGCGCCCGATCTACGACGCCCTCTACGACTTCATGGAGGCGCGCCACGTCGACCGCGGGTTGCAGACTGGCCAGATCGAGATCGCGCCGCTGGCTTTCATGCGCGGGCGGACGCTGACCAACGCGGTTGTGCTGCTCGACGAGGCGCAGAACACGACCTCCATGCAGATGAAGATGTTCCTCACCCGTCTGGGCGAGGGCTCGCGCATGATCATCACGGGCGATCCAAGTCAGATCGACCTGCCGCCGGGCCAGAAGTCCGGCCTCGTGGAGGCCGTGCGCGTGCTGGATGGGGTCGAGGGAATCGGCCGCGTGCGGTTCAAGGACGTCGACGTCGTCCGCCACGATCTCGTGCGCCGGATCGTTACCGCCTACGAGCGCGCGGCCCACGGCGAGGATGAGGCCGACCGCAACCCAAACCCCCGGCGCCGGCCGCTGGCGTGAGCATGCCGCACGACATCGATCTCGCCGTCGAGGATGAGCGCTGGGAGGCCGCGATCCCCGGCCTCGAAGCCCTCGTCACCCGCGCCGTCGAGGCGGGCCTCGCCATCGCCCCCGGGAAGCCGGACGGCCCGGTCGAGGTCAGCGTCCTGCTGACTGACGATGCCGCTGTCCAGGATCTGAACCGGACGTGGCGCGGCAAGGACAAGCCCACCAACGTCCTGTCGTTCCCGGCCGCACCGCAGCCGCGGCATGCGCAAGTCGCGACGCCGCTGGGCGACGTGGTCCTTGCGTACGAGACCCTGGTGCGCGAGAGTGCCGAGCAGTCGAAGCCGCTCCAGAATCACCTCGCCCACCTCCTCGTCCATGGCACCCTGCATTGTCTCGGTCAGGACCACGAGCTCGGCGAGGCCGAGGCCGATGCCATGGAAGCCTTGGAAGTCGCAGCCCTCGCGACCCTCGGCATCCCGGATCCCTATGCCTGAGCGCGCGACGCCCGACCGACCCCAGACACGAGAGACATGAGCAACGATCGAAGTCGCGGCGCGGCCCTGGCCGCGCCCAGTTCCACCGAGGGCGAGTCCCAGAACCGGGAGCCCTGGTACGACCGCCTGCTCCAGGCGCTGCATCTCAAGCCGCGCGATTCCCTGCGCGAGGGGCTTGAGGAGGCGCTGGCCGAGCCGGATGCCGGCGAGAGCGGATTGTCTCCGCTCGAGCGCGTGATGCTCAAGAACGTGCTGGGCCTGCACAAGGTGCGGGTCGACGACGTGATGATCCCCCGGGCCGACATCGTCGCCGTCTCCAACGAGACGAGCCTCGGCGACCTGCTCAAGCTGTTCCGCACCGCCGGCCATTCCCGCCTGCCGGTCTATGGCGAGACCCTCGACGATCCCCGCGGCATGGTCCACATCCGCGACCTCGTGGACCACATCGCCGCCAAGGCCGAGCCGACCCGGCGCAGCGTCCCGGCGGCCAAGCCGGCTGAGCCGGCGGTCGACGGTGAGGCCGATCCGGTGGCCGCACCGCGTGTCCGCCGTCCGGCGCCGCGGCTCCCGCGCAGCCTCGACCTCGGCAAGGTCGACCTGACCACGACGCTCGCGGCGACCCGCATCCAGCGCCCGGTCCTGTTCGTGCCGCCCTCCATGCCGGCGATCGATCTGCTGGTGCGGATGCAGGCGACCCGCACCCACATGGCGCTGGTGATCGACGAGTATGGCGGCACCGACGGGCTGATCTCCATCGAGGACCTGATCGAGGTCGTGGTCGGCGACATCGAGGACGAGCACGACGTCGCGGAGGCCAGCTACGTTCAGCGGGTCGACGGCGAGGGCGACGTCTTCGTGGCCGACGCGCGCACGCCGTTGGCCGAGGTATCGGAGGCGACCGGGGTCGATCTGGCGGCGGCGGTCGGCGAGATGGCCGAGGAGATCGACACGCTGGGCGGCATGATCGTGACGCTCGCGGGTCGGGTCCCCTCGCGGGGCGAGCTGATCGCCGGCCCCGGCGACCTCGAGTTCGAAGTGCTCGATGCCGATCCCCGCCGTCTGAAGCGGCTGCGCTTCCACAAGGGCGCGGCGCGGATCGGCAACGTCGTGCCGCTCGCCCTGCCCCCGCCCGCGAATCCCAACCCACCGGCTGCCGAGACCCCCTACCCGTGACGGTCCAGGCGTGACGGGCACCGCCGAGGGTTACGCCCGGGCGTCTGCGGCGCCGGGTGCGCCGATGCGCGGCCGGGTACCGGGTTTCGTGCGGGCCATCGCGGGCCTGACCGGGTGGCGCCGCCTTGGTCTGGCGTCGCTCGCGGGGGCGCTGGGCGCGCTGGCGATGCCGCCCTTCGGCGTCCTGCCGGCGCTGATCGTCTCCCTCACCGTCGCGGTCTGGCTCATGGACGGCGCGACCGCCGACCGCCCTGCCCTGCGGCGGCTCTGGCCGAGCTTCCTGATCGGCTGGGCCTGGGGCTTCGGCTATCTCACGGCCGGCCTGTGGTGGCTGGGTCAGGCCTTCCTGGTGGAGGCCGACGAGTTCCTCTGGGCGCTGCCCCTCGGGGTCATCGGCCTGCCCTTCGGGCTCGGCCTGTTCTACGGGGCGGGGTTCGGGACCGCCGGGCTGTTGTGGCGCCGCGGACCGGCGCGGATCGCCGCCCTGGCCTTCGGGGTCGGGGCCGCGGAGTGGCTGCGCGGCCACCTGTTCACGGGCTTTCCGTGGAACACCCTCGGCATGGCGCTCGCCCAGAACCTGTGGCTGATGCAATGGGCCGCCGAGATCGGCCTCTACGGCCTGACCGTTCTGGCGATCCTGATCTGCGCCGCCCCCGCGACGCTCGCCACCGGCTCCCATCCGCGCAGCCGGTTCGGGCCGAGCGCGGCCGCCGCCATCGTCCTCGCCGGCATGGCCCTGTTCGGCGCCGAGCGCCTGGGGCCGCCCGACCCGGTGGTGGCGGGCGTGCGCCTGCGCCTCGTCCAGCCGAACCTGCCGCAGGACGCCAAATTTAGGCCCGAGAACCGCGCCGACATCGTCGACCGCTACATCGAGCTGAGCCAGCGCCCGGTCGAGGCCGGCGACCCTGAGCCGACTCATATCGTCTGGCCGGAATCGGCCTTCCCGTTCCTGATCCAGCGCGATCCCGAGGCCCTGGCCAAGGTGGCGGCCGGCCTCAAGCCCGGACAGCACCTCGTCACCGGCGCGGCCCGGGCCGAGGAGCCGCTGCCCGGCGAGCGCCTGCGCTACTTCAACGCCATCCTGGTGATCGGGCCGGACGGCGTGATCTCCGACAGCTACGACAAGGTCCACCTCGTCCCGTTCGGCGAGTACCTGCCCGGACCCCTCGACGCCGCCCTGCGGGCGCTCGGCCTGCGCCAGTTCGTGGCGGTGCCCGGCGGCTTCTCGGCGGGGGCGCTCGCCGCGCAGAGGATCCTGGCGGTGCCGGGCCTGCCGCCGGTGGCGGCGACGATCTGCTACGAGGCGATCTTCCCGGGCGCGATCCTGCCGGCGGAGCATGCCGCGCCCGCGTCCCGCCCGCCGGGGCTGATCCTGAACGTCACCAACGACGCGTGGTTCGGCGACACGCCGGGCCCGCGCCAGCACCTCGCCCAGGCGCGCCTGCGCGCCGTCGAGGAAGGGCTGCCCCTGGTGCGTGACGCCAACACCGGGATCTCCGCGGTGATCGACCCGCACGGCCGCATCGTCGCGCAGACGCCGATCGATCAGGAGACGTGGCTCGATGCCGACCTGCCGGCGCGCATCGTCGGCGGCACCCTGTACGGCCGGTTCGGCGACGCGGCCTTTGCGGTGATGCTGGCAGCCTGCCTCGTCGGCGCCGCGACCGCGGGTCGGCGGCGATGAGCGCGGAACCGGCGGGATCGCGCCGGATCCTCCTCGCCCTCGCGCTGATGCTGGTAGCGTTCAACCTGCGGCCGGCGCTCAGCACCGTCGGGCCGTTGCTGGCGACCATCCGGGACGAGACCGGCCTCGGCGCGGGCGGCGCCGCGATCCTCACGACGCTGCCGGTCCTCTGCCTCGGCATCGCCTGCGCCCTGGCGGCACCGCTGATCCGGCGAATCGGGGCCGATCTCGCCGTACTCGCGGGCACCACCATCCTGGCGGCCGGGCTGGCTTTGCGCGGCCTCGGGGGCTTGGTGCCGCTGTTTGCCGGGACGGCGCTCGCCGCCATCGGCATCGGCCTCGACAACGTCCTGCTGCCCGCCCTGGTCAAGCGTGAATACGCCGGCAGCGGCGGCCTGATGACCGGGCTCTACACCATGACGCTCTGCCTCGGCGCGGCCGCGGGGGCCGGCGCGGCGGTGCCGGTCGAGCACGCCCTCGGGGGCGGCTGGCCCTCCGCCCTGGCGATCTGGGCGCTTCCGGCGCTGGTCGCCGGCCTGTTCTGGATCCCGTTCGCCCGCCGGCCGAGTGCGCGGTCGGCCCCCTCGGCCGGGCGGCTGCTGCGCAACCCCCTGGCGTGGTGGGTGACGGGCTTCATGGGCCTGCAATCCTCGCTCGCCTACATCCTGTTCGGCTGGCTGCCGCTGTTGCTGCAGGGGCGCGGCCTGTCGCCGCTGGATGCCGGCCTGTTCGCCTCGCTGACCACGCTGGTCCAGGCGCCCGGCGCCCTGATCACCGCCACGCTGGCCGCCCGCGCCCGCGACCAGCGCGCCTGGATCGTTGCGATCCCGGGCCTGACCGCCGCCGCCTTCCTGATCCTCGCCTTCGGGCCGGACGCTTGGCGGATCCCGTCTGCCTGCGCGCTGGGCTTCGGGATCGGCGGCTGCTTCGGCCTCGGGCTGACTCTGATCGTGCTCCGCGCGGCGGATGCGGCGAGCGCCGCCGGCCTGTCCGCCATGGCGCAGGGCATCGGCTATGCGGGCGCGTGCCTCGGCCCGCTGGTCTTCGGGCTCGCCCATGAGGCGACCGGAGGGTGGGGCATTCCCGGCACCCTGTTCGCGGGCATCGCCGCCGCGGCGATCCTGATCGGCCTCGCGGCTGGCCGCGACCGGAAGGTCAGCGCGGCGGAACCGGCGCCGCGCGGCCCGGCCGCTCAACCCTTGAGCGCGCTCCAGCCGTCCAACCCGGCCAGCGGTTCCTGATCGTAGCGCAGCATCAGGTCTTCCATCGCCTCGGCGTCCGAGAGGCGCCCCCTGGCGGCGAGAACCGCCAAGCCCTCGAAGAAGCCCTCGCGGGCGAGGGCCGGCGTGAAGCTCAAGGTCAGCCGGACCGGCCGGTCGCTGCGGTTGGCAAAGGCGTGCGGCGTGCCCGGCCGGACCAATGCGAAATCACCGGGCCCGAGTTCGAGATCCGTCCCGTCGAGGTGCAGGGCGAGGGTGCCCGCCTCCACCGCGAAGGTTTCGGTCAGCCGGGCATGCCGGTGCAGCCCAGCGCCCGGCGTGCGGGGGTCCAACGCGAGCCGATAGATCCCGAGGACGTCCGCCGTCGCATCGCTGCGCGCGAGGTAGGTGACGCTGACCCCGCCGAACACCACGTCGGGTTTTGCGTCGTGACGGACAAGAGTTGCCATTGCGTCCTTCCCGTGCTCGCGACTCAGGCCTGCCGACACCCGCATCATGCGAGCATGGGCTGGCCGCCACAAGGCTCCATGGACTTGCTTTGCAAAAATCTCGGTCCGAGATCTTCCGCCGAAAGGCGATTAGAGATGGGCGTTCCCCGCTTCAGTGCGCCTATTGAATAAACGGATACTGAGCATATCGCTGGCAAAAGCCAATCTATACCCGAGGTGTTCGTTCGCGGTCTGGCGGTCTGTGGCTGCATAACTGCGAGAAGCTTGCATCGGAGCGGTCTTGACTGAGTGCGCGTCCCACGCACGTTATGGCTGAGCCTACTAGCAAGGGCCGGCCAGTGGGCGGCATCCGCGTCGGATATCAGCATGGCACGCATCGATCGATCGGGACGTCATCTCATCACCGCGACGCTGATGGCGCTCGCTCTGAGTGCGACGGGGGCGGAGGCGCGCGGGTTCGGCGGCGGTTTCCGCGCGGGTGCGGTCGGGCCGCGGGTCGGGGCCTGGGGGCGACCGCTCGGACCGGTCCGGCCCGGCGTCGCACCCGGCGGGGGCTTCGCCCGCCCCGGCTTCGTCGGCTGGCCTCCCTTCGCCCATCATCATCACTGGCACCGTCGCTATGGGGGCTACGGCTTGGGTGGTTTCGGGCTGGGCCTCGGTCTCGGCGGGTTGTTCGGGGCCTATGGCGATCCCTGGTTTGACGACGCTTACGTGTTCACGCCGCCGGTTTACGTGGCGCCGGCGGAGGTTCCCGTCGAGACGGAGGTGGTGATCGACGATTCGGCCGCCATCGCGGCCTGCGCCCGGCGGTTCAGGACCTACGACCCGCGGACCCAGACCTACATCGGCAAGGGCTACGTGCGGCGACACTGTCCTTGAGGGGCTGAGCCCGAGGGATTGCCTTCGCCCGACGGCCCTTCGCCGACTCGTCGAAGAAAAAAGGCCCCGCGTGCTGGAGCGCGCGGGGCCTTTCGTCGTCCGATCTTGAGAGGGCTTATTCCGCGGCGACCCGGTGGGCCTGCGAGCCGTCCGTGTAGGTCTCGGCCTGCAGGCGCTTGCCCGGGGCGGCGCGGCCCGGCAGCGGCGGCAGGGCCTTGGCCTTCTCCAGATCGATGCCCGCACCCTCGGCGACGCGGCGGCCGTAATCCTCGTCGGCGTGCCAGAAGTGCCAGACCATCCGCAGCTGGATCGGCTCTGGGCACTGCTTCATGTCGCCCACGAGGTTGGCGATCAGGTCGTCACGCTCCCAATCCGCGAAGGAGCGGTAGCGCACGCCGGCCTGGGTGTAGTCGTCCTCGGTCCGCGAGGTCTGGTAGCGGCCGAGGTTGCCCTGCACCGGCTGGTGGTAGTCCTTCGCGGGCTTCGGGGCCTCGCGCAGGCCTTCGGCGAGCGTCGAGGGCTCGTAGTTGATGTGCTTGTTCGGACCGGTGCCGTCGACCCCGTAGGTCATCTGGCCATCCCGCTGGTTCGAGTAGACCTTCACGCCGGGCTGCGGCGCGTTGATCGGCAGCTGGAGGTAGTTGGCGCCGACGCGGTAGCGCTGCGTGTCCGAGTAGGACAGCGTCCGGCCCTGGAGCATCTTGTCGTCCGAGAAGTCGATGCCATCGACCAGCACGCCGGTGCCGAAGGCCGACTGCTCGACCTCAGCGAAGAAGTTGTCCGGCACCCGGTCGAGCACCATCCGGCCGCAGGGCAGCAGCGGGAACTGGTCCACCGGCCACAGCTTCGTGTCGTCCAGCGGATCGAACGACAGGTGGTCGTTCGGGCCGTCCGGCATGATCTGCACGGCGAACTCCCACTCGGGGAAATTGCCGGCCTTGATGTTGTCGTACAGGTCGCGGGTCGCGTGGCCGACATCCTTAGCCTGGATCTCGGAGGCCTGGCCCGAGGTCAGGTTGCGGACGCCCTGCTTGGGGATCCAGTGGAACTTGCAGAGCACCGCCTCGCCCTGGTCGTTCACCAGCTTGTAGGTGTTGACGCCCGAGCCCTCCATCTCCCGGTAATTGGCCGGGATGCCCCAGGGCGACTTCAGGTGGGTCACCATGTGGATTGACTCGGGGTGCTGGGCCACGAAGTCGAAGAAGCGCCACGCCTCCTGGCGGTTCGTCACCGGGTCCGGCTTGAACGCGTGGATCATGTCGGGGAACTTGATCGCGTCGCGGATGAAGAAGACCTTGAGGTTGTTGCCCACGAGGTCCCAGTTGCCGTCGACGGTCTTGAACTTGACCGCGAAGCCGCGCGGGTCGCGCTCGGTCTCGGGGCTCTCCTTGGCGCCGGCGACGGTCGAGAAGCGCACGAACATCGGCGTCTTGACGCCGGTCTCGTTCAGCACGCGGGCGCGGGTATACTTGGAAGCCGGCTCGTTGCCGATCTTGCCGTATGCCTCAAAGTAGCCGTGGGCGCCGGCGCCGCGGGCGTGGACGACGCGCTCCGGGATCCGCTCGCGATCGAAATGCGTGATCTTCTCGATGAACTGATAGTTCTCGAGCGTCGCGGGGCCGCGCTCACCGACCGTGCGGGTGCTCTGGTTGTCGCGGACCGGATGGCCCTGGCGGGTGGTCAGGATCGGGCGTTGATCGCTCATGCGTTCCGTCTCTCTGTTCTGCGAAGGCTCATGTCGGACACGGGGGCCAACCTGGAACCGTTCTGGTGAAAGGTTATGACCCCGGCATGACCCCGAAGCAAATGCATCGTCACAAACATCGTGATAGATGCTGCCTATGAACCTTTCGGGTCTCTCCCTGCGCGATCTCGAATATGTCGTCGCCGTCGCCGACGAGGGTCATTTCGGGCGGGCCGCCGAGCGGTGCAACATCAGCCAGCCGACGCTCAGCGTGCAGGTCCGCAAGTTGGAAACCACACTGGGCCTCGTCTTGTTCGAGCGCTCGAACCGCCGCGTCCTGCTGACCGAGGCGGGCCAGGTAATCATCCGGCAGGCCCGGGTGATCCTGGTGGAGGCGCAGCGCCTGCTGACGCTGGCCAGCGAGGGGCGCGGCTCGCCGCTGACCGGGCGCCTGATCCTGGCGGCGATCCAGACGCTCGGCCCTTACTTCTTCCCGCAGGTGTTGCGGCCCCTGCGCGAGGAATATCCGCTGCTGACGCTTTCGCTGCAGGAGTCGAGGACCGCCGACATCGTGGAGGGCCTGCGCGACGGGCGGATCGACGCGGCGCTCGTCTCCCTGCCGGTGCCCCAACTGGGGCTGACCGCGTCGCCCCTGTTCATCGAGCCGTTCTGGCTCGCCTGCCCGGCCGAGCATGCCCTCGCCCGCGGCGGCGCCCTCTCGGCCGCGGAGATCGCCGGGCCGGACCTCCTGCTCCTCGACGAGGGCAACTGCCTGCGTGATCAGACGATCGCGGCCTGCGGGGCCGGCTCCTCGGTCGGCCGCCACGCCACGAGCCTGGAGACCCTGCGCTCCATGGTGGCGGCCGGGGCCGGCTACACGCTGCTCCCCGCCCTCGCGGTGCCGGCCGGCCCCGACCCGAGCGGTTTGACGGTCACGCGCGCCTTCGACGTCGACGGCCCGGGCCGCACCATCGCGTTGGCCTGGCGCACCAGCGATCCCCGCGCGGCCGGCCTGTCGAGCCTCGCCGCCTTCTTCCGGGCGCATGCGCCGCCGGGGACCGCGGCCTGTCGCGACGTCTCCCCCAGCGCCTGATCTGCATGACGCCGCCGGGGACCCGACCAGCCCTGACATCCACGCGGGTCCGCCGTGTCGAATCTTTGCCGTGACAGGACCAATATTGCGGTGTAGCGCGCGGTGGACGCCCGGCCGCTCGTCCGGACCCCGCCCCTTCCGACCGCCTTGCCCTCCCTCCGCACCCTCGGCCTCTGGGTCGCCCTCGTCGCCGCGTCCGCGGCCATCTCGTACGGCCTGATGCGCGCGCAGTTCCCGGCGGCGCTGCTGCTCGGGCCGATGATCGGGGCGATCGCGTTCGGCGTCGGCGGGTCGCGGCTCCACGTGCCGCGATCGGCCTTTCAGGCCTCCCAGGCGCTCATCGGCTGCCTCGTGGCCCACGCCGTGACCGGGCAGATCGCCCAGACCCTGCTTGAGGATGGCCCGCTCATCGTCGCCGTGGTGCTGGTGACGGTCGCGGTCAGCGGCGTCGTCGGCTGGGTCCTCACCCGCCTGCGGGTGCTGCCCGGGACCACCGCCGCCTGGGGGTCCTCGCCGGGGGGCGCCTCCGCCATGGTGGCGATGGCCGAGGATTTCGGCGCGGATCCACGGCTCGTGGCCTTCATGCAGTACGTGCGGGTCGCCGCGGTCGTGTTCTCGGCGTCGCTCGCCGCCCGGTTCCTCATGGCGAACCCGGCGGCCGTGGGATCCGGAAGCGCCGAGGCGGTCGAGCCGCTCTCCCTGATGGCGACGCTTGCGGTGGCGGTGATCGGCGCCAGTGCGGCCCTCGCCCTGCGGGTGCCGGCGGGCGCGCAGATTGGTCCGATGGTGCTGGGAAGCCTCCTGCATGCCACCGGCGTGGTCCGAATGGCCCTGCCGGTGCCGCTCCTCGAACTCGCCTATGCCTGCATCGGGATGTATGTCGGCCTGCGCTTCACCCGCGAGACGCTGCGCCTGACCGTGACGGCGCTTCCCGGCATCCTGGTGGCGACCTTCTCGGTCATCGCCCTCTGCGCCGCCTGGGGCTGGGGCCTGACATTGCTGCTGCCGATCGACCTGCTCACCGCCGTTCTCGCCACGAGTCCGGGCGGGCTCGATTCCGTGGCCATCATCGCGGTCGGCTCGAAGGCCGACGTGTCCTTCGTGCTGGCGGTGCAGACCCTGCGCCTGTTCGTGGTGCTGCTCACCGGCCCGCTGCTGGCCAAGTGGATCAGCCGGTCCGTGCCCGAGGGGGCGGCCTGATGAACGCCCTGGTCCTCGCCTTCCTCAATTCCTGGCGCGGCCTGCGCCATGGCGCGCGCACCGAGCGGGCGGTCCGACAGGAACTGGTCCTGCTGGCGGTCGGCGTGCCGGTCGCGCTGCTGCTCGGCGCGACCCTGTGGGTGCGCGTCGCGCTGATGGTGAGCCTGCTGCTGATGCTGGCCGCCGAGTTCCTCAACACCGCCGTCGAGAAGCTTTGCGACCACGTTCATCCGAGCCACCACCCGATGATCGGCCGGGTCAAGGATCTCGCCTCGGCGGGAACCTTCATGGCGCAGGTGGCGGCGCTGCTGGTGTGGGTGGCGGCTTTGGTCGAGCGGCTGGGGTGATCTGCCCTGCCCTCCGGGCGCTCGCTTCCGTGGCCGCGAAGGGCTATCTGCCGGGCGTACACAATGCACCGCCTGAGATCCCAACCCGTGACGGACTACATCCGCAAGATCCTCACCGCCCGCGTCTACGACGTGGCGATCGAGAGCCCGCTCGATCGGATGCCGCGCCTGACCCAGCGGCTCGGCCGCCCGGTGCTGCTGAAGCGCGAGGATCTGCAGCCGGTCTTCTCGTTCAAGCTGCGCGGCGCCTACAACAAAATGTCGGGTCTGAGCCCGGACCAGATCGCCCGCGGCGTGGTCTGCGCCTCGGCGGGCAACCATGCCCAGGGCGTCGCGCTCGCCGCCGCCAAGCTCGGGGCGCGGGCCGTGATCGTGATGCCGCGGACCACCCCCTCCATCAAGGTCGATGCCTGCCGGGCCCGCGGCGCCGAGGTCGTGCTGCACGGCGACGCCTTCGATGATGCGCTGGCGCAGGCCAAGATCCTGGAGGCCGAGCAGGGCCTTACCTTCCTGCACCCGTTCGACGATCCCGACGTGATCGCCGGCCAGGGCACGATCGGAAAGGAGATCCTGGAGCAGCATACCGGACCGATCGAGGCGATCTTCGTCCCGGTGGGCGGGGGCGGCTTGGCGGCCGGCATCGCCACCTTCGTGAAGTACCTGCGGCCCGGCACGAAGGTGATCGGCGTCGAGCCCGAGGACGCCGCCTGCATGGCCGCGGCGCTCGCCGCCGACACCCGGGTCAGCCTGCCCTCGGTCGGCCTGTTCGCCGACGGCGTGGCGGTGCGGCAGGCCGGCGAGGAGACCTTCCGGCTCTGCCGCGAGCACCTCGACGAGGTCATCACCGTCGATACCGACGCGATGTGCGCCGCCGTCAAGGACATCTTCGACGACACCCGGGCCGTGTCGGAGCCCTCCGGCGCGCTGAGCCTCGCCGGCGCCAAGCTCTACGCCGAGCGCGAGGGCGGCACCGGCACGCTGATCGCCATCTCGTCGGGGGCCAATCTCAACTTCGACCGCCTGCGCCACATCGCCGAGCGGGCCGAGATCGGCGAGCAGCGGGAGATCCTGATCGGCGTGTCGATCCCGGAGCGGCCCGGGGCCTATCGGGCCTTCATCAACGCCCTGGGGCCGCGCGCCATCACGGAGTTCAACTACCGCCACGCCCCGGGCAACGCGGCGCAGATCTTCGTCGGCATCAACCTGACGGGGGGGAAGCGCGAGAAGCAGGCGCTGATCGAAGCCCTGCGCGAGATCGGATATCGGGTCCTCGACATGAGCGACAACGAGATGGCCAAGGTCCATGTCCGCTATATGGTGGGCGGCCGGGCGGTCGGCGTCGCGCACGAGCGTCTGTTCCGCTTTCAGTTCCCGGAGCGGCCCGGCGCGCTGATGAAGTTCCTCGACGCGCTCGGCACGGATTTCGACATCACGCTGTTCCACTACCGCAATCACGGCGCCGATTACGGCCGCGTGCTCGCCGGCATCGCGGTCCCACCGGCCGAGCGGGCGCGGTTCGACGCGGTGATCGAGGCGCTGGGCTACCCGGCCACCGACGAGACCGAGAACCCGGCCTATCGGCTGTTTCTCGACGGCGAAAGCGT
Organism: Methylobacterium guangdongense; assembly: GCF_038442355.1. Lineage (NCBI taxonomy): Bacteria > Pseudomonadati > Pseudomonadota > Alphaproteobacteria > Hyphomicrobiales > Methylobacteriaceae > Methylobacterium > Methylobacterium guangdongense. The sequence continues at coordinate 360,420 of NZ_JBBXMX010000002.1, forward strand.
CTCGGCGGCGTGAGCCCAATTCGGTCTCATTCCGTGCCTTCCTCCACCGCCGTGACCTCCGGCATGGCCCGGAGCTTCTCGGCGATCTCCGCGACGCTCGTCCGCGACAGGCGCACGAAGGTGACGGTGACGTCGTCGTAGTCGGGGTTCGCGCTGGGGCGGACCGTGAAGGTCCGCACCCGGGAGGCGCGCGCGCCGCTGGCCGTCTGGATCGTTTCGATCGACAGCGCATCCTTGCGTACGGTCAGCCGCAGCGTCTGGGCCCGCATGCGGTCGCGCCAGCGCTCCTCGAACGGCTTCACCCCGGCCAGGATGCCCACGATCAGCGCCGTCGTGGCGAGCGCCGGCACGTAGAGGCCGCTGCCGATCGCGAGGCCGATCGCCGCTACGCCCCACAGGCTCGCCGCCGTGGTGAGGCCCTTCACCACCTCCCCGCGCAGCAGGATCGTGCCCGCGCCCAAGAAGCCGATGCCCGACACCACCTGGGCGGCGATACGGGACGGGTCGAGCACGACGTGCTCGGTGCCCAGCACGTCGCCGAAGCCGAAGGCCGAGACCAGCATGATCAGGCAGGAGCCGACGCAGACCAGCATGTGGGTCCGCAGGCCCGCCGCCCAGAGCAGGCGCTCCCGCTCCAGACCGATCACGCTGCCGAACAGGGCCGCCAGCGCCAGCCGCGCCACCATCTCGCCGTTGCCGATCACGATCGTCTCCACGCATCCGCACGACGCGGACGCCGCCGATCCTGGACGATCATGAGCCGGCTTATCAACCAATTCCGAGGGCGACCTTCTCGATCTCGTAGGCCGCGCGCACGGCGGCCGCGCCATATCTCCGTTCCAGGCGCCGAACCGTGAAGTGGGCCCGCGCCGTCGCTTGGAAGTGGTTCATGAAGGCGGTGTTGACGGCCGCGCCCCCGAACGCCCCGAGGATCGGCACCGCCTGCGCGGCGACCTTCTGCGACACGACGAGGCCGAACCGCGCCGCGATCTGCGCGGTGAACCGGATCAGCGCCGGGGCCGATTGATCGAGGAGGGTCTTGCTGCCGGCGTAGCGGGCGGCCTCCGCCAGGGTCTTGGCCAAGGCGGCGCGGACCGCGAAATAGCCGCTCTCGGTCAGCGCCGAGCCGGCTTCCGTGGTGGCCACCGCCCGGCCGCCGAGGGCGAAGACCTGCACGCAGGCGAGCGCGCCCTCGGGCGTCTCCAGATCCTCGCCCTCCTCGCGGGCGATCTCGGCGATCGAGCGCAGCATCAGCGTCGTCGAGACCGGCAGTTCGACCGCCAGGGTCGACAGGCCGAACGCGCCGCCGAGGGCGCCGGACAGCGCCGCGTAGGCCTTGTGCTTGGCGTCCCCCGAGCCGAGGAGCCGCGTGAGACGGCTCTCCGCCTTGGCGGTCGCCGTGCCCACGGCTTCGCCCGCCGTCGCCGAGACGACCTCGGTGCGGGGCAGCGTCGCCAGGGCGACCCGGAGCGCGCCGCGCATGGCCGCCTCGGTGCTGCGGCTCACCACCTCCGTCACGGGCGCCGGCAGCGAGCGGCCGATGATGTCGAGCGGCGCCCCCGCGGCCGCCGAGAGGCGGGCGGCGAGGCTCGGCCGCTCCAGCACCTGCACGGCCCGGCGCAGCGCGGCGAGGTCCGTGTCGCTCAGGGCCGTCTCTTCGGCCACCGTCGGAAGGGTCGTGTCGGCGCGGGTGATGTCGGTCGTGGTCATCCAAGGATCCCCGGATCTGTTCCGGTCACGCGGCCCCCGGGGCGCGCGCCGTGGAAGGAAGTTCCGCGCCCGTCGCACGGTTCCCCTCCGCGCTCAGGCCCCGAGCGGATGCACCGGTCGGCGTCGCCTCCGTGCCCGATCGGCCGCTGCGACGGCCCACTGCGAGGCAGAGCGCCAGAACCGGAATGCCGACCAGCGATGTCAGCACGAAGAAGGCCGGGTAGCCGATCGCCGCCACGATGAAGCCCGAGGCGCCCGCGATCAGCTTGCCCGGCAGCGCGTAGAGCGAGGAGAACAGGGCGTATTGCGTCGCCGCATGGGCCGGGCTGGTGAGGCTCGACATGTAGGCGATCAGCACGATGCCCGCGAAGGAGCCGCAGAAGTTCTCGATCGAGATGGCGACCGTCAGGCGCCAGATCTCGGGGGCGCCGGCCGACAGCCACGCGAAGGCGAGGTGCGAGGCGGCCGCCAGGAAGGCACCCAACAGAAGCGTCGGGAACAGCCCGAGCCGCGCGAGCGCCCAGCCCCCCGCGAACCCGCCCGCGATTCCGACCCAGATGCCGTAGAGCTTGGTGACGGTGGCGATCTCCTTCAGGTCGAAGCCCAGCGTCCGGTAGAGCGGGCTCGCCATCACGCCGGACAGGAAGTCGGGCAGCCGGTAGAGGGCGACGAGCAGCAGGATGCCCCAGAGGGCGGTCCCGAACCGCCCGTGCAGCTCGGTCAGGGGCTCCAGCACGGCGCGGCGCATCGACCAGAGCCGCGATCGGCCGGCCGTCTCGGTCGGGGCCGCCCGGGGTCTGTCGAAGGCGGGCGCCAGCAGGGCCGCCACCATGCCGACCAGCATCAGCGCGGCCATGATCAGGTAGGCGAGCATCCAGCCGCCGGACGCCGCGATGAACAGCGCGCCGGCGCCCGCGGTGATCAGGCCGAGGCGGTAGCCGAGGTTCGAGGTCGCCGCCAGAATGCCCTGGAAATCGCTGCCGGCGGCATCGATGCGCCAGCCGTCGATCACGACGTCCTGGCTTGCCGCGCAGAACGCCACCAGGAAGGCGCCGAGCCCGAGCAGCGCGAGGTTGGTTTTCGGATCGGAGACCGCCATCAGGACGAGGCACAGGGCGACGGCGGCCTGCGTGGTCACCATCCAGGCCCGGCGACGCCCGAGCCGCGCGCCCAGGACCGGGACGTTAAGGCGATCGATCGCCGGCGCCCAGAGGAACTTCAGCGAGTAGGGCAGCGCCACGTAGCTGAACAGCCCGATGGCGCGCACGTCGATATCCGAGAAGGCGAGGCGGAGCGTGAAGGTCCCGAGCACCAGAAGGAGCGGCAGGCCGGACGAGAATCCGAGGGCGAGCATCAGCGCGATGCGGCGATCCTCCACGATGTCGCGGAGGCGGAAGCGACGCAAAGCCTGTGGCTGGTTGCCCATGGCATGGAACTCCTGAGCTTTCCTGGCCTTGATCCCGCGAAATCGTGGCAACTGTGCGCCGCGGTAAGGCTCGCTGGATTGTGATGCCGTTAAGCGCGATCCTGATCGAAGCTTGCTTAACGGAACGTCCATGCCCGGTGGATCGAGGGCTGGAGGATTGGGGCGGACGGGTCGCGTTGCAGAGTGTGGAATGAAGCGGTGAGTGTCCGATCGGAGTCCGCTCCGCCCCCCGCGACGCTGGTCGATGCCTTCGCGCGCAGCCCGTCGCCCATGGTGATCACAGACGCGCGGGCACCCGACAATCCGGTCGCCTGGGTCAACGACGCCTTCCTGCAGGCCACCGGCTACGCCGCTGCGGAGATCGTCGGGCGCAATTGCCGCATGCTTCAGGGACCAGCCACCGATCACGACACCGTCGCGCGGATCCGCGCCGCCGTCGCGGCGGCCGAGCCGATCTCCGTCGAACTGTTGAACTACCGGAAGGACGGCACCCCCTTCTGGAACGCCATGACGATCACGCCGGTGAGCGACGCGCAGGGTGTCGCTTTCTATTACGCCGCGCAAGCCGACATGACCCATACCCACCAGCGCGAAGTCACGATGCGCGGCACCAACGATGAGTTGGAGCGCCTCGTGGACGCCCGCACGCACGCCCTGAGCGCCGCGCTGGAGCAGAAGACCGCGCTGCTGCACGAGGTCGATCACCGGGTGAAGAATAACCTGCAGGTGATCTCCTCGCTGATGCTATTGAAGGCCCGCCGCACGCCGGAGGGCGAGGCCCGCGACGCGCTTCAGGGCATGGCGGAACGGATCGGGGCGCTGTCGACGGCGCACCGGCTGCTCTACTCGGAGGGCGACTGCGCGCATTTCAACCTCGGCGACTTCGCGTCCGAGTTCCTGGCCGACATGAATGCCGGCCTCGACCCGGAGCGGCACAGAGTCGAGGCCGACGTGGAGCCGATCGCGGTGGCGGCCGCGATGGCGGCGCCCCTGGCCCTGCTGATCCACGAACTCACCGCCAACGCCCTGCGCCACGCCTTCCCGGATGCCCGGGAGGGCCGCGTCTCGATCGCGGCCAAGCGGACCGAGCACGGCATGCACCTGACGATCCGGGACGACGGCATTGGCCTCGGCGCGGCGCCCCCCAACCCGGCGGGCTTCGGGCGCAATCTCGTCGAGATGGTGGTGCGGCAGATGCGCGGGACCATCGTCTGGCGGGATGCCGGGCCGGGCACGACCGTCGAGATCGATATCCCGCTGCAATCCGCATCTTGAGTCTTCGGCGCGAATTCTTCACGCTCCCGGCCACGTGAGCGTCGGCGACGCCGGGATACGGAGAGCGCATGGGGACCGGGAACGCGGACGCTGCTCTGCGCATCCTCGTGGTCGAGGACGAGGCGCTTATCGCCCTTGAGCTCGAGTGCCTGCTGGATGACCTGGGGCACGTCACGGTGGGTATCGCCGGCAGCTCGGCCGAGGCGATCGCGCTCGGCCTGTCCACGGCGCCCGATGTCGCCTTCGTGGACATTCACCTCGTGGATGGCCCGACCGGCATCGAGGTCGCCCGGGCGCTGTCGGAGGACCGGCGCACCACCGTGGTGTTCATGACCGCCAACGCCAAGCGCATCCCGCGGGATTTCGCGGGCGCCATCGGGGTGATCGCGAAGCCCTATTCCGAGCGTGTGGTGGCCAGCACCCTCGACTACGTGGCCGACCGCCGGGCCGGCCGTGGCGCCGAGGCCTGGCCGGATGGATTTTTGCCGGCGCCGGTGTGAGGTTTTGACCGACCGTCTCCGCGCATCTCCCTCCCCCCTCTGTGGGGCAGGGTGGCCTCTGCGAAGCAGGGGTCGGGAGAGGGGAACGCGGTGTCAGAACGGCGCGCTGCCTTCACGCGGCGCAGCGCCAAATTTTGCACTGTTGCTCCCCTCTCCCGACCCGCTTCGCGGGCCACCCTCCCCCGCAGAGGGGGGAGGGAGAGACGCGGCGCTGTCGGAGCCTTCCTCGACAAACAAACCTAACCCCGCCCCGCCCGCTCGCGCTTCAAGCGGTAGAGCGCGTCCAGCGCCTCCCGGGGCGTCAGCGCGTCCGGATCGATCGCGTCGAGCAGGGCGCCGAGCGGATCCTCGGGCGGCGGCTCCGGCGGCGGGGGTGGGGCCAGGGCGGCGAAGAGCGGGAGGTCGTCGATCCGGGCCCGGGCCGGGCGGCCGCGCTCCGCCTTCTCCAGGCTCTTGAGGATCGCCCCGGCCCGGGCCACGACGCTGGCGGGTAGACCGGCGAGCCGCGCGACCTGCAGCCCGTAGCTGCGCTCGGCTATTCCGGGGACCACCTCGTGCAGGAACACGACGCCGTCGCGGTGCTCGGCGACCTTGAGGGTCGCGTTCTCAAGGCGCGCGAGCCGGTCGCCCAAGGCGGTCAGCTCGTGGAAGTGCGTGGCGAACAGAGCCCGGCAGGCATTCACCTCGTGGAGGTGCTCCAGGCAGGCCCAGGCGATCGACAGCCCGTCGAAGGTCGCGGTGCCCCGGCCGATCTCGTCGAGGATGACGAGCGAGCGCCGGGTCGCCTGGTTGAGGATCGCGGCGGTCTCGACCATCTCGACCATGAAGGTCGATTGCCCCCGGGCGAGGTCGTCGGCGGCGCCGACGCGGGAGAACAGCCGGTCGACCCGCCCGATCCGGGCCTCCGCGGCCGGCACGAAGGCGCCGATCTGTGCGAGCACCGCGATCAGCGCGTTCTGGCGCAGGAAGGTCGACTTGCCGCCCATGTTGGGGCCGGTGATCAGCCGGATCCGGCCTCGCGTGTCGCCGGACAGGTCGCAATCGTTTGCGATGAACGGCTCGCCCGCCCGGCGGAGCGCCGCCTCGACCACCGGATGGCGCCCGCCCACCACGACGAAGCTCAGCGAATCGTCGACCACGGGCCGGCGCCAGTCGAGCTCGACGGCGAGTTCGGCATGGCTCGCCGCCACGTCGAGACCGGCCAGCGCCTCCGCGACTTCCGCGATGCTGTCGGCCTGTGCGAGCACGCGGGCCGCAAGGTCGTCGAACACGGCCGCTTCGAGGGCGAGCGCCCGGTCGGCCGCCCCCGAGATCTTGGATTCGAGTCCGCCCAGCTCGACGCTGGTGAAGCGCATGGCATCCACCATGGTCTGGCGGTGGACGAACTCGCTCTGCAGCCCCTTGAGGCAGGCCTCGCCTACGGATTGCGGCACCTCGATGAAATAGCCGAGCAGGTTGTTATGCTTGATGCGCAGGGTCCGGCACCCGGTCTGCTCGGCGTAGCGGGCCTGCAGGGCGGCGATCACCTTGCGGGAATCCTGGCCGAGCGTGCGGGCCTCGTCGATCTCCGGATGGTAGCCCGCGCGCACGAAGCCGCCGTCGCGCCGGCTCAGGGGAAGCTCGTCGGCGAGCGCCGCCGCCAGCGTCGCGATCAACTCGGCGTCGGCCGCTGCCAAGTGCCCGGCTAAGCGGGCCAGATCCTCCGGCAGATCGGGCATGTCGGACAGGCGCCCGCCGAGATCGGCGGCCACCGCCAGACCCTCCCGGATGGCGGCGAGGTCCCGCGGCCCGGCGCGGCCGAGGCCGGTGCGCGACAGGGCCCGGGCGAGGTCAGGGGCCCGGGCGAGCGCATCGCGCAGGCCGGCGCGGAGCGGTCCGTTCTCGGCAAGGTGCGCCACTGCGGCGTGCCGCCGGGCGATGGCGTCGAGGTTGGTGAGCGGGCCCGCGAGGTGCTCGGCGAGGAGCCGCGCGCCGTTGGCCGTCACAGTACGGTCGATCGTGGCGAGCAGACTTCCGCCGCGCTCCCCCGACAGGGTGCGGGTGAGTTCGAGATTGGCCCGGGTGGCCGCGTCGATGGCCAGCGTCGCGCCCGCATCCTCCCGGGTCGGGACCGCGAGCGTCGGCCGGGCTGCGAGCTGGGTCCGGGCGATGTAGAGGAGCGCCGCCCCGGCTGCCGCGATCTCGGCCCGGGTGAACTGGCCGAAGCCTTCGAGGGTCGAGACGCCGTACTGCTCGCGGATGCGCCGCTCGGCGGCGGCGGGCTCCAGCTCCGCCTGCGCCAGGGGCACGATGGCCGCCCGGCTCTCCTGCCAGATCCGCGTCAGGGCCGGATCGGCGTGGATCGCCTCGGACACGACGATCTCCCGCGGGTCGTGGCGGGCGATGGCGCCGGCGAGATCCCCGCCCGCGGCCTCGCTGAGCGAGAACCGCCCGGTCGAGATATCCACCGCCGCCAGCCCGTAGGCGACCGCGCCCTCCCCCGTCTTCCGGCGGCCGATTGCCAGCAGGAGGTTGGCCCGGGCCGGATCGAGGAGCCGGTCCTCGGTGATCGTGCCGGGGGTGACGAGGCGCACCACCTCCCGGCGGACCACCGATTTCGGGCCGCGCTTCTTGGCCTCGGCGGGATCCTCGGTCTGCTCGCATACCGCGACCCGGTGGCCGAGGGCGATCAGGCGGTTGAGGTAGTCGTCGGAGCGCTCGACCGGCACGCCGCACATCGGGATCTCGCTCCCCGCGTGCTTGCCGCGCTTGGTCAGGACGATGCCGAGCGCCCGGGAGGCGATCTCAGCATCCTCGAAGAACAGCTCGTAGAAGTCGCCCATCCGGTAGAAGAGCAGGCAGTCCGGATTGGCAGCCTTGATCTCGATGTACTGCGCCATCATCGGCGTGGCGCCGACGGGATCGAGGTTCGGCGGTGGCGGGTCGGCGGGGCGGACGGCGGTTCGGGCCATGGCGCCTCTTAGCAGAGCGCGGTCCGCGAATCAGGGCCGTGCGCCACCGCGGCTGGGGAGAAGCCGCGGCGGCGGTGGACAGTGCTCAGTAGCGCGGGCCGCCCGTGGTGTTGCCGAGCTGCTGCTGGTAGCCGGGCCGCGACGGGTTGCGGGCGTTCGGGTTGCCGTGGCGCATCGTGTTGAGGCGGCGCATCCGGCGCATGTGCCGGGTCGAATGGTGACGATGCATGCGGTGGTGGCGATGCATCGCGACCGTCTCGACCAGACCGCCGTCGGCAAGTCCAGCCTGCGGCAAGGCGGGGGCGGCCTGCACGGCCGAGGCGCCGGCCACGAGGCCGCCTGCGAGCAAACCCACGGTCAGCAGGGTGCGAAAAGACATTGTTCCGTATCTCCGATCCGCTCTCAGGAGCTCTCTCCTAAACGCGTCCGGGTCGGAAGGTTCCAGTTCAGAGCTGCATGTCCCAAAGTAAATCCCGGCGCCGATGTGGATTACGGAGCCAGGCCACGCGTGCTGCACGACGCTGTCCGAAAATTGCTGATAACTATAAAGCGAATTCAGTTCGTTAATACAATTTCACGGCGCGGAACACGGGGGCTTCTCAGGTGAGGAACGCCATGAGATCCGCGTTCACGGCATCGGGTTCCTCGTGCGCGAGCCAGTGGCTGGCGCGGTCGTACCAGCGGATCCGGCCATCATCGCAGAGGGTGAGGCTGGCCTCGGCCAAGCCGGCCTGTAGGGCAATGTCCTGCCGGCCCCAGAGGATCAGGGTGGGCACCCGGACCCGCGGCGGGTTTGCCCGGGGGAGGCGCACCAGGGCCCGGTACCAGTTCAGCATGGCGGTCATCGCGCCGGGCTGGAGCCAGGCTTCGACGTAGCGCTCAAGCTCGGCTTCCGCGAAGGCGCCGGGTCGGCTGGTCGTGGTGAGCGCCCGCCGCAGCGCCCGGCATCGGTTCGCGGTGAGCAGACGTTCCGGCAGGCCCGGGATCTGGAACAGGCCGACGTAGTAGCTGCGCAGCATCTGGCCCGGATGCGACCGCATGTAGTCGCCGACGATACCGGGATGCGGCGCGTTCAGGATGGCCAGACGCTCGATCCGCTCCGGATGGTGGCTGGCCACCCACCACGCGACCAGGCCGCCCCAATCGTGGCCGACGAGCCGCACCTTGGGGAAGCCGCAGGCATCGGCAAGCGCGATCACGTCGCCGGCCAGCCGGTCCAGGTGATAGGCGTCGACGCCCTCGGGCTTGTCGCTGAGGCCGTAGCCGCGCTGATCCGGCGCGACCACCCGCAGGCCCGCCTCGGCGAGCGGGCCGATCTGGTGACGCCAGCCGTACCAGAATTCCGGGAAGCCATGGAGCAGGATGGTCGGCGCACCCGTGTCCGGGCCGGCCTCGGCCACGCGCAGGCTGAGGTTCGGCAACTGCACGCGCCGGAAGGTCACATCCGCAACATCCATTCCCGTCGGTCCTTCGCCTGGGCGAAACGCTCCGTCAGAAGCCCAGGGTGGCGCAGCCGCCGGCTTCTGACGAGAGCTGGTCGCGCAGGCGATCCGGCGCGGTGCGGGTCCACAGGCAGAGCAGGACGAAGGCCGCCCCCTGCAGCAGGCCCCGGGTCGAGTGGGTTGCGGACGGGCTCCGGGTGGTTCCGGTGATGGCTGGTTGGGGCATGGCGCTGATCTCCGATGGCGATCTTATCCGGGAGATCGTCGCCGGATGGCGGGGGTTACAGGGGGATCCGGGGTCGTTGTGCGCTGCCGCACGCGGACATCTCAACGCACCGGGTCCAACCACCGCGCCAGGGCACCGGATTCCAGGCTCGCGCGCGTCTCCTGGTAGCCGAGGTCGGCCGACTCCCGGAACCGCGACCACGCCCGCAGGTCGATCCCGGAGAGCTGGGGCTTGAGCACGGCGGTGGCGTGGGTCGCCGCCATCAGGCTCTGCGCGTCGCTCGACACGGTGGCGGCGCGCAGCAGCAGCGGCGCGAGGCCCGGCATCGCCAGCGGTGAGCCGATCAGCTTGCGCACGAGGCGGCCCGTCCAGCCGCGGGCGGGCATGTCCTGGAACGCCCGGTCGCTGCCGACGTCGACGGCGAGCACCGGTCCGCGTTCCCAATCGGCGGCGACGTCGGCCGGGAGGTTGTTCATCATGCCGCCATCGACCAGCACGCCCTCGTCGCACAGCACCGGCGGCAGCAGGCCGGGAATGGCGATGCTGGCGCGCAGGGCCTGGACCAGATCGCCCGAGCGATGGACCATCGTGTTGCCGGTGGTGAGGTTCGACGAGACGCAGAAGAACGGCAGCCACAGATCCTCGATGCGCACGCCGCCGTAGCGCGCGGCGAGGCCGGCATCGACCTTCGCGCCCCGGGTCAGGGCGTGGAGCGGCAGCGTGTAGTCGTTGATCGGGTTGTCGGTGGCGAAGAACGCCTCGGTCTGCCCCTGGATCTTGGCGAGGCTCCAGCCCATGGCGAGGCTCGCCGCGATGATCGCCCCCATGCTGGTGCCGCCGACGAAATCGGGGGGGCACGCGACCTCGTCGAGGGCCTTGAGGACCCCGAGATGAGCCAGCCCCCGCGCCCCGCCGCCGCCGAGCACGAGGCCCCGCGCGGCGCCGCTGGCGAGCCGGGCGAGGCGATGCAGATCCGCCTCGTGGTTGTCGCGGAGCTGGATCCGGAGGGAAGCGGGCAGCGCGGCGACCGCCGGATGCAGCGGCTTCGGACGCCGCGCGTCGGGATCCTGGCGCACCACGACGTCCATCCGGATCCAATCGGAGCGCACCCGCTTTAGATACTCCGCCGCTCCGGGCCGCGGCGGGGCGCCGGGCTCGGCGAGCACGAGCACGTGGTCGCCCCGGCGCTGGCTCTGCCGGCACCAGGGGCAATCGATCTGCCGGGCGGCGAAGATCGTGCGCGCGTGCCGCGCCTCGAAGGCCTGGAACCACGCCTCGTCGGCCCCGTCCGGCCAATCGGTCAGGCAGCCGGTCTCGCCGGGCAGATGAGCGTCGAAGGCCGCCGCGAGCCGATGGGCGAGATGCGCCGGATCGGGCCCGTCCGTGACCGCCAGGATCGTGAAGATCCGCGGGGCGTGGTGCACCGAGTAGCCGTCGTAGATGTGGCGCAGGCGGTCGGCGAGCATGCGTGCGAAGTACAGGAGCGTCTGCGGATACTCGGCGATCACCGCCTCGAAGGCCTCGCGGGTGAGCGTCAGCAGATGGGCATCCCGCAGGGCGATCACGGTCGCCGCCCGGGGGGCGTCGGAGAGGAGGGCCATCTCCCCAAAGATCTCCGGCGGACGCAGGCGCGCGATCCGGGTCGGCATGCCCATGTGGTCGCGGGCCGAGACGCCGACGACGCCGGAGACGATCGTGTAGAGCGCGTCCCCCGTGGCGCCCTGCTCGAACAGGATCTTCCCCGCCGGTACGGTGACCGGCTCCATGCGGGCGCGCACCGCCGCCTCGGCCGCCGGATCGAGCCCGGCCAGGAACGGGATCTCGGGGGCGCTCAAACCCGCACCGGCTCATCGATCGCCGGTGACCATTCCGTCATCCACCGCATCGTCCCGGCCTCCCCGTGGTTCAGACCCCGCGCCAACATAGCGCGGCCGTTCCGTTTCGCCGCCCGCGTGACCGCACGCCGCTCCTGAAACGCCGATCCCTTCGCGGCGCCGCGGCCTTCCGGTACAGGCAATGGGAACGAAAGCCGGGAGGAGTTCATGGCGATGGTGGATCGGATCGCGATCGTGACCGGGGCGGGGACGGGAGTCGGCCGGGCTGCGGCCCTGGCGCTCGCCGGGGCCGCCTGGCGCGTCGTGCTGTCGGGCCGGCGACCGAGGCCCCTCGAAGAGGTGGCGGCCGAGATCGGTGGCGACCGGTCTCTCGTCGTACCCACCGACGTCACCGACCCCGATTCGATCGCCAACCTGTTCGCCCGCACGCAGGCCGAATACGGCCGCCTCGACCTGCTGTTCAACAATGCCGGCATCGGCGCGCCGCCGGTCCCCCTGGAGGATCTGCCGCTGGAGACTTGGCGACAGGTGGTCGACACCAACCTGACCGCCCTGTTCCTGTGCACGCAGCACGCCTTCCGGATCATGCGCGACCAGGATCCCCGCGGCGGCCGGATCGTCAACAACGGCTCGATCTCCGCCCACGCCCCGCGGCCGAACTCGATCGCCTATACGGCCACCAAGCACGCGGTGACCGGCCTGACCAAGGCGACGTCGCTCGACGGCCGCGCCTACGACATCGCCTGCGGGCAGATCGATATCGGCAACGCCGACACCCCCATGGGCGGCAAGATGAAGGCCGGCGTTCCCCAGGCGGACGGCTCGCTGCGGGCCGAGGCGGTGATGGACCCCGCCCATGTCGGCCAGGCGGTGCTCTCCATGGCGAGTCTGCCGCTTGAGGCCAACGTGCAGTTCATGACGATCATGGCCACCAAGATGCCGTTCGTCGGCCGCGGCTAGATGTCGACGCGGTGAGGTTCTTAAACCCAACCCCTCATTGCCGCATCGCTGGAGCGTAGCGCGGACCTCCCAGGAGCGCTCCAGACGTCGCCGCGATCCCTTGAGCTCTCCTTCGGGGCCCGCCGACATGATCCCCCCGATGAGGTGGGGGAGATCCAATCAGGCGCCGTCGCGTACCGGACGTGACGCGATCCGGTACGGCCCTGAGCGCGCCGCCGGTCCGCTCCGGCCGCGCCCTGGCGCCGACGCCCTCTCATCGCTGTGCATTTGTCGGGGCGGCGCGGTCGGCGCGCGCAGGCACGATTGACGTCCCATCCTATAACTCATACAAATTTTGCAACGACGGGCGGATGGGGTTGAACCCGGTCCCGCGCCGGGAGACGATTTTCGCCGTCTCGGCATCGACTTCGCGGTTGTCACGCAAACCATTTCCACGCGCAATCAATCGAGTTCGGCACATCGGCAGATCATTCATATTGAATTATAAGATTTCAGTTTGAGTATTATTGATATACGTCTCACGCATGTTGAAAATGTGGTGCGCACGTTTCGAATGATCTGCCGGTGATACGGAACGTGGCGGCGGAGGGAGCAAAATCTTTCTCCCGCTAAACGATAAGACCAAAGGGGGAGTCATGTTCGCCAAGCAGATGTTACGCAAGCTGATCCTCGGCGCTGCGCTCGTCAGTAGCGCCCTGTCTTCGGCACAGGCCGCGAGCGGTGATCCGATCGGTGTGGCGATGCCAACGAAGTCGTCGCAGCGTTGGATCGACGACGGCAACAACATCGTGAAATTGCTCCAGGCCAAGGGCTACAAGCCGGACCTGCAATACGCCGATGACGATATTCCGACCCAGCTCGCGCAGATCGAAAACATGCTGACCAAGGGCGTGAAGCTCCTGGTTGTCGCTTCGATCGACGGGACGACCCTGGGCGACGTGCTGTCGAAGGCGGCCGCGAGTGGCGTGAAGGTCATCGCCTACGATCGCCTGATCCGGGGAACGCCGAACGTCGACTATTACGCGACGTTCGACAACTTCAAGGTCGGTGTGCAGCAGGCGACGTCCATCGTGGATGCGCTGGGTCTCAAGGACGGCAAGGGCCCGTTCAACATCGAGCTGTTCGGTGGATCGCCCGACGACAATAACGCATACTTTTTCTACGATGGCGCCATGTCGGTGCTGAAGCCGTACATCGACGCGAAGAAGCTCGTGGTGCGCTCCGGCCAGTTCGGGATGGACAAGGTCTCGACCCTGCGCTGGGACGGGGCCACCGCCCAGGCCCGGATGGATAACCTGCTCTCGGCCTATTACGGCAACGCGCGCCTCGACGCGGTGCTCTCGCCCTACGACGGCATCTCAACGGCGATCATCTCGTCGGTGAAGAGCGTCGGCTACGGCTCCGGCAATCAGAAGCTGCCCGTGGTCAGCGGCCAGGATGCGGAGCTGCAATCGGTCAAGTCGATCATCGCGGGCGAGCAGACCGCGACGATCTTCAAGGACACCCGCGAGCTCGCGAAGGTGACGGTGGCGATGATCGACGCCATCGAATCCGGCAAGCAGCCGGAGGTCAACGACACCAAGACCTACAACAACGGCAAGAAGGTCGTCCCGTCCTACCTGCTGACGCCGATCATCGTCACCAAGGACAACTGGAAGCCGGTCCTGGTGGACTCGGGCTACTACACCCTCGTCCAGCTGAAGTGAGCGCTGCGGGGCCGGATCCCGGCCCCCTTCGATTCGCGCCGGCCTCCCGTCGGCGTGGGTCCCGTTAGGCAGACCGAGCCGAAAGGGGTCGCATGCAGCCCGTCCTCGAAATGCGGGGGATTTCCAAGTCGTTCCCCGGCGTCAAGGCCCTCGACGACGTCAACCTCACCGTCGCCCCCGCCGAGATCCACGCTCTGGTCGGCGAGAACGGTGCCGGCAAGTCGACCCTCATGAAGGTGCTGAGCGGCGTCTACCCCCACGGCTCCTACGAGGGCGAGATCGTCTACGAGGGCCGTTCGGGCCAATTCCGGACCATCTCCGACAGCGAGCGCCTCGGCATCGTGATCATCCACCAGGAGCTGGCGCTGGTGCCGTTCCTGTCGATCGCTGAGAACATCTTCCTCGGCAACGAGCCGGCCCGGTTCGGGATCATCGATCAGGACCGGGTCTACACCCGCGCGCGCGAACTGCTGGCCACCGTGGGCCTCGACGAGAGCCCCGACACGCTGGTGACGCATCTGGGCGTCGGCAAGCAGCAGCTCGTCGAGATCGCCAAGGCGCTGTCCAAGAAGGTCAAGCTGCTCATCCTCGACGAGCCGACCGCGTCCTTGAGCGAGACCGACAGCGCGGCGTTGCTGCAACTGCTGCTGCGCTTCAAGGACCAGGGCATCGCGTCGATCCTGATCTCGCACAAGCTGAACGAGATCTCGAAGGTCGCCGACCGGATCACCGTCCTGCGCGACGGCACCACCGTCGAGACGCTCGATTGCCGGTGCGAGGCCGTGGACGAGGACCGCATCATCCGCGGCATGGTCGGGCGCACGCTGGCGAATCGCTATCCCACGCGCGAGCCGAAGATCGGCGACGTGCTGATGGAGGTGCGCGACTGGACGGTCCACCACCCGATCCATCCGGACCGGACGGTGGTGCGCGGCATCAACCTGACCGTGCGCCGGGGCGAGATCGTCGGGATCGCCGGCCTGATGGGCTCAGGCCGGACCGAACTCGCCATGAGCATCTTCGGGCGCTCCTATGGGCAGGGCATCGGCGGCACCGTGCGGATCGACGGCGCGGAGGTCGACGTCTCGACGATCGACAAGGCGATCGCCGCGGGGATCGCCTACGTCACCGAGGACCGCAAGCAGCTCGGACTCGTCCTGGGCGAGGACATCGCCAAGAACACCACGCTCGCCAACCTGCCGGGCGTCTCCACCGCGACGGTGATCGACGAGGACGCCGAGCACCGGGTCGCGAGCGGCTACCGGAGCAAGATGCGGATTCGCTCCTTCGGGGTGGCGCAGCAGACGGTGAACCTCTCGGGCGGCAATCAGCAGAAGGTCGTGCTGAGCAAGTGGCTGTTCACGGCCCCCAAGGTGCTGATCCTGGACGAGCCGACACGCGGCATCGACGTCGGCGCCAAGTACGAGATCTACAGCATCATCAACGAGTTGGCGGATGAGGGCCGGGGCGTGCTGGTGATCTCGTCCGAGATGCCCGAGCTGCTCGGCCTCTGCGACCGGATCTACGTGATGAACGAGGGGCGCTTCGTCGGCGAGTTCCCGCGGGAAGAGGCCAGCCAGGAAGCGATCATGCGCGCGATCATGCGCTCCAAGGACCTGAACGGATGAGTGATAGCCCCGCGAGCAAGCCCATGATCCCCGCGACCGAAGGATTGTCGAGTTCGATGTCTGCCCCTGCGTCGCGCGCCCGGCGCGGCTTCCTGCCGGTGACGCATCTGCGCGACTACGGGTTGGTCATCGCGCTGGCGGTCATCACCCTGTTCTTCGAGTCGACGACCGGCGGCGTGCTGTTTCAGCCGTTGAACCTCACCAACCTGATCCTGCAGAACAGCTACGTCGTGGTGATGGCGCTGGGGATGCTGCTCATCATCGTGGCGGGCCATATCGACCTGTCGATCGGCTCGGTGGTCGGCTTCGTCGGCGCGCTCGCGGCCCTGCTGATGGTGCGGTTCGGCATCGATCCGTTCACCGCCACGATCATCTGCCTCACGGTGGGCGCCGCGATCGGCGGGTTGCAGGGCTACTTCGTGGCCTATCTCGGCATCCCGAGCTTCATCGTCACCCTGGCCGGCATGCTGGTCTTCCGTGGCATGACGCTGGCCCTCCTCCAGGGCGCCTCGATCGGCCCGTTCCCGGAGGTGTTCCAGCTCCTGGCCAAGGGCTTTCTCGCCAACTTCGCCGGCCCCTGGACGGCGCTGCTGATCGCGCTCGCTCTGGCGTCGACCTTCGTGGGCTTGAACTGGCGCCGCCGCGCCGCGCGGGTCCGCAACGGCGTCGAGGTGGAATCCTGGGCGTCCCTCATCTTCCGCAACGGCGTGGCCACGATCGTGATCCTCGCCTTCGCGTATCAGATGAGCCATTACCGCGGCCTGCCGAACGTGCTGCTCGTGATGTTCGTGCTGGTGATGCTCTACAGCTTCGTCACGACCCGGACGACGATCGGGCGGCGGATCTACGCGCTCGGCGGCAACATCAAGGCGGCGCGGCTCTCCGGCATCAAGACCGAGCGGCTCACCTTCCTGACCTTCGCCAATATGGGCGCGCTGGCGGGCCTCGCCGGCATGATCTTCGCCGCCCGGCTCAACACCGCGACCCCGAAGGCCGGCGTCGGCTTCGAGCTCGACGTGATCGCGGCCTGCTTCATCGGCGGCGCCTCGGCCTCCGGCGGCATCGGCAAGGTCTCGGGCGTGGTGATCGGCGCCTTCATCATCGGGGTGATGAACAACGGCATGTCGATCATGGGCATCGGCGTCGACTACCAGCAGGTGATCAAGGGAATCGTCTTGCTCGCCGCCGTCTGCCTCGACGTCTACAACAAGAACAAGGCCTGATCGGGCGGGCGTCGGCCCGGCCGGCGCCACTTGGGGCCGTTGCGGAGTCTATCGGTCGCCGCTGCGCTTGTCCGTCACGCTGTCTCATCGCTGTGACCACGTGCTCTCGGACTTCCCGAATTCAGGCCGAAGCCATGGCCTTCGCAGACTTTCGCGGTCGCTTGAACTTCACGACCAGCTCTGTTCCGGTCGCATCCGCCAGCCGGCGCAGCGTCTCGACGGTGGGACTATCCGCGCCGGACTCCCATTTCGAGATCTTGCCCTGACTGGTGCCCATCTTCTCCGCAAGCTGAGTCTGCGTCAGGTGAGCTCCGGTCCGCGCCAGGATCATTTCTTTGGCCAGGGCAAACTCACCGTCGAGGGCGTCGTAGGCGGCCTTGTACTCCGGATCCTGCTTCCAGCGATCGGTCAGCCGGCGCACGCTCCGGTTCTCTGCTCTTGGTTCCTCTTTCATCGGCGATGTCCTCCGTCACTGTCGAACGCCCGATGGTGATTGGCTTGGCCGTCCCGGTGGCGAGCGTCTTTGCTCTCTCCCGCGCCAGCTTGATCTCTGCCGGCGGTGTCTTCTGCGTCTTCTTGATGAAGACCCGAAGGATCACGACCCGGCGTCCCGCCTGAGCGATGTAGATCGCGCGCGAGATTCCAGCCTTGCCGGACATACGCATTTCCCAGATCTTGCCGTCCAGCTGCTTGACGTGCGGTTCGCCGACCCGGGATAGACCAACGGCTTCAATCAGCTCGCAGATCCGATCGAAGCGGGCGCGCATGTCGACGGGCAGAGCTTCCAACTCCGCG
Source organism: Methylobacterium guangdongense (assembly GCF_038442355.1). Classification (NCBI taxonomy): domain Bacteria; kingdom Pseudomonadati; phylum Pseudomonadota; class Alphaproteobacteria; order Hyphomicrobiales; family Methylobacteriaceae; genus Methylobacterium; species Methylobacterium guangdongense. Next base: position 378,097 of record NZ_JBBXMX010000002.1, read on the forward strand.
TCCACCGTGTCGTTCAAGGTCACGACCGACCACATGTGGAAAATATGTCGAAAAAGGCATATTCCGTCAACGCCTCATCGGGACGATGAGGCGCATCAAAATGTGGCCGTCAGGCTTCGGAAGGTGCCGATCGCCTATGTCCGATCGACTATGTCTTGCGCGCCACCGTGAACCGGGCGGCGTCCCGCAGGATGTGGGCGCCCTCCCCCCAGGCGCCGACCGCGTCCTCGCAGACGCCGACGAGGCGGTCGCATTCGGCCCGGGCGCCGTCGATACCGAGCCGGTCGACCAGCGTGGCCTTGCCGGCATCCTTGTCCTTGCCGGTGGCCTTGCCCATGGCTTCGGGGGAGGCCTCCCGGTCGAGGATGTCGTCGGCGATCTGGAAGGCTTGGCCAAGGGCGAGGCCGTAGCGCAGCAGCGCCGCGCGCTGGCCCTCATCGGCACCACCCACGATCGCGCCGGCCTCCACCGAGAAGGCCAGGATCGCGCCGGTCTTCATCGCCTGCATCCGCAGGGTGTCGTCCACATTCATGTTGGCCGCGCCGAACCGGCCCTCGGCGGTCAGGTCGAGGAGCTGGCCGCCGACCATGCCGCCGAGGCCCGAGGCCCGAGCGAGGCCGAGTACGAGGTCGGCGCGGATCCGCGCATCGGGCTGCCAGGTCGGATCGGCCACGATCTCGAAGGCCAGTGTCTGCAGGGCGTCGCCGACCAGGATCGCGGTGGCCTCGTCGTAGGCCTTGTGCACCGTCGGCTTGCCGCGGCGCATGTCGTCGTCATCCATGGCGGGCAGGTCGTCGTGGACGAGGCTGTAGCAATGGACCAGCTCGATTCCGGCGCCGGCGGCGAGCGCTGCCGCTTCGGAGCCGCCCAGCATCCGGGCGGTCTCGATGGCGAGGAACGGCCGCAGGCGCTTGCCGCCGCCCAGCACCGCGTGGCGCATCGCCTCCATCAGGCGGGGCGGCCGGGCGATCTCGCCGGGGCCGACCTCCGGGCCGAGGCGCTCGACCAGGAAGGTCTCGACCGTCCCGGCGACCTCGGTCAACCTGTGGGTAAACTCGACGGCCGGCGTGCCAGCCTTGACCGAACCGGTCTGTGCCTGCGTTGAGGAGGTCGTGGTCATCGGGCGCTACGTCCGGTCCTGGCCTTGCGAAAACCAATCGCGTGTCAGTTGTACGGGAACGAAATCACCGTGAGCGGGGTGGACAGCATGGGGGCGGCGGCGGAACGCAATCTCCCGCGCGCCCGCCCGCGGCGCCCCCGCCCGGTCCGCCGGATCGTGGGGACGCTGCTGCTGCTCCCCGCCCTCGGTTTCGTCCTCGTGCTGGGTCTGGCGCTCGTCTATAGCGCGGTGATGCCGCCGTCGACCCTGATGCTCGGCCGGTGGTTGACGCTTCAACCGGTGAGCCGCGATCCGGTGCCGCTCTCCAGCATCGCGCCGGCCCTGCCGCTCGCAGTGATCGCCTCGGAAGATCAGCGCTTCTGCCTCGATCACGGGGTCGATTTCGGCGCCATCCGCGAGGTGGTCGAGGACGAGGATTCCCCGAGCCGCGGCGCCTCGACCCTCGCGATGCAGACGGTGAAGAACGTCTTCCTGTGGCCGGGCCGGTCCTACATCCGCAAGGCCGTCGAGATCCCGCTGGCGCTCGCCCTCGACACCCTCTGGGGCAAGCGGCGCATGATGGAGATCTACCTGAACGTGGCCGAGTGGGGCGACGGCATCTACGGCGCGCAGGCCGCCAGCCGGCACTGGTTCGGCAAGGACGCGAGCCGGCTGACCCGCAACGAGGCGGCCCTCTTGGCCGCCGTCCTGCCGAACCCGATCCTGCGCAGCGCCGGCCGCCCGTCCGCCGGCGTGCGCCGCCGCGCCGCACGGATTCAGGCCATGATGGGTCAGGTCGAGGGGCTGTCCGGCTGTCTGCGCCGGTAGCGGGCTTGCGCCCGCCTCTGTTAGACGGGGTTGTATCCGCCGGATGAGACCGAATTCTGATGAGCGACGCCGTCTTCGACCTGACCCTGGAGCGTATCGCCCTGATCCGCCGGATGGTTGTGGCCTGGGGCGGATCCGAGCCCGGCGCGCCCACCGTCCATCCGGATGCGCCCTACGGCAGCCTCGATCGGGACGGCGACATCGCCAACGTCACCGGCGACGATGAGGGCGCCGAGGAGGAGCATCGGTCCCTGGAGCAGGGGCTGGCGGTCTTCGCCCAGAACGCGCAGCTGAAGCCCGGTCGCTACCAGTACCACAACGGCCTGGCCAAGCTCGACCACGGCACGGTCGGCGATGTCTTCCGGGACGCGCAGACCGGCGAGACGCCCGAGCACATCACCTTCGCGGTGACGGCTGAGCACCTCGCGCTGATCCCGCATCTCGCCTACGGCTGGGATCCGGCCGCGAACGTCCCGCGGGTGGACCCGGTTCAGCCCTATGGCGGCGGGGGGGCCTATACCGCCGCCATGGCCCGACTGCTTGCGGCGGTGCCGGAGGCGGCCGCCAACGACGACGAGGACGCGGAGACACACCGGGCCCGGCTCCACCGCGAGATGCAGCCGGCCCTCCAGATCTTCCTGCGCTACGCCGATCTCGGCCCGGGCGACTTCCGGCGTTCGGAATCGTCCGGCGCCTGGGAGCCGGCCTGACGGCTCAGCCCTCGCGCTTCTTGCGCTGCGCCAGGGTCCGCAGCCGCAGCGCGTTGAGCTTGATGAAGCCCGCCGCGTCGCGGTGATCGTAGGCGACCGCGCCCTCCTCGAAGGTCACGAGGTCCTGATCGTAGAGGGAGTGCGGGCTCTCGCGGCCGATCACGTGGACGCCGCCCTTGTAGAGCTTCAGCCGCACCGTGCCGGTGACCTTCTCCTGGCTCTTGTCGATCAGCGCTTGGATCATCTCGCGCTCCGGCGAGAACCAGAAGCCGTTGTAGATCAGCTCCGCGTATTGCGGCATGAGCTGGTCCTTCAGGTGCGCGGCGCCCCGGTCCAGGGTGATCGACTCGATGGCGCGGTGGGCCGGGAGCAGGATCGTGCCGCCGGGCGTCTCGTACATGCCGCGGCTCTTCATGCCGACGAAGCGATTCTCCACGAGGTCGAGCCGGCCGATCCCGTTGTCGTGGCCGAGCTGGTTGAGCTTCGCCAGCAGGCTCGCAGGTGACAGCGTTTCGCCGTCGATCGAGACCGCGTCGCCCCGCTCGAAGCCGATCGTGATGATCGTCGGCTGGTCGGGCGCTTCCTCGGGAGAGAGGGTGCGCGAATAGACGTAATCCGGCACCTCGACCGCCGGATCCTCCAGCACCTTGCCCTCGGATGAGGCATGCAGGAGGTTGGCATCCACCGAGAACGGGCTCTCGCCGCGCTTGTCCTTGGCGATCGGGATCTGGTGCTGCTCGGCGAAGGCGATGAGCTGCTCGCGGGAACGCAGGTCCCACTCGCGCCAGGGGGCGATCACCGTGACATCCGGCTTCAGGGCATAGTAGCCGAGCTCGAACCGGACCTGATCGTTGCCCTTGCCGGTGGCGCCGTGGCAGACCGCGTCGGCCCCCACCTTCTCGGCGATCTCAATCTGCTTCTTGGCAATCAGCGGTCGGGCAATCGAGGTGCCGAGCAGGTAGACGCCCTCGTAGACGGCGTTCGCCCGGAACATCGGGAAGACGTAGTCGCGGACGAATTCCTCGCGCAGATCCTCGATGTAGATGTTCTCGGGCTTGATGCCGAGCAGCTCCGCCTTGCGCCGGGCCGGTTCCAGCTCCTCGCCCTGGCCGAGATCGGCCGTGAAGGTCACGACCTCGCAGCCGTAGGTGGTCTGCAGCCACTTCAGGATGATCGATGTGTCGAGCCCGCCGGAATAGGCCAGCACGACCTTCTTCACGGGGCTTTTCGCGGGGACGGACATGCGGCTTCCGGAACTGGGATGGGGCCTGTGCCGCTTATCGCGGGTGGGATTGGCCTGCAACCGGCGTGCCGTCTGGCGCGTAGCCTTTGCCGAAGGATCGGCCGCGTTTCGCCTCACGGCGGCCTTGCGGACATGCAAGAACAGGCGCGGGCATTGCCTGTGATCAGGCTCGAAAACGTGCATCGGAGAAGCGAAGTCTATGGCGCGCCAGCCGATTCTGGAGTTCTGGTACGAATTCGCTTCGACCTATTCGTACCTCGCGGCGATGCGCGTCGAGGCGGCCGCCGCGGAGGCCGATGTGGCGGTGCGGTGGCGGCCATTCCTGGTCGGGCCGCTCTTCGCCTCTCAGGGCTGGACCACGTCGCCGTTCAACCTCTACCCGGCCAAGGGCAAGAACATGTGGCGCGATGTCGAGCGCGAGGCCGCCCGCCTCGGCCTGCCGCCGCTGACCAAGCCCGCGCAGTTCCCGCAGAACAGCCTGAGCGCCGTGCGGGTCGCCATCCTGGGGCAGGATCAGGACTGGCTGGTGCCATTCTCCAAGGCCGTGTTCACCGCAAGCTTCGCCCAGGGCCGCTCGATCGCCGAGCCGGCGGCGGTCGCCGAGATCCTCGATTCGCTCGGCCTCGACGGGACGCAGACCGTGCGCGCCGCCGCCGCGGAGCCCAACAAGACCAAGCTGCGGGTCAGCGTCGAGGAGGCGCGCTCCCGCGGCATCTACGGCGCGCCGACCTTCCTGGCCGATGACGGTGAGCTGTTCTGGGGCAACGACCGGCTGGAGCAGGCCCTGGCCTGGGCGACCGGTGACCGGCCCAAGGGGCTTCGGTAAAAAGGGGCTCCGGTCAAAAGGGGCTTCGGTAAAAGGGGGGCTTCGGTAGGGACGCGTTCACGCCGCTCGGCCATCAATCCGACGCGAGCCCCTGGTTTCGCTCAGGCCTGCTCCGGCGAGGCCCGGGCGGACCCGCGATGACCCGGATAGACCCCATGCCCGTCTCCCGACGTGTTCTCCTCGCAGCCGCCGGCGCCGCCCTGGGTTCCGGCCTCGGTCGCGCGGCCGCGCAATCCTATGGCCAGCGCGTCGCCGTGAACGGAGACGACGGACGGGCGGTGGCCAACGCGATCCTGCCCGGCGAGATCACCGGACAGATCCCCGCCCTGCGCGGCGTCACCTATGCCGGTCCGCGGGAGGCCGGCACCACGCTCTATGAGTTCTTCGACTTCAACTGCCCGTTCTGCCGGAAGGCCGCGGCCGACGTGGTGGCCTTGCACGACAGCGACGGCGAATTGCGGATCGGTCTTGTCCACAACCCGATCCTGTCGCCGCAATCGGCCCAGGCCGCCAAGGTGATGCTGGCGGTCCAGCGCCGGCTCGGCGCGCAGGCGGCCTGGGGCTTCTATCAGACGCTGCTCGGCAAGCCCGGCCGCATCGACGGGCCGGGCGCACTGACGGCCGCCGCCGCCCTCGGGATCCCGCAGGCCGAGCTGGAGGAGATCGCCGACAGCGAGGAGGTCCGCGCTGCGCTCAAGAGCCAGATGCGCATGGCCGCCGACCTCGGTCTCTACGCCACGCCGTCCTACGTACTCGGAAACAGCGGGATCCTCGGGCATCCGGGCGCCCGTGCCCTGGCGAAGATGATCGCCAGCGTCCGCCGCTGCGACCGGCTGGCCTGCTGAGGCGCCCGCTGCGTCACACTTCTGCCGTCCTATCGCGCAGCGGCGGTCCCGTCCGTGTTGCGCGCGGCCATGCTGGCATGCTAGGCGGTCGCCGCGCCGAACGGACGGTTCTCGACCCTGTCCCCCATCGGCACGATCCCACGTCCCGAACGGTCACGCACCGCGCTCCTGCCGGAGCGCGCGGAGCGGGCGGGCAACCAGAGAAGAGAGCGACGGGTGGCGCAGAACGGTTCCGAGGCTGGTCCCCTGGTCGCAGGCGTGGCGGGCCGGTACGCTTCCGCCCTGTTCGAGCTCGCGCGCGACGAGCGCCAGGTCGACGCGGTCGCCGAATCCCTCAATCGATTCGACACGCTGCTGAAGGAGAGCGCGGATCTTCGCCGCCTCGTCCGCAGCCCGGTGTTCAGTGCCGAGGAGCAGGCCGCCGCCATCGGTGCCGTGCTCGACAAGGCCGGGATCGGCGGGCTCGCCGGCAACTTCATCCGGCTCGCCGCTTCGAACCGCCGGCTGTTCGCCCTGCCCGACATGATCGCCGCGTTCCGCGCCCTGGTGCAGGATTCGAAGGGCATCGTGCGCGCCGAGGTGCGGGTGGCCGAGAAGCCGTCCGACGCCGTGATCGAGGAGATCAAGGCGTCGCTGCGCGACATCGCCAGGGCCGAGGTCGACGTCGATCTCGTGGTCGATCCGAGCCTGATCGGCGGCCTCATCGTGAAGATGGGCTCGCGCATGGTCGACGCCTCCCTCAGGACCAAGCTCAACGGTATCCGCCTCGCGATGCGGGCCGCGCCGTAAGCGCCCCCATCCGATCCGAACACTTATAGACGCATCAGCGACAGAGGCCCGAGTATGGACATCCGCGCCGCCGAAATCTCCGCGATCCTGAAAGAGCAGATCAAGAACTTCGGCGAAGAGGCCGAGGTCTCCGAGGTCGGACAGGTCCTGTCCGTCGGCGACGGCATCGCCCGCGCCTACGGCCTCGACAATGTCCAGGCCGGTGAGATGGTCGAGTTCGAGTCGGGCGTGCGCGGCATGGCCCTGAACCTCGAGCAGGACAACGTCGGCATCGTGATCTTCGGCTCCGACCGCGAGATCAAGGAAGGCCAGACCGTCAAGCGCACCGGCGCCATCGTGGATGTCCCGGTCGGCAAGGGTCTGCTCGGCCGCGTGGTCGACGGCCTCGGCAACCCGATCGACGGCAAGGGCCCGATCCAGTCCACCGAGCGTCGCCGGGTCGACGTGAAGGCGCCGGGCATCATCCCGCGCAAGTCGGTGCACGAGCCGATGGCCACGGGCCTGAAGGCGATCGACGCCCTGATCCCGGTGGGCCGCGGCCAGCGCGAGCTGATCATCGGCGACCGCCAGACCGGCAAGACCGCCATCGCCCTCGACACGATCCTCAACCAGAAGCCGGGCCACGCTGCGGGCGGCGACGAGACGTCGAAGCTCTACTGCATCTACGTCGCGATCGGCCAGAAGCGCTCGACGGTCGCCCAGTTCGTGAAGGTGCTGGAGGACCAGGGTGCCCTGGAATACTCCATCGTCATCGCCGCTACGGCGTCCGATGCGGCCCCGATGCAGTTCATCGCGCCGTTCGCCGGCTGCGCCATGGGCGAGTACTTCCGCGACAACGGCATGCACGCCGTGATCGTGTACGACGATCTGTCCAAGCAGGCCGTGGCCTACCGCCAGATGTCGCTGCTGCTGCGCCGCCCGCCGGGCCGCGAGGCCTATCCGGGCGACGTGTTCTACCTCCACAGCCGCCTGCTGGAGCGCGCCGCCAAGATGGGCGACGCCGCCGGCAATGGCTCGCTGACCGCGCTCCCGGTCATCGAGACCCAGGCCAACGACGTCTCGGCCTACATTCCGACCAACGTGATCTCGATCACCGACGGCCAGATCTTCCTTGAGACCGACCTGTTCTACCAGGGCATCCGCCCGGCGGTGAACGTCGGCCTCTCGGTGTCGCGGGTGGGCTCCTCGGCCCAGACCAAGGCGATGAAGAAGGTCGCCGGCAAGATCAAGGGCGAGCTGGCGCAGTACCGCGAGATGGCGGCCTTCGCGCAGTTCGGCTCGGATCTCGACGCCTCGACCCAGCAGCTCCTGAACCGCGGCTCGCGGCTCACCGAGCTCCTGAAGCAGCCGCAATTCTCGCCGCTGAAGATGGAAGAGCAGGTCGCGGTGATCTACGCCGGCGTGAACGGCTACCTGGACAAGATGCCGGTCGCCAAGGTCCGGCCGTTCGAGGACGCGCTGCTCAGCACGCTCCGCTCGCGGCACAAGGATCTGCTCGACTCGATCGCCGCCTCCAAGGACCTGTCGGATGAGAACGCCGGCAAGCTGAAGAGCGTGGTCGAGAGCGTCGCCAAGTCGATCGCCTAAGGCACCTCCCCTCCCCGCTGATCTCGGGCCTGCTCGAGATCAGAACCGGGCTTGCCTACATCCGGCAAGCCCGATCTAGACGGGGAGGGGTTAGGGGTGGGGGTGGTGCAGGAGGCACCGTACCGCTCCATCCTGAACCACCCCCACCTCCGGCTCCTCCCCGCAAGGGGGGAGGAGAGGCCCTTTCAAATGGACCTGGACCTCACCCGATGGCGAGTTTGAAGGACCTGCGTAACCGCATCACCTCGGTGAAGGCGACGCAGAAGATCACCAAGGCCATGCAGATGGTCGCCGCCGCCAAGCTGCGCCGGGCGCAGATGGCCGCCGAGGCGGGCCGCCCCTATGCCGAGAAGATGTCGGCGGTGCTGGGCAACCTCGCCGGCAACCTCGTGGGCGGCGTCGGCGCGCCGAAGCTGCTGTCGGGCACGGGTTCCGAGCAGACGCACCTGCTGGTGGTCTGCACCGGCGACCGCGGCCTCGCGGGTGCCTTCAACTCCTCGATCGTCCGGCTTGCCGTGCGCGAATACGCGCAGAAGCTCATGGCCGAGGGCAAGACCGTCAAGATCATGACGGTGGGCAAGAAGGGCCTCGACGCGCTGCGGCGGCAGTATCGCGACCAGATCATCGAGAGCATGGATATCCGCGGCAACCGGCCGGTGGATTATCCGTTCGCCGCTGAAATCGCCGACAAGATCCTCACCCGCTTCGAGGCCGGCGAGTTCGACGTCGCAACCCTGTTCTATTCCGAGTTCCGCTCGGTCATCTCGCAGATCCCGACCGCGCAGCGCCTCATCCCGGCCGAGCTGCCGGCCGCCGACACCACCGCGAAGGCGACCGCCGGCAACGCCGCGCTGGAGTTCGAGCCCTCCGAGGAGGCGATCCTCGAGACGCTGCTGCCGAAGAACCTGACGGTGCAGATCTACCGGGCGCTCCTGGAGAACGCCGCCTCCGAGCAGGGCGCGCGCATGAGCGCCATGGACTCGGCGACTCGCAACGCGGGTGAGATGATCAAGAAGCAGACGCTGATCTACAACCGGACGCGTCAGGCCATGATCACTAAGGAACTCATCGAGATCATCTCGGGCGCGGAAGCCCTCTGAGGCGCCGCGACCTGAACGCACAGCTTGAAGGGTAGGTACACGATGGCGAACACCGCACTCCCCGGCGCCGGCTCCAACAAGACCGGCAAGATCACCCAGGTCATCGGCCCCGTGGTCGACGTGCAGTTCGAGGGCCACCTGCCCGAGATCCTGAACGCGCTTGAGACCAAGAACAACGGCGCCCGCCTCGTCCTCGAGGTTGCCCAGCAGCTCGGCGAGAACACCGTCCGCTGCATCGCCATGGACACGTCCGAGGGCCTGACCCGCGGCCAGGAGTGCACCGACACCGGTGAGCCGATCAAGGTTCCGGTGGGCATGAACACCCTCGGCCGCATCATGAACGTCATCGGCGAGCCGATCGACGAGGCCGGCCCGGTCCAGGCCACCACGTTCCGCGCCATCCACCAGCCGGCCCCCTCCTACGCCGAGCAGTCGACCGAGGCACAGATCCTCGTCACCGGCATCAAGGTGGTGGACCTGCTCGCCCCCTACGCGAAGGGCGGCAAGATCGGCCTGTTCGGCGGCGCCGGCGTCGGCAAGACCGTGCTGATCATGGAGCTGATCAACAATATCGCGAAGGTGCACTCGGGCTACTCGGTGTTCGCCGGCGTGGGTGAGCGCACCCGCGAGGGCAACGATCTCTATCACGAGATGATCGAGTCCAAGGTCAACATGAACCCGAAGGAGAACGGTGGTTCCGCCGAGGGTTCGAAGTGCGCCCTGGTTTACGGCCAGATGAACGAGTCGCCGGGCGCCCGTTCCCGCGTCGCGCTCACCGGCCTGACCATCGCCGAGCAGTTCCGCGATGACGGCCAGGACGTGCTGTTCTTCGTCGACAACATCTTCCGCTTCACCCAGGCGGGCTCCGAGGTGTCGGCGCTTCTGGGCCGCATCCCGTCGGCGGTGGGCTATCAGCCGACGCTCGCCACCGACATGGGCGCCCTGCAGGAGCGCATCACGACCACCAACAAGGGCTCGATCACCTCGGTGCAGGCCATCTACGTGCCGGCCGACGATCTGACCGACCCGGCGCCGGCCGCCTCGTTCGCCCACCTTGACGCCACGACCGTGCTGTCGCGCTCGATCGCCGAGAAGGGCATCTACCCGGCGGTGGACCCGCTGGACTCGACCTCGCGCATGCTGTCGCCGACCATCCTCGGTGAGGAGCACTACGACGTCGCCCGCCGCGTCCAGCAGACCCTGCAACGCTACAAGGCGCTCCAGGACATCATCGCGATCCTGGGCATGGATGAGCTGTCCGAGGAGGACAAGCTGACCGTCGCCCGCGCCCGCAAGATCGAGCGCTTCTTCTCGCAGCCCTTCTCGGTGGCCGAGGTGTTCACCGGCTCGCCGGGCAAGCAGGTCGCGCTGGAAGACACCATCAAGGGCTTCAAGGGCCTGGTGAACGGCGACTACGACGACCTCCCGGAGGCGGCCTTCTATATGGTCGGCACCATCGAGGAGGCTCAGGAAAAGGCCAAGAAGCTGAAGGCGGCCTAAGGCTGCGCCCTCCCCTCCCCCTCGCGGGGAGGGGTCGGGGGTGAGGCGGTTCAGGATCGAGCGCCCCGGTGCCGCCTGCACCACCCCCACCTCCACCTCCTCCCCGCAAGGGGGAGGAGAGCCTGTTGCGAATCCGGGATCGTCCTGAGATGGCCACCTTCCACTTCGATTTCGTCGGCCCCGAGCGGACGCTGTATTCCGGCGAGGTGACCGCCGTTCAGCTGCCCGGCACCGAGGGCGAGATGACCGTGATGCCGGGCCATGCGCCCGTGCTGACCTCCCTGCGGGTCGGCGTCATCGTGGTCACCGAGGCCCAGGGCAGCGGCAAGCGGATCTATGTCCGCGGCGGCTTCGCCGATATCGGGCCGACCGCCGTCACTGTGCTGGCTGAGCGCGCCGCTCCGATCGAGGAACTGACACAGGAATCGCTCGACCGGGATATCGAGGCTGTCGAGATGCAGCGCGACGCCACCGAGGATCTCCAGAAGCGCGAGGAGCTGAACGGCCAGATCGTCCAGCTTCAGGAGACCAAGGCGCTGCTGAAGCTCTGAGAGCGTCTCTAACGGGAGCGAACGAGCTTCCGCACCGCCTCGACGGATCAAGTCAAGGTTTCAAAAGGTCGAGACCTTACGCGGGTTCAGGGCGGAGTCCTGGATGACAGCTCAGGGCTCCGCCCTGAGGACCCGCCAAAGGGCGTGGCTCTTTGGAAACCTGGAATTGGCTGTTCACGCATGGGCGCGGGCGTGATCCAGCGCATGCTCCAGCAAGGTCGTCCGTTCTTCCGCATCGGACGGACAGCCGCGCTCCAGCCATAGGCGACGCGCCGCCGCCAGAGCGCGTCCGATGGCCGGACCCGGCGGGATCCCCGCGGCGACCAGATCGGCCCCGGCCAGCGGGAAAGACGGCGGCCCGCCCGCCCCGCCTAACGCAAGCAACGCCTGTTGCGTCTCGTCCGTGAGGCGCGGCCGCGGTTCGCCCGCCAGGATCGCCAGCGTTTCGATCAGCAATGTGAGGCCGTGCTCGGCTGCAAGGGAACGGGTCGAAGGCGCATCGATCGTTTCCCGACCGTGCAGGGCTGCCAGCGCGTCGGCATAGGCGGTGAGTTGGCCGTGCTCCTGGTTCGAGAGTCGGAGCCGGTCGCGGAGCCGGTCCGCGTCGTGTCGCGCGCCGACCGCCAGAGCGGCCAACCGCATCACGGACGTCAGCTTCGCGCTGGCTGCACGCTCCAGCCGTCCGAGTTCGCCGACGCCGCCGGTGATTCGCGCCAGCAGGCCGGTTCCGCTGAGGATCGTGACCATCTCTGGGCCACCGGAGGCCGCCAGCAGCTTCAGGAACTCGTCGCGGATGCGCTCCCTAGAGAGCCGGCCCAGGCTGTCCCGGGCGGCCACACAGGCGGCGAGCGCCGCAGCGTCAGGCGGCCCGCCGCCGAAGCGCGCGTGGAAGCGGAAGAAGCGCAGGATCCGCAGCGCGTCCTCCCGGATCCGGGTCGCCGGGTCGCCGATGAAGCACACCCGCCTGTTTCTGAGATCCGCCAATCCTCCGGTCGTGTCGTGCAGCTGCCCGTCGCGGCCGAGCGACAGGGCGTTGACCGTGAAGTCGCGGCGCTCGGCATCCTGGGCGAAATCGCTGCCGAACCGCACCACCGCGTGGCGGCCATCGGTCTCGACATCCTCACGCAGCGTCGTGACCTCGATCGGCCCGTCCCCGGTGATCAGGGTGACCGTGCCGTGCTCGATGCCGGTCGGCACCGCCTTGAGACCCGCCGCGCGGGCCCGCGCCAGGACGGCCTCCGGCAACAGCGTGGTGGCGAGGTCGATGTCGGCGGCGGCGATGCCGAGGAGGGCATCGCGGACGCAGCCGCCGATCAGCCGGGTCTCGGCGCCCGGCTCGTCCAGGGCCGCGAAGGCCCGGCGCACGCCCGGGCGGTCGAGCAACGCCGTCAGGCCGCCCTGGTCAAGATCTCGCGTCACCGGAAGCCGCCCGGGACCAGATGCCCGTTCTCCATATGGGTCGGCACGTAACCGCCGGCGCGGCGCTCGGAGAACAGGCCTTCGTAGACGAGGGTTGCGATCACGATGGCCAATCCGGCGAGCACGAGGCGGAAGAGATGGGCATCCCAATGGACCCGGCGCAGCGGGTTTCGTCCCGCCAGCACGAGGTAGACCACGAACAGCGCGAAGGGGATGAGGAAGAGGCCGAACTCTTCGAGGACGCGACGCAGCATGGCGGTTCGCCCTACCCGGCCGAGCGGCGGATCCGGTCCGGTTCGGAATCCGGATAGAGCCGCTCGCGGAGATTGTTGAGGATTCCGGCCGTGACGCCCCAGATCAGCCGCTCGCCGAAGGTCAGGGCGTAGAAGTAGCGGGTGCGCCCCTGCCAGGCACGCGACCGCAGGCGGTAGCGCTCCCGGTCCATCAGCACCGGCAGCGGCACCTCGAACAGGTCGGCCACCTCCGCGGGATTCGGCTGGAGCGTCGCCTCCGGCGCGACGAGGCCGATTACCGGCGTGACCAGGAAGCCGGTCCCCGACAGGTAGGGATCGAGATAGCCGACGAGGCGTACCGACGCCGGGGCGAGACCGATCTCCTCCTCGGCCTCACGCAGCGCCGCGGCGGCGGGGCTTGGATCGGACGGGTCGATCTTGCCCCCCGGCAGCGCGACCTGGCCGGAATGGTCGCGCAGGTTCGCCGCCCGCTGCGTCAGGATCAGGCTCGGCCCCTCCGGTCGGAACACCACCGGCACCAGCACGGCGGCGCGTCGGTGCGGCGGCGGCGGGATCACCGCCGAACCGTCCGGATCGAGGCTGTGGTCGCCGCGCGGGTTGGAGGTCGGATCATCCGGCCCCGGCGGGTGCGGCGACAGGCCCGCGGCGGCGCGGGCGAGGAAATCGGCGCTGGCGTCGCTCACGCGGCGGCGGCCGGCGCGATCGGATGGAACAGGCCGCCGGCCCAGAGCCCGAGCCAGGGCTCGCCGTCGAGGGTGCCCTCATCGGCGAGATCCACGAGGTCGTAGGTGAGCGCCCGGGAGACCAGCGCCCAGAGACCCCGCCGGACATGGAGATAGGGCTTCAGCGCACCGTCTTCCGCTTCCTCGAAGCGCAGGGTGTGGTCGGCATCGACGGGGACGAGATCGTCGACGTTGGTCCGGAAGCTGATGCGCCTCTCCTGTCCGGACCCGTCCACCGCCATCTCGACCGCTGCGAAGGGCGCGTCCTCGACCGTGATGCCGACGCATTCCACCGGTGTGACCAGCACGATGCGCCCGTCCGGCTCGCGCCGCAGGATGCTGGAGAACAGCCGGACCAGCTTCGGTCGGCGGATCGGCGTGCCGTTGTGATACCACGTCCCGTCCGCGGCGATGCGCATGTCGATGGCGCCGCAATAGGGCGGATTCCAGCGCTCGACCGGCGGCGGCCCTCGCGTGGGCAGGTCCCCGAGGGCGGCGCTGAGCCGGTTCAGGGTCGGGTCGGCTGGATCCTCGCTCATGCCCGCTACAGATAGCGTTCTCTCGGCCCGACAACCATGGTGCTCGCCGATCAACGGATGCGCGGTTCGAGCGCGGATCCAGGATCTCAGGCCGGTCCGGCGCCTTGGGTGTTCACCGTCACGGCGTAGAGCGACTGGCTGGCCGCCATGAACAGGCGGTTCCGCTTCGGGCCGCCGAAGGTGAGGTTGCCGCAGACCTCCGGCAGGCGGATGCGCCCGATCAGCTTGCCCGCTGGATTCCAAACCGTGACGCCGTTGTAGCCGACAGCCCGGCCCGCATTGCTCGACGCCCAGACATTGCCGTCGACATCGGTCCGCAAGCCGTCCGGCCCGCACTTGATGCCGTCGATCACGCAGTCCGCGAACAGGCGCCGATTCGAAAGCATGCCGCCCTCCGCGACATCGAAGGTGTAGATCTCGCCCTTGCCGCCGGGGCCGGTATCGCCGGGGCCCTTGCCGGTCGAACAGACGTAGAGGATGCGATGGTCGGGGGAGAAGCAGAGGCCGTTCGGATCCGGCACCTGCTCGTCGGTGAGGATCCGGTCGATCCGGTCCGTGGGGTCGATCCGGTAGACCGCGTTGGGCAGCACCCGCCGTGACGTCACGATTCCGGCCGGCTGCCCGAAGCGCGGGTTGAGATGGCCCTTCGGATTCGAGGGGCCGCCCGCCTCGTCCGGCAGGCCCTCGTAGAGCTGGCCGCCATAGGGCGGGTCGGTGAACCAGTACGAGCCGTCGATGTGCTGGACCACGTCGTTGGGGGAGTTGAGCGGCTTGCCCTCGAATCGATCGGCCAGCACCGTCGCGGAGCCGTCGAGCTCGTAGCGGACGACGCGCCGCGTGGCGTGCTCGCAGGAGAGCTGGCGCCCCTGCCAGTCGAAGCTGTTGCCGTTCGAATTGTTGCTGGGTGCGCGGAACGTGGAGACGTGCCCGTCCTCCTCCAGCCAGCGCAACTGGCGGTTGTTCGGAATGTCGCTCCAGATCAGGAACCGGCCGACCGCGTTCCAGGCCGGGCCCTCGGCCCAGAGCGCCCCGGTCCAGAGGCGGCGGATCGCGCTGTTGGGCACGATGGAGGCCTCGAAGGCCGGATCGACCGCGAGCACGTCGGGATCGGTGAAGTAGGTGGTAGGGGCGGCGTTGGGGCGGAAGTCGCGCGGCGGGTTCGTCACTGTGCTGGGCGGCCCGGGCTCGGCGGCGGCGAGGCCGGCCGAGCCGAGCGCGAGTCCCAACCCGGCGAGCATCACGCGGCGCGACGGCGTGGCGCGCCCGCGTTGCTCCGTGGCCGCGAACGGATCCCTGGCTTCCTTCCGCATGCGATCCCCCCGGTTCGCAGTTTCGGACGTGTCCGATGATAAGATATAAATCCTGCCGACGTCAAACCGGCCGGCGCCGCAGGATCTTCCACACCCCGTCCGCCGAAGCCAGCAACCGGCTTCCCGCGCGCACGTCGCCGCGCATGAACACGAGCGAGCCGGTCCGCTTCACCACCTGCGGGCAAAAGCCGATCCAGTCGCCCAGGCGGCCGACCGCCATGAACTTCATCTCGAGCTGGATCGTCACGCAATTGGCGCCGTCGGCTGCCCGCATCGCCGCCTCGCCGAGGGCGCGGTCGGCGAAGCTCATCAGCATGCCGCCATGGACCACGCCGATCAGGTTGGCGTGCTTCTGCTCGGCGCGGAACGCGTAGGCACCGTCGGAGGCGCGCCGGTGCAGCGGGCCGACATGCCCGATGAAGCCCGCGTCCTCGACCAACGCCCAGCCCGCGTCGTTCGGATCGAAGGGATCGGTCTCGTTGGTCATCGCGGTCTCCGTTTCTCTGGCGGCTCTGGGAAACCGGCGGGCACCGTCAGGTTCCCCGCGGCTTGGCCCGACGCGTCGGCGCCTCGGCGAGGGGATCCTCCGGCCAGGGGTGGCGGGGATAGCGCCCGCGCATCTCGGCGCGGACCGCCGCCCAGGACCCACGCCAGAAACCCGGGAGGTCGCGGGTGATCTGGATCGGCCGCTGGGCCGGGGACAAGAGGTGCAGCACCAGCGGCCGGCCGCCGGCCCGGGGATGGCGGTCGAGGCCGAACAGCTCCTGCACCCGCACCGACAGGGCGGGTTCATCGGCGGCGTAATCCACCGGGATGCGCGAGCCGGTGGGGACCTCCACATGGGTCGGCGCCTCCGCGTCCAGCCGGGCGCGCAGGTCCCAGGGCAGAAGGCCCTGCAGGGCGCCGGCGAGGTCGTCGGCGGTAACCGAAGCGAGCGACGTGCGCCCGACGAGGGATGGGGCGAGCCACGCCTCCACGGCCTCGGCCAGCGCCGCATCCGAGAGATCGGGCCAGGCATCGCCCTCCGCTTCGTGCAGGAAGCGCACCCGGGCGCGCCATTGCGACAGGCCGGGGGTCCAGGGCAGCCGGTCGAGCCCGAGGTCCGCGATGCCCCGCGCAAGGATCGCCGCGCTCTCCTGGTCGGCCGGGATCGGCAGCGGCCGGGCGCCGAGATTGACCGCGCCGAGCCGCCGGACCGCGCGGGCCCGCAGGGCAGCGGCCTGGGAATCGAACGTGATCTCGGTTCGCGCTTCGATCCTGTCGGCGAACAACGCCTCGATGGTTGCGCCCTCGATGGCCGCCGCGGCCAGGATGCGGGCGTTGCCGGCCGATCCCGCGAGGTCGGCCACCACCAGATGGGTTTCCCGCGCCAGCGGACTCGCCGGGTCGAGGCGACCGGCGCGACCGCTCGCCATCACGAACTCGCCGTCGCGGCCCCGCGCCCGTGCCACGCGGTCGGGATAGGCGAGCGCCAGGAGCCGGCCGGCCGGCGCAGGTCCCGCATCCGGGCCGCCGCCCGAGATCCGCGCCCACCCCTCGGCGAGGCGGCGCATATCCGCGGCGCGCCCGCCCCGATCGCGACGAAACCGCTCGACCCGCGCATCGAGGTCGACGTCGTCGCCGCCGAGGCCGCGTTCCACCAGCACGGCGGCGAGATCGGCAGCGGCCCGGGCCTGGCCGGACTTGGCTGCGACCGTCACCATCCGCGCGAGGCGCGGCGGCAGAGGCAGGGCGCGCAGGCGCGAACCCGTCTCCGTCAGCCGCCCGTCCGAATCGAGGGCGCCCAATTCGGCCAGCAGGCTACGGGCCTCCGCCAGCGCGGGAGGCGGCGGCGGGTCCAGGAAAGCGAGCTTGTGGGGATCGGCGACGCCCCAGGCGGCGCAATCGAGGAGCAGGCCCGCCAGATCCGCCGACAGGATCTCGGGCCGCGAGAACGGTTCGAGGGCGTTGGTGGCGGCCTCCGACCAAAGCCGCCAGCAGACGCCCGGCTCGGTGCGGCCGGCACGGCCCCGCCGCTGATCCACCGAGGCCCGGGAGGCGCGCGCCGTCACGAGCCGGGTCAGGCCGAGACCGGGCTCATAGACCGGCACCCGGGCGAGGCCGGAATCGACCACGATCCGGACCCCCTCGATGGTCAGCGAGGTCTCGGCGATGCTGGTGGCCAGCACCACCTTGCGGGTCCCGGGCGCCGGCGGGGTGACGGCCCGATCCTGCTCGGCCGGCGGGAGGGCGCCGTAGAGCGGCGCCAGCATCACGCCGGCATCGAGGCGCTCGGCCAGCAGATCGGCGGTCCGGCGGATCTCGGCCTGCCCGGGCAGGAACACCAGCACCGAGCCCGGATCCGCCCGCAGGGCGCGGAGCGTCACGTCGGCCACCGCCTCCTCGATCCGCCGGTTCGGATCGCGCTCGACGTGACGGGTCTCCACCGGGAAGGCGCGGCCCTCGGAGGCGACCACGGGCGCATCGTTCATCAGCCGCGCGACCCGGGCGCCGTCGAGCGTCGCCGACATGACGAGGAGGCGCAGATCCTCGCGCAGGCCGCCCTGCGCGTCGAGGGCCAGGGCGAGGCCGAGATCGGCGTCGAGGGAGCGCTCGTGGAACTCGTCGAACAGCACCGCGCCGATGCCGGTCAGTTCCGGATCGTCGAGGATCATCCGCGTAAACACGCCCTCGGTCACCACCTCGATCCGGGTTCGGGCCGTGATCTTCGAGCCGAGCCGCACGCGCAAACCGACCGTGCCGCCGACCGGCTCGCCGAGAGTCTGCGCCATCCGCGCGGCCGCGGCCCGGGCGGCGAGCCGGCGGGGTTCGAGCAAGACGATCTTCCGCCCGCCGAGCCACGGCGCGTTCAGGAGATCGAGCGGCACGCGCGTGGTCTTGCCGGCCCCCGGCGGCGCGACCAGCACGGCGGCGTTCCGTCCGGCGAGGGCGGCGCGCAGGTCGGGGAGCGCCGCCTCGATCGGCAGTGCGGTCTGGGGATCGGGCATCGCTGCCGCTGATGGCGCGGAGCGCCGCCGCGCGCAACCGCGCTGTTGGCCGGTGACGCCGGGGCGTGTTCGATACCGATCCGGTCGCCGGACGCTGGCCTCCGCGCCGGTGAAGCGCGAAGCTGAAGCGTATCAAAAATAATCGGGAGTGAAACGATGCGCTTTCGCCGGACCATCCTGGCCCTGGCCGCCCTGCCCTACGCACTCGCCGCGGCGCACGCGCAGGACCGGCTGCCGACGATCCCGCCGCAGGATTACACGCCCGAGCAGAAGCAGGCGGCCGAAGCCTTCGCGCAGGTCCGGGGCAAGCCGCCCTTCGGACCGTTCGAGCCGCTGATGTATTCGCCCGACGTCATGACCCTCGCGCGCTCCATGGGCGATTACCTGCGCTTCAAACCCAAGATCGGCACCACCCTGTCGGAGTTGGTGATCCTGATGACCGCGCGGCGCTGGACCCAGGATTACGAATGGTACGTCCATGCCCCGATCGCCGAGAAGGCAGGGATCTCGGCCGACATCATCGCGGCGATCCGCGACGGGCGCCGCCCGGCCCGGATGAGCGACGACGAGACCATCGTGTACGACTTCACCTCCGAGTTGCAGGACACCAAGCGCGTCTCGGACGCCACCTTCGCGCGGGCCGAGGCCCGCTTCGGCAAGCCGGCGATCGTCGATCTGGCGGCGATCTCAGGCTACTACACGCTGCTCGCGATGGAGCTGAACGCGGCCCGTTATCCGATTCCCAAGGACGGACAGCCCCTGCCCCGCCTGCCGGAGTGAGCCGGCTTATCCACAGCGCCCGGGGAGGCAAAACGCCGTTGTCCACAGGCTAGGGCGGCCTCCGGTGCGGCTGGCGCGGCCGCGTTGACGAAGCGTTAACCTTTATGGCTTGTTCTCTTTCCGTTCCCAGCGCGAGGAGGAGAACACCATGCGGATTGCAGCCGATGCTGTGCGCGACGATCACGCCTGTCCGGTCGAGGCGATCAGCAGCGCCTACCTCGGCTTTGCGGGCGGGGATGCCGGGATCGCGCTGCGCTGCGCGATCGCCGACGCGCTGTCCGACCTGATGGAGGCCGAGCGGCGCACCCGCGAGCGCAGCCGGCTGATCTCCCGGGGCTACGTCCGCGGGGCGCCCGAGTCCGGGCCCGGTCCTGCAAGCTGAACAATGGCTGCCAACGCAGTTCAGCCCCGATGCAGCGCGGAGGTGACAGGATCCGTCTCATGATCCGGGGCGGTTCGGGCCGCCCGCTTCATGGGAGACAGGTCATGACACGCTTCGCCTTGCTTTCGGCCGCCGCGCTGATCGGCGCGGGCACCCTGGCCTCTTCGGCCGCGGAGGCGCGCGGCGGCGGCGCCCTCGCGGCCGGGATCATCGGCGGCCTCGCGGCCGGCGCCCTGATCGGCGCCGCCACTCAGGCCCAGGCGGCGCCCGCCTACGGGTATGAGGGTGGCTATGGCGGCTATGGCTATGCGCCGAGGCCCGTCGTGGTGCGGCCGGCGCCGGCCTATCGCGTCTACGAGGAGGATGGGCCGGTCTACGCCACCCGCCGCACCGTTACCTATGAGCGGGTGCCGGTCGGCTACGACCGTCACTGGCATCATGACTGGGACGGTGGATACCGCGGCTACGGCCATCGCGCCTATGACGGCTGGTGAACCGGTCGGGGATCGACCGGACGGCGCCTGAGGGGGCGCGCCGCTCGCCCGGCGACAGGCAGCGCGTGCTGAGGCGGGCGCGGAGCGGTTCCCGATTGCACCGCGGTCGGAAGCCGCTCTAAAGCGCTCTCAACCGAAGCGAACGCGGAGCCGAATGCGCCGGGCGTGAACCGTTGGTTCAACGCCCGCGCCGCGAGACGATTCGATGCTGGTCCACGAAGGCATAACGCGCACCCCCGAAGCCGACCGGAAGCTCGGCCTGTCCTTGGCGGCGGTTGCCGGCGCGCTGAATACCGCGGGGTTCTACGCGGTCGGCCTCTACGCCTCGAACATGACCGGGAACGTCTCGGCGATCTCCGACCGGACCGGCACGGGTGACTTCGCGCTGGCGGCGGAAGCTTTGTTGCTGGTCCTGCTGTTCGTGCTGGGCTCCGCGACCTCGACGCTGCTGATCCGCTACCGCCGCCGCAAGTCGGTCCGGGGCTCCCACGCCTACAGCGTCTGCGCGGAGGCGTTGTGCCTCGTCGTGCTCGGGCTCGTGGCCCTGCCCCTCGCTGAGCCGCTCCGGGGACACGCCCTCGTGCTGGGCCTGAGCTTCACGATGGGCCTCCAGAACGCCGCGGTGACCAAGATCTCCGAGGCGCGGGTGCGCACCACCCACGTCACCGGCATGGTCACCGATATCGGCATCGAGCTGGCGCGATGGCTCGACCGCGGCGCGCCCGACCGGGTGCCGCTCAAGGCCCACGATCCGGTGCGGCTGCAGCTGCATCTGCTGACGGTCGGGTCGTTCCTCGCGGGCGGGCTGGTGGGCGTGATCGCCTACCGCGCCGTCGGCGTCGCCCTGCTGTTCGCGGCGGCCGCGATCCTGGCCGCCCTGGCGCTGCCGGCGCTCAGGCGTTGATGTCGAGGAGCTGGCCGGTCATCCGGTCGGCGGTCCGCGCCACGGCGGCGTTCAGCGCGAAGGCGGATTTGGCCCCGAGCAGCTCGACGGCGGCGCCCGACAGGTCCACCTGCGCGGCAGGCTCCAGGGTGGTGCCGGAGACGGGCGCTCCGGCGGACGCGATAGTCTGGGCGGCGGCACCGAGGCGGTCGGTGGCGCGGGCCATGCCGGTGAAGGCGGTCTGAAGGGCGTCGATCATGCGGAACCTCCGGCCGATGATTGTGCCGGGGTCATCCTGCAGGCGGGTTGAGATGATCGCTCAAATGCAACGGACCGGCATCTGCGCGGACGATCCCTCGCGCGACGATGCTGGTGCGGACGGCGGGACTCGAACCCGCACGGCCTTGCGGCCGCAAGATTTTAAGTCTCGTGCGTCTACCGGTTCCGCCACGTCCGCATCGCGCCCTCGGTAGCCGGGGGCGCCCCCGCGATCAAGCCGGCGGCGTCCACCCGTAGAGCCAGGCGTAGCGGTCGCGCATGCCGTCCG
Organism: Methylobacterium guangdongense; assembly: GCF_038442355.1. Classification (NCBI taxonomy): domain Bacteria; kingdom Pseudomonadati; phylum Pseudomonadota; class Alphaproteobacteria; order Hyphomicrobiales; family Methylobacteriaceae; genus Methylobacterium; species Methylobacterium guangdongense. The sequence goes on from NZ_JBBXMX010000002.1 coordinate 399,492, forward strand.
GGCCGAGGCGGGCCATTACGGCGTTGCGCGCGAACGCCACGAGGCCCCGGGCGTGGTAGGTGCGGCCGTTGGCGCGGGCCGCCTTCTGGACCCGCCGGACCCGGGCCGACCGCTGCGCTGCGTAGGCGGCGAGCGCCGCCGGCACGCCCGGATGGGTCGCCAGCGCGTGCGTCAGCACCGCGGCATCCTCGATGGCGAGCGCCGACCCCTGCGCGAGATAGGGCAGGATGGGATGCGCCGCGTCACCGACCAGCGCGACCCGTCCGCGGGCGAGCGGGCGCGCCGCCGCCCGGTCGGCGAGCGACCAGACCAGCCAGGAATCCGGCACGGCCAGGAGGTCGCGCAGCGGCTCGGCGCAGGGGCGGAAGAATTTCCGCAGGACCGCGGGCTCGCCGAGCCGGCCCCAGCCCTCGTCGCCCACCGCCTCGGGCACGATCGCCACGACGTTGAGATACTGCGCGTCCCGCACCGGGTAATGCACCACGTGCCGGTTCCGGCCGAGCCACAGGCCCGTGGCCGGCCCGCGCAAAGCCTCCGGCGCCGCGTCGATCGGCACGAGGGCCCGCCACGCCGCCGCATGGCCCGGCCGCAGCGGTGCCCGATCGAGCCGCCCGCGCAGGCGCGAGCGGATCCCGTCGGCCCCGATCAGGAGATCGAAGGCCAGATCCTGCGTGCCGCTCGCCCCCTCGGCGACGAGCTGCACCGCAGCCTCGGTCTCGGTGAAGTCCGTGACCGCGCGGCCCATCATCAGGCGGATCGCCGGGCGGCCCCGCAGGGCGTCGAGCAGCAGGGTCTGCAGGTCGGCCCGGTGGATCACGTAATAGGGCGCCCCGAACTGCGTCTGCGCGTCGGCCCCGAGGGCGACGCCGCCGAGGCGGCGGCCGCTGTCGAGGGCGCGCACCGTGACGCCGGGGGGCTCGCTCGCGGCCCGGTGCAGGGCCGCCGAGAGGCCGAGGGCGGTGAGCACCCGGCTGGCGTTGGGCGAGATCTGGATCCCCGCCCCGACCTCGCTGAAGCCGGTGCGGCGCTCGATCACCGTCACGGCATGGCCGGCATCGGACAGCGCCAGGGCCGCCGTCAGGCCGCCGATCCCGGCCCCGACGATTCCGATCCGCAGGGCTCGATTCTCGGAGGACACGGCCGTCGCGCCTACTCCGCGGCGAGCTTGGCGTCGTCCTGCCAGACGCAGGCCTGCGGATCCGCCTGATCCGGCTTCAGCCCGGCGCGGTAGCGGTAGAGCGTCGAGCAGTACTGGCAGATGATCTCGGTGTCCGCGCCCATGTCGAGGAAGACGTGCGGATGGTCGAACGGCGGCAGCGCGCCGATGCACATGAACTCCTTCACGCCCACGGCGACCACCGGCACGCCCGGCTCGTTGTGGAAGTGGGGTACCGCCTTGCCTGCCATCCGGCCCTCGCCTGACCCGCAACCGACCGCGCGGCGAATCTGCCCGCGCGCCCCCGGGCGCCTCGCGGCCGCTTATGCCGCCAGCCCCGCGGCCGGCGCAAGCCTCGCCCCCGTCCGTGTGGGACGCCGCTTGGCCTGCCGCGCCGCGCACCGTACATAAGGCGCACGCCCGATTGATGACGCCGCGAAAAGTCACGCCATGCAGCAGGAACAGGTTACCGCGCAGGGGACGCGCCGCGCCCCCGAGCCTCCGATCCACGGCCCGGAGGGCTTCGAAGGCATGCGCCGCGCGGGGCGCCTCACGGCCGAGGCCCTCGATCTGCTCATGGAGGCGACGCAGCCCGGCGTCACCACCGAGGCCCTCGACAAGCTCGCCTACGAATTCGCCATGGATCATGGCGCCTACCCGGCCTCGCTGCTCTATCGCGGCTATCCGAAGTCGATCTGCACCTCGATCAACCACGTGGTCTGCCACGGCATCCCGAACGACAAGCCCCTGCGCGAGGGCGACATCGTCAACCTCGACATCTGCCTGATCCTCGACGGCTGGCACGGCGATTCGAGCCGGATGGCCTATGTCGGCGAGGTGCCCCGCAAGGCGCAGCGCCTCTGCGAGATCACCTACGAGGCGTTGATGCGCGGCGTCGCGGCGGTGAAGCCCGGTGGCTCCACCAACGATATCGGCCGGGCGATCCAGGCCTATGCGGAGAGCGAGCGCTGCTCGGTGGTGCGGGATTTCTGCGGCCACGGCCTAGGGCGCACCTATCACGATGCGCCGACGATCCTGCACTACGTCGAGGCGAGCTACGACGTGCCGTTCAAGCCCGGCCAGTTCTTCACGGTCGAGCCGATGATCAATCTCGGACGTCCGTCCGTGAAGGTGCTGGGCGACGGCTGGACCGCCGTCACCCGCGACCGGTCGCTCTCCGCGCAGTTCGAGCACACGGTGGCGGTCACCGAGACGGGCGTGGAGATCTTCACGATCTCGCCGAAGGGGCTGCACCAGCCCATCAACCCCGCCGCCTGATCGCTGATGCCGCCGCTGCCGGAGGACGCCGAGGCGGGGCTGTTCGCCGACAGCGCCGAGGCCGCGTCGCTCAGCAAGGACGCGCCGCACTATCACGGCCACCGCGACCGGCTGCGCGAGAAGTTCGCGGCGGCGGGGGGCGATGCGCTGCCGGATTACGAACTGCTCGAGCTGGTCCTGTTCCGGGCGATCCCCCGCCGGGACGTGAAGCCGCTCGCCAAGGCGCTGGTCGCCCGGTTCGGCAGCTTCGCCGAGGTGTTGAGCGCCGAGCCCGCGCGGCTGATGGAGGTGCCGGGCGTCAGCGCCGGCGTGGCCTCCGATCTGAAGGTGATCGAGGCCGCCGGGCGGCGCCTCGCCCGGGGGGCGATCCGCGCGCGCGAGCTCCTCAGCTCGTGGGGGGCGCTCCACGAGTATCTGCGCGCCACCATGGCGTTCGCGCCGCGGGAGGAATTCCGCATCCTGTTCCTCGACAAGCGCAATCAGCTCATCGCCGATGAGGTCCAGGGCCGCGGGACGGTCGATCACACGCCGGTCTATCCCCGCGAGGTCGCCCGGCGGGCCCTGGAACTCTCGGCCACCGCCATCATCCTGGCCCACAACCACCCGTCCGGCGATCCGGCCCCCTCCTCGGCCGACGTGGCGATGACGCGTGAGGTCATCGCCGTTCTGACGCCCCTCAAGATCGTCGTGCACGATCATGTCATCCTGGGGCGAAACGGACATGCCAGCCTGAAAGGCCTGAAGCTGATCTGATCCTTCGACCGCCTTGAGCGTTATCGCGCAGGCCTATAGCCCTGTCGGCATGGCGCGCCTCTTGCCTCAGAAGCGGGAGCGTAAGGGAGGAGTGGGATGGCGACGGCCTTCGACGAGATGAACGGGCTCGGCACCAGCGCCGATCCGGCCGCGATCCGCGACGCCTACGGCCAGCTCAAGGCGTGGCTCGACGCGACGCCGCCCGAGCATTTCAACACCCGCCGCAGCCAGGCCGAATTGCTGTTCCGCCGGATCGGCATCACCTTCGCGGTCTACGGCGACAACGAATCGACCGAGCGCCTGATCCCCTTCGACATCATCCCGCGGGTGATCACCAAGCCGGAATGGGCGTTCCTGGAGCGTGGGCTGAAGCAGCGGGTCACCGCCATCAACCTGTTCCTGAAGGACATCTACGGCGCGCAGGAATGCATCAAGGCCGGCATCATCCCGGCCGACCTCGTCTACCGGAACGCCCATTACCGCATGGAGATGCGCTCGTTCCGGGTGCCGCACGACCTCTACGTCCACATCGCCGGCATCGACATCGTGCGCACCGGCGAGAACGATTTCTTTGTATTGGAAGACAACGCCCGCATCCCGTCCGGCGTCTCCTACATGCTGGAGAACCGGGAGGTGATGCTGCGCCTGTTCCCGGACCTGTTCTCCAAGCACCGGGTCGCGCCGGTCGAGAACTATCCGGACGCGCTGCTCGCAACGCTCCGCAGCCTCGCGCCGGGCTCGGCCACCCGGGATCCCACGGTCGTGCTGCTGACCCCCGGGCGCTACAATTCGGCCTTCTACGAACACTCGTTCCTGGCCGACAAGCTCGGCGTCGAGCTGGTGGAGGCCTCCGACCTCTTCACCCGCGACGACGTGGTCTACATGCGCACCACCGAGGGACCGCGGAAGGTCGACGTCATCTACCGCCGCCTCGACGACGACTTCCTGGACCCGCTGGTCTTCCGGCCGGACTCGGTCCTCGGCGTGCCGGGCCTGATGAACGCCTACGAGCGCGGCTCGGTCACCCTCGCCAACGCGGTCGGCACCGGCATCTCAGACGACAAGGCCGTCTACAGCTACATGCCGGAGATCGTGAAGTTCTTCACCGGCGAGGAGCCGATCCTGCACAACGTGCCGACCTATCGCTGCCGCGAGAAGGACGCCTTCGCGTACGTGATGGACAACCTGTCCGACCTCGTCGTGAAGGAGGTCAACGGCTCGGGCGGCTACGGCATGCTGGTCGGACCGCACGCCAGCAAGCGCGAGATCGACGACTTCGCTAAGAAGTTGAAGCACGCCCCGGACGGCTTCATCGCCCAGCCGACGCTCTCGCTCTCGACCTGCCCGACCTTCGTGGCCTCGGGCGTCGCGCCCCGGCACGTCGATCTGCGGCCCTTCGTGCTGTGCGGCGCCGACCAGATCCGCATCGTGCCGGGCGGCCTGACCCGGGTGGCGCTCAAGGAGGGCTCCCTGGTGGTCAATTCCAGCCAGGGCGGTGGTACGAAGGACACCTGGGTGCTCGACGCCTGAAGCCCACGCTCCCCGGACCCTCCGAGGCGCGGACATCGTGGTCCGCACGACGCCGCTGAAACTTGGCTGAAGACCGATGCTCTCCAGGACCGCCGACAACCTCTTCTGGCTCTCGCGCTACGTCGAGCGCGCCGATTTCGTGGCGCGCATCCTCGACGCGGCGCACCGCTTCGCCTCGCTGCCGACGAGCTACGGCGGCGGCGAGGGCAACGAGTGGGAATCCGCCCTCGCCTCGGCCGGCGACCCGGATGCGTTCAAGACGCATTACAGCGTGATCAACGCCGACACGGTCTGCGACTTCCTGGCCTTCAGCGCGCATAACCCCTCCTCGATCCGGTCCTGTATCGAGGCGGCCCGGGAGAACGCCCGCTCGGTGCGCACGGCGCTCACCACCGAGATGTGGGACGCGATCAACGGCGCGTGGCTGGAACTGCGCAACTACGCCGGCAAGGACCTGAACCGCGACGAGTTCGGCCGCTTCCTCGACTGGGTGAAGACCGTCTCGCTGACCTTCGACGGCTCGGCCTTCCGCACGATGCTGCGCAACGACGCCTTCTGGTTCACGCGGCTCGGCACCGCGATCGAGCGGGCCGACAACACCGCCCGCATCCTCGACGTGAAGTACCAGATCCTCCTGCCGCACGACGAGAAGATCGGCGGCAGTCTCGATTACTTCCAGTGGACCACGATCCTGCGCGAGGTCTCGGCCTTCAACGCCTATCACTGGGTCTATCGCGAGAGCATCAAGCCGGTGCTGGTGGCCGACCTGCTGATGCTCAACAAGCAGATGCCGCGCTCCTTCGCGAACTGCTACGGTGTGATCGTGGAATATCTCGACCTGATCGCCGACGCCTACGGCCGCCGGGGACCGAGCCAGCGGCTCGCGGGCAACATGCTGGCCAAGCTCGAGGGTGAGGACATCAACCGGATCTTCGCCTCGGGCCTGCACGAATTCGTCGAGGCCTTCATCGCCGAGAACAACGGGGTGGGCGAGGCCATCGTGAAGCAGTATCTGGTCGGCTGAACGAGACGGACAGGACGGCGCATGCGCATCCGCGTGGTCCACGAGACCATCTACACCTACGAGCAGCCCGCCCGCGGGCTCGTACAGGTCCTGCGCATGACGCCGCGGGACCATGACGGGCAGTATGTCCGGAACTGGCGAATCGACACCACGGTCGACGGGCGCCTGACCGCCCGGGAGGACGGGTTCGGCAACATCGTCCACTGGTTCACCCCGGACGAGCCCGCCGAGGCCCTGACCATCCGGGTCACCGGCGCTGTCGACACCGAGGACACCCAGGGGGTCGTGCGCGGCACGGTCGAGCGCCTGCCGGATCCCTTCTACTTGCGCGACACGGATCTCTGCGCGGCGAGCCCGGAGCTGCATATCTTCGCCGAGCGTATTGCCACGGAGGGTGACGGTGCGCCGCTGGCGCTGCTCCATCGCCTCATGGACGCGATCCCGGAGGCGGTGGCGTTCGAACCCGGTCCGGCCGCGAACGCCGTCCCGGCCGGCACGGCCTTTGCTGCGGGGCGTGGCATCTGCCAGGACCTGACACATGTCTTCATCGCGGCGGCGCGGCATATCGGCATCCCGGCGCGCTACGTGGCGGGCTACCGCGCCCGGGACGACGGCCAAGCAGCGGTCGAAGCGCCGCATGGCTGGGCCGAGGCCCTGGTGCCGGATCTCGGCTGGGTCGCGTTCGATCCGTGCTTCGGGATGAGCCCGTCCGACAGCTACATCCGCGTCGCCACCGGGCTCGACTATCTCGGTGCCGCGCCGATCCGCGGCAGCCGCACCGGCGGCGGCACCGAGACACTGGACGTGAAGCTTCGCGTCGAGCAAGGCAGGGCCGCGATCCAGTCCTGATTCCCGCGAAACCGGCCCCGGCCGCACGAGAGCCCGAAGACGATGACCTACTGCGTCGGTGTTCTTGTCGAGGAGGGGCTCGTGATGGTCGCCGACACCCGCACCAATGCGGGGCTCGACGACATCTCGACCTACCGCAAGCTCCACCACTTCAACGTGCCGGGCGAGCGGGTGATGATGCTGGCTTCAGCCGGCAACCTGTCGATCACCCAATCGGTCCTGAGCCTGCTGCAGGAGGGCGTCCCCGGCGAGGACGACGAGCCGCCCCAGCGGCTGGTCGAAGCGCCGACCATGTTCCAGGCGGCGCAGATCATCGGCCGGGCGATCCGCCGGGTCCGGATGATCGAGAAGGACGGGTTCGAGGCGGCCAACATCCGGTTCTCGATCTCGCTGCTGTTCGGCGGCCAGATCGGCACCGGCGACATGCGGCTGTACCTGATCTACTCCGCCGGCAACTTCATCGAGTGCAGCATGGACGCGCCGTTCCTCCAGATCGGCGAGCACAAATACGGCAAGCCGATCCTCGACCGGGCGGTGACCTACCGGACCGACCTGTACGACGCCCTGAAGGTGAGCCTCGTCTCGATGGACTCGACCATGCGGTCGAATCTCGGGGTGGGCCTGCCGATCGATATCGCGGTGGCGCGTCGGAACGCCCTCACCACGGAGGTGAACCACCGGATCGAGGCCGGCGAGGGTTATTTTCATGATCTGCGCGAGCGCTGGTCGGCGGCCCTGCGGGCCGCGCACCGGGCGATCCCGCGGCCGCCCTATGGGCCTTCTGAGAAGTAGGGATCCGTACCTCCGTCGCGACGGCTGGTTCATACCGTGCGCGTTATCCCATCCATCCCCCCTCATCCTGAGGTGCCGGAGCGCAGCGGAGGCCTCGAAGGAGACCTCCAGATCGCACCCGGATCCCTGGAGCCCTCCTTCGAGGCCCGCTGACGCGGGCACCTCAGGATGAGGGGTATGGATGGGATCCCCGTTGTGCGGGACCTTTACCATCCGGATCGCACGAGACTTGGTACCCCCAGGCCTCCAATAGGGCCTGCGCGGCTGCGGCCGGATCGCCAGTCCGCATCAAGCCGCCCATGACGGCGACTCCCGCTGCGCCGGCCGCATGGCATTCCGCGATCCGGGCAGGGTCGATCCCACCGAGCCCCACGACGGGAAGGCCGAACCTCCGCGCGGCGACGATGCCTTCGGGACCGAGGGCCGGCCCGTAGCCCGGCTTGCTCGCCGTCGGAAAGATCGGGCTGAGCGTCACGTAGTCGGCGCCGGCCTTGGCGGCCTGCGCGACCTCATGCGGCGCGTGGGCCGAGACGCCGATCAGCGCCCCCGCCCCCAGCGCCTCCCGCGCCGCCGCGATCGCCTCCGGGCCCGATCCGCCGCCGAGATGGAGCCCATCGGCGCCGAGCACCCGGGCCAGGGCGACATCGCCCCCGACCGTCAGAAATCCGCCTGCCGCCCGCACGCACGCAGCCACAGCCTCACCGAGGCGAAGCCGCGCCTCCGGCTCCAGGTCGCGGTCGCGGAACCAGATCCAGCGCCCGCCGCCCTCCACGATCGCCTGCACGGTCTCGGTAAGCGGCCGCGCGCGGCCGTGCCGGTCCGTCACCGCCAGGAGCGGCGACGGCAACGTCCTCACGAGCCGACGAGGCCGAGCTGCGGGCTCGACGGCTCGGCCCGGCCGCGGCGGGGGATCCGCCCGGCCAGATAGGCATCGCGACCGGCCTCCACGGCTCGGCCCATGGCGCGGGCCATGCGCACCGGGTCGTCGGCCTTGGCGACCGCCGTGTTGATCAGGCAGGCGGAGGCGCCGAGTTCCATGGCGATCACCGCATCCGAGGCGGTGCCAATCCCGGCATCGACCACCACCGGCACGCCGGCCCGGCGGCAGATCAGTTCGAGATTGGCCGGGTTGGCTACCCCCATCCCGGAGCCGATCAGCGAGCCCATGGGCATCACGGCGGCGCAGCCGAGATCCTCCAGGCGCTGGCAGACGATCGGGTCGTCGTTGCAATAGGGCAGGACCACGAAGCCGTCGTCCACGAGGTGGCGGCAGGCCTCGATCAGCTCGGTCACGTCCGGGTAGAGCGTCTCCCGGTCGCCGATCACCTCGACCTTGATCCAATTGGTGTCGAGCGCCTCGCGGGCGAGCTCGGCGGTCATGATCGCGTCGCGGGCGGTCTCGCAGCCGGCGGTGTTCGGCAGGAAGCGCTTGCCCTTCAGCAGTGTCACCGTGTCCGAGCCGTGGCCCTGGAGCGAGACCCGGCGGATCGAGGCGGTCACCACCTCGGCCCCGCTCGCCGCGACCGCGTCGCGCATGATCGCCTGCGTCGGATAGCCGGCGGTGCCGATGAACAGCCGGGAGGACAGGCTCACCCCGGCGATCATGAAGCTGTCGATCCCCGTCTCGGGGCGCAGCGGTGTTACGGTCTGGTCCATGCTCATCCTCCCTGCATGGCGCGGACGATCTCGACGCGGTCGCCCTCGGCGACCGGGGTCTCGCCCCAGTCCCGGCGGCGCAGCACCCGTCCGTTCAGCGCGATGGCGACGCCCTGCGGGCTCTCGATGCCCCCCTCCTCCGCCTCCTGGCGAAAAAGGGCGTCGACGGTCTCGGCGTCGCGCTCGCGCGGTTCGCCGTTGATGAAGAGCTTCATGCCGAGGCCCTCCGGGGTTCTTCCGGACGCGCGAACCGCGCCCGCGTGAAGGAACGCGCCACCTCCGGCAGCGCACCGTCCATCACCAGTTCGGCCACCGCATCGGCGGTCACGGGGGCGAGCAGATAGCCGTTGCGGTGATGGCCGGTGGCGGCGACGAGCCCGGGCGCCAGCGTGTCGATGATCGGCGCATCGTCGTCCGAGGTCGGCCGGTAGCCGCTCCAGACGGAGGCCACCTCCATCTCCTCGATCCCGGGCAGCACCCGGCGCGCGCCTTCGAGCAGCGCGTAGAGCCCGCCCGCGGTGACGCCGGGACGGAAGCCGCAATCCTCCACGGTGGCGCCAACGATGAGCTGGCCGTCGCTCTTCGGAGCCATGTGGACCTGCTCGGTCCAGACCATCCGGGCGAGCGTGCCGGTCCGGGCGGTGGTACGCAGGGCCAGCGACTGACCCTTCAGGGGCCGCACCGGCAGCGCCAGCGTGTCGGGCAGCAGCCCGCCCTCCCCGCTCCAGGCGCCGGAGGCCAGGATCACGGTCCCGGCCTGTATGCGGTGTTCCCCGACGCGCAGGCCCGTGACGCGGCCCCCCGTCCAGTCGAGGGCGCTCACCGGGGCCCGTTCGACCAGGGTGACGCCGGCGCACCGGCAGGCCTCCGCCAGGGCGGCCATCACGCGGCACGGATCGACCTGATGATCCAGCGGGCACTGGATTCCGGCGGTGACCGAGGGACGCAGTCCGGGCTCCAGGCGCCGGACCTCGCTGCCCGGCAGCCACGTCGCGTCGAGCCCGGAGCGGCGCTGGAGATCGTAGCGGAAGCGCAGGCGCTCGACCTCGTCGCGGCCGATGGCCAGGACCAGCGTGCCGTCCGCCCGGTAGTCGATCGACAGGCCAGACTCGGCCTCAAGCGCATCGCGGAAGGCCGGCCAGCGCCGGAGCGAGTCCAGGGCGAGCGGCAGCAACGGATCGGAGCCCGGCTCGTGCTCGGCGGCCGGCGCCAGCATCCCGGTGGCCGCGAGGCTCGCCCCCGCACCGATCGTCTCGCGTTCCAGCACGGTGACGGAGCGGCCGGCGCGGGCGAGCCGCCACGCGATCGACAGGCCGATCAGCCCTCCGCCGACGATCGCGATGTCGGTGGTGTCAGGACGATGGGCCTGCGCGATCGTCACCGCGGGGCCGCGGCGTTGTCCGATCGGTGATAGGGGGCGGTCCAGGGACACGCGTCTCTCCACAGGGTGCCAACGTGGAGATCGGGCCGTGTGCTTCGGTGAGAAGCTGTGGCCTGCCCTGCGGGCGGCCGCGGTCCAATCCCTACGCCGGTATGAGCCGGATCAGGTTCGAAGGATTTCCGCGCCGCAGGTCCTGACGGACGTGCCAGCGGTTTCTCAGCCCCTTGCCGGGGATCTCCCTGGAACAGGCACAGATTTGGTCGCCCGGGGGGCGCGGGTCAACCCCGCTTCGGAGTGAGGACCTGTGTTCGCGGGAAAAGTCGCCGATCGCAGTCACGGTCTGGACACCAAGCTCAGCGGAACGGGCGAGCTCAGGCTGGTCCCGGCGATGGCCGTGTACGATCCCTTCACGCTCCTGGGGTCTCATTCCCCCGTCGGCAGCCCCCACACTCGGACCTTGATCGGCGTGCGTACAATCCTGCTCGTCTGCACGCTGGGCTTCGTGGGGGCGACCGCCATCCAGAAGCTGCGCGACGGTCTGCGACCGGCTCCGGCCGCCCTGCTCATCGCGCCGCAGGCGGAGCCGGTTCTCGCAGCCAGCGCGCCCGCGGGCGTGGCGCTTCAGGCGGGCCGCAACGGCCATTTCTTCGTCAGCGTTCTGCTCGACGGCCGCACGCTGCCGATGATGGTCGATACCGGGGCGAGCGCCTGCGCCTTCTCCGAGGAGGACGCCGCGCGGATCGGGATCCGGGTCGGTCCGGCGGATTTCACGCGCGTCTGGAACACGGCGAACGGCCGGGTCCGGGTCGCACCGATCAAGATCGCGGTCGTGCAGATCGGCGCGATCACGGTGCGGGATGTGGAAGCCGTGGTGATCCCGCGGGGGCTCCTCTCGACCAGCCTGCTGGGAATGTCGTTCCTCGGGCGCCTGCGCGAGTTCGGCGTGGCCGGCAGCACGATGACGCTCCGGGGTTGAGCGCCGGCGTGATGATCGATGGGTGCGACCTCCCGCGATAGTCTCGCCCTGATCTGCGCACATCAACACGTTGGAACGCTGAATTTTTTCAACATATCCGGTCAAGTATTCTGCTATAATAAATATTTAAGCTTTATTTTGCGACTATAATGATGTTTTAATGATGTAAAACCCCGGATTTGCGCGACCAACGGGTCGTGGTATGGGCCGACACGATTGCGGCCGGACAAAATTTGCCGTTCAGGACGATGCGATGACGAAGAAAGCCGGCCCTACGATCTGTCTATCGATGATCGTCAAGGATGAGGCCGACGTCATCCGCCGGTGCCTGGACTCGGTCCGGCCGATCATCGATCACTGGATCATCGTGGATACCGGATCCACGGACGGGACCCAGGACATCATCCGCACGGCGATGGCCGATCTGCCGGGCTCTCTCGTCGAGCGACCCTGGGTCGATTTCGCCACGAACCGAAACGAGGCCCTGAAGCTCGCGCGGCGCCACGCGGACTACGTGCTGATCATCGACGCCGATGACACGCTGATCATCCCGGACGGGTTCACGATGCCCAAGCTGCGTGAGCCCGGGTACCGGTTCGAGATCATCGACAGGCAGACCCGATACTGGCGCAACCAGCTCGTCAGCAGCCGTAAGAACTGGCGCTATCGGGGTGTCCTGCACGAGTTTCTCTCCTGCCCCGGCGTCGACACGACGCCGATCCTGCCCCTCGCGATGCGCCGGGGCGAGGACGGCGCGCGCCACCACGACAAGACCGCGGATGCACGTGATATCGCCATCCTCGAACAGGCGCTGGCGGTCGAGACCGATCCCATGATGATCGCCCGGTACACGATGTACCTCGGGATCACCTTCGATGCGGCCGGCGAGTACCGGAAAGCCTTCGACTGCTTTCTGAAGCGGGCCGATCTGGGCGGTTGGGACGAGGAAGTCTATTTCAATCTGCTCATGGCCGCCGTCAACGCGGAGCGCGTGGGCGAGCCCGCCGACACGGTGCTGCACCTCTACGAGCGCGCCATCGGAGTCGTTCCGGCCCGGGCGGAAGCGCGCCATGGGGCCAGCCGATTCTGCAGGCAGAGCAAGCGGTTCGCGGAGGGCTACCGCTACGCCGAGGCGGGTCTGGAACTGGAACTTCCGAGCGAAGGCATCTCGTTGAATCCCTGGGTCTACGATTACGGATTGCTCGATGAGTTCGCCGTCAACGCCTACCACATCGGCCAGTACGGCGCGTGCGGATATGCCTGCTTGAAGATTTTGGGGCGCAGCAACATCCCGAAGGACGTCTTCTCCCGCGCCAGCACCTTGGCCCGCGAGGTGGCGAACAAGATGATCGATCCGGTCTGGGGCCTGCGGCACACCCCCTACAGTTCACCCTTGACGCCCGAATGGGAGCGATTGAGGGCCTAGCCTACACCTGTGAGGCAGGGTCGGCCTCGGCCGGGCCCAACGCCGGGGACAGGCTCAGTCGGGTTTGCGCGGACGCAGAAATTTCGGCCGGAACACCGCCATCGGCTCCCGGAATCCGTCGAGCGGGTGCTCCCCGAGGGGGATCGGATCACCCCAGAGGAAGTCGACGAAGGGCTTCGACATCAGCAGCGGCTCGCCCAGGATGCGGTTGAGCTGCGCCAGCCGGCTCGCCAGATTCACGTCGCGGCCGATCACCGTGAAGTCGAGCCGGGATCCCGAGCCGACATTGCCGTAGGCGGCCTCGCCGTGGTGGAGCGCGATGCCGGCCGCCACCGGCACCGGGAATTGGTGGAGCGCATTCGCCTCGTCGAGGGCTGCCAGCGCGTGCTGGGCCGCCGTCAATGCGCCCTTGGCGGCGCCGCCGAGATCGTCCCCGGATTCACGGAAGATCGCCAGCAGGCCGTCGCCGAGATATTTCAGCACCTCGCCGCCCTCCCGCTCGATCGGCGGGACGAGGCAATCGAAGAACACGTTGAGCAGCCCCACCACCTCCTCGGGCGACATGTCGGCGGAGGTGCGGGTGTAGTCGCGCATGTCCGCGAACAGGATCGCCGAGCGGATCCGCGTCACCTGCCCGCGGCGGATGTCGCCGGCCAGGATCGCCCGGTGGGGCTCGTCGCCGACATAGAGCCGCAGCACGTGGTCGAGCTGCTTGTTGAGGACGCGCATCTCCATCACGGCGGCGAGCGCCGGCATGACGAAGCGCAGGATCGCGATGTCGTCGTTTCCGAACCCCTCCGGCGCCCGGGTGGCGAAGGTGATGCCGTTCTTTGTGCCGTTGGTGAAGAATAGCGGTGCCACGACATAGGCCGTGTAGCCGCCGGCCTTCAGGTCCGGGATGATCGCGTAGGCGTCGTCCGGCGTCTCGGCGAGGTCGAGGATCAGCCATTCCCCGGTCTCGTGGACCGTGTGGAACGGGCTGTTGAGATAGGCGGCGGTGGAGCGGGCACCGTGCGGGAACAGCCGGACCGTGGTGCCGCCGTCCCGCGTCCAGATCCGGCCCACGCCGGCATATTCCGAGTGCAGAGTGTCGATCGCCGTCGAGGCCCGGTCCACCGGCACGCCGATGGCGATCAGCCGTTCGGCGAGGCCTTCGAGCATCGCCTCGGCCTTTTCCAGCCGCGCGCCCTCGCCGAGCAGCCAGTCGCGGATCCCCACAGAGGGCTGGATCGCGCCGAAGGGCACATCATCGGCCTCGGTGCCGTCCGCGAAGGCCGTCGGCAGACCGGGCGTTTGCGGGCGGCGTTCGAGCATGGCGCCAATGTATTCCCGCGCCGCAGCGCGGTCGAAGGGCAGGCGCCGCGGCCCGTGCCGCGGCGGGGGCTCAGTTGTCCAGGAAGCTCCTCAGCTTCCGGCTGCGTGAGGGGTGCTTCAGCTTGCGCAGGGCCTTCGCCTCGATCTGACGGATGCGCTCGCGGGTCACCGAGAACTGCTGGCCGACCTCTTCGAGGGTGTGGTCGGTGTTCATGCCGATGCCGAAGCGCATACGCAGCACGCGTTCCTCGCGCGGGGTCAACGACGCGAGAACGCGCGTCGTGGTCTCGCGGAGATTGCTCTGGATCGCCGCGTCGATCGGCAGGACGACGTTCTTGTCCTCGATGAAGTCGCCGAGATGGCTGTCCTCCTCGTCGCCGATCGGCGTCTCGAGGGAGATCGGCTCCTTGGCGATCTTCAAGACCTTGCGGACCTTCTCCAGCGGCATGGCCAGCTTCTCGGCCAGCTCCTCCGGGGTCGGCTCGCGGCCGATCTCGTGCAGCATCTGGCGCGAGGTGCGGACGATCTTGTTGATCGTCTCGATCATGTGCACCGGGATGCGGATCGTGCGGGCCTGGTCGGCGATCGAGCGGGTGATCGCCTGCCGGATCCACCACGTGGCGTAGGTCGAGAACTTGTAGCCGCGGCGGTACTCGAACTTGTCCACGGCCTTCATCAGGCCGATGTTGCCCTCCTGAATCAGGTCCAGGAACTGCAGGCCGCGGTTCGTGTACTTCTTGGCGATCGAGATCACGAGACGGAGGTTCGCCTCGATCATCTCCTTCTTGGCCTGCCGGGCTTCGCGCTCGCCCTTCTGGACCATGTTGACGATGCGGCGGTACTCGCCGATCTCCAGGCCCGTCTCGGAGGCGAGGTCGAGGATCTGCGCGCGCAGCTCCGTCACCTGCTTCGAGCCCTTCTCGACCAGGTTCTTCCAGCCCTTGCCGCCCAGCGTGCCGACGCGCTCCATCCAGTTCGGATCGAGCTCGTAGCCCTGGTAGTGGCGCAGGAACTCGTCGCGGGCGACGCCGTGGCTCTCGGCGAAGCGCATCAGCCGGCCCTCGTGGCCGATCAGCTGCTTGTTGATCGAGTAGAGCTGGCCGACCAGCGCCTCGATGCGGTTGTTGTTCAGCGACAGGGACTTCACGTCGGCGACGACGATGTCCTTCAGCTCGGCCTGCTTCTGGTCCTGGGCCGGGGTGTTCTGCCCGCCCGCGGCCTTGCGCTCCGTCCCCTCCGTCTGGGACTTGCGCAGCTTGCGGTAGTTGGCGGCGATCGCATCGAAGGTCTCGAGGACCCGCGGCTTGATCTCCGCCTCCATGGCGGCGAGCGAGACGTTGTTCTCGAGGTCGTCCTCATCGTCGCCGCCCTCCGGGGGGGCGGGCGGCTCGCCGTCGTCGGATTCCTCGCCCTCGGCGATCTGCGGCGCGTTCTTGCCGTCGGGACCCGCGTAGGTCGCCTCGAGATCGATGATGTCGCGCAGAAGGACCTTGCCTTCGACGAGTTCGTCGCGCCAGATGATGATCGCCTGGAAGGTCAGCGGGCTCTCGCACAGGCCCGCGATCATCGCCTCGCGGCCGGCCTCGATGCGCTTGGCGATCGCGATCTCGCCCTCGCGGGACAGGAGCTCCACCGAGCCCATCTCGCGCAGGTACATGCGCACCGGATCGTCGGTGCGGTCGGTCGGCTCCTTGGTGGTGGTGGCGACCGCGACGGCGCGCGCCGGCGCGACCTCGGCGACCTCACCGCCCTCGGCCTCCTCTTCCTCGCCCTCGGCGGCCTTCTCGCCGGCGGCGGCCTCGTCGGTCTCCTCGGCCTCGACGACGTTGATGCCCATCTCGGAGAGCTGCGACAGCACGTCCTCGAGCTGGTCCGGATCGGACTGGCCCTCGGGCAGAACCTCGTTGACTTCCTCGTAGGTCACGTAGCCGCGCTTCTTGGCGAGCTTCACCATCCGCTTGACCGAAGCATCCGTCAGGTCGAGGAGCGGCCCGTCGGTCTGCTGCTCGGGGGCAGCGTCCGTCTCGTCCCGTTCCGTTGCCTTCGTCGCCATGATCAGCCTATTGTTTCGTGGGCGGTGCGCTGCGGAGGCCCTTGAGAGGCCGGTCCACGCCAGCGACACCGCGGTACGGGATCGGCGCCGGATTGCTCCGTCGCCTTGAGTCGTCGGTATCCGTATGCAAGCCTGAGGCTTGACCGATTGTTAACTATGGCGAGCTGCTCCCCACCGCCAGCCTAGACCGCCATGACACAGCCGTCAGGCGGCCGTCGAGTCGCTCGACAGCGGCTGTTCGGCCTCGGCCTCGGCGGCGATGACGGTCTCCAGCCTCGCCTTCACTTCGCAGAGCCATGCCCATCCGGCATCGGTCGGATCGTTCTCAAACGCCTGCCGTGCTTCGCGAAGTTCGCTATGTAGCGCTCCTGCCTGTTGGTGCAAGATCATCGCCTGTCGGAGCGCGTCCGCGCGCTGCGCCGGATCGGCATGCGGAGCGACGGTATTGCGGTCCCGTGAGCGGGCCAGCGTGAGAATGCGCTCTGCGGCGGCGCTCAGTCCGGCGCGGGTGATGCGGTTTTGCAACACGTCCGGATCCGTGCGCGCGTCTTCGGCCGCGCAGGCGAGCAGGACCGACAAAAGCGCCCGCGCATCCGGATCCTCGAAGTCCAGTTCGGCGATCTCCTCGGCGAAGTCGGCGAGCATTTCGGGATGCGCGAGCAGCGTGCCGACGATCACCGCTTCGCGGACCGGCGCCGCGCCGGTGAAGCCCGCGGATGCCGTCATCGATGGGCTCGGACTGCCGGTGATGCGGGGCGAGACCGGCTCGCCGGGGCGCACGAAGCGGGTCCGTCCACCACGGGGCGACGGCCCGGCCGCACGCGCGTTGCGGGGCGACAGGCTGCGCAGCCGCTCCTCAATATCGTCGCGGTAGTAGCGCCGCACGGTCTCGTCGCGGATCGTCGCGACGGTGGTGCGCAGGGTCTGGGTCAGGCCGGCGCGCCGCTCCGGCGTGTCGACCGGTCCGGCCTCGACGGCGCGGCGCCAGAGCAGTTCGGACAGTGGCAGGGCCGCGTTGAGCACCTGATCGATCGCCCCGGGGCCGCCGGAGCGCAGCAGATCGTCGGGATCCTGGCCGCCGGGGAGCAGTGCGATCCGCAGGGACCGGCCCGGCTCCAGCAGCGGCAGCGCCAGATCCAGCGCCCGGAACGCCGCCCGCTGGCCGGCCTTGTCGCCGTCGAAGCACAGGATCGGCTCGTCGGCATGGCGCCAGAGCAGGCCGAGCTGGTCCTCGGTCAGCGCCGTGCCCAGCGGCGCCACGGTCTCGGGATGGCCGGCGAGCGTCATCGCGATGACGTCGACATAGCCCTCGACCGCGATGATCGAGCTGCGATCATGCGCGGCCTTGCGGGCGCCGTGCAGGTTGTAGAGCGTCCGGCCCTTGTGGAAGAGCGGCGTCTCCGGCGAGTTCAGGTACTTGGCGCGCACGTCCTTCGAGAGCGCCCGCCCGCCGAACGCCACCACCCGGCCGCGGGTGTCGGTGATCGGGAACATCACCCGATCGCGAAAATAATCGTACGGGACCGAGACGCCCTCCCCGGCCGCCAGCAACCCCATCTCGATCATCAGCTCCTTGTCGACGCCCTGCCCGGCCAGATGATCGCGCAGGGCGTAGCGATCGTTCGGGGCGTAGCCCAGGCGGAAGGCCTGCTGGGTTTCGCGGCCGAGCGCCCGTCGTTCGAGATAGGCGCGGGCTTCGCTGCCCTGGTTCGACAGCAGCCGCTCCTCGAACCAGCGGGCGGCCATCTCCATCACCTCGATCGCGCCCGCGCGCTTCCGTTCGCTGGCCCGATTGTCCTCGGTCGGCGCGGGCAGGCTGACGCCCGCCTCCCCGGCCAGCCGTTCCACGGCCTCGGGGAAGCTCAGGCCCTCCGTCTCCATCAGGAAGGTGAAGATGTCGCCGTGCTTGGAGGAGGAGAAGCAATGATAGAACTGCTTCTGGTCGTTGACGTAGAAGGACGGCGTCTTCTCGGCGTTGAACGGCGACAGGCCGCGCCACTCCCGGCCGGCCTTCTTGAGCTGGACGCGACGGCCGACCACCGACGAAGCCGGTAGCCGGGCACGGATCTCTTCCAGGATGTGAGGCGGATAGCGCACGGGGCCTGGGACGGTTGACGGGACCGCCGAGTATAGCGTGCCGGGCGTGCCGGAGTCTCAACGCTGCCGTGAAAAGGCATCGCCAGGGGATTGCGTGGAGAAGTGCGCGTACCGGTTACTGGAGTGCGATGGCGATTACGCCCATGCGACTCGCAAGGCCCGCGGGTGTATATACATTTGTATCGACGCCGATTCGATTTTAGGCTAGGACATGCCGCGTGATGGCTTCGCCTGGGACGAGAGCAAGCGAGCCATCAATCTTGAGAAGCACGGCATCGATTTCCGCGACGCGATCGGCATCTTCGACGGTCCGCACCTGACAACCAAGACGATCCGGAACGACGAGATCCGGATGGTCAGCCTAGGTCGGGTCGCCGAAAGCGTCATCGCGGTCGTTTGGACCGATCGAGGCGGTGTCGTGCGGATTATCTCCGCAAGAGCAGCGAGGCGAAATGAGCGACAGGTCTTCGCGGCGCACTTCGGTGGCTGAGCGCCAGCCTGGAGTGACCGATCCGGCGCGGATCGCCGCGCTGAACGATGCCGAGATCGCGGCGGCGGTCGCGGAGGATCCGGATGCCGCGCCCCTCGATATCGATTGGTCGCGCGCCGAGGTTGTGGTCCCGCCGCGCAAGGTCGCCGTTTCCATCCGGCTGGATGCCGACATCTTGGACTATTTCAAGGATGGCGGTGATGGCTACCAAAGCCGGATCAATGCGGTGCTGCGGAGCTATGTCAGAGCCTGCACCGCGGGAGAGACTTGAGCGCGCCTCACCCCTTCGCGGCGAGCGCCGCCTTCACCAGCCCGCTCGCCTTGCCGAAATCCATCCGGCCGGCATAGGCGCCCTTCAGGGCGGCGATCACCTTGCCCATGTCCTTCGGGCCGGCGGCGCCGGTCTCGGCGATCGCCGCGTCGATCGCCGCCTGCGTCTCGGCCTCGTCCATCTGCTTCGGCAGGAAGCTCTCGATGATAGCGATCTCGGCGCGCTCGTTGGCGGCGAGTTCCGGGCGGCCACCCTGCTCGTAGACGTTGGCCGATTCGGTGCGCTGCTTGATCATCTTCTGCAGCAGCGACAGGATCTCGTCGTCGGAGATCGGGTCCTTGCCGGTGCCGCGGGCCTCGATGTCCCGATCCTTGAGGGCGGCCTGCATCATCCGGACGGTCGCGAGCCGCTCCTTGTCGCCGGCCTTCATGGCCTCCTTCATCTCGGTGGTGAAGCGCGCGCGCAGCATCTTGGTCAAACCTTCCAGTGATCGAAACGGCGGGCTGGCCTGCGATTTGCGGATCTGCCCTGTGATAAGCAGACGTTGAGCCCTGCGGAGGGCGGAGCCACATTGACCCCATCGCGGGCCGCTCGCTAAGAGCGCCGCACACGATCATGCTGCAAGCCGAGAGCGCCGCAAACCGGCGCCCGCCTTCGGCCGGACATAAGCGAGACTCGCCCCATGCTGCAAGACGCCGCCGCCCCCGACGCCCCGGCGCCCGAGCCGTGGGCCGAGCCCGTCGCCACGGCCCTGCTGGTCCTGGCCGACGGCACGGTCCTGGAGGGCTTCGGCATCGGCCAGACCGGCATCGCCGACGGCGAAGTCTGCTTCAACACGGCGATGACCGGCTATCAGGAGATCCTGACCGATCCGTCCTATGCCGGGCAGATCGTCACCTTCACCTTCCCGCATATCGGCAATGTCGGCACGAACGACGAGGATCTCGAGAGCCTGGAGGCGGCCCCGGCCTCCGGCGTGCGCGGCACCGTGATCGCCTCGGCGGTGACGAAGCCGTCGAACTGGCGCTCCTCCTCGCATCTCGATGGCTGGCTCAAGGCCCGCGGCATCGTGGGCATCACCGGCGTCGACACCCGGGCGCTCACCGCTCGGATCCGCGACCACGGCATGCCGAACGCCGTGATCGCCAACGATCCCGACGGCCAGTTCGACCGCGAGGCGCTGAAGGCCCGCGCGGCGGCTTTGGCGCCGATGGAGGGGCTCGACCTCGTGCCGCCGGTGACGAGCCGGGCGCCGTCCGAGTGGTCGGAGACCGTCTGGGCGCTGGGTAACGGCTACGGCAAGCGCGCCCCCGGCGAGGGCCTGAAGGTCGTGGCGATCGATTACGGCGTGAAGCGCAACATCCTGCGGCTCCTCGCCCAGGCCGGCTGCGACGTCACCGTGGTGCCGGCGACGACTTCGGCCGACGAGATCCTGGCGCTGAAGCCGGATGGTGTGTTCCTGTCGAATGGCCCCGGCGACCCGGCCGCGACCGGGGCCTACGCGGTACCGGTGATCCGCAAGCTGCTCGACGCGAAGGTGCCGACCTTCGGCATCTGCCTCGGGCACCAGCTGATGGGCCTCGCGCTCGGCGGCCGGACCGTGAAGATGGGCCAGGGCCACCACGGCGCGAACCATCCGGTGAAGGACAAGACCACCGGCAAGGTCGAGATCGTCTCGATGAACCACGGCTTCGCGGTGGACCCGGCGAGCCTGCCGGAGAGCGCGGTCGAAACCCACGTCTCGCTGTTCGACGGCTCAAATTGTGGCCTGACGCTCACCGACCGACCCGCCTTCTCGGTACAGCACCACCCGGAGGCCTCGCCGGGCCCGCGCGACAGCCACTACCTGTTCGAGCGGTTCGTGACGCTGATGCGCTCAGGCTAGCCGGAACAAGCGGCGAAACCCTGATCGGTTCCCGGCGCGATCCCAATCGGGCCCCGCCGGGGCCATAAAATCCGCGAAATCCGCCGGCTTAAGAGACCCATGACGGCCCGTGAACGGCGGCGCACCCGCGCCCGCCGCCACCGGCTCCGTCGCAGGGGAATGCCGGATGACCATCGACGAGGCGCGCGACGATTTCTCCCGCCTGCACCGCACCTTCACGCTCCATCTCGGCGTCGCCGTGGGCCTGTCCTGGCTGACCGCCCTCACCGCCGCCTTCTACGCCCCGTGGGTGCGCAACATCCGCGCGCTGATCGACCCAACGGGCGGCCTCGATCGGGTCGAGAGCACGGTGTCGTATCTCTTCGCCCTGCCGGCCGTCCTCGCCCTGGCTTGGGTCTCCCTGTATTTCGGCCGTGAGGCCCTGCGCCGCGCGCAGACGCTCTCGAACGTCGCCGTCGAGTTCGCTGCGGCCGCCCTGGTGGCGTTCGGGGTGTTCTACCTCTCCATCGACCGGGCCGTGGCCGCGCTCTACGCGAGCTTCTGAGACGGGGCGGCATGCCGCTCCGACCGGATAACTGCACCTTCACGGCCAGCGGCTCGAACCGTTTGGCGGCCTCCCAGTTCTCCGGCATGCCGCCAATCTGGATCAGGCCGACCATGCCCGTGATGGTGTGCGGCGCGCCTTTGAAGCCGTAGCGGTCCGCCTCGTCGAAGGTCGCGGTCCCCGCCTTGCCCATCACGAACCTGAAGCCGGGCGCCCTCGGGGCCATGCCGTTGATGAGCTCGGCGTGGTGTCCCTTGCCGGCGGGCACGAACCGGATCGTGTCGCCCGGCTGAATCTTCACGTCGGAGGAATCGAAGTTCATCATTCCGCCGGGGCGGCTGCTTGACGTCTTCACCACGGTTTCCGCGGTGGTCGCCCCCAAGACCGCGTCGATCGGCAGAGCTGCGACGCTCACCGATTCCCAATCATCGTCAGTCTTGAGGTCTCTTTGCGACGCTCGACGGACGTAACGATCGTTTGAGCCTCACCGACCGCGTTCGACGCCGGCAGGCACGCGATTGATCCAGGGATCAATTTGGAACATCGCCAGCGTTACCTGCGAGTGGCGAAGCTTGGCGTCCTGTGCGTGCTCCGGTTGCGCATGGGCCATGGCCTTCCAAAGCGGGGACGGCCCGTGTAAATGCGGCGTTCAACGATAATCCCGCCACGCGCGTCCGGGCGCAGGGCTCTGGCCCTGCCCGATCGGGCGCGCTTGGCCTGAAAAGGCCCCCGATGCCCAAACGCACCGACATCTCCTCGATTCTGATCATCGGTGCGGGTCCGATCATCATCGGACAGGCCTGCGAGTTCGACTATTCCGGGACCCAGGCCTGCAAGGCACTCCGCGAGGAGGGCTACCGGATCGTCCTGGTCAATTCGAACCCCGCCACGATCATGACCGATCCGGACATGGCGGACGCGACCTATGTCGAGCCGATCACGCCCGAGATCGTCGCCAAGATCATCGAGAAGGAGCGCCCGGACGCGATCCTGCCGACCATGGGTGGCCAGACGGCGCTGAACTGCGCCCTCTCGCTCCAGAAGATGGGCGTGCTGGCCAAGTACGGCGTTCAGATGATCGGCGCCACCGCGGAGGCGATCGACAAGGCCGAGGACCGGAGCCTGTTCCGCGACGCCATGACCAAGATCGGGCTCGACACCCCGAAATCGGCCCTGGCCAATGCGTCCGCCGCCAAGAAGGCGGATCGCGAGAAGTACCTCGCCGAGGTCGCGCGCATCGAATCCGCCAACACGGATCCGGAGGCGCGCCGGGTTGCCCTCGCAGCCTTCGAGAAGGGCTGGATGGCCGGCGAGACCGACCGGCGCAAGCGCTACGGCGAGCATGCGATCGGGCAGGCGCTGATGGCGCTGGCCGAGGTCGGCCTGCCGGCGATCATCCGCCCGTCCTTCACCATGGGCGGCACCGGCGGCGGCATCGCATACAACCGCGAGGAGTTTCTCGACATCGTCGAGCGCGGCATCGACGCCTCGCCGACCAACGAGGTGCTGATCGAGGAGAGCGTGCTCGGCTGGAAAGAGTACGAGATGGAGGTCGTTCGGGATAAGAACGACAACTGCATCATCGTCTGCTCCATCGAGAACATCGACCCGATGGGCGTCCACACCGGCGACTCGATCACCGTCGCCCCGGCGCTGACGCTGACCGACAAGGAATACCAAGTGATGCGCGACGCATCGCTGGCGGTGCTCCGCGAGATCGGCGTCGAGACCGGCGGCTCCAACGTGCAGTTCGCGATCA
The DNA here is from genome assembly GCF_038442355.1 of Methylobacterium guangdongense. Lineage (NCBI taxonomy): Bacteria > Pseudomonadati > Pseudomonadota > Alphaproteobacteria > Hyphomicrobiales > Methylobacteriaceae > Methylobacterium > Methylobacterium guangdongense. The sequence continues at coordinate 422,726 of NZ_JBBXMX010000002.1, forward strand.
ACCCCGAGAACGGGCGGATGATCGTGATCGAGATGAATCCGCGCGTCTCGCGCTCCTCGGCGCTCGCCTCGAAGGCGACCGGCTTCCCGATCGCCAAGGTCGCCGCCAAGCTCGCGGTCGGCTACACGCTCGACGAGATCGCCAACGACATCACCGGCGGCGCGACCCCGGCCTCGTTCGAGCCGACGATCGACTACGTCGTCACCAAGATCCCGCGCTTCGCTTTCGAGAAATTCCCGGGCGCCGAGCCGACGCTGACCACCGCCATGAAGTCGGTGGGCGAGGCCATGGCGATCGGCCGGTGCTTTGCCGAATCGCTCCAGAAGGCGCTCCGCTCCCTGGAGACCGGCCTGACCGGCCTCGACGACATCGAGATCGAGGGGCTGGGCAAGGGCGACGACCACAACGCCATCAAGGCGGCGATCGGCACCCCGACCCCGGACCGGCTCCTGAAGGTTGCGCAGGCCCTGCGCCTCGGCGTCAGCCACGAGCAGGTCTACGCCTCCTGCAAGATCGACCCCTGGTTCCTGGAGCAGCTTCAGGCGATCATCGACCTTGAGAACCGCGTGAAGGCCCACGGTCTGCCGAAGACCGCCGGTGCCTTCCGCCAGCTCAAGGCCGCCGGCTTCTCGGATGCCCGCCTCGCGGTGCTGGCCAAGACCGAGGAGGCCGCCGTCAGCGCAGCCCGGCGCGCCCTGTCGGTGCGGCCGGTCTACAAGCGGATCGACACCTGCGCGGCCGAGTTCAAGTCGCCCACCGCCTACATGTACTCGACCTACGTGGCGCCCTTCGCGGGCGCGGTGGTCGATGAGGCGCAGCCCTCCGACGCCAAGAAGATCGTGATCCTCGGCGGCGGCCCGAACCGGATCGGCCAGGGCATCGAGTTCGACTATTGCTGCTGCCACGCCTGCTTCGCGCTGTCGGATGCCGGCTACGAGACCATCATGGTCAACTGCAACCCGGAGACGGTCTCGACCGACTACGACACCTCCGACCGGCTCTATTTCGAGCCGCTGACCGCCGAGGACGTGCTGGAGATCATCGAGACCGAGCGGCAGGCCGGCACCCTGCACGGGGTGATCGTACAGTTCGGCGGCCAGACCCCGCTGAAGCTCGCCCGGGCGCTGGAATCCGCCGGCGTGCCGATCCTCGGCACCTCGCCCGACGCGATCGACCTCGCCGAGGACCGCGACCAGTTCAAGCGCCTCCTCGACAAGCTCGCGATGAAGCAGCCGAAGAACGGCATCGCCTACTCGGTGGAGCAGAGCCGGCTGGTCGCGGCCGATCTCGGCCTGCCCTTCGTGGTGCGCCCGAGCTACGTGCTCGGCGGGCGCGCCATGGCGATCATCCGCGACGAGACGCAGTTCGCCGACTACCTGCTCGACACGCTGCCGAGCCTGATCCCCTCCGAGGTCAAGGCCCGCTACCCGAACGACAAGACCGGCCAGATCAACACGGTGCTGGGCAAGAACCCGCTCCTGTTCGACCGCTACCTGTCGGACGCGGTCGAGGTCGACGTCGACGCGGTCTGCGACGGCAAGGACGTGTTCATCGCCGGCATCATGGAGCACATCGAGGAGGCCGGCATCCATTCCGGCGACTCGGCCTGCTCCCTGCCGCCGCGCTCGCTCTCGCCCGAGACCATGGATGAGCTGGAGCGGCAGACCAAGGCGATGGCGCTGGCGCTCAAGGTCGTCGGCCTGATGAACGTGCAGTACGCCATCAAGGACGGCGTCATCTACGTGCTGGAGGTAAATCCCCGCGCTTCGCGCACGGTGCCGTTCGTCGCCAAGGTTATCGGCGAGCCGATCGCGAAGATCGCAGCCCGTATCATGGCGGGCGAGCCGCTCGCGACCTTCGGCCTGAAGCCCAAGACCCTGCCGCATATCGCCGTCAAGGAAGCGGTGTTCCCCTTCGCTCGCTTCCCCGGTGTTGACGTGCTGCTCGGCCCGGAGATGCGCTCCACCGGCGAGGTGATCGGCCTCGATACCAGCTTCGGCGTGGCCTTCGCCAAGAGTCAGCTCGGCTCGGGCACGCAGGTGCCCAAGGCGGGCAGCGTGTTCGTCTCGGTGCGGGATGCCGACAAGGCCCGCATCCTGCCGACCATGAAGCTGCTGTCGGATCTCGGCTTCACCATCCTGGCGACCGGCGGCACCCAGCGCTATCTCGTCGAGAACGGCGTTCCGGCCGAGCGGATCAACAAGGTGCTCGAAGGGCGGCCGCACGTGGTCGACGCGATCAAGAACGGCGGCATCCACCTCGTCCTCAACACCACCGAAGGCGCGGGCGCTCTGTCGGACTCGCGCTCGCTCCGGCGCGCGGCCCTCTTGCATAAGGTGCCGTATTACACCACTCTAGCTGGCGCGATGGCCGCGGCCGAGGGGATCAAGGCCTACTTAGAAGGCGATCTCAAGGTCCGCGCGTTGCAGGAATACTTCGCGGCCTGAGCCTCAGGGTTCCGCTGACTTTATCTCGTGGCCCGGAGAGAGTGCTGCACTCTCGGCCGGGCCTCTTCATTGTGGCGCGAGACGATGGCGATAGACAAGGTTCCGATCACGGTGCGCGGCTTCGCAGCCCTCGAAGAGGAGCTGAAACACCGCCAGCAGGTTGAGCGCCAGCGCATCATCCAGGCGATCGCCGAGGCGCGCGCGCTGGGCGACCTGTCGGAGAACGCCGAGTATCATGCCGCCAAGGAGGCGCAGTCCCACAACGAGGGCCGCGTCATGGAGCTGGAGAGCATGATCGCCCGCGCCGAGATCATCGATGTCACCAAGCTCTCGGGCAGCAAGATCAAGTTCGGCGCCACCGTGAAGCTCGTCGACGAGGACACGGAGGAGGAGAAGACCTACCAGATCGTCGGCGAGCCGGAGGCCGACGTGCGCTCGGGCCGGGTCTCGATCACCTCGCCGATCGCCCGCGCGCTGATCGGCAAGGGCGTCGGCGACACCGTCGAGGTGACGACGCCCGGCGGCGGCAAATCCTACGAGGTCGTCGCCGTCCAGTACGGCGGCTGAGCGGATGCTGTCGCGTTCCTGGGGCCGGCTCGCCGGTCTGATCCTCTGCGCCGTCGCGGGCTCCGCGGCGGCGGACGAGTTTCCGGCGACCGCCCAATTCTCCGATATCCGGGTCGACGTGCGGCCGCTCCTCGACAAGGGTGCGGGCCTGCAGGCGGAAGCGCTGGCGGCCGACCTGACCGAGGCCCTGCGCAAGAATTTCGCGGATCGGATCGGCGGGCGCGGACCGCGCCTCGTCGTGGTGATCACGGGCGTGTCCCTGCGGCCCTACGTCGGCAGCGGTGCGCGGCCGGGCCTGGGCGGCAATTTCCAGTCCGACTATCTGGAAGGCGAGGCGCTGCTCGTCGGGCCGAAGGGCCAGATCCTCGGGCGGCACCCGCAGATGACCGCGACGCCGTCGAGCTATGGCGGCGCGTGGTACGCTCAGGACTTCGAGGGGCGCCGGCTGGCGGCGATCGCCGACATCTACGCCCAGTGGCTCGCGCGGGATCTGCCGCGGGAGTAGAGCGGGTCGCGCTGACGGCCGACGCTACAGCGATCAGTTCCAACGTGTCCCCGCGGATCGGCCCTATACGTGCGGGTGCAACTCCCTCCCCCCTCTGCGGGGGAGGGAAAGAAGCGGAGACGATCGCTTCCGGTTTCGAAAACGGGTTTCCCGAGCAAGGCGCATGGCGAGCATCGACGTGACGGAGGCGAAACCCGCCAGGCGCAACCGCCCGGACGCGCGATCCGAATCCCTGCCCGAACTGGCTCACGCCCGCGCCTGGATCGTCACCGACGGCAAGGCCGGCGACGAGAACCAGTGCGTCGGCATCGCCGAGACCCTGGGCGTCGCTTTCGAGATCCGGCAGGTGCCGGCCTCCGGGCCGTTCGGCTGGATGGCGCCCTGGGGGCCGATCGACCCGCGCGAGGGCCCGCGGCGCCGGGCCGGTGCCCTGTCGGGGCCCTATCCCGATATCTTGATCGCCTCCGGGCGTCGGTCCGTGCCCTATCTGCGGGCCGTGCGGCGCGCCACGGGCGGGCGGACCTTCACGGCCTTCCTCAAGGATCCGCGCACCGGGGAGGACAGCGCCGACTTCATCTGGGTGCCGGATTACGACGACCTGCGCGGCCCCAACGTCTTCACGACGCTGACGGCGCCGCACCTCGTGACCGCGGCGCGCCTCGCGGCGGCCCGCGCCCGGCCCGATCCGCGCCTCGCCCGCCTCGACGGGCCCCGGGTGGCCGTGCTGGTCGGCGGCGACAGCCGGCACCTGAGCTACCGCAAGACCGACATGATCCGACTCGTCGGGGATCTGCGCTCCCTGGTGGATCAGGGCTGCCGGCTCATGGTGACGATCTCCCGTCGGACGCCTGATCCCCTCCGGAACGCCGTGAAGGCCCTGGCGGCCGAGACCGGCGGCTTCCTCTGGGACGGGAGTGGCGACAACCCCTACGTGGCCATGCTGGCCCTCGCCGAGGCGATCGTGGTCACCTCCGATTCGGCCAACATGGTCAGCGAGGCCGTGGCCACCGGCGCGCCGGTCCTGCTGTTCGACCTGCCGCGTACCTATATCCGGCACCGGCGGATGTTCGCCGGGCTGGCGATCGCCGGAGCCCTCCGGCCCTTTACCGGTCAGTTGGTGGACCTGTCGTACAAGCCGATCGATGCGACGCCGGTGATCGCGCAGGCGCTCGCGACCGCTTACGCTGCGCACCGCACGGCCGATCGCGCCTGAGGAGACCGAGAGATGGCCCATACCCATGCCAAGCTGGTGATCATCGGCTCCGGGCCGGCCGGCTACACGGCGGCGATCTACGCGGCCCGCGCCATGGTGGAGCCGCTGCTGATCTCGGGCTTCCAGCCGGGCGGGCAACTTATGATCACCACGGATGTCGAGAACTATCCGGGCTTCGCCGAGGCGATCCAGGGGCCCTGGCTGATGGAGCAGATGCGGCTCCAGGCCGAGCATGTCGGCACCCGCATCGTCTCCGAGTACATCACCAAGGTCGATCTCAAGCAGCGGCCGTTCCGGCTCGAGGCCGATTCGGGCGAGACCTACTCCTGCGACGCGCTGATCATCGCCACCGGCGCCCAGGCCAAGTGGCTCGGGATCCCCTCCGAGGCGACCTTCCAGGGCGGCGGCGTCTCGGCCTGCGCGACCTGCGACGGCTTCTTCTTCCGCGGCAAGGAGGTCGTCGTGGTCGGCGGCGGCAACACGGCCGTCGAGGAGGCGCTCTACCTCGCCAATATCGCCAGCAAGGTCACGGTGGTCCACCGCCGCGATTCGTTCCGGGCCGAGCGGATCCTGCAGGAGCGCCTGTTCAAGCACCCGAACGTCGAGGTGCTCTGGCACCGGGAAATCGCCGAGATCTGCGGCGTGCAGAAGCCCGCGCCGAACGTCACCCATGTCCGGCTGACGGATCCGCGCTCCGGGGAGATCAGCGAGGTGAAGGCCGACGGCGTGTTCGTGGCGATCGGCCACCAGCCGGCGACCGCGATCTTCGAGGGGCAATTGCCGATGCGCCACGGCGGCTATCTCACCGTGAAGCCGGGCACCACGGAGACCGACATTCCCGGGGTGTTCGCGGCGGGCGACGTGACCGACGACGTCTACCGTCAGGCGATCACGGCGGCCGGCATGGGCTGCATGGCCGCGCTGGAGGCGGAGAAGTTCCTCGCCAACCTGGAGATCGGCGAGAGCCCGGTCCAGGCCGCAGCGGCCGAGTAGGCGGCCCGGTAAGGATATCTCCACGTGCGGTTGTGATTTGGCCACCGCACGTCCGTCGTCCTCCGAATTCCTGATCCAGGCGCTTGCGCTCGACCATGCGCCGTGCGCATAGGAGTGTCGACTGCGCCGGGATGCATCTCACGCATACCCGCGCGGTGCCCCGCGTGTTTCCCCACCGTCGGCGCCGCGCAACTCGCCCGGTGATCCGCCCGCTGCGCCACGCGTCCGCCTCGCCCGGGCGCCGCGTGCGGGTTCGCGCTGGTAGGGGTTCTTGCCTTGGACTGGGATAAGATCCGGATCTTCCTGAACGTCGCCGAGGCGGGCAGTTTCACCAAGGCGGGCGACGATATCGGCCTCAGCCAGTCGGCGGTTAGCCGGCAGATCAGCGCCCTGGAGCGGGAGCTGAAGGCGCCGCTGTTCCACCGCCACGCCAGGGGGCTGCTCCTCACCGAGCAGGGCGATCTGCTGTTCCGGGCCGCCCGTGACATGAAGCTGCGCCTGGAGAATACCCGGGCCCGCCTGGTCGAAACCGCCGAGCGACCGACCGGCGATCTCAAGGTCACGACGACGGTGGGCCTCGGCACGTCGTGGTTGTCCCAGCGGGTCGGCGAATTCCTCGACCTTTATCCGGACGTGCGCATCGAACTGATCCTCACCAACGAGGAGTTGGATCTCGCCATGCGCGAGGCGGATGTGGCGATCCGCATGCGCCGCCCGGCCCAGCCGGACCTGATCCAGCGGCGGCTGTTCACCGTCCACTACCACGCCTTCGCGAGCCAGGATTACGTCAAGCGCTTCAGCGAGCCGAAGTCGATCGAGGATCTCGACGACCACCGCCTCGTGTCATTCGGCGGCAACGAGCCGTCCTACCTGCTCGCCGCCCACTGGCTGGCCGATGCCGGCCGCGAGGGGCGCGACCGGCGCCAAGTCCACCTGACGGTGAACAACATCGGCGCCCTGCAGCGCGCCATGGAGGCCGGCGCCGGCATCGGCATCCTGCCCGACTACGCGGTGGACGGGGACCAGCAGCTCGTGCAGGTCCTGCGCGAGACCGAGATGCCGAGCCTGGAAAGCTACCTCGTCTACGCCGAGGAGATGCGCTCCGTGGCCCGGGTCCAGGCGTTCCGCGACTTCTTGGTGTCGAAGGCGCAGCGCTGGACCTACTGACCGGCCCGCGGACGGCTCAGACGAAGAGCCGCTCGCCCTCGAGGCCCTTGTAGAGCCCCGCGACCTGCTCGCCGTAGCCGTTGTAGATCAGCGTCGGCACGCGCTGGTCGGTGCCGAGCACGCGCTCGGTCGCCTGGCTCCAGCGCGGATGCGGCACGGCCGGGTTCACATTGGCCCAGAAGCCATACTCGGACGCCTGCAACCCTTCCCAGAAGGTCTTGGGCCGGTCGGCCGTGAACGAGATCTTCACAAGCGACTTCGCCGACTTGAAGCCGTACTTCCACGGCACCGCGACGCGGATCGGCGCGCCGAACTGTTTGGGCAGCGGCTTGCCGTAGACGCCCGTCACCACGAAGGCGAGCTCGTTGCCGGCCTCGGCCAGGGTCAGGCCCTCCGTGTAGGGCCAGGGGTAGTAGAAGGCGCGCTGGCCGGGCGCCATGGCCTTGTCCATGAAGGTCTCGAAGCGGATGTACTTCGCCCCCGAACTCGGCTTGGCGAGCGCCACGAGCTTCGACAGCGGGAAGCCGGTCCAGGGCACCGCCATGGACCACGCCTCGACGCAGCGGTGGCGATACAGCCGTTCCTCCAGGCCGACCTTCCGGATCAGGTCGTCCACGCCGATCTCGAACGGCTTCTCGACGAGCCCATCGATCTTCAGGGTCCAGGGCTGGGTCTTGAGGGCGTTCGCGGCGGGCAGCACGGTCTTGGATGTGCCAAACTCGTAGAAGTTGTTGTAGTCGCCGCTGAACTTCTCGGGCGTCACCGGACGGTCGAGGGTGTAGGCGGGGTTCTGCGGGGCCGGATAGAGCGACGGGTCGCCCGCGGCCGCCACGGCGGTCCGGCCGCCGAGGAGCGAGCCGGCGGCGAGCCCGGCGGCACCGCCGATCAGCGCGCGGCGGTTCAGGAACAGCGCCTCCGGGGTGGCGAGGTGCTCCGGAATCTCCCATCCGCGCTTGCGCTTGATCAACATGGCCGCCTCTTCCGGTTTCCCGCGCCTACAACCCACGGATCGCAACCCACAGATCGGCCCGGGCCGACAGGGCTGCAAGCGCCGTAGCCTCACCTTTCGGCGAGATCGGCCGGACGGTTACGCGTCGAGGCGTCGCGGGCGGCGATCAGGCCTCCGGCGTCTCGTCGCGCAGCACCCGCCGGAGCACCTTGCCGACATTGGTCTTGGGCAGCGCCTCGTGGAAGACGACCTGCCGGGGCACCTTGTAGCCGGTGAGCTGCGTGCGCGCGTAGGCGCGCAGGGTGTCGGGCGTGAGCGCCGGGTCCTTCCGGACCACATGGGCCACCACCATCTCGCCGGTCTCCGCGTTCGGCGCGCCGACCACCGCGCATTCGAGCACCCCGGGATGGGCGGCCAGCACGTCCTCGACCTCGTTCGGGTAGACGTTGAAGCCCGAGACGAGGATCATGTCCTTCATCCGGTCGACGATCTTGAGCTGGCCGTCCGGCAGCAGGATCGCCACGTCGCCGGTGCGGAAGAATCCGTCGGCCGTCATGGCGCGGGCGGTCTCCTCCGGCCGGTTCCAGTAGCCGCGCATCACCTGGGGCCCGCGCACGCAGATCTCACCCGGTTGCCCGCTCGGGACCGGCTCGCCGGCCGCATCGCGGATCGAGACCTCGGTCGAGGGCAGCGGGAAGCCGATCGTCCCCGAGAACGCGCGCAGGCCGCGAGGGTTGGCGGAGACGACGGGTGAGGTCTCCGACAGGCCGTAGCCCTCGATGATCGTGTTGCCGGTGAGCGCCTTCCAGCGCTCGGCCACCGCGCGCTGGACCGCCGTGCCGCCGCCGACCACGAAGTCGAGCTTCGAGAAGTCGACCGTCCCGATCTTCGGGTGGTTGATCAGCACGTTGAACAGCGTGTTCACGCCCATGAGGTGCGTGAAGGGCGTCTGGCTCAGCGTCTTGACCATGCCGTCGCAGTCCCGCGGGTTCGGGATCAGGAGGCAGGCGCCGCCGCTGCGCATGAACTGGAAGAAGCAGGCTGTGAGCGCGAAGATGTGATAGAGCGGCAGCGCCGTGACGCAGCAGCGCGTGACGCTCGGATCCTTCGAGTCGAACCAGAGCTGCGACTGCTCGACATTCGCCATGATGTTGCGGTGGCTGAGCATCGCGGCCTTGGCGATGCCGGTGGTGCCGCCCGTGTATTGCAGGAAGGCGAGATCCTCCGGCTCGACCCTGGTGGTCGCCCGGGGCAGCCCGCGGCCCCGGCGCAGCATGGCGGTGAACGGAAGAGCCAGCCCCTCCGGGAGCCGGAATGGCGGCACCGCCTTGCGCACGTGCCGGCTGGCGAGGTTGATCACGCGACCCTTCAGGCCCAGCCCGTCGCCGGGGCCGACCAGGACGACGCGCTTCAGGGCGACATCCGGCAGCGTGGCGGCGACGGTGGCGCCGAAATTCTCCAGCACGATCAGGATCCGCGCCCCGGAATCGCTGAGCTGCTGCGTGAGCTCCCGGGGCGTATAGAGCGGGTTGGTGTTCACGATGGTCCCGCCCGCCAGCAGGATGCCGAAGATCGCCACCGCGTAGGCCGGCACGTTCGGCAGCATGATGGCGACCCGGTCGCCCTTGGCCAGCCCCTCCGCCTGGAGCCAGGCCGCGAGGTCGCGCGCCTGCCGGCTCAGGGTGGCGTAGGTCATCGTCGAGCCGAAGCACAGCATCGCCGGCCGGTCGGCGAAGGCGGCCGCGCTGGTCTCGAACAGGTCCACGAGGGTGCCGAGGCGCGCCGGATCGATCGCGGTGGGCACGTTCGGGGGATACGCGGCGCGCCGGGGATGCGCCGCATCGTGGCCTGATGGCGGGGTCGGGCCCTGGTCGGACGGCAGCGCCCGTGCGCCGTGGTCGATCACGTTCGCCTCATGCATCCTGAAGCCTCCCCGGGCCCGGCTCTCGACGGCCGGGTCCCACAACGCGGAACGGGGGGACTCTGCGGGAACGGCGGGCGCCCCGCAAGGCGGCGCGCTCAGGAGGCCGGACGATGCCGCCGGACTGTCGTCAGCGCACTATGCGGCAGGGCCGCAATGACGAGCAGAAGGGCGGCGAGGCCGGCTTCCGCGGGGCGCAAGGCCCGGTGCGGCCAGGGGCCGAGCCCGAGCGTGCCGGACAGGCCGATGGCGGCCGCGCCGAACCAGAGGGCCAGGAACGCGAGCACCCCCGCGCCGACCCTTCCGAGGCGCGGCCGCAGCGGGCGGTTCGCCGCGATGGCGAACAGGCCGAGGAGGCCACCGAAGACGGCCGCCCCTGCGCCCGTTCCGAGCGCGTAGGCCAGCCACAGGGGTTGGTGGGTCAGGAACGCCATCCCGCCGGTGGCGAAGGCGGCGCGCAGGATCAGGCCGCCGAAGGTCGGATAGAGGCCGGCCAGGAGCAGGATGACAGCGCCCGCGAGGCCGAACACGAGGCGGCGCGGGATGGAGGCCGGCCCGGGACCCGCGGCCATGCGGACGAGATGCGCCACGCCGTACACCAGGGCGAAGGCGAAGAGCGGATAGCGCCCGGCGAAATAGCCGTAGACCCAGGGCTCGACGGTCTCCGGCAGGGCCGAGCGCTGGCTCAGGCCGGTGGCCGCGACGAGGGCCAGGGCGAGCAGCATGGCGAGGATCGGCCCGGACGCTGCCAGCCAAGGTGCGCCCAGGTGCGGCTTCGTGGTTGGCGTCATACCTCTCGGATCGTCCCAGTCGGCCGATGGCGCAGGGCCGCCGCCGGGGCTGGCACCGGCGGCAGGCGCCTTCACGGGACCGTCCTTACTTCGCCTCGTAATGGTCCCGCACCAGCCGGTCGAGCAGGCGCACGCCCCAGCCGGCGCCCCAGCTCCGGTTGATCTCGCTCGCGTTCGACGACATCGCCACGCCCGCGATGTCGAGATGCGCCCACGGCACCTCCTCGACGTAGCGCTTAATGAACGAGGCCGCCGTCGCCGCGCCGCCGTGGCGGCCGCCGGTGTTCTTCATGTCGGCGAACTTCGAGTCGATCGCCTTGTCGTAGGCCGGGATCAGCGGCATCCGCCAGACCTTCTCGCCGGTCGCCTCACCCGCCGCGTGGATGTTGCCCGCCAGCGTGTCGTCGTTCGAGAACATTCCGGCGATGTCCTGGCCCAGCGCCACGATGATCGCGCCGGTGAGCGTCGCGAGATCCACCATCGCCTTGGGCTTGAAGCTGCGGACCACGTGGGTGATCACGTCGGCCAGGACGAGCCGGCCCTCGGCGTCGGTGTTGATCACCTCGATGGTCTGGCCCGACAGCGACGTCACGATGTCGGAGGGGCGGTAGGCGCCGCCATCCGGCATGTTCTCGACGATGCCGATGGCGCCGACGACGTTGCAGCGCGCCTTGCGCGAGGCCAGCGCGTGCATCGCCCCGACCACCGCGGCCGCGCCGCCCATGTCGCCCTTCATGTCCTCCATGCCGCCGCCCGGCTTGATCGAGATGCCGCCGGAATCGAAGATCACGCCCTTGCCGATCAGCGCCACCGGCGCCTCGCCGGCGGAGCCGCCGTTCCAGCGCATGATCACGACCCGGGGCTCGCGGACGGAGCCCTGCGCCACGGCGAGCAGCGCGCCCATGCCGAGTTCGCGCATCCGGGCGGGCTCCAGCACCTCGATCTCGACGCCGAGGTTGCCGAGCTCGGACGCGCGCTTGGCGAATTCCTCCGGGAAGAGCACGTTCGGCGGCTCGTTCACGAGGTTGCGCGCCAGGATCACGCCGTCGGCGAGCGTCCGGGCGCCCTCCCCCTCGCGGGAGGCCGCGTCGTGGTCGGCCAGCAAGAGGGTCAGCGTGGTCCCGGCCTTGTCGTCGGCGTCGGGCTTCTTCTTCGTCTTGTAGCGGTCGAAGCTGTAGGTCCGCAGGCGGGCGCCGAGGGCGAACTCGCCGGCCTCCCGGGCGGAGACGACCGCCCCCGGCCAGTCGAGCACCACCCGGGCCGTGCGGCCGGAGACCTTGCCGGCCGTGAAGCCGCCCAGCGCCGGCCAATCGGTCTTGGCGCGGTCCTTGTCGGAGCCGAGGCCCACCACGACGAGGCGGTCCGCCGCGACGCCCGCGGGCGCCGGCAGGCTCAGGGCGCTGAGCGAGCGGCCCTTGAATTTTTCCGACGCCGCTGCGCGGGCCACGAGGTCCGCCCCCGATCCGCCCAGGATCTCCCGGGCCGCCGAGCCGAGGGCCAGGTCGTCGCCCACGAACACCACGAGATCGCCGGATCCACCCGGGCCCGACCCGCTCTTCTCCAGGGGGCCGAAACCGATCTCGATACCGTCCGCCATACCCGCCGCCATCCCTGCCGCTATGCTCCGCCTGTCGGAGCCGCACACCGAGGCCGCGCGGAGCCGCGCAGGCCATCCGCCCTGTGTAGCCGCTGAGGCGAAGAACGCAACGCGGCGCGACAGCCCTGGAATCGCCCCTTTTGTCGGGTCCCTGCCGCGCCGGGGGGCGCGATGAAACGGGCGGGACTGCCGGGCCGATGAGGCTGATCGAGCGCTACATCTTCCGGATCGCCCTGGGCGCCACCCTGGCCTGCCTGATCGGCCTGACCGGCACCATCTGGCTGACGCAGGCCCTGCGCGAGCTCGACCTCGTGACCGCCAAGGGCCAGACGCTCCTCGTCTTCCTGTTCGTCACGGGATTGTCACTGCCGACCCTGATCGTGGTGATCGCCCCGGTGGCCCTGTTCATCGGCACGATCTACGCCCTCAACAAGCTCAACGGCGATTCCGAGCTGATCGTAATGTCGGCGGCCGGCATGCCGCCCCGTGCGCTGCTGCGCCCGTTCAGGAGGCTGGCGGTGATCGTCAGCTTCCTCGTGGGATTCCTGGTGGTGGTTGTGATGCCGGCGAGCTTCCAGGAGTTGCGCGACGTCATCACCCGGGTGCGCGGCGACTTCATCGCCAATGTCGTCAAGGAGGGTCAGTTCACCCAGCTCGACAACGGCATCACCTTCCACTTCCGCGAGCGCGGGCCGGGGGGCACCCTCAAGGGCCTGTTCATCCAGGACCGCCGGGAGGCCGGCAAGACCAAGGTCTACCTCGCCGACCGCGGCAACGCCGTCGACATCGACGGGCAGAGCTACCTGATCCTGGAGAACGGCAGCGTTCACCAGCAGCAGAAGGACTCGCGCGATTCCTCGATCCTGACCTTCGAGCGCTACACGATCGACCTCGCGGCCTTCGCCCCACCGGATTCCGACACGATCTACAAGCCGCGCGAACGCTCGACGACGCAGCTCCTGTTCCCCGATACGACCGAGGGCTACTACAAGCTGCAGAAGGGCCGCTTCCGGGCCGAGCTGCACGACCGGCTCTCCGCCTGCCTGTACCCGCTGGCACTCGCCTTCATCGCCTTCGCGGCGCTCGGTGACCCCCGCACCACCCGCCAGGGCCGGGGGCTCGCCATCGCGGGGGCGATCCTCGCCGTGGTGGCCCTGCGCATCGCCGGCTTCGCGGCGGTGAGCGCGGCGGCGCGCAGCCAGGCCGCAGTCGCGGCGGTCTACGGCGTGCCGCTGCTGGCCATCGCCCTCTCGAGCCTGCTGATCTTCTGGGGGCCGAAGGTCCGGGCCTTCAACGGCGCCGTGGTGCGGGGGCTGCGGGGCCTGCTGCCCGGCCGCCGCCTCGCCCCGGCGACCTGACCCGGCCATGCTCATCGGACCGACCCTGGGGCGCTACTTCGCCGCCCGCTTCGCCCGCACGGTGCTGGGCGTCTTCATCACCGTGTTCGCGCTGGTCTACACGCTCGACTTCGTGGAGCTGCTGCGCCGCGCCGGCGAGACCCAGGGCGCCTCCACCGGGCTGATGGCGCAGCTCTCCCTCTACCGCACCCCCGCGGTGGCCGAGGGCGTGTTGCCCTTCGCGGTGCTGTTCGGCTCGATGGCGACCCTGCTCCAGCTCTCGCGCAAGCTGGAGCTGGTGGTGGCCCGCGCGGCGGGGATCTCGGCGTGGCAGTTCCTGCAGCCCGGGATCTTCGTTGCCCTGGCCCTCGGCGCCCTGGCGGTCGGGGTCTACAACCCGGTCTCGGCGCTGCTGAAGCAGCGCTCCACCGAGATCGAGGCGAAGATCTTCGCCAAGGCCACCAAGGCCGGTTCCGGCAAGGATCTCTGGATCCGCCAGAAGGGCGTCGACGGCGAGGCGATCCTGCGGGCCGAGACCGCCATCGAGGGCACCACCACCCTGTCGGGCGTCTCGGTCTTCACCTTCGATGCGGCCGGCAAGTTCGTGGATCAGCTCGTGGCGGCCCAGGCCACCCTGCACGACGGCTACTGGGAGCTCTCCGATGTGCGCGTTCTCACACCGGACGCACCCGCTGAGTCGTTCGACACCTACCTGATCGCCTCGAACCTCGACCCCGGGCAGGTCCGGCAGCGCTTCACCCCCCCGGAATCTGTGCCTTTCTGGCAACTTCCCACAACGATCGCACGCACCGAACGTGCCGGTTTGGACGCCACCCGATACCGCCTCCAGTACGATGTCCTGTGGGCGAGGCCGATTCTTTTCGTGGCTATGGTGATCGTCGCCGCAACCGTTTCCTTACGGTTCTTCCGCTTTGGTGGTGTCGGCAAACTCGTCCTCGGTGGGGTCGCGGCCGGCTTCGCCCTCTACGTGATCCGACAGGTCATGGAGGGGCTCGGCGCGTCCGGACTCGTCGCCGCACCGGTGGCGGCCTGGTTCCCCGCCGTGGTAGGCAGTCTTCTCGGTACGCTCACGCTTCTGTACCAGGAAGACGGCTGAGACCCGCGATCCATCGCGGGCAGGGAGACCGGCGTTGGGGTTGGTGGCGGTGAACGTCACAGGGGTTGGGACACGCGTTGCGTAAGGTCGCCGACATCCTGCGGAAGGTGGGCCTCCTGGCCGTGCTGGCGCTCGCCGCGCCGCTGGCCGGTGGCCTGTCGGCGCATGCCCAGGGCCTGCCCGAGCTGCCGACCGGCAAGCCCGGCGACAAGCTCCTCGTCGAGGCCGACGAGCTGATCTACGACAACGACCACAGCACCGTGACCGCCCGCGGCAATGCCGAGCTGCATTACGGCCCCCGCACGCTGCAGGCCGACCGGGTGCGCTACGACCGGAACACCGGCCGCGTCTTCGCCGAGGGCAATGTCCGCCTCACCGAGGCCGATGGCGGCCTCGTGACCGGCGAGCGCATGGAGCTGACCGACGACTTCAAGACCGGCTTCGTCGACGCCTTCCGCGGCCAGCAGACGGTCCAGCGCAAGTTCGAGACGGTGCGCACCCGCTTCTCGGCTCCCCGGGCCGAGCGCCTGAACGGCGAGCAGACGAGCTTTGAGGCCGGCAGCTACACGGCCTGCGAGCCCTGTAAGGACCACCCGGAGACGCCGCCGCTCTGGCAGATCAAGGCCAAGAAGATCATCCACGACAACCAGACCCATACGGTCTACTTCGACGATTCGACGCTCGAGCTCGCCGGGATCCCGGTCGCCTACCTGCCGTATTTCGAGGCGCCCGACCCGACGGTGAAGCGCAAGACCGGCTTCCTGACGCCGCGCTTCGTCAGCACCACGGCCCTCGGCACCGGCGTGTCGATCCCCTACTTCGTGGATCTGGCGCCGAACTACGACCTGACCCTGACGCCGACCGTGCTGAGCCGCCAGGGGCTCCTGGCGCAGGGCGAGTTCCGCCAGCGGGTCGATAACGGCTTCTACAACCTGCGCCTGTCCGGCATCTCGCAGACGACGCCATCGGCCTTCCTGCCGAGCCCGCTCGGCGCGGGCGAGCGGGACTTCCGCGGCTCGGTCGAGTCCGAGGGCCGGTTCTACATCAACCCGCGCTGGCGCACCGGCTGGGACCTCGTCGGCGTGACCGACAAGTGGTTCCTCGACAATTACCGGATCCGCAACCAGAACATCACCACGGATTACTTCCGCGAGGCGACCTCGACGGGTTTCCTGATCGGCCAGGGCGACCGCTCGTGGTTCGAGGCGCGGGGCTACTACTTCAAGGGCCTGTCGAGCTTCGACTGGCAGAAGCAGCAGCCGATCGTCGCGCCGGTGATCGACTACGACAAGCGCATCAACGGCCCCGCCGAGATCGGGGGCGAGGTGCGCTTCCAGGCCAACATCACCAGCCTGAACCGCGAGACGACGCAGTTCCAGGGCCTGCCGCGCACCGCGAGCTACCTGTTCTCGCCGAGCGTCAACGGGGTCAGCTTCCCGCTGTACCAGACCTGCACGGTGTTCCAGCGCGGCACCTGCGCGATCCAGGGGCTCGCCGGCAACAACACCCGCGCCTCCGCGGAACTGTCCTGGCGGCGCAGCTTCATCGACGACTTCGGCCAGAAGTTCACGCCCTTCGCCTATCTGCGCACCGACGCGTTCTTCAACAGCACGAGCTTCTCGGGCTACCAGAACGACCTCGTCCCCCAGGTCGCCCATGTCGATCAGGGCTTCGCCGGCCGTGTCATGCCGGCGATCGGCCTCGACTACCGCTACCCGTTCGTGGCCAATTTCGGCGCGCTCGGCGTCCACACCCTGGAGCCGATCGGCCAGGTCATCGCGCGCCCCTCCGAGACACGGATCGGCCGCCTGCCCAACGAGGACGCGCAGAGCCTCGTCTTCGACGACACGTCGCTGTTCGAGTGGGACAAGTTCTCGGGCTACGACCGCGTCGAAGGCGGCGTGCGCACCAATCTCGGCGGCCAGTACTCGGTGGTGACGCCGTCGGGCTGGTACGCGAACGTGCTGTTCGGCGAGTCGATCCAGCTTGCCGGCGTGAACTCGTTCCGCCGCGGCGACATCGCCGATGTCGGCCTGGATTCCGGCCTGGAGACGCGGCGGTCGGACTTCGTGAGCCGGTTCCAGGTCTCGCCGAACCAGAACATCACGTTCATCACGCGGACGCGGTTCAACCAGTCGGACTTCCACGTCGCGCGCCTGGAGACCGGCGCGACGGCCCGGTTCGCGCCGTTCCTGCCGCTGACGCTCTCGGCCTTCTACTCCTACTACGAGGCGCAGCCGCTCCTGGGCTACAGCCATTACCGCGAGGGCGTCACCGCGACCGCGACCTACAACATCACGCCGAACTGGTTCGTGACGGGCTCGCTGCTGGTCGACCTCACGCACTACCTCGACGTGCGCAACACCTATCAGGACGCGCTGACCAGCTACCTCGCGAACCCGGTCGGCACCGTGCCGGTCTACCAGAACCCGGGCCGGTTCTACCTCTCGGGGGCGAGCTTCGGCGGCGGCTATCAGGACGAGTGCACCACCGTCTCGCTGAACTACATCAACTCGCCGATCGCCACCGCGACGGGCGTCCGCGAGCGCAACCAGACGGTGCTGCTGCGTGTCGAGCTGAAGACGCTGGGCGAGGCGGACCTGCGCCAGAACGTCGGCACGGCCACCACGGCGGACGGCATCGCGTCGGTGCGGTGAGCGCAGGGCAGCGGCGCGGATGCGCCCGCGCCCGGCCGGCGCTATAGACCCCTCATGCCGCCCCTTGCCCTCACCCTCGGAGACCCCGCCGGGATCGGTCCGGAACTGGCGCTCAGCGCCTGGCTCGGCCGTGGCGGCGCGGACCCGCTGCCGCCCTTCTTCCTGGTGGGCGATCCGGCCTTCATCGAGCGCCTCGCATACCGCCTGGATCGCCTCGTCCCGGTGGCCGAGGTCGACCCCGAGACGGCCGCCGAGGTGTTTCCCCGCGCCCTGCCGGTGGTGCCGCTGCCGAGCGGTGCCCTCGTGGCCGCCGAGCCCGGGGTTCCGGATACCGCCAATGCCGGCGCGACGATCGAATCGATCACGGCCGCGGTCGGCTTCTTGAAGGCGGGGCGCGCCAGCGCGGTCGTTACCAACCCGATCGCCAAGTTCGTGCTGACCCGGACGGGCTTCGCCCATCCCGGCCACACCGAATTCCTGGCCGCCCTGGCGGTGCCCCCCGGCCGCACGCCGCCCCGGCCGGTGATGATGATCTGGAGCGCGGGGCTGTCGGTGGTTCCGGTGACCATTCACGTGCCCCTCAAGGACGTGCCCGAGCTTCTGACCCAGGAACTCGTGGAGGAGACCGCCACCATCGTGGCCCGGGACCTGCGTGAGAAGTTCGGCCTGCCCGAGCCGCGCCTCGTGCTCGCCGGACTGAACCCCCATGCGGGCGAGGCCGGCACGATCGGCCGCGAGGACCGCGACGTGCTCGCCCCCGCGGTGGCCCGTCTGCGCGCGGCCGGAATCGACATCCGGGGGCCCCTGCCGGCCGATACCCTGTTCCACGCCCGCGCCCGCGCCACCTACGACGTCGCCCTGGCGCCGACCCACGATCAGGCCCTGATCCCGATCAAGACCATCGCGTTCGACGACGGGGTGAACGTCACCCTGGGCCTGCCGTTCGTGCGCACCTCGCCGGATCACGGCACGGCCTTCGATATCGCCGGCCAGGGGATCGCGCGGCCCGACAGCCTGATGGCGGCCCTGCGCCTCGCCGACCGGCTCGCCGCCAACGCGGCTGATCGCGCCGACACGCCGGGGGGCGAGGTCGTGCCGTTCAGCATCTATGCCGGACGGCCCCGGCCCGCGGGCGCCCGACATTTCGACCCGGAGGACGAACTGTGAGCGCCGGAGACTCCCTGCCCCCGCTCCGCGAGGTCGTCGCCCGGCACGGGCTGGAACCACGCAAGGCCCTCGGCCAGAATTTTCTGTACGATCTCAATCTGACGGGCCGGATCGCTCGTGCCGCCGGGCCGCTCGAGGGCGTGACGGTGGTGGAGGTCGGCCCCGGGCCGGGCGGTCTGACCCGCGCGCTGCTGGCCGAGGGCGCCCCCCGGGTCGTGGCGATCGAGCGCGATCCCCGCGCCCTGCCGGCTTTGGCCGAGATCGCCGCGCATTACCCCGGACGGCTGGAGGTGGTGGACGCCGATGCGCTGGCCTTCGATCCCCGGCCGCTGATTGGGCCCGGCCCGGCCCGGATCGTCGCCAACCTGCCCTACAATGTCGGGACCGCGCTGCTCACCGGCTGGCTCGACGGCGAGGCCTGGCCGCCCTGGTGGGATCAGGCCGTGCTGATGTTCCAGCGCGAGGTCGCGGAGCGGATCGTCGCCGGCCCGGAGGAGCGGGCCGATTACGGGCGGCTCGGCGTGCTGTGCGGCTGGCGCACCGAGGCCGAGATCCTGTTCGACGTCAGCCCTACGGCCTTCGTGCCGCCGCCCAAGGTCACGTCGAGCGTGGTCCGGCTGGTGCCGCGGGCGACGCCCCTGCCCTGCCGGGCCGGCGCTCTGGAGGCGGTGACCCGGGCGGCCTTCGGCCAGCGCCGCAAGATGCTGCGCCAGAGCCTGAAGGCCCTGACCCCCGAGGCCGGGCGCCTGCTGGAGGCGGCGGGCCTCGCCGAGACGGCGCGGGCCGAGGAGATCCCCGTGTCGGGATTCGTGGACCTCGCCAACCTCTGGGACGCGCACAAAAAAACCGGCGCCGCGTCGACGGCACCGGCCTGAGGAGAGCAGCCCTGGCTCTCGCCGGGGCGCGTTGCGATCAGCGGGTCTGCTGGATCGCCGACAGGACCCAGCCGCGGCCGGGCTGACGCTGGAAGGTCCACAACTCGGTGGCCTCCGACGAGTCGGTCGACACGATGCGGCCGCCGGCCCGCTCGACCATCACGTCCTTGAGGGCGTAGCGCATCGCCACGGTGGCGTACTCGGTGCGGTCCTCGGCCCAGGCCTCCGCGAGGTCGCCCTGCAGGAGCTTCACGTCCGAGATCTTGTTCACCACGCCGCGGGACGCGTTGTTGCGCAGCTCCTCGTCGAAGTAGCTGACCATCTCGGGCGTCGAGAGGTTGCCCAGCGTCACGCGATCCTCGCGGGAATAGGCCTCCTGGATGTCGCCGAGCAGGCGCTCGAACGCCTGATAGTCGTTCGGCCCGATCTGCACCGGACGGGTCTGCCGCGGGCGCTGGCCGCCGAACATGCCGGCACCGCCCGGCGCGCCGCCCACCGGGCCGGCCGGACCCTGCTGGCCGTCGAGGGACGAGCGCGCGTAGGGCGCGCCCGCACCGGCCGGCTCGTTCCGGCGGCGGAAGAAGCGCAGCGCCATCATCACCACGAGCACGACCAGCCCGACCTGGAACAGCAGGCCGATCATCGAGGCGAGGCCGCCGAGGCCCCCGAAGAAGCCGCCGCCGAGCAGCGCGCCGATCAGCCCGGCGCCGAGCAGGCCGGCGAAGAAGCCGCCGCCGAACCGGCGACCCTGCGCGGGCGCCTGCATGCCCGGGCTGCCCATGCCGGGGGACGGCGCGGTCTGCGAGCGCTGCATCGTCATGCCGCCGCCCGGCGCGGTCGGCGTCGCGGACGGTGCGTTGAAGGTGCGCGACCCGCGCGAGCCCATGGAGCCGCCGCCGCCCGGACGGGCCTCCACGACGGGCGCCGCGACGGTCAGCGCCGTGGCCAGCGCCAGGAGGGCGGCCACACGCCGGCGGCGCGAAATCTGAGTCAACATGAACAGGCCCCTGGGGACGAGAACCGAACGGCGCGGAGCGCCATCAACAATATGGGAACGGCTGAGCGTGGGTTTTAGTCCTGCGCCGGCGACGGCGCGGTGACGTTCCCGGTGCGCCGCGCCCAGCCCGCTGGCTGAAGCGCACTCAATGCAGCGTCCGGTCCGGCGCCGCCGGGAAGGAGAGCCGGACCTCGGTCCCCTCGCCGGTCCGGCTGTCGAGGGTGATGGTCCCGTTCTGGCGCTTCATCAGGCCATGGACGATGGCCAGTCCCGCACCGCGCCCGGCCTCGCGGCTCGTCTGGAACGGCGCGAGTGCCCGCGCCAGCATCTCGGGCGACATGCCCTGGCCGGTATCGGCCACCAGGATGCCGACGCTCCCCGGGCCCGGCTGCTGCATCGCCCGGTCGCCGGGATCGACCCGGAAGGTCGCGAGCGTCAGGGTGCCGCCGGACGGCATCGCCTCGCAGGCGTTGGCGACGAGGTGGCGCACGGCGAATTCGATCTGGGTCGGGTTGCTGATCGCCCGCGGCAGGCCCTCGGCCGGCGTCACGTTCAGCCGGATGCCGGGGGGCAGATCGGGCCCGATGCGCCCGGCGAGTTCCGCCACGATGGCGTTGAGATCGACCGCCCGCACCTCCGGGGCGATGCGCCGCGAATAGGCGAGCAGCTGGCGTGTCAGGACGGCGGCCCGCTCGGTGGCATCGGCCGAGCGGGAGATCGCCCGCTGGATGAACGGCTCCTGGCGGTCGCCGAGCCGGCGCTTCAGGCCGTCGATGTAGCCGATCAGGATCTGGAGGAAGTTGTTGAACTCGTGGGCGACGCTGTTGGTCAGCAGCCCCAGCGCCTCGCGCTGGCGGGACAGGGCCAGCGCCCCCTCCACCTCGCGGCGCGTCGTGACGTCGAGGATCTGGCCGATCCGGAAGGGCGTGCCGGGCAGCGGCGCGGTGGTGAGGCAGGCCCAGAAGCTGGTCCCGTCCGCGTGCGCCGCCGGGAATTCCTGCGCGTCGCCCTGGGCCCAATCGGGTGGCCCCGCATGGGGCGCCTGGATGAAGTCGAGCCCCTTCCCGCTCAGCGCCGCCGCGGGGTGTCCGGTCAGGCGTTCGAGGGCGGGATTGGCGTGGCGGATCCGGCCCTGCGCGTCGAGCAGGAGGCTCGGTGTCGGCAGGGCGTCGAGGAGCGCGCGCGCCTCGCGGGTCAGCGCCTCCGCGTCATAATCCGTCCCGGGCTGCGCCATGCTGCGTCTGCGCTCAGCGGATGCGGAAGGCCCGCGACGGGCCAGCGATAGCGGCGAATGCCGCCGCGGCCAAGCCGCCGGTTGCGATCGCGGTCCCCGGCCGTCTACTGCCGCACCCACATCACCCGGGCCATCCAGGCGACCTCACCGAGATTGAGCACCCGATCCTCGTGCTCCGGGTTCAGCGAGGCGAGCTCCACGGTCCGCGCCGTCCGTCGCTTCAGCTCCTTGGCCACGACCTCGCCCCCGTGCAGGCGGACCACGACCCGGTCACCCTTGCGCACGCTGGCGGTGGGCGAGACGATGAGGACATCACCGTCGCGGAACAGGGGCATCATCGAATCGCCCTGGATCTCCAGGGCGAAGGCCCGCTCCTCGCCGAGATCCGGGAACTCGATCTCCTCCCAGCCGGCGCCGCCGGTGGGCATGCCCTCGTCGGTGAACAGGCGGCCGGCGCCGGCCTGGGTCAGGCCGATCAGCGGCACCATGGTGCGGGCGGGGATCTCCCGGGCCTCGATCAGCCGGAGGAACTCGTCGAGGCTGGAGCCCGTAGCGGCCAGAACCTTCGAGACCGATTCCGTCGAGGGCCAGCGCTTCCGGCCGTCCGCGCCCACGCGCTTGGAGCGGTTGAAGCTCGTCGCGTCCAGCCCGGCCCGGCGGGCGAGGCCCGAGGCCGAGTAGCCGTGCCGTTCGGCGAGCCGGTCGATGGCGTTCCAGATCTGCTCGTGCGACAGCATAGCGGGCTCGAAGGCTTGACCCTGACCGGGGCCGGCACCCCGGCCCGCCAGCGGGGGGCTGGCTGTCTGGGGTGCACGAGGACGTGATCCCGCCGGGCAGGGTCAACACCCGGCGGTTACGCACGAAACAATGGACCTTGGACGGTCATGCGCCGGGCTCCAGCCCGGACGCCGCTCTGTGACGCACCACCTAAGCGTAGGAAAGTAGAACTACCGACCGCAGATTGCAATCGTTCCCCGAATTGCATGGCCTGCCGGTGTTGCCGCAGGCCGGCGGCATCTCTATCCACGCCGTGGTTCGGGGAGCTTCGATGGCGCTTATCTACAAGATCTGTCCGCGCGCCCTGTGGCGCGAGGCCGAGACGGCGGGGCGGTTCACCGGCGCGCCGATCGACCATCAGGACGGCTTCATCCACTTCTCCACTGCGGCGCAGGCGGCCGAGACGGCGGCCCGCCACTTCGCCGGGCAGGACGACCTGCTGCTGATCGCCGTCGACGCGGACGCCCTCGGCGATGCCCTGCGCTACGAGCCCTCGCGCGGCGGCGACCTGTTCCCGCATCTCTATGGCCCGCTGGCGCTCGACTCTGTGATCTCCGTGGACGCCCTGCCGCTCGGCGGGGATGGCCGGCACGTTTTTCCGGCCGGGGTCCTGCCGGCATGATCGGCGCCGCCTTCCCGCTGGTCCGGCCGCTGCTGCACCGCCTCGACGCGGAGCGCGCCCACGACCTGACCCTGCGCGCCCTGGCACTCCTGCCGTCCGCGGGCCCGGCCCAGGACGATCCGCGTCTGGCGGTCGATTGCCTCGGCCGCCGGTTCCCCAACCCGGTCGGACTGGCCGCCGGCTTCGACAAGGGCGCCCGGGTGCCGGATGCGCTGCTCGGCCTCGGCTTCGGCTTCGTGGAGGTCGGCGGCGTGGTGCCACAGCCGCAGCCGGGCAACCCGCAGCCGCGGGCGTTCCGCCTCGCCGCCGACCGGGCGGTGATCAATCGCTACGGTCTGAACAGCGAGGGGCTGGCGGTGGTGGCCGCGCGGTTGCGCGCCCGGGCCGGACGGCCCGGCATCGTCGGCGTGAATATCGGGGCCAACAAGGAGTCGACCGACCGCCTCGCCGATTACGCCATCTGTACCTCCACCCTGGCGCCCCTCGTGGATTTCGTCACCGTCAACGTGTCCTCGCCGAACACGCCGGGCCTGCGCGATCTCCAGGGCGAGGCGTTCCTCGACGAGTTGCTCGCCCGCACGGTCGAGGCGCGCGATGCGACCGGCGCGTCCGCGGCGATCCTGCTGAAGATCGCCCCCGACATGGCCCTCGATGCCCTCGATGCCGTCTGCGCCACGGCCCGGCGCCGGGGCGTGCAGGCGCTCGTGGTCTCGAACACCACGGTGGCGCGGCCGGCGAGCCTCGTCGAGCAGGGCCTCGCCCGGGAGACCGGCGGTCTCTCCGGTCGGCCGCTGTTCGGGCCGGCGACGCGGATGCTGGCCCAGGCGCGGCTGCGCGTCGGTCGCGATCTCCCGCTGATCGGCGTCGGCGGTGTCGACTCGGCCGAGGCCGCCTGGACCAAGATCCTGGCCGGCGCGAGCCTCGTGCAGCTCTATTCGGCCCTCGTGTATGACGGCCCGGGGCTCGTCGGGCGCATCAAGGCGGGTCTGCTGGAGCGGATGGACCGCGCGGGCGTGACGCGGCTGGACACGCTGGTCGGACGCGATGCGGAAGACCTCGCCCGCGCGGCGTAGATAGATTTGACTTGTCCTTAGAAAAACTTTGCGCGGCGGACGTTTAGCCTGTGTCCGGCGCATGAGGGGCCTGCGCGCGCACGCCATTGTGAGCGTGGCGCGGACACGCTTATCTCGCGTCTGCGAAACAGTTCGCGTCAGCCAATCCAGGACCGATTCATGGCCCAGTCCGATGGGGCTTCCAAGCGCTCGTCCGCCGCCGGCGGCTGGGGTGCTCTGAAGAGCTGCGGCAAGCATCTGCTCGGCAGCCGTGCGCCCCTCACGGGTGCCCGCGCCCTGCTGAAGGCGAACCAGCCCGACGGGTTCGACTGCCCCGGTTGCGCCTGGGGCGATCCGGAGCACGGCTCGTCGTTCGAGTTCTGCGAGAACGGCGTGAAGGCCGTCTCGTGGGAGGCGACCGACAAGCGCACGCCGCCCGCCTTCTTCGCC
The DNA here is from genome assembly GCF_038442355.1 of Methylobacterium guangdongense. Classification (NCBI taxonomy): domain Bacteria; kingdom Pseudomonadati; phylum Pseudomonadota; class Alphaproteobacteria; order Hyphomicrobiales; family Methylobacteriaceae; genus Methylobacterium; species Methylobacterium guangdongense. The sequence continues at coordinate 447,161 of NZ_JBBXMX010000002.1, forward strand.
AAGCACACGCTGACCGAGCTGCGGACCTGGAGCGACTACGCCCTGGAGGGCGAGGGTCGCCTGACGCATCCGCTGCGCTACGATGCGGCGACCGACCGTTACGTGCCGGTGCGCTGGGACGAGGCCTTCGCCGAGATCGGCGCGGAACTGCGCGCCCTTGAGCATCCGGATCAGGCCGAGTTCTACACCTCGGGCCGCGCCTCGAACGAGGCCGCCTATATCTACCAGCTTTTCGCCCGAGCCTACGGGACCAACAATTTCCCCGACTGCTCGAACATGTGCCACGAGGCGAGCGGCGTGGCCCTGATCGACGCGATCGGCATCGGCAAGGGCACGGTGCTGCTGGAGGATTTCGAGAAGGCGGACGCGATCTTCTGCGTCGGCCAGAACCCCGGCACCAACCATCCGCGCATGCTCGGCGATCTGCGCCGGGCGGCCGAGCGCGGCGCCGAGGTCGTGGTGCTGAACCCGGTGCGCGAGCGCGGGCTGGAGCGCTTCGCCGACCCGCAGAACACCGTCGAGATGCTGCGCGGTTCGAGCCGCCCGATCGCCAGTCACTACCTGCAGCCGCGCTCCGGCGGCGACATGGCGGCGTTCCGGGGCATCGCCAAGATCGTGTTCGCCCGCGACGCCGAGGCGCTCGCGGCCGGCCGGCCGTCGCTCCTCGACCGCGCCTTCCTGGAGCACCACACGGCGGGGCTCGACGCCTATCGCGCCGCCGTCGAGGCGACCACCTGGGCGGCGATCCTCGACCAGTCGGGCCTGACGCTGGACGCGATCACCGCCATGGCGGACGTCTATCTCGGGGCGCAGCGGGTGATCGCGACCTGGGCGATGGGCGTGACCCAGCACAAGCACTCGGTGGCGACGATCCGCGAGATCGCCAACCTCCTGTTCCTGCGCGGCCATATCGGCCGGCCTGGCGCGGGCCTCTGCCCGGTGCGGGGCCATTCCAACGTGCAGGGCGATCGGACGGTCGGCATCAACGAGCGACCGGCGGCGGACTTCCTCGACGCGCTGGAGCGGCATTTCAGGATCGCGATGCCGCGCCGGCACGGCCACAACGTCCTGGCGTCGATCCGCGCGATGCGCGACGGCACCGCCAAGGCGTTCATCGGGCTCGGGGGCAACTTCCTGCGCGCGACGCCCGATACCCCGGTTGTGGCGCAGGCGCTGGCCTCGTGCCGGCTCACCGTGCACATCGCCACGAAGCTCAACCACGCCCATCTCGTGCCCGGCGCGGTCGGCTACCTGCTGCCCTGCCTCGGCCGGACCGAGATCGACCGGAACCCGGAGGGCAAGGTCCAGATCGTGACCGTCGAGGATTCGATGAGCATGGTCCACGGCTCGGGCGGCATCAACAAGCCAGCCTCCAAGGAGCTGCGCTCGGAGATCGCGATCATCGCCGGGATGGCGGCGGCGGCGGTCGGCTCCGCGGCGATCGACTGGGCCGGGTTCGCGGCCGATTACGATCGGATCCGCGCGGCGATCGCCGCCACGATCCCGGGATTTTCGGACTACAACACCCGGGTCCGCAAGCCGCGCGGCTTCAAGCTCCGCAACCTCGCCGCCGAGCGGGTGTTCGAGACCGCCACGGGCCGGGCCAATTTCTCCGCCGATGCCCTGCCGGACGAGACCGAGCATCAGGCCGCGCGGAAGACCCACGACACCTACGTGCTGCAGACCTTCCGCAGCCACGACCAGTACAACACCACGATCTACGGTCTGGATGACCGCTATCGCGGCGTCTACGGCGAGCGCCGCGTGGTCTTCGCCCATCCGGACGACCTCGCGGAGATTCGCGCGCGGTTGGGCGAGCGCGTGGACATCGTCGGGACGCATGCGGACGGCATCACCCGGCGGGCCGAGGATTTCCGCCTCGTGCCGTTCGACATGCCCCGCGGCGCGCTGGCGGGCTATTACCCGGAGCTGAACGTTCTGGTGCCGCTCTCGACCTTCGGCGAGAAGAGCGACACGCCGACCTCGAAGTCGGTGCTGGTGACGCTCCAGGCGCGCGCGGCGGCGTGAGCGGGACGCCCGAGGAAGCGGCGTTCGTGGCGGCCCTCGACCGGGTGACGGCGGCCCATCCGACGCTGCCGCCCCTGGAGGCCGGTCTGTTGGCGGCGCTCGATCTGGGGCTGCCGGGCGACAGCCGGGCCTTCGCGCGGACTTTCGGGGTGGAGCATGCGCTCGTGCTGCGGGCGCTGGCCGAACTGGAGGAGCAGGGCCACATCGCCGTCACGGCCCGGGACGCGCGGACGCAGCGGACGCGGTTTGCGGCGGTGGCTTCCTGACGGCTGCGGGGATTGTCCGGCCCGCGCGCCCTTCCTTCGCCGCAGGGAGCTTGCGGATTTACGCATCAGGCCGGCCACATCGATTCAGGATCGAGTGCGGGTCCCCTCTCCCGAGCGGGAGAGGGACAGGGTGAGGGATGAGAACTTCCAGAAACGGGCGCGCCGCGTCGGCGCTTCACGATTGCGCTCGATACTGAACCTTCCCGACCCTCACCCCAACCCTCTCCCGCACGGGAGAGGGGGCCGGTCGCGCTCTCTGATGAACGCCGTTGCCCAAGCCAGATTTGTGAACACTGAACTGTGGAGGGGACGGAGAGCCGCCCGCCCCTTCCCTCAGAACCCCTTCGCCTTGATGGCCTCCGCCCAGGTCACGGCCCGGCGGTTCACCCCGAGATGCTGCCGCTCGTAGAGTCGGCCCTCCAGCTTGATCGCGCCGCGCTTGGCGTATTCCGGTCGCTCGAACGCCTCGATCACCAGCTTGGCCCGGCGCACCTCCTCGTCGGTCGGCGCGAAGGAGGTGTTGGCCGGCTCCAGCTGCGTCGGGTGGATCAGGGTCTTGCCGTCGAAGCCGAGGTCGCGGGCCTGCCGGCACTCGTCGCGGCAGCCCTCGGTGTCGGCGATGTCGTTGTAGACGCCGTCGAGGATCGCCAGCCCCTCGGCCCGGGCGGCGGCCAAGGCCATCATCATCCAGGGCAGCATCGGCACGCGGCCCGGCACGATCTTGGCCCACGTGTCCTTGGCGAGGTCGTTGGTGCCCAGCACCAGGCAGGTCAGGCGGTTGCGCGGGTCGCGCTTGGCCCGGGCGATCTCTTGGATGTTGAGGATCGAGGCCGGCGTCTCGATCATCGCCCAGATCGCGAGATCCTCCGGCGCGTCGAGGGATTCGAGCCGATCGGCGATGCTCTCTAGTACGGCCGGCGACGAGACCTTCGGCATCAGGATCGCATCGGGCTTGGCCTCGATGGCGGCATGCAGATCCGCTTCGCCCCACGGGGTCTGCGGGGCGTTGACCCGGATCACCAATTCCCGGGTACCGTATTCCCCGCTCTTGACCGCCGCGCAGACCTGCGCGCGGGCGATCTCCTTCTCTTCGGGGCCGACCGCGTCCTCCAGATCGAGGATGATGCTGTCGACCGGCAGGGTCTTCGCCTTGTCGAGCGCCCGCTGATTCGAGCCGGGCATGTAGAGCACGCTCCGGCGCAGGCGCAGGTCGGTCGTCAGGGCCATGGGCTTCTCCCGGATGCGGCCGCCGGGCGGCCTGTCGTCGTTGCGGCGCACCCTAAAGCATGGCGCGTCGCACGCCACACCCCAAAGGTCGGGTTCGGTGAGTCCCGGCCCGGTTTGACACCGACCTCAATCTTCGTGTGTCGAAGCCGTGGTTTGGTCATGTTCCGGCGATTAAAGGCAGCCCTGATTCAAGTCTCGGACTGTGGAAATTTCGACATGCGCAAAGTTCTGGTCGCCCTCGCCTTGGTCGGCGCGCTCGCCGCGCCTGGGGCGGCGCAGGCGCAGAGCCGGACGACCCTCGGGGTCGGCTCCGGCGCCGTCGCGGGGGCACTGGTCGGCGGCCCGATCGGTGCCGTCGCGGGGGCCGTGGTCGGCGGCTTCGTCGGCAACTCTACGGAACGGAGACACCGACGGGTGCGGCGCAGCCGCCACTACGGCTATGCGGCCCCGCGGCGGCCGCTCCCGCGCCGGGCGGAGGCCGTGCTGCCCCGGGAGACGCGCCCCGTCAGTCAATCGGCAAACGCCCAGGCGCCCGCGCCCGGCACGACCACGTGGAAGGATCCGCACTGAGCGGATCAGCCTGACCCGCGTCCAGCGCCTCAGGCCGCTAACCGCAGGGGCGGCGGTCCGCTTATGCCGAAGGTCGCGCGGGCGAGCGCCGGATAGGCGATGGCCTGGCCGAGGCCCCTGGCGCCCAGGAACGCCACGAAGGCGATCCACAGGCCGGCATTGCCGAGGCCGAGCGCCTGCACCCCCGCGAGCGCCGCGCCATAGGCCGCCAGGGCGCAGAGCATCAGGTTGCGCATCGCCCGCGTCCAGGTCGCGCCGATGTAGATCCCGTCATAGGCGAACGGCGCCGCGGCCGCGAGCGGCGCCAATGCGGCCAGGGCGAGGTAGGTCCGCGCGGTCTCGCGCACCGGCGCGTTCGTCGTGACGGCATCGATGAAGGCCGCACCGCCCACGAAGGCCAGGAGGCTGACCCCGAGCCCGAAGCCGAGGCACCAGCGCAGGCTCAAGCGGGCCGCGGCGTGGAACGCCTCCGCGTCCCGGGCGCCCACCGCGCGCCCGCAGAGCGTCTGGGCCGCGGTGGCGAAGCCGTCGAGGAAGAAGCCGCCGATCAGGAAGAGATTCCACAGCACCGAATTGGCCGCCAGCACCACGTCGCCCTGGCGGGCACCGAGCGCCGAGAACAGCACGATCGCGGTGATCAGCGCCAGCGTCCGCAGGATGACGTCGATGTTGACGCTCAGCGTCCGGCGCAGTGCCGACGCGTCCCGCAGGTCGCGAAGGGGCACCCGGAACGGGCGTGAGCCGAGCCGCGCCAGGACGATCAGCCCGAGCCCCAGGCCCAGCGCCTCCGCGCAGACGGTCGCCAGCGCCGCGCCGGCGAGCCCCAGGCCGAGACCCAGGACCAGGGCGAGGGTCAGACCGATGTTGATCAGGTTGATCGCCACCTGCAGCACGAGGCCGAGATCGGTCCGGCCGCGGCCCAGGACCGAGCCGAGCACCCCATAATTCGCCAGCACGAACGGCGCCGACAGGATGCGGATGTGGAAGTAGGTGGCGAGCTCCGCGCGCACGGCCTCGCTCGCCCCGCTGATCGCGAAGGCGATCTGGCCGATCGGTCCCTGCAGGATCGCCAGCAGGAGGCCGATCAGGCCGCCGGCCGCGAGCGTCCGCGCCAGGATCCGGTCGATCTCCCGGTCGTCGCGGGCGCCGACCGCCTGCGCGGTGAGCCCCGCGGTCGCCATGCGCAGGGTGCCGAACGACCAGAAGAGTGCGTCGAAGATCACCGCGCCGAGGGCGACGGCGCCGAGCAGGGCCGCGTCGCCGAGCCGGCCGATCACCGCCGCCCCCACGAAGCCGAGCATCGGAGTCGTGACGTTGGCGAGCGTCATCGGCAGGGCGAGGGCCAGCACCCGGCGATGCGTGGGCCGATCGAGTCGCGTGGTCACGGGAGTCATGCCGCGACCTTAGCGGCTGCGAACGATTCGTGAACCCTTGTGGGCGACCGATCAGCGCGAGACGGAGAACAGGCGCGCGATGAACCAGAGGGGCACGACCACGATCGCCCCGGCCACGATCCAGCCGCCGAAATCGTGCAGGGAGGCGAGGCCGAGGTCCAGCAGCGCCCGGGCTGAGTCGTAGAGGTGCCAGAACAGGCGGCCCGGCGTCAGGCCGAGCATCGACATGAAGGCGCCGACGAGGATCGACAGGAACAGCAGGCGCAAAAACACGCCAGCGGGCGAGCCGCCGAGGAAGCGCCGCATGGCCGAGTCCCGCGGCCGATAGGAATCCGATCCGTAGGCACCCGGCGGCACCCCGTTCTGCGTGTCGTCCCGCCGGTGCCGCTGATGATCGACGAGCATCGTGTCCTCGTGAAACCCTGCGCCGTTCGATCGGCGATGAAGCGGGCAGAACCGTGGCCGGTACATCACACCGCATCGAAACCCGAGGGGCGATCGAGCGTTGGCTGAGTTCTCCTGCGCCCCCGAGATGGCAACCGGCGACGATCTCGCCAAGATGGCCGGCGCGGCGGGAGGCGTCGCCGGGAAACGCCCGGCGCGCCGTGGAGGCCAGGGGACGTCGTCCCGGGGCCGGACGTTGCCTGAGGGATGCGAAGTGCCGACGGGACCCAACGCACGATGATCGACCACGCCCTGTTCGACCCGGCGACGATCGATCCCGATACCATCCGGCGGAACGCCGAGATCGTGGCCGCCCACGCGGGCTTGCCCGATCCCTGGTCGCTGCCGATCGCGGAGGTGCGCGCCCGTCGCCGGGCGGGGACGAAGGCCGCGCCGGCGATGCCGCACAGTGCCCGGGCCGAATGGCTGACGATCGACGGGCCCGGCGGCCCGCTCAAGCTCCGCGTGATCAAGCCGAAAAGCGGCACCAAGCTGCGCGGCGCCTACCTGCACATCCACCGGGGCGGCTGGGTCTGGGGCGCGGCGGACGAGCAGGATCCCTGGCTGGAGCGGATCGCCGATGCCTGCGGCTTCGTCGCCTTGTCGGTCGAGTACCGGCTGGCCCCCGAGCATCCCTATCCGGCCGCGCTCCTCGACTGCGAGGCGGCGGCCCTGTGGCTCGCGGGCCTCGGCCGGGCCGAGTTCGGGATCCACGCCCTGACGATCGGCGGTGAATCGGTCGGCGCCCACCTCGCCGTGATGGTGCTGCTGCGGCTGCGGGACAAGCACGCCCTGCCGCGGGCCTTCCGGGGTGCGAACCTCAATGCCGGCTTCTTCGACCTGGGCCTGACCCCTTCGGTGCGCAACTGGGGCGAGGAACGTCTGGTTGTGAACACCCGCGACCTCACCGCCTTCGCCGACGGCTATGTCCGTGAGGGGATCGACCGGCGCCGGCCGGACGTGTCGCCGATCTACGCCGACCTGAAAGGCCTGCCGCCGGCCCTGTTCACCATCGGTACCGCCGACCCCCTGCTCGACGACACGCTCTACATGTCGGCGCGCTGGGCGGCGGCCGGCAATGGCGGGCACACCGCGATCTATCCCGGTGGCTGCCATGTCTTCGCCCGCTACCCGAGCCCGATAAGCGAGCAGGCCCTGGAGTTGATCGACCGATTCCTGATGGCCCTCGCCTGAGCGATCCCGCGGAGATCCTGCCGGAGCGGTTCCGGGCGTGGTTCGCCGCGCGTGGCTGGGCCCCCCGGCCGCACCAGCTCGATCTCCTGCGGATCGCCGGAGCCCGACGCTCGGCCCTGCTGGTCGCGCCGACCGGGGCCGGCAAGACGCTGGCCGGCTTCCTGCCGAGCCTCGTCGCCCTTGCCGAGCGCGGGCCGCAAAAGCTGAAGCCGACGGGGCTCCACACGCTCTACGTCTCGCCCCTGAAGGCGCTGGCGGTGGACATCGCCCGCAACCTCGACGCGCCGATCGCCGAGATGGAGCTGCCGGTGCGCGTCGAGACCCGCACCGGCGACACGCCGGCCCACAAGCGCACCCGGCAGATCTCGCGCCCGCCCGACATCCTGCTGACCACGCCCGAGCAGCTGGCCCTGTTGATCGCCCATCGGGAGGCGACCGAGTTCTTTTCCGGATTGCGGTGCGTGGTGCTGGACGAGCTGCACGCGCTGGTGACGTCGAAGCGCGGCGATCTGCTATCGCTGGCGATGGCACGGCTGCACCGTCTGAGCCCGGGACTCGCGGCGATCGGGCTGTCGGCGACGGTGCGCGAGCCGGATGAGCTGCGGAAGTATCTGGTGCCGCAGGGGCCGCTCCCCCCTCCCCCCTCTGCGGGCGCGCCTTCGAAGCTGCACGAAGGGAAGGCCAACCCGGCTGCGGGATCGGACGCGGATCCCCTCTCCCGTGCGGGAGAGGGGGCCGGTCGCGCCCCCCATGGCCGATCTCGTGACCGTCGCCGGCGGCGCGAAGGCGGATCTGCGCATGCTCGACCTCGGCCGGGCGCTGCCGATCTCCGGCCACACCGCCTGGCACTCGATGCCGGCGATCTACGAGCTCATCAAGGAGCACCGGACCACGCTGGTCTTCGTGAACACCCGCCTCCAGGCCGAGTACACCTTCCAGGAGCTGTGGCGGCTCAACGAGGACGCGCTGCCGATCGCGATCCACCACGGCTCGCTCGACGCCCAGCAGCGCCGCCGGGTCGAGGCCGCCATGGCGGCGGGGCAGTTGCGGGCGATCGTCTGCACCGCCACCCTCGACCTCGGCATCGACTGGGGCGACGTCGACCTCGTGGTCAATGTCGGCGCGCCGAAGGGAGCGAGCCGGATCATGCAGCGGATCGGTCGCGCCAACCACCGGATGGACGAGCCCTCGAAGGCCTATCTCGTCCCCGGCAACCGGTTCGAGATGCTGGAATGCCAAGCCGCCCTCGACGCCGTCGAGGAGGCCGCGCAGGACACCCCTGACGCCCGCCAGGGCGCCCTCGACGTGCTCGCCCAGCACGTGCTCGGCATGGCCTGCGCGGACGCCTTCGATCCGGTGGATCTCTACGACGAGATCGTCTCAGCCGCGCCCTATGCTTGGCTGACCTGGGAAAGCTTCGAGCAGGTGGTCGATTACGTCGCCACCGGCGGCTACGCCCTGCGCGCCTACGAGCGCTTCGCCAAGATCCTGCGCGGGCCGGACGGGCTCTGGCGGGTGCGCGACGCCCGGACCGCCCAGGCCTACCGGATGAATGTCGGCACCATCGTGGAGGCGGCCCGGGTGAAGGTCCGCCTCGGCCGGACCCTGCGCGGCAAGCCCGGTACGGTGCTGCCCAAGACCGGCCGGGTGCTCGGCGAGATCGAGGACGAGTTCGCCGAGACGCTGACCGTCGGCGACACCTTCCTGTTCGCCGGCGAGACCCTGCGCTTCGAGGGCCTCGCCGAGGACGAGTGCCTCGTCACCCGCGCCCCGCCCGACACCGATCCGGCGATCCCCTCCTATGCGGGCTCGAAGTTCCCGCTCTCGACCTTCCTGGCCGCGCGGGTCCGGGCGCTGATCGCCGACCCGTTCGAGTGGGACCGGCTTCCGGAGCAGATCGGCGCGTACCTGCTGCAGCAGCGCCGCCGCTCGGTCCTGCCGGGCGAACGCGATCTGCTGGTCGAGACGTTCCCGCGGGGCAAGCGCCACTATCTGACGGCATTCCCTTTCGAGGGGCGCCTTGCTCACCAGACGCTCGGCATGCTGCTGACCCGCCGCCTGGAGCGTGCCGGTCTGCGGCCCCTTGGCTTCGCGGCCAACGATTACGGCATCGCCATCTGGACGACCCGCGACGTCGCCGAGCGCGCCGCGATCGATCCGGATTTCATCGGCGACCTGTTCGCCGTGGACATGCTGGGTGATGACCTTGAGGCGTGGCTCGATGAATCGGCGATGATGAAGCGGACGTTCCGCCAATGCGCGGTGATCGCCGGCCTGATCGAGCGCCACCATCCGGGCCTGAAGAAATCCGGCCGGCAGGTCACGATCTCGACCGACCTGATCTACGACGTGCTGCGCAAGCACCAGCCGGACCATCTCCTGCTGCGGGCCGCGCGGCAGGATGCGGCAACCGGACTCCTCGACGTGAGGCGCCTCGGTATGATGCTAGAGCGCATCCAGGGGCGAATCATCCACAGGTCTCTCGACCGGGTCTCGCCGCTCTCCGTATCCGTGATGCTCGAGATCGGGCGCGAGCGGGTCTACGGCGAGGGCGCCGACGAGATCCTGGCCGAGGCCGAGGCGGAGCTTCTTCAAGAGGCCCTGTCCTGACCGTCGATCCGCCCTCCCCCGACGACGAGGATGCGATCTTGGCGGCCGGCCTGAGACTCGAGAAGACTCACAAGCACCCCAACCTGATGCTCGCGGGCGAGACCCTGGTGCTCGACCTGTGCGGCGGCCTCTGGCTGCCGGAGCACCGGACGCTGATCGTGTCCGATCTCCATCTGGAGAAGGGCTCCTCCTACGCGGCCCGGTCCGGCCAGTTCCTGCCGCCCTACGACACCCGTGAGACGCTGGCCTGCCTGCACGAGGCTGTGGTCCGGCACGACCCCGCCCGGGTGGTTGCGCTCGGCGATTCCTTTCACGATGCGCGGGGGCCCGAGCGCATGGAGCCCGGCGACCGCGCCCTGGTGGCGGCGCTTCAGGAGGGGCGGGACTGGGTCTGGATCGCGGGGAATCACGACGCCGCGGTCAGCGAGGGCGTCGGCGGCCGCTATGCCGATGCGCTGACGCTCGGCGGCCTTCTCCTGCGCCACGAGCCCAGTCCGGGCGAGGCACCCGGCGAGATTGCCGGGCATCTCCATCCCTGCGGCAAGGTCGCGATGCGGGGCCGGGCGGTGCGCCGCCGTTGCTTCGTCACCGACGGGTCGCGCCTGGTGATGCCGGCCTTCGGCGCCTATGCGGGCGGTCTGAACGTCCGCGACAAGGCGATCGACGGGTTGTTCGCGAAGGGGTTCACCGCCCATCTTCTCGGAGACGGGCGGGTTTTTGCGATCGGCCGGGCGCAGCTCGCCCGGGATTGAACGCCGACATCGGTGCTGCGGAGGAGCGTGGTGGTTCTTCCCTCCCCGCAAAGGCGAGGAGAGAAGCACCGCGGCGCGCCGGATCAGCCCGCCTTCATGAAGCGGCTGACGCTCTCCGACAGGCCCGAGGAATGGTCCGCCAGGCTGCCGGCGATGCCGCGGACCGCGACGGCGAACTGGCCCGTCGCGCTCGCCGCCTGCGAGACCCCGCCGATGCTGCCCGACATCTCCTGCGTCGAGACCGCCTGCTCCTCCACGGCGCTCGCCATGGCCAGGGTCAGCTTTGAGAGTTCGCCGACCGCCGCGGTGATCATCTCGATGGCGCCCACCGCATCGCCGGTCGCGCTCTGGATCGCCGAGACCTGCTGGGTGATCTCGCCGGTGGCCTTGGCGGTCTGCTCGGCCAGCGCCTTGACCTCGCTGGCCACCACCGCGAAGCCGCGGCCGGCGGCCCCCGCCCGGGCGGCCTCGATCGTGGCGTTCAGCGCCAGCAGGTTCGTCTGATCGGCGATCGACTTGATCATCGCGACCACGGCGTCGACCTTCCGGGCGTTCTCGGCGAGTTGCCGCATCGTCGTGTCGGTGGTCTCGGCCTGGGTGGCGATCTGCTGCGCCCGCTCGGAGACGCGCCCGACCTGGCCGGAAATCTCCTGGATCGCGTTGTTCATCTGCTCCGAACTCACCGCGACCGAGGCAGCCTGCTCGCGCGCGGCATCGGCCGATTGCGTCAGCCCCTCGGCGGATTGCTGCATCTCCTGGATCGCCGAGCCGACCGCGTCGACCACCCGCGTCACCTCGGAGGCCATCTGGACCTGCGCCGTCACGACAGCCCAGGTCAGCATCGGCCCGATATAGGTCCCCTTCTCGTCGTTGACGGCCGTCACCTGAAGGTCGAGCGTCTCGGGGCCGACCTTGATCTTGGTCCGGTGCGGAAGGCGGCTCGCATCCGCCAGCATCGATCGTTGGTGGTGCGGATTCTTGTGGAATACGTCGAACGAGTTGTTCATCATCTCGTCGACCTTGATCGGGAGATACTGTTCGAGGGGCCCGAGGGTCTTGCGCGACGTCTCGTTCAGGTAGTCGATCCGGAAATTGTCCCGCGGATCCGCCGTCATCACCGCGACCGGCATGTTGTCGATCATCGACATCAGCCGGCCGATCTGCTTCTTCTTCGCCGAGATGTCGGAGGCGAACTTGACCACCTTCAGGGGTTTTCCCTGGGCATCCAGGATCGGATTGTAGGTGGCTTCGAGCCAGACTGGATTCTTGTCCTTGTCGAGGCGGAGAAACTCGCCGGTGACGAACTGGCCTTTCCTCAGCTGAGCCCAGAATTCCGCATACTCGGCCGTGCGGGCGTGCGCATCCTCGATGAAGATACGATGATGCTGGCCGACCAGCTCAGACTTAGAGTATTTGATGAGTTTGAGGAAGTTTTCGTTGGCATGCAGGATGGCGCCGTCCAGGGAGAACTCGATGATCGCCAAAGATCTGTCAAGCGCCGCGATCTTGGCATCGGCTTCACTGAATGAGGACCGTTTGAACATCGAAAATCTCACTGTCGAGCGCCACGAAACAAGACATGGGAGCGTTAATCGATTGCTAAAATCGACGCCAGAGTCTGAATTTGCAAAAATTCTTGAGACCGGAGCCGTCCCGCGCAGACGCCAATTTCCGGCTTTAGTATTATATTTGACAGTATATTGCACATAAACATTGTAAATATGCACTGAATACGAGATTTCTAGCTCAAAACCATCCGCGAAGACGAAAGTAGACGATCGGTGCGAGCGCGCTCAGCACGATGAGCGCCAGGGCGTAGGGATAGCCGTAAGTCCAGTCCAGCTCGGGCATGTGTTTGAAGTTCATGCCGTACATGGACGCGATCAGGGTCGGCGGCACGCCCACCACCGACACGACGGTCAACACCCGGAAGACGTTGTTCTGCTCGATGTTGATCAGGCCGAGCGCGGCGTCGAGCAGGAACTGCACGTTCTCGGCCAGCCGCGTCTCGAACTCGTCGAGGGATTCGATATCCCGCTTGATCGTGTCGAACCGCCCGTCCTCGGGTAGGCCGAGGGCGTCGCACGCTGCCGACACGAAGGGCACGATCCGCTCCAGGCCGAGCAGGCTCGCCCGGATCTTGCCCAGCACCTTTCCGCGATTGCTGATTCCCCGCAGGATCCGGCGCAGGGCGAGGTCGCGCCGCCGGGGCGGTGGACTCTCCAGCCGCCGACGCTCCGCGCCGCGCACGTCGAAGTCGAAGATCCGGGTCGAGAGCGTATCGAGTTCGGTGCCCATGTCCTCCAGGGCGTCCGCGAGACTGTCGACCAGCTCCTCCAGGATCACGAGGAAGACCTCGCTGGGGCTCGTGCTGCCGTCACCCTCCGCGATCCGCTTGGCCGAGGACTCGAAGGCGCGCAGCTCGTGGAACCGGACCGTGACGAGGTGATCCTTCGTCAGCAGGAAGCCCAGGGGCTTCAGCTGCGAGGCACTCCGCTCGAAGGTGATCATCGGCGTGGACAGCGACAGGCCGCCCTTCACCCGCCGCAGCCGGCTCGACGTCTCGACCTCCGACAGCGCTTCCCGCGACGGGACGCGCAGCCCGATGGCGGCCTCCACGGCCGCCGCCTCTTCGGAGGTCGGGTCGTTCAGGTCCAGCCAGACGGCGTCGCGGGTGATCGACCGGGTGGTCTCGGACGCCACCGGACCTTCGGGACCGTGCAGGCTCAGCATCGCGGGGCGTTATCCAAAGGAGGGGCGGAGCATCGCCGCGCGGGGTGCGACAGCCTTGACACGGAACCGGCGCGCGCCTATCTCGCGGCCGTCTTTGGCACTCGCCGAGACAGAGTGCTAACAGTCGAGTTCGCCAGCGGTCTCGCCGGCCGCATCAACGCCAACTCAAGACCTGAAGCAAGAGGGCAGCTCATGAAGTTCCGTCCGCTGCACGACCGCGTGGTCGTCCGTCGCATTGAGAGCGAAGAGAAGACCAAGGGCGGTATCATCATCCCGGACACCGCCAAGGAGAAGCCGCAGGAGGGCGAGATCGTCGCCGTCGGCCCCGGCGCCCGCGACGAGCAGGGCCGCGTCAACGCGCTCGACGTCAAGGCCGGCGACCGCGTCCTGTTCGGCAAGTGGTCCGGCACCGAGGTCAAGATCGACGGTCAGGACCTCCTGATCATGAAGGAATCCGACATCATGGGCGTCGTCGCCCTCTGATCGGTTCACCCCGCCCCGCCCTTTGAGGCCGCCTGAGGCCTTGGGGTTCAACCAGTAGCTAAGAGGCACACAATGGCAGCGAAAGACGTTCGTTTCTCCGCCGACGCCCGCGATAAGATGCTGCGCGGCGTCGATATCCTCGCCGACGCGGTGAAGGTGACGCTCGGCCCGAAGGGCCGCAATGTCGTGATCGAGAAGAGCTTCGGCGCCCCGCGCATCACCAAGGACGGTGTGACGGTCGCCAAGGAGATCGAGCTCGCCGACAAGTTCGAGAACATGGGCGCCCAGATGGTGCGCGAAGTGGCCTCGAAGACCAACGACATCGCGGGTGACGGCACCACCACCGCGACCGTGCTGGCCCAGGCCATCGTCCGCGAGGGCGCCAAGTACGTCGCCGCCGGCATCAACCCGATGGACCTGAAGCGCGGCATCGACCTCGCCACCCAGGCCGCCGTGAAGGACATCATCGCGCGCGCCAAGAAGGTCTCGACCTCCGACGAGGTCGCCCAGGTCGGCACGATCTCCGCCAACGGCGACAAGGAGATCGGCGAGATGATCGCCCACGCCATGCAGAAGGTGGGCAACGAGGGCGTGATCACGGTCGAGGAGGCCAAGACCGCCGAGACCGAGCTCGACGTCGTCGAGGGCATGCAGTTCGACCGCGGCTACCTCTCCCCGTACTTCATCACGAACGCGGAGAAGATGGTCGCCGAGCTTGAGGATCCCTACATCCTCATCCACGAGAAGAAGCTCTCCTCGCTCCAGGCGATGCTGCCGGTGCTCGAGGCCGTGGTCCAGACCGGCAAGCCGCTGCTGATCATCGCCGAGGACATCGAGGGCGAGGCGCTCGCCACCCTGGTGGTCAACAAGCTGCGCGGCGGCCTGAAGGTCGCGGCCGTGAAGGCGCCGGGCTTCGGCGACCGCCGCAAGGCGATGCTCGAGGACATCGCGATCCTGACCAAGGGCCAGATGATCGCCGAGGATCTCGGCATCAAGCTCGAGAACGTGACGCTCCCCATGCTCGGCCGCGCAAAGCGCGTGCGGATCGAGAAGGAGAACACCACGATCATCGACGGCGTCGGCGAGAAGGCCGACATCGAGGGCCGCATCAGCCAGATCAAGGCGCAGATCGAGGAGACCACCTCGGACTACGACCGTGAGAAGCTGCAGGAGCGTCTGGCCAAGCTCGCGGGCGGCGTCGCGGTGATCCGCGTCGGCGGCGCGACCGAGGTCGAGGTCAAGGAGAAGAAGGACCGCGTCGACGACGCCCTCAACGCCACCCGCGCGGCGGTCGAGGAAGGCATCGTCCCCGGCGGCGGCACCGCGCTGCTGCGCGCCAAGAAGGCCGTTGCTGAGCTGAAGTCCGAGATCCCGGACGTCCAGGCCGGCATCAAGATCGTGCTGAAGGCCCTTGAGGCCCCGCTGCGCCAGATCGCCCAGAACGCGGGCGTGGAAGGCTCGATCGTGGTCGGCAAGATCACCGACAACACCTCCTCGGAGACCTTCGGCTTCAACGCCCAGACCGAAGAGTACGTCGACATGATCCAGGCCGGCATCGTCGACCCGGCCAAGGTGGTGCGCACTGCCCTGCAGGACGCGGCCTCGGTCGCTGGCCTGCTGGTGACCACCGAGGCGATGGTCGCCGACGCCCCGAAGAAGGACAGCCCTGCCCCGGCGATGCCGGGCGGCGGCATGGGCGGCATGGACTTCTAAGTCCACGCCATCCGATGAGACGAAGGAAGGGGGTCGCCGAGAGGCGGCCCCTTTTCGTTTGACCACCGGTCGGCGGAGCGCACGGCCGACGCGATGTATCGCCTCGTCCTCATGGGTGCGGTCGCGGATTGCCGTAACCTTCCATTGATCATCCTCTGAATAAGACAACCTCAAATGCGTAGAATAACGCGTGCGCAACGACGAAAGTCCACTGCCCAGGTTGATTCGAACCGCTAAGCTTTCGAGGCTTTCGGCGAGATCAGTACCGGCCGTGGAGGGGGTTGAATCACGAGGGGACGGAGTGTCGTTGCCGCGGGTGCGGTCGGTGCTGTGCTGATCTTCGGCCTGGCGCCGGCGCCTGTACAGGCTCAAAGTGCCGGCGCACTCTTCGGAGGTCTTGCCGGCGGCGTGCTCGGCGGGGTGATCGCCGGTTCGATCGCCGCCCAGGCCGCGCGGGAACGCCCGGTCGTCGTCTACGCCGCGCCGCGCCGGACGGTCCGCGTCATCCACGAGGTTCGGCAGGCCCCGCGGCGCCGGGTGGCGAGCCGCCGGCAGCGCCCGATGCAGCCGGCCGCGGGTCCGACCGGGGCACAGGTCGTCAACGCCTCGGCGGATCCGTTCGCCCCGTCGGCGGGCAGCGCCACCACGGCGGTGAGCCAGACGCGCTGACGCGATTCCCGTTCCGCCGAATCCAGGCCGCCCATGTCCCGATCGAGACTCCGCCTCGCCGACCTGTCGAATGCCGGCAGCGTCGCGGTGATCTTTCAGGGCAAGCAGATCGCCGTGCTGTCGCTGGTCGGCTCGACCGAGGCGTTCGAGGCGGTGATGGGCTGCCAGAAGGACGCCACCGCGGCCGCCGCCAAGGAGAGCCCGGGGCCGAAGGTACCGCACAAGCTCGTAGCCGGGATGGTCAGCACGGGCACGGGGTTCTACGTCTCGGAGCGCGGGCACGTCGTGACCAACCACCATGTGATCGAGAGCTGCTCGGACTACATGGTTCGGCAGCCGGGCCGCGCCGCCGTGAAGGCGCGCTTCGTCGCCAGCGACGCCACCAACGATCTCGCGGTGCTCACGACCGATACGCCGCAACCGGTGGTACCGCCCATGTCGATCCGCGCCCGGCTCGGCGAGAACGTCTACGTCTACGGCTACCCGCAGAGCGACGTCCTGGCCTCGACCGGCAATTTCACCATCGGCAACGTGACGGCGACGGCGGGTTCCGGCGACGATACCCGCAAGATCCAGATCTCGGCGCCCGTCCATCAAGGCAACAGCGGCGGACCGGCGCTGGATCAGTACGGGAATGTCATCGGGGTGATTCAGTCGAAGCAGGTGGCGTTCGCCTCCGGCGACATTCCGCAGAACGTCAACTTCGCGATCAAGTCGATGATCGCGCTGAACTTCCTCGAGGCGAACGGCGTCGAGCCGCCGATCACGGTGCGCACCACCGATCCGCTGGATGGCACGGCGATCGCCGAGAAGGCGCGAGACTTCACGGTTCAGGTCGTCTGCCACTGAGGCGCGGGTGAGGCGATTGACGCGTGCGCCAGTCGCATTGCGCGGACTGAGACCGCCGTCCGCAGGGCTGACGATGACCGCGCCTCCCTCGCCGCTTTGCGGCCCAGCGAGTCCCACGCCGGTTTCAGCGACCTCGGTTGAGGGCCGAGCGCGGGACCTCTCCCGTGCAGGCTACGGGATGCACACATCTGAGTTGTGCATCGACGCTCGTGACGAAGCGTGACCGACCCCCTCTCCCGGGCGGGAGAGGGTTGGGGTGAGGGACGAGAAGTTCCAGGATCGAGCGCACCCTTGAAGCGCGGGCTCATTGCGCTTCGTTTTGAAAGCTCTCCTCCCTCACCCTCTCCCGCTCGGGAGAGGGGACGCACGCTCGAGTCTGAACCGGTGTGTCTGGACTTCAAGTATGAATCTTCAAGCCCTTGCGGGCGAGGGAGGGCGTGTCGACCGATCCATGCCTTGACAATATTCCTATTTTGTGCTCATTAGCCGCCACCTGTCCGCGGCGTTGCCGGGGTGACCCTTTGGGGTGATCCGGCGGCGTCCTTCGGGGGCCCGCCCGGTGGCTGACCGGTCGGGTCTGCGGATGGGGCGGTGCCCGCGTCGGTGGCTTCAGCCGCCATCGCCCCGGGCGGCGGAACCGGTACAGGGCGTGCTCGGATGCGGGGCGTGAGAAACAACGCTGAACCCGGCGGGGGGAGGAAATGACCCCCGCGCCGCCCCCCCTTCTGGGCCGACCCCACGTGACCTGCGGACCCGTCCACTACGAGGCGGGTAAACGGCTGGAAGGCCAAAGCGCTTTGCGGGTTCCGGCGGTGCCAGCACCGCGTCCGAGACCGTCTGCCGGCGCGTCGCAGGACCGGGCCGTCGCGAAGACGCCGCGACGAGAAAGACGGCAGCGATCAGGGACCATGCCCGGTCGATGCCGCGGGCGCCGCGTGGATCGGATCCCGCGCGTTTTTGGCCGACACCTGGGTTCCCGCGGCGTTCCGCGTCCCGCGTGTTGTTCTTGGGCCATGCCCCCGGCGCCGAATGGCGCGCGGGGACGATGATGCGCATCCGGACCCCATCCGGCCTTGCGTATCGGTCGCCCGCGAGGGCACGGCGGCCAAACGAAAAACGGGACGGCTTTCGCCGTCCCGTCCGGGGCCTACCTATCGGCCTAAGAAGATCGAAGCCAGTCGCTGGAGCAGGCCCCGCGGTGCGGGCGGAGGCTCGCTCTGCCCAGGACCGTCCCCGATCTAAGCGTTGGCGGCGAAGGGGTGCTGCGCCGAGTTGCGCTGCTCGGTGACCGTCGAAGCCTTCGGCTCGCCGTTGACGGCGCGCTGGATCGACAGCTTGGTCGCCTCGTAGTTGTACTTCTGGATCTTGGCGTCGTCGGCCGCCTCCCAGTGGATGAACACGCCGACCAGGATGAACAGGTCGTCGGCCTCGTCCGCCGGGATGATGCCCTCGGCCACCGCGTCCTGAACGGCCTTGGCAACGCCGTGCTGGGCCGGGCCGAACATCTGGACGGCCTGACGGGCGTCGTTGATGGTGACCTTGTTGAACATCAGGGTGTTGGGCTTGCAGGGCAGGTTCGGCGCGATGACCGCGAGCAGGCTGGTGAAGCCGTGCTTGTTGTTCACGAGGCCGTTGCAGAACGCCGTCTCGGCGGGCGAACCGCGCGGTCCGATGATGAGGTCGATGTGGGCGACCTCGTTGCCGTCGCCGACGAGGGCCTCGCCGACCTGAACCTTGGTGATCTTCGCCATTCGGTGTCTCTCCCTGGATTCCGAACTAGAGCCGCCGCGCCGGGGCAGCGCCGCGGCCGGGAAGCCATCCTTGTTATCGGCGCCCGACCACCGGCCGAGCCGGAAGGGTCGAGCCGGTTGGGCCGGACAGCGCGGCGGACCCTACAGCGGGGCCCTGCGGCTCACAACCCGCGCAAGGCCCTGCCGCGAAGGAATTTTTTTAGCCTACGCCCTCGGCAGCACGGGAACTTAAACGGCTCAGGCCAGCGCGGCGCCCGCTTCCGCCAGCGCGTCCCAGAACAGGGTCGCGACGGTGAAATCCGCGCTCGTGCCCGGGTTGAGGCCGCGCGCCTTCAGCGACGCGTCGAGGGTGAGCAGCGCCGCGACCGGCTGCGCGGCGAGGTCCAGCCCCGCCAGGCCTTCCTCAACTTCCCGGCGTAGTTCCTCGGCGGCGGCGCGGCCGTGCTTGCGGGCGACGTGGCTGTCCGGGACGGAGCGCAGATAGGCGAGATGCACGGCCGTGGTGCACCAGGACGGGTCGAGCCCCTGCCCCCGGGCCTCCGCGAGGGCCGGGAGGCCGATCGCCGTCAGGTCGTCGAAGCCGGTCCCATAGGCGCGGGCGATGCGGTCACGGTCGGCAGCCTCCGCCATCGCGTCGCGGAGGGAATCGGGGGCGGCGGCGGCAACATCGTGTCTGTCCGCCCGGCCGAGGCCGCCGGGATTGGCCAGCCGGATCGCCGCGAAGACCCCCGCGGCATCCGCACGGTCGAGGGTGTCCAGCACCGCCGCGACACCCTCCCCCCGCTCGGCCGCGGTGGCGAGCGGGGCGCAGAGGAGCAGGATGCCGAGATTGGTGTTCTGGCCCACCGCCGCCATCGTGGCCGCGACGCCGTCGCGGATCCGCGCGCCGACGCCCGCTCCGGGCCGCGCCAGGGCCGGAGCAGAGACCTCGGCGCTGGTGACGAAATCGGCCACCACCATGCGGTGGCCGGGGGCAAAGGCGTGGACGTTGCCGGGCTTCAGGGCGTCGAGCTCAGCGAGGCAGGCGGCCCGGTACAGGGTGCCGATCAGTCCCGGGTCGAGCCTCTTCATGCCACGACGAGCCGTGGCCGGCTCGCGCCCCGCGCCGCGGCCAGGAACCCGCGGACCACCGCGGCGGCGATATCGGTCTCGCACACGGTCTGGAGTCCCGACCAGGCCGGCATGGAATTGACCTCCAGGATGGAGAAGCCGCCCTCCCCGTCCTCGACCAGATCGACGCCGGAATAATCGACGCCGATTGCCTGCGCGGCGGCTTCGGCGAGTTCCGCGGCGGCGCGCGGCATGGCCCAGGGCAGCGGCCGGCCGCCCCGATGGACGTTGGTGATCCAGCCGTCGCCCTCGCGGATCATGCCGGCGATCGCCCGCCCGTCACAGACGAACACCCGGTAGTCGCGCCACAGCCCGTCGCGCCGCGGCACGTAGCGCTGGAGGTAGTAGACCCGGGCCACCGACTCCTCGTCGGGCAGATCCTCCGGGCGCTCGATCAGGGCGAGCCCCTCCCCCTGCGAGCCGAACAGCGGCTTGAGCACGAGGGGCGCGCCGGGCCGGGCTTCTGCAGCGACGAGGTCGGCCGCGGCCTCGCGCTTGGAAAACACCCAGGTCGCCGGGGTCGGCAGGCCGGCCCGGGCGATGAGCAGCGAGGTGGCGGCCTTGTCGACCGAGCGCTCGGTGGCGGTCGGGCTGTTCCACACGGTGACGCCCGCCGCCACCAGGGCGTGCAGCACGCCGAGCCGCATCGTGGTGGCTTCGAAGGTGCCGCCCGCAATCGTGCGCATCAGGACGCCGTCCGGAAGGGCATCGGGAAAGCCGGGTACACGCAGGGGCTCGCCGCCGCCGGTCACCACGGCGACGTCGGCGAGCGAGAACAGCACCGGCTCGAAGCCCTGAGCCTGGAGGGCCGTCAGCAGGCGGTTCTTGTGCCAGTTGCCGTTATCGGCCGCGAGCCCGATGCGCATGGGTGCCCAGTAGTTTGGAAGGGCTCGCCCGTACGGCGGCCTCGGGAAGTGGTTGTCCGCCGGGGCAGCGCGGAATCCTGCGCGTCCCGGGTTCGCACACCGATGGCGGCGGCATTCTCTCCTCCCCCTTGCGGGGAGGAGTCGAAGGTGGCGCAGGATGGGGTGAAGCGGTGCCGTCTGCACCACCCCCACCCCTGGCCCCTCCCCGCAAGGGGGAGGGAATGGCGCCCTCTTGCCGAAAGGTTCGACCTCGGAAAGAGGCCCTCAGGCGAAGGACGCCTCCACCAGCGACGGCTCCAGGCGGCCGCCGCGGTAGGTGGCGCCCGAGCGCACGGACGTGACGATCGCCTCGGCCGGAGAGAACAGCGCGCCGTCGATCTTGTAGAAGTCGCCGTTCACCCGGGAAAAGATCTCGGCGAAGGGCGCGCCGTGATCGCTCGACGTGGTCGAGGGCAACTGCTCGGCGAGTTGCTTGGCATCCGCATCGTCGGCATCCACGAAGAGCTGGACCCGGCCGCCGTAGATGATCGCGTCGTTGGTTCGGCCCATCGCCTTGATGAAGTCGGGATGGGGCGGCGACAGCGGGGCCGAGCCGATCCCGTCCACGATGGCGTGCAGGTCGAAGCCCACCGTGTGGGCCTTGTGCAGGGCGACCTCCAGCACGCGGGCCACCACTTGCGTCGAGCCGGCGAGGCTCTGGGTCGGCGCGAAGATGAAGGTCAGGTCCTCGGGCCGCAGGCCGGTGGCCTCGGCGACCTTGGTGACGACGCTGTCGGGCGGCCCGCCGGCGGCCTCGAGCACAAGGGCGGTGCTGGTCGCCGAATCGCGGTAGCCGAGTTCCTGGTACAGGTCCTCGACCACCGCCACCGCCCGGCCCGGGCCCGAGCCGAGGGCGAAGAAGCCGGAATCGCCGGTCTCGTCGGCGAGGCTCCAGCCCGCATACTGGCTGCCGAGGCAGGCGAGCACCGGATCGGCGGCATGCACCGTCACCGAATAGGGCCAGGACGCGATCGGCCCGCTCGGCGCGATGGTGACGGTGCCGAGGCCGCCGAGGCAGATCTCGGCGATGCGCCGCCCGGCCTCGATCGATCCCCGCGCCTGCGCCCCGGCATCGACCATCCGGGCACCGCCCGCCGCCTGCGACACGGAGAGCCGCAGGGTCGCGGCGTCGGCCACGAGGCGCTCGACCAGCGGGCCCGAGAGCGCGTTGATGCTGGGGTAGGACGGACTGGCACTCATCACGGGGCTTCCTCGAACTTATGTTTTCTGCGCTGCGAGGGCCGCCCGCAGGCAGGCCGTTCGCGATTCCAACAGGTCGAGCGCCTCCGCCCGGTCCGCGCCTTCGGCCAGCACCGTGCAGAGCGGCGCGTCGCGGCGGACCACCGAGCCGGGGCGCGGTCGGTCACGCACGCAGTCCGGCCAATCATGGTCCGGCACAGGCGCAAGCTCCCGGTCGGCGTAACAGATCTGCGCCGCCGCCGCACCCACCGGCGGGGCGCCGAGTTCGGGCATCGCGCCGAGGCAGGCACCGATATGGGCTCCCAGCAACGGTACCGGGCGCCGGTCGAGGAGATCGAGCGTCGCGCCGGGGCGGGGATTGATCTCCATCAGCCACCAGTCGGCGCCGTCGACCAGGATGTCGGCGCTGGCGAGCCCCCTCAGCCCGGTCGCCGCCACGATGCGGGCGGTCGCGTCCGCGATCGCCGCAACGAGGCGTTCGGGCAGAGCCGGCGGCTCGGCGGCGCCGCGGGTCACCGCCCCGGCATAGCGGTAGGGCCGGATCGGGGTCGGCGCGCACCATTGCTCGGTCGCGGCCAGGATCCGGATGGCGCGGCCGTCGGCAAGGACGTTCAGGGCATGGGCCCGGCCGGGGACGCGCGCCTGAAAATAATGGCCCGGTGGCGCGGATGACCGCGTCGCCGCGCGGATATGGCCGCCGCCGCTTCCGCCGGTTCGCTTGAGCAGCCATCGCGATGGTTCGGCCGGCGGATCCAGCGCGATTGCGGGATGCGGCACGTCATGGCGCGCGCAGAGGGCCGCGAAGGCAACCGGATCTTTGAGGCTTACGATGGTCTCCGCGGTGGCGCCGAGCAGCCGGTGTCGGCGAGCGAATTCCGCCACGAGGCCCGGCGCGTCCTCGAAGCCGCTGCCCAGGACGAGGCCGAGCGGGTGCCCGGCCGCCCCCGCGAGGTCGTCGAGGGCGGCCAGCGTCTCGGCGGCGCAGGGCGCCGTGCCGAAGCGGCCCGGCAACGGACGATAGGCCTCGGCGGCGGCCAGGGTATCCGAATCCCCGAACAGGTCGGCCACGTAGGGCCGCAGGCCGGCGCGGCGCGCCGCCTGCGCCAGGGCACGCCCGGCCTGGGTGGCGATCAGGATCGCGTCGGCCATCCGGGCCGGGTCGACCCTAGCCCGCGATCTCGACCGCGAGGGTGTAGGCGTCGCGGAAATCGAGGCAGAGCGGCGTGTCGGAGGCCAGCATCCGGTCGAACAGGCGGCGCTGCGTCTGGTACTTCACATTCCCCACAGCCAGCGCGCCGATGCCGACACCCTTGCCGGTGGGCAAGGGCACGTCCACGGCGTTCACGTCGATCCCCGCGATGCCGGCGGGCGGCACGGCGTTGACGTCCGAGGCCACGAGGAGCTTCGGCGCCGATTGCAGATCCTCGGCCGTCAGGATCGGGATGCCGGCCGGGCCGGCCGAGAGGATCACGTCGGCGTCCCGGATCGCGACGCGGCGATCCTCGGGCGTCGTCCCGTCGACGGCACCGACCTCGATGCCGAAGCGCCACTTCATCGTGAAGGCGATTTTCGAGACGCGCTCCTCGCCGTCATGGCCGACCAGAACGGTGGTGGCGCCCTGCAGCGCGCCGATCACCGCCGCCACGTAGGCGACGACGCCGGCGCCGCCGAAGATCACGATGCGCTTGCCCTGAAGGTCGGTGTTGAACGTCTGCCGCAGCGCCCGGGAGACCTGCGCCACCATCGCGGCGCCGGTGGTGAACGAGCCCGCCGGGTCGGCGAAGACGTGGTTCACGAAGGGCGGCACGAAGGCCTTCTTGGCCCGGTCGACCATGTCGAGGGCATCCTCGGCGTTCTTGCCGCCGATGAAGATGCCGGTCCGCGTCCCATCCGCCGGGGACCGCGAGAAGATCGAATCCTGGGTGAGCGACACTACATCGGCGAGGCTGACCTCCGTGTAGGTCACCACCGTCTCGAACCCGGCATCGACGGCCATGTTCACATCGAACGGGCTCATGTGCCGGAGGGGCGTGAGCATATGCAGGATCGAGCGGGCCATGGCTTCCCCAAGCGGCGCGTAACCGGTGCACCTCACCATCGTCCAAACCCGGAGCGGGGTTCCGGGTCAAGCCCGGGACGGGTGCCTCAGGTCGGACCGGTTACCGAAGCGCCAGCGTTTCGGCCGCGGGCGATGACGAACCGGAGCGGGCCGCCGCGGTCGAGACCGGCCACCAGGGCGCGGGCGTCGGCCTCCGAGGGCATCAGCACGAATCCCGTCGGTCCCCAGGAGGATTGCCCGTAGCCCGGCACGCCCTGTGCGGCGACGCTCGCCAGCACCTGCGCCACCGCCGTGCTGGCGTAGCGGCCGCCCTGGTGAGGGGCGAAATGATCGCCGATCAGGTCCTGGATCCGGGTGATTCCGGCGCCAAAAGCCTGCGGCTCCGCAAGGGCGGCGGCCGGCAGGACCTGCATCAGCGTGATTCGGCAGATCTCGGCAGCCTGCGCTTCAGGAAAGCGTGGCAGGTCGCGGAACGCCTCTACTTCCGGTACGCCGTGGACCCCGTCCCGCTCGGGGTCGATGATCAGGACGATGCGCCAAGGGTCGGGATAGGGCAGGCGCGCGATGACCGGCGGCGGCCCGCCATCGGGTCCACGCCCGCCATCGACGATCAGACCGCCCTCGGTGAAGGCGCACAGGCCGACGCCGGACCGGTTGCCGCGATCGAGCGTGGCGGCGAAGGCCGCGGCGGCGAAGGGTGTTCCGTTCAGGCGGGCCATCGCGGCCGCCACTGCGAGCCCGAGCTGGGTGCCGGAGCCGAAGCCGGCGTGAGCGGGGATGGCCCGCTCGACCGTGATCGCCACGCCCGTGTCGCGCCCGAGATGGGCGGCGGCGGCCTCGGCGTAGCCGCGCACGCGCTCGGCTTCGGGGCCTGCGACCGTGAGGTGCGCCGAGCGCCGCACCGTGAGCGCCAGGGAGGGCTCGTCGATGGCGAGGCCGATGCTGCCGAAGCGCCGGCCGAGGCCGCCGTGCAGGTCCAGGAAGCCGAAATGCAGCCGCGCGGGTGCCTCGACCCGCACGGAGAGCTCCGCAGCTGCTTCGTTCCGCCCGGGGACCTCAGCCACCAAAAAATCCTCGAATCTCGCCTGCCCGGCGCGCTTGTCACACGCGTGCCGGGACTGGGGCAACGGCGCGGACCGAGTTCGGGTTCGTCGCGCCCGGATGGGCCGGAGCTGCGGTCGTGTCGCGCGGCTCGCGCGGGCCGTCCGCATGCGTGTCCCCGACCGGCTCCCGCATACGCCCGACCATGCGCCCGACTGGCCCGGAAGCGACCCGGCGAAGGGCGATGAACAACATCTTTTCCTGGCCCAGGCCGCTTCGATGAACGGCGATCGGCGACCCGGCGCGGACCGGAAGCTGCGCTAGATGGGAGCCGCCAGAACCGGCGAACGGACCGCCTGCTACCTGTTTCCAGTCCCGCAATCCCGCCGCCCCCCCCTTGCCGCGACGGGTCGATGAATGCAAACCTAGGCCCTGCGACGGCGTGCCGAGTTTGCCGTCTGCCCGGAACTTGACGGGTGGGCGTGCCATTCCGACGCTGCGGGAGCCCTGTTTCGGGGTGGCTCGCTTCGTCCGGTCTTACGGCCGTCGCCCGCTCCGAATCCAAGACAAGAACGGCGCGAGAGGGAGCATGGCAGCCTGGGTGAAGGGTGGCGCGACGGACGCGGGCACCGCCATCGAGGCGGCCGCATCCCTGCTCGCCAAAGCGCGCGCGCCGGTGATCGCCGGCCTCAGCGCCGACGTGGCCGCGATTCGCGCCGCCTACGATCTCGCGGGGCGCATCGGCGCCTCCGTCGACACCGCCGGTTCGGCCGGCACCTATGCCGAATTGGGGGCGCTAAGCCGGGTCGGCGCCCTGACGTCGACGCCCGCCGAGGCCGTCGGGCGCGCCGATGCGGTGCTGGTGGTGGGCGCCGCCCCCTGGCAGGCGCCGCTGATGAAGCGCCTGATCGATACGAAGCCGACCCGCGGCCGTGCCGCCGGGTCCGACCGCGCCGTGCTGGCGGTCGGGGCCAACGCCTCCGCGTCGTTGGCGTGGCCGGCCGAGGGCGGCCTCACCGAGGCCGTCGGCGTGCTGCGCGCCTATGCCCGCGGCCATCTCGCCGGCGACGCGCTGCCCGGGCAGATCGCCGCCCGGCTCGCCTCCGCACAATACGGCGTCCTGCTCTACGACCCCGCCGAGCTCGGCGAGGCCGGCATCGAGATGCTCCAGGGCCTCGCCATGGAGCTGAGCGAGACGACCCGCTGCTTCACCCTCGCCACCGGCGGCATTGGGCAGGATCGGGCCGTGGTGCCGGTCTCGGCCTGGATGACCGGTCAGGCGCCGCGCAGCGGCTTCGGCCGGCGCGTGCCCGAGCATGACCCCTGGCGCTTCGATGCCGCCCGGCAGGTCGCCGCCGGCGAGGCCGACGCGGTGCTCTGGCTCGCCTCCGTGCCGGTGGCGCGCCCGGACTGGCTGTCCGCAATCCCCTCCGTGGCGCTGGTCGCGGATGGCGAGGCGAAGGCCGGCGAGATCGTCATCGCGGTCGGCCTGCCCGGCCGCGACCACGGTGGCGTCCTTTGGAACGAGCCGCGTGCCGCGCTGACCTACTGGCCGGCCTCGGCGCCCACGGATCTGCCGTCGGCCGCGTCGATCCTCGGCGCTTTGAAGGAGCGCCTGATCTCCGGCCAGACCGCGTCGAGGAGTGAACCCGCATGCTGAGCGTGATTCGGGGCGGGCGCGTCGTCGATCCGACCGCGTCCCGCGATTCCGTCGGGGATGTCTGGATCGAGGACGGCCAGATCATCGATCCGCCGGGCCGCGAGGCCGACGCCGTCATCGATGCGGCGGGCTGCGTGGTGATGGCCGGCGGCGTCGAGGTGCATTCGCACATCGCGGGCGGCAACGTGATCACCTCGCGCCTGCTCCTGCCCGATCTCTACGTGAGCGAGGCGGCGCCCGAGGGCCATCCGTTTGCGCATGCCGGCGGGGCCGCGGCCTGGATCGGCTCGACCTACGCGCGGATGGGCTACACCACCGCGGTCGAGCCCGCGATGCCGCCGACCCATGCGCTCGCCACGCAGCTCGAACTCGCCGACATCCCGCTGCTCGACCGCGGCGCGCTCACCGTGATGGGCAACGACGACCAGCTGCTGCAGCTGCTGCGCGAGCGCCAGGGCGGCAACGCCGTGCGCGACCTCGTCAGCCTGTCGGTGGCGCAGTCGCGCGGGCTGGGCGTGAAGTGCATCAACGCGGGCGGTGCCTCCGCCTTCAAGGACGGGGCGCTTCGCCTGTCGCTCGACGACGAGATCCCCTGCTACGGTCTCTCGACGCGGCAGATCATGGGTTCGCTCCTCGACGCGGTCGAGGAGATCGGCGTGCCGCATCCGCTGCACGTCCACTGCAACAATCTGGGCCTGCCGGGCGCCGACGACAGCTTCATGGCCACGCTCGACGCGGCGGAAGGCCGGCGCATCCACTTCGCGCACGCGCAGTTCTACGCCTACGGCGCGGTCGATCCGGCCAACCCCGGCACCGGCGGCTTCCGCTCGGCCGCCGAGCGGATCGCGCAGGCCATCACCGACAATCCGAACGCGACTCTCGATATCGGCCAGGTGGTGTTCGGCCAGACGGTCACGGTGTCCCTGGATATCCTGCGCCAATTCGCGGGGCGGAAGGGCGCCAACCCGAAGAAGTGGGTGCTGAACGCGGGCGATGCCGAAGGCGGCGGCGTGGTCCCGTTCCTGTACCGGCCAAAAGGCCTGACCAGCTCGCTGCAATGGGCGATCGGCCTGGAGATCATGCTGCTCTCCACGGACCCTGAGCGGACGATCCTGACGACGGACCATCCGAACGGCGGCCCGTTCACCCAGTACCCGCGCATCATCCACCTGCTGATGGACAAGTCCGAGCGCGACCGCGAGATCGCGACGCTGCCCAAGATCGTGGGCGAGCGGTCGAGCCTGCCGGGACTGGAGCGGGAATACACGCTTTCCGAGATCGCGCAGCTCACCCGATCCGGGCCGGCCAAGCTCCTGGGGCTGTCGGACCGCGGCCATCTGCGGGCCGGAGCCCGGGCGGATGTCGCAGTCTACCGGGACGACGCCAACCGCACCGCGATGTTCAACGCGGCCAAGCTCGTCCTCAAGGACGGCGTGCCGATCGTCGAGGATGGCGAGGTGGTGGAGTGGCGCTCCGGGCGCACCCTCTCGCTCACCGTCGAGGCCGACAAGGCCATGGCGAAGCGTGCCGACACCTATCTCACGGAACGGTTCGGCGAAGGCCTGGACAGCTTCGCGGTGCCCGACGCCGCGTTCGGCGAGGGCCCGGAGAATTTCGAGGCGGTGCCATGTCGGGTATGACTCACGCCGCCCTCCCTCCCCCCTCTGCGGGGGAGGGTACCCTGCGAAGCAGGGGGGGAGAGGGGAGCGCCGCTTCAACCAGGATCTCGCCCGATGTGAAGGCCGTACCCTTCTCGGAAGCCGGGTTCCCCTCTCCCGACCCCCTTCGGGGGCCACCCTCCCCCGCAGAGGGGGGAGGGATAAGGCCGTCGCGGAAGTCCCAAAACAATGTCTGACCTCTCCCTCAACGGCATCCGGGTGATCGACACCTTCGCGGAGGCGTTCGACGTGGCCGGCACGGCCATCGTCGTCACGAACGACACCGCCAAATGGGCGATGATCGCCGCCACCACGATGACGGGCTTCGCCACCTCGGTGATCGGCTGCGGCGCCGAGGCCGGGATCGACGCCGAGCTGTCGCCGGATGAGACTCCGGATGGGCGGCCGGGCGTGCGCATCCTGCTGTTCGGCTTCGAGCCGAACGGGCTCAAGGACCAGCTGATCAAGCGGGTCGGCCAGTGCATCCTCACCTGCCCGGGCACGGCCTGCTACGCGGGTGTCGAGGGGCCGACCAAGATCAAGCTCGGCGGCGCGATCCGCTATTTCGGCGACGGGTTCGCGGTGGCCAAGCGCCTGTCCGACGCCGCCGGCAAGGAGCGGCGCTACTGGCGCATCCCGGTCATGGACGGCGAGTTCCTCTGCGAGGATTCGGTCCGGGCCGTCGATGGCGCGGTCGGCGGCGGCAACCTGCTGTTCCTCGGGCGCACCCATGCCGAGACGCTGAAGGTCGCCGAGGTGGCGGTGGAGGCCGCCAAGGCGGTGCCGGGCGCGATCCTGCCCTTCCCGGGCGGCATCGTGCGCTCCGGCTCGAAGGTCGGTGGGCGGACCAAGGGCATGATGGCCTCGACCAACGACGCCTACTGCCCGACCCTCAAGGGCCGTGCCGGCTCGGCGCTGCCAGCGGAATGCGGCGTGGTGCTGGAGATCGTGATCGACGCCCTCACCTCGCAGGGCGTGTCCGACTCGATGCGCGCCGGCCTGCACGCCGCCACCGAGATCGGCGGCAAGCACGGGCTGATTGCCGTGACGGCGGGCAATTACGGCGGCAATCTCGGCCGCCACCACTACCACCTGCGCGATCTGATCGCGCGCGACGACGCCAAGCCGGAGGGCTGAGCCGTGAGCACCCTCACCCTGCGCGAAGCGCCGCCCGAGCGCTTGGATTTCCTCAACATCAACCCCCTGGCGCTGAGCCGCCTGTCCCAGGGCGAGGCCGAGCGCCTGGAGGTCGGCACGACCCGGACGGGCGTGCGCCTCGGCGACTGCTTCTCCGTGGCCCTCGATAAGTCCGACACCCTCACCATCGAGGGCGGCCACGAGCGCCTGGATCGGGTCGGGGCCTCCCTGTCGGAGGGCACGATCCGGGTGACCGGCGATGTCGGCCAGCGCGTCGGCGCCGGCATGGCGGGCGGCAGCCTGACGGTCACCGGCAATGCCGGCCCCTATGCGGCCTCCGGCGCCACCGGCGGCACGATCACCATCGCGGGCGATGCCGGCGACCATGCCGGCGGTGCGGTCTACGCCGCCAAGGTGGGGCTCGACGGGGCGACGCTGATCATCCGCGGTACCGCAGGCGTCCATCTCGGCGACCGGATGCGGCGCGGGACGATCCTGGCGGGGCGGGCGGGTGCCCTGGCGGGTTCGCGCATGATCGCCGGTACCCTGGCGGCCCTGTCGGTCGGCGACCATCCGGGTCTCGGCATGCGCCGCGGGACGCTTCTGCTTGGCGCCCACGGTCGGATGGCCGAGACCTTCGTGGAGACCGGCGCGCACGATCTCGTGTTCCTGCGGCTCCTGGCCAAGGCCCTGCGCGGCCTCAGCCCGGAGCACGCCGACCTGCTGGCCAAGCCCCTGCGGCGCTATTCCGGCGATCTCGCCACCATCGCGAAGGGCGAGATCTGGGTCGCGGCCTGATGCCGCCCGGGCCAGGGACGTCTGGGCAAGGGGCGTGAACGCGTCCTATGCTCCCGATCAAGCCGGCCCGCATGAGACCGGCAATCCGGGAACGCGCCCATGCTGCTGCTGCTGTCGATCTGCCTCGTCGCCCAGCCCTCGACCTGTCGCGAGGACCGGATCGAGATGTCGTTCGAGAAGTCGAGCCCCTTCGTCTGCCTGCGCAACTCCCAGAGCGCGCTGGCGACCTGGCAGGCGTCCCATCCCGAATGGCACGTCGAGCGCTGGCGCTGCGCCGCCAAGGGCAGCGTGCCGAAGGATCTCTGAGCGGGACCGATGGCCGGATCACGCTTCTCCCACCCACCACCTCATCCTGAGGTGCCGGAGCGCAGCGGAGGCCTCGAAGGCGGGGTCCAGGGATCGCACGGCCGGCTGGAGAGTGCCTGCGAGGTGGCTGCGCCGCACCTCAGGATGAGGGCGGGGGTGGATCAACGGACATCAGCTTTCGCGGCAGGGGCGCGACCATGCGCTCGCTGAAGATCCGCTTCGCGCTTCTGCTGGGCGGCACCGCCGTCGTGGTGATGCTCGCCGCCGTGGCCGCTTTGGCAGCGATCGGAGCGGCCGAGCGGACGGTCGACCGGACGCTCGAAGCGCAGCGGCGACTTGAACTGCTCGCCGAGCTGTCGGGACGCCTGACGCAGTTCGGCCTGGCCGCTGTCGAGACCGTCGGCAATCCCGACGGCCAGCCCGAGGCGATGGCCATCGCCCGCGACAACGCTGACCGCGCGCTGCGGACCGTCGACGAGGCGTTGGCGAAGAGCTTTCCGCCGAGCGACGACCCCGCGGATCGGATGCAGTATGCTGCGCGGACCCGTCCGATGGCTGCTCTGCGGGCCGCCCGCGCCGTCCTCGACCGGCAGGTCGCGCTGATCAGCCGTCAGACCGATCCCGAGAAGCGCCAGGATTCGATCAAGGGCGCGCTCAACGGTTTTGGCGCCATGACGGGCCAGCCGCTCTCCTTCCTGATCGAGGCCGAGCGGCGCAGCATGGCGCTCGGCTCCGAGCAGGCCCGCGCCCTCTCGGAGCGCCTGCGCCTCGCCGCTGCTGCGGCGGTGACGGCGGCCCTGGTTCTGCTGGCGATCCTCTATCGCGGCGTCACCCGGCCGACCCTGGCGCGGATCGAGGAGGTGCGCCGGGCCGCGAGCGCCATCGGCCACGGCGCCCTGGATACCCGCCTCTCCGTGGCGACCCGGGACGAGCTCGGCCTGCTGATGACCAACGTCAACCGGATGGCGGCCCGCCTCGCCCGGCGGGAATCGCGGGTCGCGGCCGATCGGGCGGCGCTGGAGGACACCGTCGCGGCCCGGACGGCGGATCTCCGGGCCGCCAACGCGCGGCTCGAATCCGTGGATCAGTCGCGGCGCCGCTTCTTCGCCGATGTCAGCCACGAGCTGCGCACGCCGCTCACCGTGATCCTGGGCGAGTGCGACCTCGCCCTGCGCGGCGCCTCCCGCGGCGGCGATCCGGGACCGGTCTTCGCGACGATCAAGAAGCGGGCGCAGCGGCTGAAGCTGCGAGTCGAGGACCTGCTCCGCGTCGCCCGGTCCGAGACCGGCGAGATCGCGTTCGACAAGCGCCCGCTCGGATTGGCCCTCGTCCTGTCGGAGGCGGTGGACAACATGGCTTCGGAGGCGGCCCGCCGCCGGGTCACCCTCACCCTCGATCCGGGCAATCAGGATGTCGAATGCGTCGCCGATCGTGAATGGATCCGGCAGACCGTCGAGAGCCTCGTGGATAATGCCCTGCGCCACGCCGCCGGTCTCACCCGGGTCGAGGTCGCGCTGACGGCGGCGCCCGGGCCCGCGGGCCGGATCACCATCACGGATGACGGGCCGGGCTTCGACGCCTCCGAGGCCGAGCTGTTCGAGCGCTTCAAGCGGGGCGCCGGCGCGGGACCCGACGAGACCGGCTTCGGCATCGGCCTCGCCCTGGCGCGCTGGATCGTCGAGCAGCATGGCGGCACCATCCGCCTCGGCGTGGGTCCGGACGGGCGCGGCGCCCGCGTGAGCCTGGACATCCCGGCGCTCGATCCGGCATGGGAGGTGGGCACGGTCGGGGACACGGCCGGCGCCGCACAGGTGAGGGAGCCGGCCGCATGACGCGGATCCTGATCGTCGAGGACGATGTCGACATCCGCGGCCTGCTGGCCCGCGGCCTGGAGGCGGAGGGGTTCGAGGTCGGCACGGCGGCCTGCGTCGACGAGGCCCTGAAGGCCGCACATGATCCCGCCCCCGGCGCCGTGCTCCTCGACATCAACCTGCCGGACGGGTCTGGCCACGATGTCTGCCGGTCCCTGCGCGAAGGCGGATTCCCCGGCGCCATCCTGTTCCTGTCGGCCCGCGACGAGATCCGCGATCGCGCCGAGGGTCTGGCGCTCGGGGCGGACGACTACATCGTGAAGCCCTTCGAGTTCGACGAGCTCGTGGCGCGCCTGCGCACCCACCTGATGCGGCGCGAGCAGGCCGAGGCGCCGCGCTCGCGGATCACGGCGGGCCGGCTGAGCCTCGACCTCGATACCCGTCAGGCGAGCTGCGGCGAGGCCAGCGCCCGCCTCACCCCCCGCGAGGCCGACCTGCTCGCCATGCTGATGGAGAGCATCGGCAAGCCGGTCTCCCGGGCCGACATCTTCGACCGGCTCTGGGCGAGCCAGGGCGGCCTCTCGCTCAATGTGGTCGACGTCTATATCGGCTACCTGCGCTCGAAGATGGCCGACTTCGTCCGCTACGGCGGCCCGGCGCTGACGACCGTGCGCGGCAAGGGCTTCATGCTGGAGTTGCGCGGCCCCGATTTTCGACAATGACCGACTATACTTAAGTCTTAGGTGCCGACGTTTCCCGTAGGCTCCCGGATGTTTAGGTCGTGTCTCACGAAAAATTTGGGAGGATCCGGCAATTTCGTGCTTGAAGCGCGCGTCCGAATGGTCGATACCAAGTCCGCGCCTAAAAACGAGAGCGCCATCAGTGTCTTAGGGTCTTCTTAGGATCCGCGTGACGCTCGGTGAGGATACCGCCAAGGAGAAACACCATGAAGTGGGCTGCCCCGATCGTGTCCGAGATCTGCGTCGGCATGGAAGTGACGAGCTACGAGTCGGCCGAGATCGACACCTTCAACTGAGTTTTACGGGCCGGGGATCTCGGGAGCCGCACCATGCGCGTCGTGATCCTCGGTTCCGCGGCCGGCGGCGGCCTTCCCCAGTGGAATTGCCGCTGCCCCATCTGCACACTGGCGCGGTCCGAGCCGGACCGGGTGCGGCCCCGGACCCAGTCGAGCATCGCGGTCTCCGCGGATGGGTCGGATTGGCTGCTGATCAACGCCTCGCCGGACATCCGGCAACAGTTTTTCGATAATCAGGTCATGCATCCGCGCGAGGGCCTGCGCCACTCGCCGATCCGCGCCGTGCTTCTCACCAACGGCGATGTCGATCACGTCGCGGGTCTGCTGACCCTGCGTGAGGGTCAGCCCTACACGCTTTACGCCACCCGTGGCATCCTCGACTCGGTGAACGCGAACCGCGTCTTCGACGTGATGGCCGAGGGCGTCGTGGCCCGTCAGGCGATCGGGATGGATGAGCGGTTCGAGCCCCTGCCCGGCCTGTCGGTCACGCTCTTCCCGGTCCCCGGCAAGGTGCCGCTCTGGCTTGAGGACGAGACCATGGAGATCGGCGCCGAGACCGAGACCACGGTCGGCGCCTTGATCGAGGCCGGCGGTCGGCGTCTCGCCTACATCCCAGGCTGCGCCCGGGTGACCGATGGTTTGCGGTCGCGCATCGCCGGCGTCGACGCACTCCTGTTCGACGGCACCGTGCTACACGACGACGATATGATCCGGGCCGGCGTCGGGACGAAGACCGGTTGGCGCATGGGGCATGTCCCGATGCGCGGCGAAAACGGTTCGATCGACGCCCTGGCGGCGACCGAAATAGGCCAGCGGGTTTTCGTGCACATCAACAACACCAATCCGGTGCTGGTCGAGGGATCCCCTGAGCGGGGGGATGTCGAGGCGGCGGGATGGACAGTGGCCCATGATGGGCTGAGCCTGTCGCTATAAGGTGCTGCATAGCCAACCCAACCCTCTCATCCTGAGGCACCCGCGTCAGCGGGCCTCGAAGGAGGGCCCCAGGGATCGCAGAGCCTTCTGGCGGGCTCCTTCGAGGCCTGCGCTGCGCTCCGGCGCCTCAGGATGAGGACCCGGATTGGAGCACTCGGGCCGAAGGTCCAACGACGCGACAGAATATCTCGGCAGGCGACGACGGTTGGGCCGATCGGGTCTCGGCACTATATCGTCCGTGAGTTCAGGAACACGCCCCGTTGCCGAGGGCGGGACGACACAGGAAACGCGACCCGAGAACGGACGCCAGACACGCCATGAACGCAGTTTTCCCGACCCCTGATGCCGCCGAGAGCCAGCGTCTCCTGAGCCCTGAGGAACTGGAGGCGGCGCTGCGCGATATCGGCGCGCGCCGCTATCACAACCTGCACCCGTTTCACCGCCTGCTCCAT
This sequence comes from Methylobacterium guangdongense, assembly GCF_038442355.1. Taxonomy (NCBI): domain Bacteria; kingdom Pseudomonadati; phylum Pseudomonadota; class Alphaproteobacteria; order Hyphomicrobiales; family Methylobacteriaceae; genus Methylobacterium; species Methylobacterium guangdongense. The sequence continues at coordinate 481,950 of NZ_JBBXMX010000002.1, forward strand.
GACGGCAAACTGTCGAAGGACCAGGTCCGGGCCTGGGCGCTGAACCGCTACTACTATCAGGCGATGATCCCGGTGAAGGACGCCGCTGTGCTCGCGCGGATGACCGACGCGTCGCTGCGCCGGATCTGGCGCCAGCGCATCGTCGACCACGACGGCGATCACGAGGGCGATGGCGGCATCGAGCGCTGGCTGAAGCTCGCCGAGGGCGTCGGCTTCGATCGGGATTACGTGCTCTCGACCCGCGGCATCCTTTCGGCCACCAAGTTTTCGGTGGAGGCCTACGTTCACTTCGTCGCCGAGAAGCCGCTCCTGGAGGCGATCGCTTCGTCGCTGACCGAGATGTTCTCGCCGACGATCATCTCCGAGCGTGTCGCCGGCATGCTCAAGAACTACGACTTCATCACCAAGGATACGTTGGCCTATTTCGACAAGCGTCTGACCCAGGCGCCGCGGGATGCAGACTTCGCCCTCGATTACGTCAAGCAGCACGCGACCACGCCGGAGTTGCAGCACAAGGCGATGGCTGCGCTGACGTTCAAATGCAACGTTCTCTGGACGCAGCTCGACGCCCTGTACTTCGCCTATGTCGCCCCCGGGATGATCCCGCCGGACGCGTGGCGTCCGGGCGAGGGGCTCGTCGCGGAGCCGGCGCCGGTCCAGGCGGCGGGCGGCACCCGCAAGATGGTGGCCGAGGATCGTCCGCGGCTCCCCCGGGGCGTGCGCCTGCGCAACGACGAGACCCGCGGCAAGTACGTCCTGCTCGCCCCCGAGCGCACCTTCGACCTCGACGACAACGCCGTGGCGGTTCTCAAGCTGGTCGATGGCGACCGCAGCGTGGCGGCGATCGCCGACGAGCTGGGCAAGACCTACGCGGCCGATCCCCGGGCCATCGAGGCCGACATCCTGGTGATGCTCGACGGTTTGGCCGAGAAGCGGGTTCTGGAGCGATGAACGCCCTCACGCCGAACCGGCCCGAGGCGCCGGCGCCGGTGGGTCTGCTCGCCGAGCTGACCCATCGCTGTCCGCTGCGCTGCCCCTATTGCTCGAATCCGCTGGAGCTCGACCGCCGCTCGGGCGAGCTCGACACGGCGACGTGGCAGCGCGTCTTCACCGAGGCCGTGAGTCTCGGCGTGCTCCACGTCCACCTGTCCGGCGGCGAGCCGACGGCGCGCAACGACATCGTCGAGATCACCAAGACCTGTGCGGATCTCGGCCTTTATTCCAATCTGATCACCTCGGGCGTCGGCGGCGCGCTGGGCAAGCTCCAGGCCCTCTACGATGTCGGGCTCGATCACGTACAGCTCTCGGTGCAGGGCGTCGATGCGCAGAACGCCGAGAGGATCGGCGGGCTGAAGAACGCGCAGCCGCAGAAATTCGAATTCGCCGCCAAGGTGGTTGAACTTGGCCTGCCGCTGACGCTGAATTCCGTGATCCACCGCGGCAACATCCACGAGGTTTCGGGCTTCATCGATCTCGCGGTCAAGATGGGCGCCAAGCGCCTCGAAGTGGCGCACACGCAGTATTACGGTTGGGCCTACGTCAACCGCGCCGCGCTGATGCCCGACAAGGCCCAGGTGGACGAGTCGATCCGGATCGTCGAGGCGGCGCGGGAGCGGCTGAAGGGCCAGCTCGTGATCGATCTCGTGGTGCCGGATTACTACGCGAAGTATCCGAAGGCCTGCGCGGGCGGCTGGGGCCGCAAGCTCATGAACGTGACCCCGCAGGGAAAGGTCCTGCCCTGCCACGCCGCCGAGACGATCCCGAACTTGGAATTCTGGAACGTCGCCGATCATTCCCTCGGTGAGATCTGGCGCGACTCCCCCGCCTTCACGGCCTATCGCGGCACCGACTGGATGCAGGAGCCCTGCCGCTCCTGCGACCGGCGGGAGAAGGACTGGGGCGGCTGCCGCTGCCAGGCGCTGGCGCTGGCCGGCGATGCTGCAGCGACCGATCCGGCCTGCTCGCTCTCGCCGCTCCACGCCAAGGTGCGGGCGCTCGCCGTCGAGGAGGCGGCCGAGAACCCGCCCGATTACGTCTATCGGACGATCGGGAGCAATGTCCGGTCGCCGTTCAAGGAGGAAGTGCACTCGTGAGACTTGTTGCCACGACCGCCCTGGCGCTGACGCTAGCCGCGCTGCCCGCCTTCGCCGAGGATGCGCCGAAACCCGCCACTGTCACCCAAGCCAACGCCGCAGCGCCGCCCTCGGCGGCCGATCTGCTGTTCGATCAGCCGCAGATGAAGAATACGGCGCCGGGATCGACGATCACGTACGATTACCTGCGCCGCTCCGGTATCTCCGGCGGGCCGTTCGGGGTGCCGTTGGAGGACACGCTGATCCTGAAGGTCGAGCCGGGCAAGAGCCCCGACGCGCGGGATATCAGCGTCACGATGTTCTCCGGCCTGAACCGCGTCCCGGCCGGCCCCTTCGAGGACATGGCCGGCAATCCGGTCGTGTCGCTCTTCCTGGAGAATCACCTCCGGGGCCTGGCCAAGGTGTTGGAGGCGAACCCGCGCTACCTGAAGCTCGCGATCCGCAAAGGCCTGCGCGACAAGGCCGTCGTGACGCCCACGAAGGTCAGCGTCGGTGGCAAGGAGGTCGACGGCTGGCAGGTGGTCACCAAGCCCTTCGCGGGCGACGCGTTGGCGCAGCGCATGCGCGGCATGGACGACATGACCTATACCTTCGTCACGGCCCCGTCGGTCCCCGGCGAGATCGTCTCGATCGAGGCGTCCTCGAAGAACAAGGATGGCGGCGAGTTGCTCGAGGAGAAGCTGAACTATGACCACAAGGCTGGCTAAAAGCGGCGCGCTGGCCGTCCTCGCCCTAACCCTCTCGGGGCTGGCCGGCTGGGCGGCCGAGGAGAACGATTATCCGACCGATGCGCGGGTCGATTACGTGTTCGGCTGCATGGCGGCCAACGGCCAGACCCGGGACAGCCTGCAGAAGTGCTCCTGCTCGCTCGACCAGCTCGCCGCCATCCTGCCCTACGACAAGTACGTGCAGGCGAGCACGGTCCTGTCGATGCGGCAGGGCATCGGCAACCGGGCCAACGAGTTCAAGTCGACCAAGATCTTCGACGACAAGGTCGCGGAACTCCGCCGCGCCCAGGCCGAGGCCGAGATCCGCTGCTACCGCGGCTGAATGCGCGGGGCCGGCGTTGCGCCGGCCCTGTGATTCGCGCACACCGGGCCCCGAACCGCGCACCTGAACGGGACCCGCACCGTGACCCCCTCCCCCGGCCTGTCCGATCTGCTGCCCAACCTCGGCGGGCGCACGCTGGTGATGGGTATTCTCAACGTCACGCCCGATTCGTTCTCCGACGGCGGCCTGTTCGCCGGGGAGGCCGCGGCCGTCGCTCAGGCCGAGCGGCTGGTGGCGGAGGGTGCCGCGATTCTCGACATCGGGGGTGAATCGACCCGGCCGGGCCACGTCCCGGTGCCGGCCGAGGAGGAGCAGGCCCGCGTCCTGCCGGTGATCCGCGCCGTGGCACCGAATCTCGCCGTGCCGATCTCTATCGACACCTACAAGGCATCCACCGCGCGACTCGCCTTGGAAGCCGGAGCGCGAATCGTCAACGACGTCTGGGGCCTCCAGCGCGAGCCCGACATCGCCACGGTGGCGGCCGCTCACGGGGCTCCGGTGATCGTCATGCACAACCGCGAGACGATCGAAGCGGAGATCGACATCGTCGCCGACATGCTGACCTTCTTCGAGCGCTCGCTCGAGATCGCCCACCGCGCCGGAATCGCGGATTCGGATATCGTGCTCGATCCCGGCGTCGGTTTCGGCAAGACCTGGGCCCAGCACCTCGAAGCCCTGAGGCGCCTGCCCGAGATCCGAGCCCTCGGTTTCCCGGTGCTGGTCGGCGTCTCCCGGAAATCGCTCCTGGGGCGGCTGCACGATCGCGACACCCGTCCCGCCGATCGCCTGACCGGGTCCCTCGCCGCCCACGCGGTCGCAGCGACGCTCGGTGCCGACATCGTACGCGTCCACGACGTGGCGGCCCATGTCGAGGCCTTGCGCGTGGTCGACGCCGTCATGCGTCCGGAGGCGCATTGAGCATGGCGGGTGATCTCATCCGCGTGACGCGGATCGCCGTATTCGGCCGGCATGGCCTGCTGCCCGAGGAGGCGGTCCTCGGGCAGCGCTTCTACATCTCCCTCGAAGCCCAGCTGGATCTCGGCGAGGCGGGGCGCTCCGACGAGGTCGCCGGCACGGTGAGCTACGCGGATCTCACGCAGATCGCCGTCGAGATCGCCACGGAGCGCCGCTTCAACCTGATCGAGGCGCTGGCTGAGACCATCGCGGCGGCGATCCTCGACCGACACACGCGTGTGGACGCCATTACGGTGCGGATCGACAAGCCGAGTGCCCCGGTGCCCGCAATCCTTGAGGGCGTCAGCATCGAGATCCTCCGTCGCCGCGGAGCGCAGGCATGAGAGCCTATCTCGGTATCGGCAGCAATATCGGCGACATGGCCGCGACGCTCGATCGGGCCGTGGCGGGTCTCGCGGCGACGCCCGGCATCCGGGTCCTGGCGCGCTCGGCCGATTATCGCACGCCGCCCTGGGGCAAGACCGATCAGCCCTGGTTCCTGAACGGCGCGGTGGCGGTGGATACGGATCTCGATCCGCACGGCCTGCTGGATGCCTGCCTCGGCATCGAGCAGGATCTCGGGCGGGTGCGCGAGGAGCGCTGGGGGCCGCGGGTCATCGACATCGATGTGCTGGCCTATGAGGGCGCCGCGGTGGACGATGCCCGCCTCGTCCTGCCGCACCGCTATGTGCGGGAGCGCGCCTTCGTGCTCGTGCCGCTGGCCGAGATCGCACCGTATCTCGTCATCGGCGGCGAGCGGGTGGTGGATGCGCTGGAGAAGCTCGACCGGACCGGAATCGAGCGGGCCTGAACCCGCTCACCGCTCCCTGGGCTGGGCCAGCTTGTTCTCCTCCTCGTCGAGGAGCGGCACGTCGTAGTCGCGCAGGACCTTGTCGATATCGGCCTTGCGCTTGCGCAGGACGGTGTTGAGCGTGCGCTTCCAATCGTTCTCGCCGATCCGGACGCCCATGGCGATCCGATAGGCCATCGGCGGCCGCTCCGGCTCCTTGAGCAACGGTACGACGGTCATCGCCGTACCGGATTGCTTGGCCAGCCAGCCTGCGGCCGGGCCCCAGAGCACCGCCGCGTCGATCTCCTTCGCGGCGAGCGCCGCGACGATCTCGGCCGCCACCGTCTGGTACTTGCGGGCCGGATCGAGCTGGTAGGGCGCATAGGCCTTCATGCTCGACACGAGGCCGAGTTCACCCATCCGATTGACCGGCGGCGTTCCGGCGATCACGCCGATGCTCTTACCCTTCAGGCGCGGGTCGTCGAGGGCCGTGATGCCGTCGAAGTCGCCGGCCCGGGTCACCAGCGTGTAGGCCGAGCGATAGTACGGATTGGTCGTCTGGACGAGGTCGCTGCCGAAGGCCTGGCCCATGATCAGGTCGCACAGGCCGGTTCCGAGCGTGTTGCGCACGAAACCGGGACCCTGCGTCAGCCAGTAATAGCGGACCTTGACTTTGAGCTCGTCGGCGATGATCGACGCGATCTTGTTCTCGAAGCCGTCCTCCTTGCGTTCGGAGAACGGCATGTTGCCCGGGTCCCCACAGACGCGCAGCACGTCCGTGGTCACCGTGTCCGGCAGATGCTGGGCGAGCGCCCCCTGCGCCGTCGTCAACGACAGGGCGCAAAGGGCGAGGATCCGGGCAAAGGGCGCCATCAGAAGCCCATGCACTCCTTCTCGGCCTTCTTGGCCGCCTCAGGCTTGTCCTCGTGCTCGGAGGGACGAATCCGTCCGATCGCGCCCGCAGCACGCGCCTTCAGATAGACGTAGAGATCGTCCGAGTAGCACATGACGTTCTTGTTGTCGCCGAAGGCCGGCATGACCTTCTGCTCGGCGGCATTCACGTCCTGCTTGCCGCCGACCAGGATGCCGATGAACTCCTCGTACGAGAGGTGCTTCAACGAGTCCTTCAGAGCCGGGGCGTAGGTCGAGCCCATGCCGTCCGGGCCGTGGCAGACGTGGCACTCGGCGTGATACCGGCGGTAACCCGAGTAGGTGTACCAGTCGAGCATCTTGCCGTCCTGGGTCACGTGAAACGTCGGGTGGCCTTCGGCATCCATGTACTTGCCGTCTTCGATCTTCACCGCCGCATCCCGCTTGAGCAAGGCGGGATCCTGCTCGGCAGTCTTGTCGTTCGGGTTCAACGAATCGGCGAGTCTGGGGTCGGCAGCGGGCTTGGCATCCTCAGCATGTACGGCAACCGCAGAAACGGTCACTAGGGCGAGGGCGGCGATAACCGGCCGCGTTACGATCTTGCTGAGGTTGAGCAACGCATCTGTCTCCCTGTTCCGAGGCCTTTCGTCTTCCTGCGAGCGACAGCCTCTTACGCGCAAGTCTAGTCAAAAGAGTGCCGGCGCGGAAGCCCGCGCCGGCACCCATCTCATCTTATACCCTGCGGCCGATTAGTTCGGCAGAGCGAAGACGGTCAGCTGGCCGCCGAGGTTGGTGTACTGCGACAGAGCCGCGTAGCCACCCACCGCGCCGAGGCCGGCGTTCGGGTCGGTCAGGCCGGCCGCGAGGCCGATGCCGGCCCAGCCGCCGACGCCCGACAGGACGCCCACGTACTGCTTGCCCTTGTGCTGGTAGGTCATCACGTTGCCGATGATGCCCGACGGGGTCTTGAACTTGAACAGCTCCTTGCCGGTCTTGTCGTCGACCGCCTTCAGGTAGCCCTCAAGCGTTCCGTAGAACACCACGTCGCCGGCGGTGGCCAGAGCACCGGACCACACCGAGAACTGCTCGGCGTCGGACCACTTGATCTTGCCGTTGACGCCATCCCACGCGATGAAGTTGCCCATGCCGCCGTGCGAGTTCGGGGCCGGGTACATCGAGAGGGTCGCACCGACGTAGGGCTGGCCCGGGGTGTAGGTCACCCGGAACGGCTCGTAGTCCATGCAGACGTGGTTGGTGGGCACGTAGAACAGCTGGGTCTTCGGCGAGTAGGCCGCAGGCTGCTGATCCTTCGACCCGAGGGCCGCCGGGCAGATACCCTTGGAGTTGGTGTCCTCACCGTTCTGCTCGGTCGAGTACTTCGACACGACCAGCGGCCGGCCGTAGTTCTTCGAGCCCTTGTCCATGTCGACCTTGGTCGCCCAGTTCACGGCCGGGTCGTACTTCTCAGCCACGAGCAGGCTGCCGTCCGCGCGGTTCAGCGTGTAGCCGAAGCCGTTACGGTCGAAGTGGGTCAGGAGCGGCTGCTCCTTGCCGTCGATCTTCTGATCCGTGAGGATCATCTCGTTGATGCCGTCGTAGTCCCACTCGTCGTGGGGGGTCATCTGGTAGACCCACTTGGCCACGCCCGTGTCGGGGTTACGCGCCCAGATGGTCATCGACCACTTGTTGTCGCCCGGACGCTGCTTCGGGTTCCAGGTCGAGGGGTTGCCCGAGCCGTAGTACATCAGGTCGAGCTTGGGATCGTAGGAGAACCAGCCCCAGGTGCAGCCGCCGCCGGTCTTCCACTGATCGCCTTCCCAGGTCTTCAGCGAGGAGTCCTTTCCGACCGACTTGCCGAGCGAGGTGGTCTTCTCCGGGTCGATCAGCATCTGATCGTCCGGGCCCTCGGAGTAGCCGCGCCACACCTTCTTGCCGGTCTTCAGGTCGTAGGCGGTGACGTGGCACTGCACGCCGAACTCGCCGCCCGAGATGCCGACGATGACCTTGTCCTTGATCGGAATGACCGTCGCGGTGTTGGTCTCGCCCTTCTTCGGGTCGCCGTTCACGACCGACCAGTTGACCTTGCCGGTCTTGGCGTCGAGCGACACGAGGGTGGTGTCGGCCTGGTGCAGGAGGATGGCGCCGTCGGCGTAGGCCAGACCACGGTTGACCGTGTCACAGCACATGACCGGGATCACGGACGGATCCTGCTTCGGCTCGTACTTCCAGAGGATCTTCGCCTCGTGGTCGAGGTCGAGGGCGTACACGATGTTCGGGAACGGCGTGTGCACGTACATGACGTTGCCGACGACGAGCGGCGAGCCCTCGTGGCCGCGCAGAACGCCGGTCGAGAAGGTCCAGGCAACCTGGAGGTTCTTCACGTTCGACGCGTTGATCTGGTCGAGCTTCGAATAGCGGGTGTTGGCGTAGTCAACCGTCTGGAGCACCTGCTCCGCCGGGTTGGCGATGCCCTTCATAACGCTTTCGTTGGCCAGCGCCGGCGCGGCAACCGCCGCGACACCCGCGCCGAGCGCAAGGAGATGCACTGCTCTCATGGGTTCCTCCGACAAGTCTTTGAGAGTGTTCGCGACGCGCTTGGAGAACGTCGTCGCTCGGACTCCGACCTGACTGTTTGCGACAGGGATGGACGCCTCGGTAGCGGGCTTCATTGACTTCAGGAGATCTTGAGATCCCCTGGCCAGGAACCGCCATCCCTGAGGCGGCCCCCTCGAAACCGAGGCTTGCCCGGACCTTAAGAGATTTTTGAGCGCCGTCAACTCGCCGTTCCCCGGTTCTCGACACAGGGTGAAGGCTTCTTCGGAGGTTACAAAGGCCAGTCAAACGTCATCGAGCCACGAAAATAAATGGTGCATCGCACAATGGCAGGATGGCGTTTCCGGTCGCTTCTCACGGCGACGTGAGCGTACCCTATGCAGAACTTGCAACTGAGTAAGCGTTGCTGGACGCCAGCATGCGGCATTCGCGTGGATAGTGCTGGAATAGCCTGATGCCGATATGGCGTCGCGGCTGCCAAGGAGCGCAGTGCGGTATCGCCGGATGACGCGCGGCATGATCTATTGTGCAGTGTAGCACTTATGCGCCCGGTCGCCGCAGACCCCGATAATCGGGATCGATCCACCGATGGTCCGAAGGGGCGCGACAAATTGCCGAATTATCCCAAGCGTCCCCACCGTTCTGTTCGATGGTGGCCGCGCCTGAGCGGCGGGCGCCGGATGTCAGAGGATGCCGATTGGGCCAGTGCTCTCGAACTCCGCCTCGTCGCCGATCAGGTCGGTGATCGAAATGCTGAGCCGTCGACCATTCGTGAGCCGTAGCTGTGCGTCCGGCTCGAGCCAGATCGGCCGCAGGTTGGCGTGGCTGCCGTTGAGCGTGCCGTAGGCAACGATCCCGCCATCCCGGCGCTCGACGACGACGCGGTAGCGAACCCGAACCGAAGCGCATCCCTCCGCCGTAACCAGACCGCGGCCGGTCAACGTCTTGAGGACTTCGTTCGGCTCGAACATACGCGGGACGCACGGGCGGGAAGGAACGGCAATCGAATTGCCACTTAATCCCACCCAGCGGCTAAGTCACGCTTGGACGCCGGCGGCGCGGTACAAGCGCCGATGATCGTTCACACCGTCGTGCCGCTTACCTCGGCCGGCGCAGGCGTATCGAGATCCCGTACCACGATACGACCGCGCTCGACGGACAGCGCCAGACGGCCCTGCTTGAGCGCCAGAGCCTTCTCGCCGAACAGCATCCGCCGCCAGCCTTCGAGGGCCGGCACCTCGGCCGCATCATCGTCGGCGATGGCCTCCAGATCATCGACGGTCGCGATGATCTTCGGGGCGACACCCTCGGCCTCGCAGACCGCCTTCAACAACACCTTGAGGAGTTCGACGATCGCCCCATTGCCGCCGCTGCGGCGGAGCCGTTCCGGCATGCGGATGTCGGCCGTATCGCGGGACAGCCCGCGTTCCACCGCCGCGAGGATATCGGCGCCCGTACGGGATCGCTCGAAGCCCGCCGGGATCGTGCGCAGGCGGCCGAGCGCCTCGACGCTCCGGGGCGCGGCCGAAGCGATGTCGATCACCGCCTCGTCCTTCAGAACGCGCCCGCGCGGGACGTTGCGGCTCTGGGCCTCGCCCTCGCGCCACGCCGCGACCTCCATCAGGACGGCGATCTCCCGCGGCTTGCGCATGCGGCCGGAGAGGCGCCGCCATGCCTGGGACGGGTCGGCCCGGTAGGTCTCCGGCGAGGTCAACACCGCCATCTCCTCGTCGAGCCACACGCCGCGATCGGTGCGCAGCAACTCGGCGACGAGGACCTCGTAGACCTTCACCAGATGCGTGACGTCGGACAGCGCGTAGATGAGCTGCGCATCCGAGAGGGGACGCCGCGACCAGTCGGTGAACCGGGACGACTTGTCGATCTTGGCCTTGGCGACATCGTTGACGAGCTGCTCGTACGAGACGGAATCACCGTAGCCGCACACCATGGCGGCGACCTGCGTGTCGAAGAACGGATGCGGCAGGATCCCGCCCAGCATCCAGACGATCTCGAGATCCTGGCGTGCTGAGTGGAAGACCTTCACGGTCCGGGTATCCGCCATCAGATCGATAAACGGCTTGAGGTCGATCCCAGGCGCCAGGGGATCGACCAGCACGGCGGTACCGTCCGGGGCCGCCATCTGAATCAGGCAGAGCTTGGGATAATAGGTCGTCTCACGCATGAACTCCGTGTCGACGGTCACGAAGGGCTGCGCGGCCAGACGCGTGCAGATGTCCCGCAGCGTGTCGGTTGAAGAAATCAGATCCATGCACCGGCTATACGCAACCGGCGCGGCGCTGGGGAGGGAAACCCGCGTCGCGTCCCGGTTTTTCCCGCATTCCCGTCACGGGACCGCTTCGACCGACCGTGCGGCGGCGTTCCGGCGCGCCTTGGCCCGTCGCTTGAACCGGAGCGCATCGGCCCGGCGCTGCGCCTCCGCACGTCCGAGCAGACGATCGAGGATCCCGGTCTCGATGCGCTCGCCCGTGGCCCCGTCGACGAGGCGGCGGATCCGGTCGACGCGGAAGCCGCGATAACCACCCCGTCTTGCGTCGATGCCGCCCAGCAGGGTCCGGCCGGGCCCGAGCTTGAGCTCGCGCGCGTCGAGGGACCGGTTGCTCCAGGCACCGGCCGCATCCTCGTAGACGAGGTCGAAATGCCCGTCGAGCGGCAGCGTCCGCCACGCATGTACCAGCGTCTCACGGGGCGCCGCCCGCTCGACCACCGATGGGAAAAAAGTGTTCTGGCTCATGGACATGATATGGGGATTCCGGGCCCAATCCGGTAGTCCGGCGGGTCCGGCGATGGCCGCTTCCTGAGGGGCTTCGCGCCGACCGCACGGCAGAACCGTGCTTGACTTGGGGGGCCTCGCGTGAATGGTGCCGGCCTTCCCAGAGAAGAAGCCCGTCATGCACCGTTACCGTTCCCACACCTGCGGGGCGCTCCGCCCGTCCGATGTCGGGCAGTCCGTCCGCCTCTCAGGCTGGTGTCACCGCATCCGCGACCACGGCGGCGTGCTGTTCATCGATCTGCGCGATCATTACGGGCTGACCCAGTGCGTGGTCGATTCCGATTCCCCGGCCTTCAAGGCGGCCGAGGGCGTTCGCTCGGAGTGGGTCGTGCGCATCGACGGCCGCGTGCGGACGCGGCCCGCAGGTACCGAGAACGCCGAGCTGCCGACCGGCGCGGTCGAGGTCTACATCGACGACCTCGAGGTGCTGGGTCCGGCGGGCGAGCTGCCGCTGCCGGTCTTCGGTGACCTGGAGTACCCGGAGGAGACGCGGCTGCGCTACCGCTTCCTCGACCTGCGCCGGGAGAAGCTCCACGCCAACATCATGAAGCGCGGGGCGATCATCGACTCGCTCCGCCGCCGGATGCGCGAAGGCGGGTTCTTCGAGTTCCAGACGCCGATCCTGACGGCCTCCTCGCCCGAGGGCGCCCGCGACTACCTCGTGCCGTCGCGCGTCCATCCCGGGAAGTTCTACGCGCTGCCGCAGGCGCCGCAGCAGTTCAAGCAGCTGACGATGATCGCGGGCTTCGACCGCTACTTCCAGATCGCGCCCTGCTTCCGCGACGAGGACGCCCGGGCCGACCGCTCGCCGGGCGAATTCTACCAGCTCGATATCGAGATGAGCTTCGTCACCCAGGAGGACGTGTTCCAGGCGGTGGAGCCGGTGCTGCGTGGCGTGTTCGACGAGTTCGCCGAGGGCAAGCGCGTCACCCGGGAATTCCCGCGGATCACCTTCGCGGATTCGATGCTGAAGTACGGCGTCGACAAGCCGGACCTGCGCAACCCGCTGATCATCGCCGACGTGACCGACCTGTTCGCCCGCGAGGACGTGGCCTTCAAGGCGTTCAAGGGCGTGATCGCCTCCGGCGGCGTCGTCCGGGCGATCCCGGCGACCGGGGCGGCGGCGCAGTCGCGCTCCTTCTTCGACAGGCTGAACGACTGGGCCCGCTCCGAGGGCGCGCCGGGGCTGGGCTACGTCGTCTTCGAGGAGGAGAACGGCCAGCTCTCCGGCAAGGGGCCGATCGCCAAGTTCATCCCGGCCGAGGTCCAGGCGCTCATCGCGGAGCGCGCCGGGGCGAAGGCCGGCGACGCGGTGTTCTTCTCCGCCGGCGTCGAGGGCAAGGCGGCCGGGCTCGCCGGCAAGGCCCGCATCCGCATCGGCGACGAGCTGGGCCTGTGCGACAAGGACCAGTTCGCCTTCTGCTGGATCACCGATTTCCCGATGTACGAGTGGAGCGAGGAGGAGAAGCGGATCGACTTCTCCCACAATCCGTTCTCGATGCCGAACATCGACCGGGAGGAGTTCCTGGCCCTCGACCTCGATGCCCTGTCGGCCGAGGACGAGAACGGCCCGAACACCAAGCGGATCCTCAATATCAAGGCGTTCCAGTACGACATCGTCTGCAACGGCGTGGAGCTGTCCTCCGGGGCGATCCGCAACCACCGTCCGGACGTGATGGAGAAGGCCTTCGCCATCGCGGGCTACGGCCAAGAGGTGCTGGAGCAGAAGTTCGGCGGCATGCTGAACGCGCTGCGCATGGGCGCCCCGCCGCACGGCGGCATCGCGCCGGGGGTGGACCGCATCGTCATGCTCCTGTGCAACGAGCCGAACATCCGCGAGGTGGTGCTGTTCCCGATGAACCAGCGCGCCGAGGACCTGATGATGGGTGCGCCCTCCGAGGCGACGCCCAAGCAGTTGCGCGAGCTGCACATCCGGCTCAACCTGCCCGAGAAGAAGGCGTAAGCCCGGCCGGGCGGTGCCGCGCCTCGTCGCCATCGTCGTCGCGCACGACAGCGCCGAGGTGCTGTCGGCCTGCCTCGCCGCCCTCGCCGGCCAGCACGTGCCGGCGATCGTGGTGGACAATGCCAGCCGGGATGCCTCCGCCGCCGTAGCGGAGGCGGCCGGCGCACAGGTGATCCGCAACGCCCGCAATGAGGGCTACGGCCGCGCCAACAACCGGGGCGTCCGCGCCGCCGAGACGGCGGAGCACGTCCTCATCGTCAACCCGGACGTGATCCTGCGCCCGGGGGCCGTGGAGGCCCTGGCGGCGGCGGCCCGATCTTGGCCGGATGCCGGCCTGCTGGCCCCGCGGCTGGTCGAGCCCGATGGCCGCTTCTTCTTCCAGCCGCGCTCGCTGCTCGCGCCGTACCTGACCAATCCCGGCGGCCGTCTCGCGCTGCCGGAGGGCGATGCCTGCGCGCCGTTCCTCTCGGGGGCCTGCCTGATGATGCCGCGCCGCCTGTTCCTGGACCTCGGCGGTTTCGACGAGCGGATCTTCCTGTTCTACGAGGACGACGACCTGTGCCGGCGCATCGCCGAAACCGGCCGGGCGATCATCCATGTTCACGCCGCCGAGGCGCTGCATGGCCGCGGTCGATCCTCGGCGCCCGAGCGGGGCCGCGTGTTCCGCACCCGCTGGCATCAGGCGTGGTCGCGGGCCTATGTCAGCCGTAAATACGGCCTGCCCGATCCGAGCCTCGCAGCCCTCATGACCAACCTGCCGAAGGCGCTGCTCTCGGCCCTGGTGCTGCGCCGGAGCGGGATGGAGCGCTACGGCGGTTCGGCGGCCGGCGCCCTCGCCTTCCTGCGCGGCCGGACCGCGCTGGCCCGCGAGGGCCTGCCCGGATGAGCGCCCGAACCATCGCGGATGCGCTCGGGGCCGGGCGCAACGGGTTCACCGGCCTGCGGCTCGCTCTGGCTGTCGCCGTGGTGGTGTCCCACACGTTCAGCGTCGCGACCGGCGCCGCCGGCGACGAGCCCCTGGTCCGGCTGACCGGCTACACGCTGGGCGAGCACGCGGTGAACGGCTTCTTCGCCGTGTCGGGCTTTCTCGTGACCATGAGCTGCGACCGGCGCGGGATCCGTGACTACGCGCTGGCCCGGACGTTGCGCATCCTGCCGGGGCTGGTCGCCGCGACCCTCGTCGTGGCGCTCGGCCTCGGCGCGGCGCTGACCCGCCTGCCCGTCGCCGAGTATCTTCGCGATCCGCACCTGTGGTCGTTCATCCGCGGGACGCTGACGACCTTCAAGAGCAACGCCGCCCTCCCCGGGGTGTTCGAGGCCAACCCGTATCGGGCCCCGCTCGGCACGGTCTGGACGCTGAAATACGAGGTGCTGTGCTATCTCGGCGTGCTCGCCGCAGCCCTGTGCGGTCTGCTGAAGCGGCGCTGGTCGGCCCTCGCGATCGTCGCCGGGCTCGCGCTGGCGCTCACCATCGCGGGCGGCCTGCGGGGCGCCGACCTGCCCAAGGGCACCGAGACGGCCCTGCGACTGCCCCTGATCTTCGCGGCCGGTGCCTGCCTCTATCTCTGGCGCGAGCGCCTTCGGATCTCGGGGGCGGCCCTCGCCTGCCTGGCCTTCGGGGCCTTCGTCCTCGCACGGACGCCGGCCTATCCGCCTCTGCTGTTCCTGGCGGAGGCCTACGGCGTGATCTGGCTCGCCCTCGGGCCGCTGGCGCGCGGGCTGTTCGATCCGCGGGCGGACCTGTCGTACGGGATCTATCTGTACGGCTGGCCGATCCAGCAGGCCCTGCACGCCCTGTGGCCGCAGATGTCGGGGCCCGCGCTGCTGGCCCCGGCCCTCGCGGTGACGCTGCCGGTGGCGGCCCTGTCCTGGTACGGGATCGAGCGGCCGGCCTTGGCGCTGAAGGCGCGGGCGCTCGGGCGCCGACGCCTCGGTACGATCGAGCCGGCGGGGCCGTGAAGCGCGACGCACCGCTCCCGCCCTCGGCAGCGCTTGGTCTGGCTGCGCGCCGGCTCGAGGCCCACGGCTTCACGGTCGTCGCGCGCAACGAGCGCGGCGACAGCCTCTATCTCAGGCCGCCCGACTGCCCGTGGCATCTGCGCCTGTCGAACCACGCCCGCACCGCCAAGCAGCGCGCCCGGCGCACCGACATCCTCGCGAGCCTCGTCATTGACGGACCGCGCTCTGCGGAGCGCATCGAGGCGCTGGTCGCAGAGGCGATCCGCAACTTCCAGGCCTCGCTCGCCCGGAAGGCTGATCAGGCCTCGGAGACGGGCTCGCGCAGATAGGGCTCCACCGGGCCCTTCAGCTTCACCGTCATCGGGTTGCCGGCGCGGTCGAGGGTCTTGCCGGCCGAGAGGCGCACCCAGCCCTCGCTGACGCAATACTCCTCGACATTGGTCTTCTCGACACCCTTGAAGCGGATGCCCACGCCGCGCTCCAGCAGGGCCGCGTCATAATAGGGGCTGTCCGGGTTGACGGAGAGGCGGTCGGGCAGCGCGGGATCGGACATAATCGGGCTCCGGTTTGCCTGAGCGGCAAAGATGCGCCGCGGATTACGCAATCCCCCGCCCCGCCGCAACGGCGCCGGCGACCAGGGCCGCCACGTCGCCGCCCTGCAGCAGCGGCACGAGCCGCGTCACCTCGGCGTGCGGCAGGTCCCACCACGCCGCCGCCAGGAGCGCCTCCACGGTCGCGGCATCGAACCGGTGCCGCACCACCCGCGCCGGGTTGCCGGCCACTACCGCGTAGGCGGGCACGTCGCGGGTCACGACGGCGTGGGCCGCCACCACGGCCCCGGGGCCGATCGTGACGCCCGACAGGATCATGCAGCCCGATCCGAGCCAGACATCGTGCCCGATCACCACGTCGCCCCGGGACGCATGGAAATCCTCCGGCGCCTGCGCCTCCGGAAACAGCCCGCGCATCGCTGCGAACGGGTAGGTCGATACCCAGTCCAGCCGGTGGTCGCCTCCGAGCAGGATCTCGACTTTGTCGGCGATGGAACAATAGCGGCCGATCGTCAGCCGCCGCCCGCTCTCGGGGAACCGCACCTTTGGACGGCCGTACGAGTACGCGCCTATGGAGAAGCCGTAGGCCCTCGCCAGCTTGGCGAGATGGATCCGGGTCTCGTTGTGCGGGTTGCGCCCCCTGCGTAGCCGGTGCAACAGACCGGTCAAGACGCGAGCCCGCGCGATGCGCGATCGCGTCGTCCTCGGTGAAAAAGGTGAGCGGGAGCGTGGGCGATGGCCGATAACATGTCCGAGGACCTCAAGGCCGGGGCGCTCGTCTACCACCGCCTGCCCAAGCCCGGGAAGCTCGAGATCCAGGCGACGAAGCCGCTGGGCAACCAGCGCGACCTCGCGCTCGCCTATTCCCCGGGCGTCGCCACCGCCTGCATGGCGATCCACGACGACCCGCAGCAGGCCGCCGACCTCACGATCCGCCAGAACCTCGTGGCGGTGCTCTCCAACGGCACGGCGGTGCTGGGCTTGGGCGATATCGGCCCGCTCGCGTCCAAGCCCGTGATGGAGGGCAAGGCGGTCCTGTTCAAGAAGTTCGCCGGCATCGACGTGTTCGACATCGAGGTCGACCAAAAGGACGTCTCGAAGCTCGTCGACGTGGTCTGCGCCCTGGAGCCGACCTTCGGCGGCATCAACCTGGAGGACATCAAGGCGCCCGAATGCTTCGAGGTCGAGGAGCAGTGCCGGGCCCGGATGAACATCCCGGTCTTCCACGATGACCAGCACGGCACCGCGATCATCGTGGCGGCCGCCGTCCTCAACGGGCTGGAACTCGCCGGCAAGACCCTGTCGGACGTCCGGATCGTCACCTCCGGGGCGGGCGCGGCCGCGCTCGCCTGCCTCAACCTCCTCGTGTCGCTCGGTGCGACCCGCGAGAATATCACGGTCACCGACATCAAGGGCGTGGTCTACAAGGGCCGCCCGGAGCTGATGGACCGCTGGAAGGACATCTACGCCCAGGAGACCGACAAGCGCACCCTCGCCGAGGTGATCCCGGGCGCCGACGTGTTCATCGGCCTCTCGGCCGGCGGCGTGCTGAAGCCCGAATACCTGAAGGAGATGGCCGAGAAGCCGCTGATCATGGCGCTCGCCAACCCCTATCCGGAGATCATGCCGGATCTGGCCGAGAAAGAGCGGCCGGACGCGATGATCTGTACCGGCCGGTCGGACTTCCCGAACCAGGTCAACAACGTCCTGTGCTTCCCCTACATCTTCCGCGGCGCGCTGGATGTCGGCGCCCACAAGATCAACGAGGAGATGAAGAAGGCCGCCGTGAAGGCGATCGCCGGCCTCGCCCACGAGACCACCTCCGACGTGGTCGCCCGGGCCTATGGCGGCGAGGCCCGGCCGTTCGGGCCGAAATCCCTGATCCCGAGCCCGTTCGATCCGCGGCTGATCCTGCGCATCGCCCCGGCGGTCGCCAAGGCGGCGATGGATTCGGGCGTGGCCGGCCGGCCGCTCCAGGATCTCGACGCCTATGTCGAGAGCCTCGACCGGTTCGTGCACCGGTCCGGCCTGATCATGAAGCCGCTCTTCTCCAAGGCGAAGGAAGCGCCCAAGCGCGTCATCTACGCCGAGGGCGAGGATGAGCGCGTGCTGCGCGCCGTCCAGGCGATCGTCGAGGACAAGGTTGCGTTCCCGATCCTGGTCGGCCGGCCGCGTGTGGTGGAGACGCGGCTCAAGCGCTTCGGCCTGTCGATCGAGCACGGGCGCGATTTCGAGCTGATCGACCCCGAGGACGATCCGCGCTACCGCGCCTACGTGCAGACCTATCTGGATGTCGCGGGCCGGCGCGGCATCACGCCGGACGCGGCGCGGACGCTGGTGCGCACCAACAACACCGTGATCGGCGCCATCGCGGTCCGCCGGGGCGAGGCCGACGCGCTGATCTGCGGCCTGGAGGGCCGGTTCGAGACGCGGCTGCGCATCATCCGCGACGTGATCGGGCTGGCGCCCGGCGTCGAGCAATGCGCCGCCATGAGCCTCGTGGTGACCCATAACGGCGCTTACTTCCTCGCCGACACCCATGTCCGGCCGAACCCCACCGCGGAGGAGATCGCCGACGTCGCCCAGGCCTGCGCCGGCCACGTCAGCCGCTTCGGGATGACCCCGAAGATCGCGCTGCTCAGCCACTCGGATTTCGGCCAGTCGGATTCGGCCTCCGCCATGAAGATGCGCGACGCCGTCGCGCTCCTGCAGAAGCGCGATCCGGATCTGATCGTCGACGGCGAGATGCAGGCGGATTCGGCGCTCTCCGAGATGGTCCGCGACCGGGTGCTGCCGGGCTCCCGCCTGAAGGGCGCGGCCAACGTCCTGATCTTCCCGAATCTCGACGCGGCCAACATCGCCTTCCAGTTCGCCAAGATGCTGGCGGACGCGCTCCCGGTCGGCCCCCTGCTGATCGGACCGGCCAAACCCGCCCACATCCTGACGCCGTCGGTGACGGCCCGCGGCATCGTCAACGTGACGGCCGCCGCGGTGGTCGAAGCGCAGTCCGACGCGGCGCCGCCGAAGGCCGAGGAGCCGGGTGTCGGGATGGTCTCCGCCTGAAGAGATCTATCGACGGCCGCCAGCGTGGCCGTCGAATTGCTTGACCGCTTCCGGGGAAACGCAACCACCGGAAGCCGACACCATGTGCCAGGGCGACGACCCGAACTGCCACGCCTTCGAGGAGCACCGGCGCCGGTTCAAGCGCGACCTTGAGCCGGAGCGGCGCGCCTTCTTGAAGAGCGGGTTCGTGGCGACGGGCGCTGCGGCGGCGGCCTTCGCGGCCGGCGGTCCCTCGCTGGTCAGCCCGGCTTTGGCTGAGGCCTCCGGCGCCAAATTCGCCGCGACCGGGCATTACCATCTGCCGGCCAATGCCGAGACGGTGCATTGGGGCTTCTTCAGCCGCAGCCTGAAACCGCAGGTCGAGATCGGCTCCGGTGATTTCGTCACCATCGAGACGCTCACCCACCAAGCGAGCGACGATGCCGAGCGGATGATCGAGGGCGATCCGGGGGCCGAAAGCGTCTACCTCTGGACCAAGGACAAGATGGGCGTCTCGCCCCGCGGCGCCGGGCCGATGGACGCCAAGATCGGCCCCGGCGGCGGCCTCGGCGTCCATATCTGCACCGGCCCGGTGGCGATCCGCGGCGCCGAGCCCGGCGACGTGCTGGAGGTCCGCATCCTCGACGTGGCGCCGCGCCCCAGCGCCAATCCCAAGTACAAGGGGCTCGCCTTCGGCAGCAACGCGGCGGCGTGGTGGGGCTTCCACTACAAGGATCTGATCACCGGCGATAAGCCCCGCGAGGTGGTGACCATCTACGAGGTCGACGCCACCGGGGCGCGCGACTGGGCGCGGGCAATCTACAGCTTCCGCTGGCCGGGCGTGACCGACCCGTTCGGAGTCGCGCATCCGACCATCGACTATCCCGGCTTGCCGGTGGACCATTCAAAAACCCAGAAGACCTTCGACGTCTTGAAGGGAATCCGGGTGCCGATCCGCCCGCATTTCGGCACGCTGGGCGTGGCGCCGGCCGAGGCCGACCGGGTCAACACGATCCCGCCGAGCTATACCGGCGGCAACATCGACAACTGGCGGATCGGCAAGGGCGCGACGCTCTACTTCCCGGTCGCGGTGCCGGGGGCGCTGTTCTCGGTGGGCGATCCCCATGCCAGCCAGGGCGATTCCGAAATGTGCGGGACCGCGATCGAGTGCTCGCTCACCGGCACCTTCCAGTTCATCCTGCACAAGAAGGCCGACCTGCCGGGCTCGCCGCTCGAAGCCCTCGACTTCCCGATGATCGAGACCAAGGACGATTGGGTCCTGTCCGGCTTCAGCTACCCGAACTACCTGCGCGACCTCGGTCCGGACGCCCAGGCGGCGATCTTCGCGAAATCGTCGATCGACCTCGCCATGCGCGACGCCTTCCGCAAGATGCGCCAGTTCCTGATGCACGCGAAGGGGCTCACCGAGGACGAGGCGATCTCGCTGATGTCGGTGGCGGTCGATTTCGGGATCACGCAGGTCGTGGACGGCAACTGGGGCGTCCATGCCGTGATCAAAAAGGCGATCTTCCCGGATCGGCTCGCTTGAAGCCGGGGCTCAGCCGATCTCGACCCGCCCCTCAAGGCCGACGACGCGGCCGAGGCCGCGGACGCGGTTCAGCAGGCGGTCGCCGTTCAGCGCCTCCCACTCCCGCGGCAGCCGCAGGGTGACCTTCCCGTCCTCGACGGTGAGCGGCGCGCGGCCGAGCGCCCCGTCCATGCCGGCCGAGATCGGGAAGGCGATCCGCAGCAAACCCCCGAGGAGCCGCGCCCGGTCGAAGAGGCGCGGGCCCGCGACGCCACGTAGGATCGGGTTGGCCTTCTCGGGTGCGAGGCCGGTGTGCCGCAGCGATACCGCGAGGGCGAGATAGGCCCGGCCCGGGTGATCGACGCCCACGAAGGCGGCGTTCTGGATCACCGCGATGCTCTGCTCGTCGCGGTAATCGGGATGGGCACGCCAGCCGACATCCGAGAGCAGGCAGCCCGCATGGCGCAGGCGTCGCTCGTCGGCGGTCTCGTGGCCGTCGAGGGTCGCCACGAACTGGTCGGTCCAGGCGATCAACTCCTCGCCGTGCCGCGGGGCGCGGGAGCGCAGGGTGTTGAATTCCGCCGCCGAGGCGAGCAGCGGGTCGATCAGCCTTGCATCCCGGTCGAGCTGCTCGAACAGCAGGCCCTCCCGGACGCCGGAGGCCGAGATCGCGACCTCCCGCGGGCGGCCGACCCGGATGATCTCCTCCAGCACCACCGCGCCGTAGGCGAGGAGCGGACGCCGCGCTTCCGAGATCGCCTCGACGTCCTGCAGCAACGCGACATCGGTCTGCTCGACGAGCTGCAGGAAGGTCAATTCGTCGGTCGGCTCCACGGTGTAGCCGTGCATCACGTGGACCGGGTAGCCGCGGGCGGCCATGTGCAGGCGCGCCAGTGCCCGCCACGTGCCGCCGACCGCGTAGAAGGTCCGCCCGCGCAGGGTTTCGAGCTGCGGCACGGCCTTGCGCATGTGCTCGCGCACGATCTTGGCGGCCTTCTTCACCGAGCCGCCGGACAGATCCTGGAGGGCGAGGCCGCCGAGCGGCATGGTCACGCCCTGGCCGACGACGGTACCGCGGACGTCGACGAGTTCCAGCGAACCGCCGCCCATATCGCCCACCACGCCGTCCGGCGCGTGGAAACCCGAGATGACGCCCATCGCGGAGAGTTCCGCCTCGCGCCGGCCCGAGAGGAGCTGGATCTCCTGGCCGCAGGCCGCCTCCGCGGCGCGCAGGAAGTCGGGCCCGTTCTCGGCGTCGCGGGCCGCCGCGGTCGCCAGCACGAAGACCCGGCCCACCCGCATCGTCTCGCACAGCACCCGGAACCGGGCGAGCGCGGTGAGCGCCCGGGCCACCGCCTCGTCGTTCAGCCGACCGGTGGTCAGAACGTTGCGGCCCAGGCCGCATAGGACCTTCTCGTTGTAGAGCGGCGTCGGGGCCCGGGTCAGGCCGTCATAGGCGACGAGGCGCACCGAGTTCGAGCCGATATCGATGAGGGCGACCGGGGATTGCGCGGCGTGCACGGGCTGCTCCGCATTGTGCGCGAGGAGGAGATTGGCGCGAGAACTGCCCAAGCGTCCGGGTCCTTGAGTGAGCGTGGCGGGCTCGACGGAGGCGCCGCCGGTGCGATCCGGGGACGAGACCGGTCGCGCGACGACCGATATCGGCTCCAGATCCAGAATGTCGTTGCCGGGTTGCCGGGCAAGAAGCCGTGACGGCTGCACGGAAACCACATGGCGTTGCGTCGGCGAACGGGTGCTGCCTTTGCGCAGTTCTTTGAGCGTGCGCAAGTTTCTCACGCAGAACCGGAGCGCGTCCGTCCGAAACCTGTCGAGTCTCCGGCGCATGGGGCCAAACTCTAGCCCCGCTGCGCCCGGCGGCTCAGAGCGCGCGGACTCGATTTCTTCGAGGCCTTGCCGCGCCCCGAGAGGCTCGGGTTCGTCATGAAATATTTGTGCGCGTTGAACGGTTCCTCGCCGTCGGCCGGCTGGATCCGCTCGCAGCCGCCGGAGGCGAGCAGCCGCCAGCTCTGGCGGTTGTCGAGGAGGTTCGCCAGCATGATCTGGTCGAGCACCTGCTGGTGCACGGTCGGGTTGGTGATCGGCAGCAGCGCCTCGACGCGCCGGTCGAGGTTCCGGCTCATCAGGTCGGCCGACGAGATGTAGACCGTGGCCTTGGGATGGGGCAGCCCGACGCCGTTACCGAAGGCGTAGATGCGCCCGTGCTCCAGGAAGCGCCCGACGATCGACTTCACCCGGATCGTTTCCGACAGGCCCGGGATGCCGGGCCGCAGGCAGCAGATGCCGCGCACCACGCAGTCGATCTGCACCCCGGCCTCCGAGGCGTCGTAGAGCGCGTCGAT
This sequence comes from Methylobacterium guangdongense, assembly GCF_038442355.1. NCBI lineage: Bacteria > Pseudomonadati > Pseudomonadota > Alphaproteobacteria > Hyphomicrobiales > Methylobacteriaceae > Methylobacterium > Methylobacterium guangdongense. The sequence continues at coordinate 504,454 of NZ_JBBXMX010000002.1, forward strand.
GATCTGGGCATCCACCAGCGAGTTGCACTTGATCCAGATCGCCGCCGGGCGGCCGGCCTTCGCGTGGGCGACCTCGGCCTCGATGTGCTCAAGGAGCTTGTTCTTCGCCGTCAGCGGCGAGACCGCCATGCGCTCCAGCTCGGCGGGCTCCGCGTAGCCGGTGATGAAGTTGAAGATCCGCGACACGTCCCGGGCGATCGCCGGGTCGGCGGTGAAGAACGACAGGTCCGTGTAAACGCGCGCGGTGATCGGGTGATAGTTGCCGGTTCCGACATGGCAGTAGGTGACGAGCTTGTCGCCCTCGCGCCGGACCACCAGCGACAGCTTGGCGTGGGTCTTCAGCTCGACGAAGCCGAACACCACCTGCGCGCCCGCCTTCTCCAGGTTGCGCGCCCAGCGAATATTCGCCTCCTCGTCGAAGCGGGCCTTCAACTCCACCAGGGCGGTGACCGACTTGCCGAGTTCGGCCGCCTCCGCCAGGGCCGCCACGATCGGCGAGTTCGACGAGGTGCGGTAGAGCGTCTGCTTGATCGCCACCACGTTCGGGTCGCGGGCCGCCTGGGCCAGGAACTGCACCACCGAGTCGAAGGACTCGTAGGGGTGGTGGACGATGAAGTCCTTCTGGCGAATCGCCGCGAACACGTCGCCGCCGCTCTCGCGGATGCGCTCCGGGAAGCGGGGATTGTAGGGCTTGAACTTCAGGTCCGGCCGGTCGATCCCGACCACCTGGGACAGCTCGTTGAGGGCCAGCATGCCCTCGACCAGGAACACCGCGTCCGGGGCGATCTCCAGCTCGTCCACCACGAAGCCGCGCAGATCCTCGGCCATCCCGGCCTCGACTTCGAGGCGGATGACGACGCCGCGGCGGCGCTGCTTGAGGGCGGTCTCGAAGTGGAGGACGAGATCCTCCGCCTCCTCCTCGATCTCGAGGTCGGAGTCGCGCACCACCCGGAACGCGCCGCTGCTCTTCACGAGGTAGCCCGGGAACAGCCGGCCGGTGAACATCCCGATCACCTGCTCGATCGGGATCAGGCGCGCCGTGGTCTCGCTGTCGCTCACCGGCAGGCGCACGAAGCGGTCGATGACGCCGGGCAGGCGGATCAGGGCTCGCAGGGTCCGCCCGTCCTTCGGGCGCACCAGCGTCAGGGCGATCGTGGTGCCGAGATTCGGGATGAACGGGAACGGGTGGGCCGGATCGATGGCGAGCGGGGTCAGAACCGGGAAGATGTGGGTGAGGAAATAATCCTCCAGCCACGTCGCCTGCTCGGCGGTGAGCGCGGCGGGCTCGACGATGTCGATATCGGAGTCGTGCAGCTCCTCGCGCAGCTCGCGCCAGCGCGCCTGCTGATCGGCGGCGAGGCGCGACACCTCCGTGCCGATCCGCACCAGCTGCTCGGAGGGCGACAGCCCGTCCTGGGACGGGACCGTGAGGCCCGCCCGCACCTGATCGATCAGGCCCGCGACACGGACCATGAAGAACTCGTCGAGATTGTTCGCCGAGATCGACAGGAAGCGCAGGCGCTCCAGCAGCGGATGGTTGGGGTTCGACGCCTCTTCCAGCACCCGACGGTTGAACTGCAGCCAGGACAGCTCGCGGTTCACGAACCGCTCCGGCGTGTGCCGCAGGCCGCGCCCGGCTTCGAGCACCGTTTCCCGCGCCGCGTCGGCCTGCCGCTCCTCGGGCTCGGCGACCGCCGGCCACTCGTCGGTCGTATCGGGCATGGCGGCGGCCGTGGCCGTCGGCGGGCTGGCCGCCTGAGCGTCGGACCGAGCCGTCGGATCAGCGGCCGGTTTGGCGGCGGGCGCGGTCCGGGGCCGTGTCACGGCCGGCTTGGGCTGCCCGGTCGGTGCGGTGGCCTTGCCCGACGTCGCGGTGGCACCCGGCGCGGCGGCGGCCGGAGGCCGCCGGACGGCCGGCGCACGCCGGGTGGTCGGAGTGGCCGCGGAATGCCGACGGGGCTCGGCGGCCTCATCGGCGGCTTCGCGTTCCACGGGCTTCTGCGTCGAATCCATTCCGAGTCCCTGCTCCTGTCGCTGCGTCGCGCGTTCTACAATGTACGCCCCGGGGCATCACGACAGTTCCGTGACACCCTACGATTCCGCGTTCAGCCGCCCGGCTCCTCGGCCTCGTCGTCGAGGCCCATGCGGCGCAGGACGGCCAGTGCCAGCGGCCGGCTGATCCGCCTCTGCCGGCCCAGCGCGTCCCGATCGAGCTCGGCGACCACGTCCCGGGCTCGGCCGAGCGAACGATCGATTCGCAGGGCCAGCGAATCGATGACGCCCAGATCGACCACCAATTGGCGATCCACGAACAGTTTCACCAGCACGGCCCGCAACAGGGCGTCGTCCGGCTCCGCGATGGCGATCCCGGGGGCGAGGCGGAGGCGCGAGCGCAGGTCGGGCGTCGTGAGGCCCAGGGCGTCGATGCCCGTGCCGCTCGTCAGCAGCAGCGGGCATCCGAGTTCGCGCGCCCGGTTCAGGAGATGGAACAGGGCCGCCTCGTCCCGGCTCCCGGCGCGGTCGATATCCTCGATCACGAGCGCCCCGTTCGAGACGAGGTGCTGGACCGCGTCGGCGTCGATCTCGGCGGCCGGGACCGTCCAGGCATGGGCGCGCTCGGCCCAGATCGCCGCGAGGTGGCTCTTGCCGCTGCCGGGCGGGCCGGTGAGCACCAGCACGCTGTCGGGCCAGTCCGGCCACGCCTCGATCAGCGCGTAGGCGGCCTCGTTGGCCGGTCCCACGAGGAAGTCCTCGCGCCCGTAACGGGGATCGAGCGGCAGGTCGAAGGCGAGCTGCCGGGGGGGCGCGTTCTCGGGCATGGTTCCTCAGGATCACCCCGCATCGGCGCAGGTCAAGGCCCGATCCGCTGTCGGCGCGATCCGGCACCGACTCGCGCAACGCGCGGTTAGCCGCTAGAGCGGGCCGAGCAATCAGCGAGGTGGCGCGGGCATGACGGCCAGGGACGGCAAGGAGCCGACGACGGGGCTGACCTACGCGGCGGCAGGTGTCGATATCGACGCCGGCAACGCGATGGTCGAGACGATCAAGCCGCTGGTGCGCTCGACCCGGCGCCCCGGGGCGGACGCCGAGATCGGCGGCTTCGGCGGCCTGTTCGACCTGAAGGCTGCGGGATTCAGCGATCCGATCCTGGTGGCGGCCAATGATGGCGTCGGCACCAAGGTCAAGATCGCGATCGAGACCGGGCGGCACGCCACGATCGGCATCGACCTCGTGGCGATGTGCGTGAACGACATCATCGTCCAGGGCGCCGAGCCGCTGTTCTTTCTCGACTACTACGCCACCGGCAAGCTGGTGCCGGGCGTCGGTGCCGACATCGTGCGCGGCATCGCCGAGGGGTGCCGTCAGGCCGGCTGCGCGCTGATCGGCGGCGAGACCGCCGAGATGCCGGGCCTCTACGACGGGTCGGATTACGACCTCGCCGGGTTCTCGGTCGGCGCCGCCGAGCGGGGCAGCCTGCTGCCGCGTCCGGGCATCACGCCGGGCGACGTGGTGTTGGGCCTGCCCTCCTCCGGCGTGCATTCGAACGGCTTCTCGCTGGTCCGCCGGATCGTCGCCAAGACCGGCCTCGGCTGGGACGCGCCGGCCCCGTTCGCGCCGGCGATGAGCCTCGGCGAGGCGCTGCTGACGCCGACCCGGATCTACGTGAAGCCCCTGCTCGCCGCGCTCGCCGCCACGGACGGCATCCGGGCGCTGGCCCACATCACTGGGGGCGGCTTCCCCGACAACCTGCCCCGGGTGCTGCCGGACGATGTCGGCATCGCGATCGACCTCGACGCCGTGACGCCGCCGCCGGTGTTCGGCTGGCTCGCCCGGGAGGGCGGCGTCGCGGAGCCCGAGATGCTGCGCACCTTCAATTGCGGGATCGGCATGGTGGTGATCGCCGCCGCCGACGCGGTGGACGACGTCGACGAGGCCCTGACCCGGGCCGGCGAGAGCCCGGTGCGCCTCGGCCGCATTACGAAGCGGGGCCCCGAGCCGGTGACCTTCAGCGGGCGCCTCGCCCTCTGATGGCGGCCACGGGGAAGAGGCGGGTCGCGATCCTGATCTCGGGCCGCGGCTCGAACATGGTGGCGATCCTCGAAGCGGCGCGGGACCCGGCCTATCCGGCCGAGATCGTACTGGTCCTGTCGAACCGGCCGGACGCGGCGGGCCTCGCCCGGGCCGCGGAGGCCGGCATCCCGACGCGAGTCGTCGACCATACGGCTTTTCCGAATCGCGCGACCTTCGATGCGGCCCTCGAGGCCGAACTCCGGGCCGCGCGCGTCGAGCTGGTGTGCCTCGCGGGCTTCATGCGGATCCTGACGCCGGGCTTCGTGGCCGGCTGGGCGGGGCGGATGATCAACATCCATCCCTCCCTGCTGCCGCTGTTCAAGGGTACGCACACGCACCGGCAGGCGCTCGATGCGGGCGTGCGCCTGCACGGCTGCACCGTCCATTTCGTCGTGCCGGAACTCGATGCCGGCCCGATCATCGCGCAGGCGGCGATCCCGGTCCGCCAGGATGACGATCCGGACAGCCTCGCGGACCGCGTGATCGTGCAGGAGCGGCGCCTCTATCCGCCGGTGCTCGCCCTGGTGGCGAGCGGGCGCGCCCGCCTGGAGGGCGAGCGCGTGGTCATCAGCGAGCAGGCGCCGGAGGGCGTGCTGTTCAGCGTGTGAGGGGGATGCCGAAGGGACGTGTCCCTTCGGCGGGGTCCGGGGCGGCGCCCCGGTGTTTTCAGACCGGCCGCTGCAGCTTGCAGCTGTCGAGCGCTGACAGAGCCTTGGCGCGGGCCGAATCGTTGAAGTAGCCGGTCGCCCGGTAGGCCTCGATCTCGGACGCGTCGAGGCTGCGCAGGGTCTGCCGGGCGTAGCAGCCGCAGGGGCGCTCGAGGGACGCTTCGGTGGCGCTGGTCATGCGGGCCTGGACGACCGTGCAGGCGTGGCGCACGCGGCCTTCGAGATTCGCCTTGGTGGCGGTCTTGAGCGCCGGGTCCGGCTCGTATTGCTGGAACGGGGCCGAGGATCCGCCCGCGAGGGCGGCGGTCGCGCCGAGGGCGAAGAGACCGGTCGCGATCAGCAGGGGCAGGCGGCGCATCGTCATGGTGGTTCGGGTCCGGGCTGAGTTGGCTAAGCTCGGCCGTTGGACTCCTTCGGGCTCCGCCCCGTCAATGGCGGGCCGGACACACAGGGCGGCATTCACTGCGCGCCCGAGTGGGCGCGGGAACGATGGCGGGCCGGTGTGCCCGGCCCGCCACCGCAGCGTGCATCAGCCGACGATGTCGGAGTCCTGGAAGAACTGCGCGATCTCGATCTTGGCGTTCTCGGCGCTGTCCGAGCCGTGGACGGTGTTCTCGCCGACCGACTCCGCGAACTTCTTGCGGATCGTGCCCTCGGCGGCCTGGGCCGGGTTCGTGGCGCCCATCACCTCACGGTACTTCGCCACGGCGTTCTCGCCCTCCAGAACCTGCACCACCACCGGGCCGGAGGTCATGAAGCTGACGAGCTCGCCGAAGAACGGGCGCTCCTTGTGCACCTCGTAGAACTTTTCCGCCTGCGCCTGGCTCATGCGGATGCGGCGCTGGCCGACGATGCGCAGGCCGGCCTCCTCGATCACCGCGTTGACGGCGCCCGTGAGGTTCCGGCGCGTGGCGTCGGGCTTGAGGATCGAGAAGGTGCGCTCGGTGGCCATTATGCGTCCGGTCCGTCTGTGGAAAAGGCGTGCGGCGCGCCGAGATGCCGGGCGCGCCTCGGGAGCGAGAATTTCGCTTCGGCGCCGGGCTTATAGCGGTGGCTCCACGGGGCCTCAAGCCGCCCGGGGCGATCCCTTCCGGCAAGCGTGGCCGTGGCGCTGCCGCAACACTGCCGAAAAATCGCCTGATTGCGACGGCTCAATCCCGCTCCATCGAACTTCGTCCATCCCCCGGGCATCCGCCACGCCCCCATTCCGGAGACGAACCATGCGCCTCGCCCTCAGCGCCACCCTGCTCCTCGCCGGCCTCTCCGCTGCCGCCGCCGATACCGCCAAGGATCCGTCCGGCAAGGATCCCTCTGGTACTTGGCTCACCGGCGACGGCCGCGCCAAGATCCGGATCGACCGCTGCGGCCCGGGCCAGAAACTGGTCTGCGGCAAGGTCGTGTGGCTCAAGGTGCCGACCACCGAGTCCGGCACGCCCCGCACGGATCTCAAGAACCCCGATCCGAAGAAGCGCGCCCGCCCGGTCATGGGCCTTCAGCTGATCGACGGTCTGAAGCCCGATGAGGACAAGTACACGGGCGAGATCTACAACATCGAGGAAGGCAAGATTTATACGGTCAGCCTCGAGCGGGAGAGCGAGGCCGAACTCAGCGTCTCCGGCTGCATGCTCCGGGTCCTGTGCGGATCCCAGACCTGGACACGCGTGCCCGACGTGAACCAGCAGGCCGCCATCAAGAACTGAGGGCAGGGTCTCGCGGCTCGTCAGATCGCCGCGAGACCGCGCTGGACCGCCGGCCGCGCCAGCATCGCGTCCAGCCAGCGCTTCACGTTCGGCAGGGTTTCGATCTCGACACCCTGCTTGAAGTGGAGCTTGGCCCAGGTGAAAGTCGCGATATCGGCGATCGAGTAGTCGTCGGCGAGGAAGGGGCGGCCTTCGAGGTGGCGCTCCAGCACGCCGTAGAGGCGCTTCGCCTCGGCGGTGAACCGTTCGATCGCGTAGGGCACTTTCTCGGGGGCGTAGATCTTGAAATGGTGGGTCTGGCCGAGCATCGGTCCGAAGCCGGCCACCTGCCAGAACAGCCACTGATCCACGAGGACGCGGGCCCGCTCGTCCACCGGATAGAACTGGCCGGTCTTGCGTCCCAGATACTGAAGGATGGCGCCCGACTCGAAAACCGAGATCGGGCTTCCGCCGGGCCCGTCGGGGTCGACGATCGCCGGGATCTTGTTGTTGGGTGAGATCGCCAGGAAATCCGGAGCGAATTGCTCGTTCTTGGCGATGTCGACCGGGACGATTCTATAGGGGAGCCCGCACTCCTCCAGCATGATCGGGATCTTCCAGCCGTTCGGCGTGCTCCAGGTATGCACGTCGATCGGCCGCCCGGACACCGCTGCCATGCTCTGCCTGCTCCACGACCGAACCGTCAGCGGCGCGGTGCCCCTCCGCCGGGTCGGACAATCCCGGCAGTGAAGACGATTTCCCCGCTGCGCTCAAGGGCAAGAGCGGCCCCGCGCTCACGAATGCGGGATGTGCCGCATTCCTGTTGGCGACCTTCGGCGTGGCCTTGCCGGTCCGGCCGGCGTGCAACGAGAGTGCCGCCGGGGCGCCGTCAGGGTGCCGGGGGGACTGAGACGATGATCAGACGATTCGTGACAATTGCCGGGCTGGCCCTGCCACTGCTCGCCGCGCAGCCGGTATCCGCCAAGGACCCCTCCGCCAAGGAACCCTCCTCCAAGGAGGCGCCCACCAAGCCTCCGGCCGCCGCCGAGGCCCCGGCGGCTCCCGCCGCGAAGGAGCCGTCGCCCGGCCAGAGTGCCGCGCGGACGCGCCAGAAGACCTGCGGTGCCGAATGGCGCGCACTTACCGACGCGCAGAAGGCCGCTCAGGGTCCCAAGTGGCCCCAGTACTGGAGCAAGTGCAACAAGCGCCTGAAGGGCGGCGACAAGGCCTGAGACGCGCGAACCGCGACGCTTTTCGTTCGTTCCTACCGCCGAAGCCATGGATCTCCGGGGGTTAAGCGACATGACGGTTGGATGGCTGCCCCGGCACGGGCCGACAGCTTCGTCCGCCGATCGGTGGACGGGACCGGCGCGCCTGGGCGCGTCGATCCCGCGTGGCGGGGCCGGTCCCGGCCGGTCCCGACGTGGCTGAGGGCTCCGCTGCCGGCGCGGAGACGGGAACGGCTCCGCTCGTCGATCGCCTGATCGCGTTCCTCGATGCCTGGGTGCCGAAGCCCGCGGCCTGGGCCTTCGCGCTGCGCATCTGGATCGCCATGATGCTGGCGCTGGCGGCGGCCTTCTGGCTTCAGCTCGACAGCGCCTCCTCGGCCGCCACCTGCGTGGCGATTCTCGCCCAGCCGAAACGCGGGCAGGCCATCTCCAAGGCCGTCTATCGCCTGCTCGGCACGCTGATCGGCGCCGTGGTGTCGATCGTGGTCGTCGCCCTGTTCGGGCAGGACCGGGTGATGCTGTTCCTCAGCTTCACGGTCTGGCTCGGCCTGTGCGTGTTCGTGGCGCAGTACCTCCAGGATACCCGGGCCTATGGGGCGATGCTGTCGGGCTACACGGTGGCGATCATCGCCCTGGGACAGATCGACGATCCGCAGGGCGCCTTCGACGCCGCGGTCTCGCGGGTCGCCGTGATCGTCCTCGGCATCGTGGCGATCACCTTCATCAACGACGCCCTCGCCTCCCCCAGCACCTGGCGGGCGCTGCTGCCGCAGCTTCGCAAGGCCTGGGACGAGACCCGCGCCTATGCTCGAACGTCCCTGGCCGAAGGCGATCTCGGCGCCCAGCGCACCGCGGCGCTGATCCGGACGATCGCCCCGATGCGCGCCGATGCCAGCGCCATCGCGGGGGAACTCGACGATGGCCGCTTCCGCGCCGCGGGGGCGCGCAGCTGCATCGCCGCCCTCTACGTGATGGCGGCCTCGATCCGGACCGTGGCGGCCGCCGCCGCGCATCTGAAGAACCCGAGCCCCGCGGTCGCCGAGGCGATGGCGATCTGCCGCCGGGTCGCCGACGCGCCCGATCCCGAAAGCCTCGATCGCGACGATGCGCGCCTGCGCGACCTCGTCGACGAGGCCGTCCGCGACGGGCGACGCCCCGTCGACGAGGTGGTGATGCTCCAGCGCGCCTTGGATTTCGTCTGTGCGGCGACCTTCGCCCAGGACGGGATCCAGGCGGTGGCGGATGGCCACGCGCCCCTGCGCGACGCCAGCCTGCCGACCCATCGGGATTTCCCCGTGGCGTTGCGCGGCGCCCTCCGGGTCGCGCTGGGCTTCGCCGCGACCGCCGCAATCTTCGTGGCACTGGGCCTGCCCCAGGCTTCGTTCGCCCTCGTGCAGGTCGCCGCGACCGCGGCCCTGTCGTCGACGACGCCGGATCCGAAAAAATTCGCCACCGGTGTCGTCATCGGGATGACCCTCGCGGCGACCTTCGCGGGGATCGCGCGCTTCGTCTTCCTCGACGGCGTCCAGGGCTTTCCGATGCTCGCCCTGGTGATGGCACCGGTGATCTTCCTGGGCTGCTTCCTGTCGCTGAACCCGAAGACCTTCGGCATCGGCTTCATCCTGATCGTGTTCTTCCCGGTCCTGCTCGGCCCCTCGAACCCGCAGAGCTACGATGCGCAGACCTTCTTGCTGAACGCCTTCCTGGTCGTGGTCGCGGCGATCATCCTGTCGATCGTCGTGCGCCTCCTCATCCCGGTGACGCCGGCGCAGCAGCGCGTCTTCGCCCTCGATTCCGCCCGGCGCGCCCTCGCCGATGCCCTGGTCGGCGAGGGCGGCGATGCCACCACGCGGACCAGCCTGAATGCGGACCGGCTGTTCCAGTTCGCCAATTACAGCTCGGGGAGCGGCGCGGTGCGGCGGGCGAGCCTCTCGCACGCCTTCGCGCTGGCCCGGCTGGAGGCGGCCGCGGCCCGGGGCCATGCCGAACTGCGCCGGCTGCGGGCCGTCACGGCCCTGCGCGACGCGATCCTGCGGGCGCGGGCCGGACTGGCCGCCGGCGACGACCGCGCGCTCGAAACCTCGGCCGGTGATCTGATTCGCGCGGCCTCTCGACAGGATCGGAGCGTGCGGCTCACGACGGCGCGGGCCGCCAGCGATCTCCTCACCGCGGCGCGGACCATCGCCCGGCACCGCACGTTCCTGCGGCGCCTCGGCGTCGGCGCCTCGTGAAACCGCAAACGGACGGGGACTCAGGACACGGCGATGTATGAGGACATTCACATCGGTGGGGTGCTGATCTCCTCGTTCGTCGCCTATGCCCTGGCGGCCTTCGTCATCCTCCTGATGCTGCGCTGGGTCTTCGCCCGCATCCGCTTCAGCCGCTATGTTGCCAATGCCCCGCTCGCCGAGGCCGGTCTCTACGTCTGCGTCCTCGCCCTCCTCATCGCGTTGATCTGATGCCCGAAACGACCGCCGACGAGGACGATCCCAAGGCCGCCCGCACGGAGGCGACGGATCATCGCGATCTCCGGCCAATCGTCCCGCGCCGGGGCCGCGCCGCCAAGGTCTTCCGGCTGGCCGCCACCGGCGTGATCCTGCTCGTCGCCGGGCTGGCGGCTGCCTACGTCTGGGAGTTCTACGTGGCCGCCCCCTGGACGCGCGACGGGACGGTGCGCGTCCAGGTCGCCAACATCGCCCCGCAGGTCGCCGGGCAGATCGTCGAGGTTCGCGTCCACGACAACCAGAACGTCCGCAAGGGCGACGTGCTGTACGTGATCGACCCGGTCGATTTCGAGGTCAACGTCACCTCGGCCGATGCCGAAGTGAAGAACCGGGAGGCCGACCTGCAGGTGAAGAACGCTCAATCGGCCCGGCGGCAGGCGCTCACCACGGTCTCGACCTCCGTCGAGGAGAAGCAGCAATATGCCGGCCAGGCCAAGATCGCCGCGGCCGCCCTGGAGAGTGCGCAGGCGCAGCTGCGCCAAGCCAAGATCAACCTCGACCGCACGCAGGTGAAATCCACCGTCAACGGCCGCGTCACCAACCTGCTGATGCGGGTCGGCGACTACGCCCGGACGGGCACCTCGAACATCAGCGTGGTGGATACCGATTCGTACTGGATCGACGGCTATTTCGAGGAGACGAAGATGCCCAACATCCATGTCGGCGACCGGGCCGACGTGAAGCTGATGGGCTTCGATCCGCGCCTCACCGGCACGGTGGCCAGCATCACCCTCGGCATCGCGACGGCGAATGCCGCCGCCAGCACGCAGGGCCTGCCGGACGTCAACCCAGTCTATACCTGGGTGCGGCTGGCGCAGCGGGTGCCCGTCCGGATCCAGATCGATCACGTGCCGCCGGAGATCCCGCTGATCGCCGGCATGACCGCGACCGTGGTGGTCAATGGCGGCCGCGCGCCGGCCCCGACCTGGTTCATGGACCTGCGCGACCGCGTCTCCGCCCTGACGCACGCGACCACAGCGCCCACCGTCGAGGCGGACCGGCGCTGATGATGGGCCGGCTAAGCCCTTCTGCCGGACCGTGGCGTTGTCCCCCCAGAGCCTTGGGGGCCGCCGCTTCTGCGTGAGAACAACCTGGAAGCCGACAATTCGTTAGGGCACCAGTGAAAATTCCGCGATGCCGCAAGATCGATCCAAGTGCCTGAACGGTTTCGCCTTGCATTGCATCACGGAGCCGGCGGCCAGGAAAAAGCATTTCACCGGCAAAATTGCGGTTGACCGAGGCGAATGGCGGGCGCAGTCTCTGTGTGTGCTTCGCAAATGCAGGCACGGATCGGCCGGAAACTTGAGGAGATCAGGTTTCGCAACGGATGCGATTGTCTGAAGCTGGAGGAGACAGGGATGACTCCACCGCAGCGTAACGCCGCCTAGACGGTTCCGGGACCGGTTCGGCCCGAAGCCCAGCGGCAGCAGACGAACAGCCGGACGGACGCGGCTCCAGGGGCGCAGAAGCGGCCAACATGGCACGCCTTCGAATGCGCGAAAGGCCCCGACTCGAGCCGTTCCGCCGCGGTTTCTTCTCAGAGGATTCGACGGCTTTCACCTGCCCGGCAGTGCCGTGGCGGGATTTCGTCGTGGCGCAGGCAATGAAAGAGGCTCGGTGGACTCGCTGATTCACGAGCGCCGACCTTCCAATCCGCGCCCTCTACCTGAGGGGTGCCCGCGTCAGCGGCCCTCAAAGGAGCCCTCCAAGGATCCCAGTAGGCTTAGAAGGCTAGCCCTATCAAGGTTGGTCGAGCGTGCATCGCGGGCCCCGCGCTTCCTTTCCTGGACAGGTGGAGCGTCAGCGGAACCTGATCCGGGATCCAGCATAAAAAGTGCCGCGCAGCGGCGCAGGTCGATCCCGAACGCCGCTGCGCAACGTCATGCGCTGGGTCCCGGGTCGCATTCCGCTGACGCTGCATGCGCCCGGGAAAAGGATGATGCATCCGATCAGACCGCCAAACACCTTAGAAGGGCGGCCTTAGGAGGCCTCCGCTGCGCTCCGGCACCTCAGGGATGAGGGCACGGGTTGGTAGGCCGTCCGCGATAAGCCGGTCACTCGATCCCGAGCTTGGCCTTCAGCAGCGCGTTCACCGCCGCCGGATTCGCCTTGCCGCCGGTGGCCTTCATGGTCTGGCCGACGAACCAGCCGAGCAGGGTCGGCTTCTCCTTGGCCTGGGCGACCTTGTCGGGATTGGCGGCGATGATCTCGTCCACCGCCTTCTCGATGGCGCCGGTATCGGTCACCTGCTTCATGCCGCGGCTCTCGACCAGGGCGCGCGGATCGCCGCCCTCGGTCCAGACGATCTCGAACAGATCCTTGGCGATCTTGCCCGAGATCACGCCTTCGCCGATCAGGTCGATGATCGCCCCGAGCTGCGCCGCCGAGACGGGGCTCGCCTCGATCGACAGGCCTTCCTTGTTCAGGCGGCCGAACAGCTCGTTGATCACCCAGTTGGCCGCGGCCTTGCCGTCCCGCCCCTTGGCGACCGCCTCGTAATAGTCGGCGGAGGCCCGCTCGGCGATCAGCACGCCGGCATCGTAGGGCGACAGGCCGTAATCCGCCACGAACCGCGCCTTCTTGGCGTCCGGCAGCTCCGGCAACCCCTCGGCGAGGGCGTCGACATAGGCCTGATCGAATTCGAGCGGCAGCAGATCCGGATCGGGGAAGTAGCGGTAATCGTGCGCCTCCTCCTTGGAGCGCATTGAGCGCGTCTCGCCCTTGGTCGGGTCGAACAGGCGTGTCTCCTGATCGATTTTGCCGCCATCCTCGAGGATCGCGATCTGGCGGCGCGCCTCGGTCTCGATCGCCTGCCCGATGAACCGGATCGAGTTGACGTTCTTGATCTCGCAGCGGGTGCCGAGCGGCTCGCCGGGGCGGCGCACCGAGACGTTCACATCGGCGCGGAGCGACCCCTTCTCCATGTCGCCGTCGCAGGTGCCGAGATAGCGCAGGATCGTGCGCAGCTTGGTGACGTAGGCCTTCGCCTCCTCCGACGAGCGCAGGTCCGGCCGGGAGACGATCTCCATCAGCGCCACGCCCGAGCGGTTGAGATCGACGAAGCTGCGGGTCGGGTCCTGGTCGTGCAGGGACTTGCCGGCATCCTGCTCCAGGTGCAGCCGCTCGATGCCGACGGTGATCGAGGAGCCGTCGGCCATGTCGACCAGCACCTCGCCCTCGCCGACGATCGGATCCTTGTACTGCGAGATCTGGTAGCCCTGCGGCAGATCCGGGTAGAAGTAGTTCTTCCGGTCGAACACCGAGCGCAGGTTGATCTGCGCCTTGAGGCCGAGGCCGGTGCGCACCGCCTGGGCGATGCATTCGGCGTTGATCACCGGCAGCATGCCGGGCATCGCGGCATCGACCAGCGAGACGTGGTCGTTCGGCTCGGCGCCGAACTCGGTGGAGGCGCCGGAGAACAGCTTCGCCTGGCTCGACACCTGGGCGTGGATCTCCATGCCGACGATCACCTCCCAATCGTGGAGGCCGCCCTTGATCAGCTTCTTGGGGTCGACGGGTGCGTTCATGGTCGTCCGGGCCGGGAGAGTGGCTTGGCGGAATCCTCCCACCCGCGACCTCATCCTGAGGTGCTGCACAGCAGCCTCGAGGGAGGGCTCCAGGGATCGCGCGGCTGGCTGGAAGCCTCTTCCAGGGCCTCCGCTGCGCTCCGGCACCTCAGGATGAGGTCGCGACGGGGGTCAATATCGTGCGGTCACTTACGGGCCGCAGCGCAAAAAGATCAAGCGCGGCGTCGGATCGCCTTCTGCGCGCCGTAGCCCACGATCGCCCACAGCAGAGCCGCGACGGCCCGGACCGGGAAGAAGGTCGGCCCGTCATGGGTGACTGGGGCCGGCCAGGGGATGCCGGCTGCGCTCACCGCGTAGGAGAACAGCACCGAGAAACCCAGCGCCGCGATCGCCGCGATGAACACCTTGCCGAACTGGCTCGCCGTCCAGCCCAGATAGAGTGCGACCACGATCAGCGCCGGGTCGAACCCGGCCCAGATCCAGACCGTCCAGGGGTAATACGGGACGGTCATGCCCACCACGGCTCAGGCAATTGGGTCCGCCCGGCCGAATCCTCGATCACCTGGGCGACGGCGAACAGAGTCTCCTCGTCGAACGGTCGGCCGATCAGCTGGAGACCCAGCGGCAGCCCCTGCCCGTCGAGGCCCGCCGGCACCGCGATGCCCGGCAGCCCCGCCATGTTCACCGTCACGGTGAACACGTCGTTGAGATACATCTCCACCGGGTCGGCCGAAGCCTTCTCGCCGATGCCGAAGGCGGCCGACGGCGTCGCCGGGGTGAGGATCGCGTCGACCCCGTCGGCGTAGGCCTGCTCGAAGTCGCGCTTGATCAGCGTGCGGATCTTCTGCGCGCGGACGTAGTAGGCGTCGTAGTAGCCGGCCGAGAGCACGTAGGTGCCGATCATGATCCGGCGCTTGACCTCGCGGCCGAAGCCGGCGGCGCGGGTGTTCTCGTACATCCCGGCGATGTCCTTGCCGGGCACCCGCAGGCCGTAGCGCACGCCGTCGTAGCGGGCGAGATTCGAGGACGCCTCGGCCGGCGCCACGATGTAGTAGGCCGGCAGCGCGTAAGCCGTGTGCGGCAGCGAGATCTCCTTGATGGTCGCGCCGGCGGCTTTCAGCCACGCCGCGCCCTCGTCCCAGAGCTTCTGGATCTCGGCCGGCATGCCGTCGACCCGGTACTCCTTCGGGATGCCGATGGTCAGGCCCTTCACGCCGCGGGTGACCGCCGCCTCGAAGTCGGGCACCGCGAGATCGGCACAGGTCGTGTCGCGGGCATCCGCCCCGGCCATCGAGCCGAGCAGGATCGCGCAATCGCGCACCGTCCGTGCAATCGGACCGGCCTGATCGAGCGACGAGGCGAACGCCACCGTGCCCCAGCGCGAGCAGCGCCCGTAGGTCGGCTTGATCCCGACCGTGCCGGTGAAGGCGGCGGGCTGGCGAATGGAGCCGCCGGTATCGGTAGCGGTGGCGCCGAGGCACAGCCGCGCCGCGACTGCGGCGGCCGAACCGCCCGAGGAGCCGCCCGGCACGATCTGCGCGTCCGAGCCCTTGCGTCGCCAGGGCGAGACGACGTTGCCGAAGGCGCTGGTCTCGTTGGACGAGCCCATGGCGAACTCGTCGAGGTTCAGCTTGCCGAGCATCACGGCGCCGTCGCGCCAGAGATTGGCCGAGACCGCCGATTCGTAGTGCGGCTCGAAGCTCTCGAGAATCTTGGAGCCCGCCGTCGTGGTCACGCCGTCGGTGCAGAATAGGTCCTTGATGCCGAGCGGGATGCCCTCCAGCGGCCGGGCCTCGCCGGTGGCGAGCTTCTGGTCCGAAGCGTCCGCCATCGCCAGGGCGTGGTCGGGCGTCTCCAAGAGATAGGCGTTCAGCGCGCGGGCCTTGCCCATGGCGTCGAGATGCGCCTGCGTCAGCTCGCGGGCCGAGAGTCGCTTCGCCTTGAGGGCGTCGCGCGCCTCGGCCAGGGTGAGTTCGTTCGGATTCACGCTGTTCACGTCCCCGCGCGCCGCGGCGCGCCCGCCAGAAATCCCGTCCGCAAGCCTCAGGCCGAAACAGGCCTACTCGACCACCTTCGGGACCAGGAAGTAGTTGTCTTCGGTCTCGGGCGCATTCGCCACGACGTCCGCGGCGCGGCCGCCCTCGGTGACCACGTCCTCGCGCTTCTTCATCGCCATCGGCGTCACGGAGGTCATGGGCTCGACGCCGGTGACGTCGACGGTCCCGAGTTGCTCCACGAAGGCCAGGATCGCGTTCAGCTCGCCCTGCAGCGGCCCGACCTCGTCGTCGGTGACCGCGATCCGCGCCAGATGCGCGATGCGCCGAACCGTCTTCTCGTCGACCGACATGCCGTCCCGTTCGCCCCTGTCCCGGGGCAGCCCCCGGGGATCGGCCGGGCTATAGCACCGGGTTCCGACGCGCCGCAACGCGGAGCGCCGTCCGGCCCCTCTGTCAGGTCACGACGTGATGGGGCATCACAGACATCTCGATGGTGATCCCGGGCCGCCGCACCGGCTGGACTGCCGCCTGCGCGAAACCCAGCACCAGGATCTCGAAGGCGAGGAGCAGCATCAGGCGGTGTCGACGCGGCATCGTCCGTGCCGATGGGGCGGGATTGGTCCGGGTGGGCTGGCCGATGGTCGACAAGGCGGGTACCCGAGCGGTGGATTAACGAAGCATTTACCTACCTAAACGGGAACGGCTCCGCGTCCATCCGAGGCGATCTACGGAGCGCGGCAAGCCTGTGGATGAGAGAGCGGGATCGATGTGGGCGCAGATCTTCACCAGCCTGTCCCCGGGCTTCGTGCCGGATGAGACGGTGCTCGACCGCGCGGCGGCGGAACTCGGCTTCGCCCTGCCGGACTCATACCGCAGCTTCTGCCTAGCCTGCGGCGTCGGTCTGGCGGGGGAGCAGGTCCGGATTGCGGTCCCCAGCCCCTACGAGGCCAGCGATCTGATCACCCAGGCCGGGATCATCGCCCACAGCGTCGGCGCCACCATCGGGATGCTGGAGGATGGGGCCGAACCGCATCGGTTCGACGTCGAGGGCGGCGATCCCGCCGTCGTCGAGCGGGCCTGCTTTTTCGGCCGTAGCGAGGATGGCGGCCTGCTGTTCTGGGACGTGACGGGCGGCGGCCCGGAATACGATATCTGGTTGCTCGCGCCGGATCTGGAGACGATCCGGTTCGGCGGCGAAAGCCTCACTGACTTCTTCACGCGGATCACCGGCCCCGCCGCAGCTCTGGTGCTCGGGCCGGGCTTCGAGCCTCTGCCGGCACGGTTCGAGGGTGTCGCGGAGGCTATCCTGGCGCGCAGCACGCAGGCGGAACCATGAATCACGACGCGATCCGCGCCTTCGCGGCCGCCTCCCGCGGCGGGGCGCGGCTGATCGGCATCGATCTCGGCACCAAGACGATCGGCCTCGCTCTCTCGGATCTGGGCCGTCAGATCGCGACGCCGCTGGAGACGATCCGCCGGGTGAAGTTCACGCCGGACGCGCAGCGCCTCGCCGCCCTGTGCCGCCAGCACGCGGTGGGCGGCCTCGTGGTCGGGCTGCCGCTCAACATGGACGGCAGCGAGGGGCCAAGGGTCCAATCGACCCGGGCCTTCATGCGCAACCTCGCGCCGATCCTGCCCCTGCCCCACGTGTTCTTCGACGAGCGCCTTTCGACCGCGGTGGTGACCCGCGCGCTGATCGAGGCCGACGCCTCCCGCGCCCGGCGCGGCGAACTCGTGGATAAGCTCGCCGCCGCCTACATCCTCCAGGGCTGCCTCGACGTGATGCGCCACCTCGCGGACGTCGAAGCCGACGCGGCGGCCGACGCGGATCCGTTCAGCGGCTGAGCAGGGAGACCGTGCCGCTGCCGTGGCGCTCGATCCGGCCATCGAGCTCCAACTCCAGCAGCACGGTCTGGATCACGCGGATGCCGAGGCCGGCACTGCGGGCCAGCTCGTCGGTGCCGACCGGGCTCGGTCCGAGCAGGGCGACGATACGGGCGCGGTCGTCGGCCGGCTCCGGCAAATCATCCGGGCTTTCCGAGACGGCAGGCTCGGGCTGGCGGAACAGGTCCGGGGGCTCGAGGGCGTCCGGGTTTGCCGCGTCGAGGTTGATCTCGTCCCAGAAGTCCGGCTGATCGCGCAAGTCCGGCCGGCCCCGCGCAGGAGCGGCCTCCGCGTCCGGACCGCGCTCGATGATGGGCCCCAGCACGTCGAGGATATGCGACACCTCGGAGACCAGCGCCGCGCCCTGGCGGATCAGGTCGTTGGTGCCTTCGGCGCGCGGATCGAGCGGCGAGCCGGGGACCGCGAAGACCTCGCGATTCTGCTCCAGGGCGTAGCGCGACGTGATCAGCGAGCCGGAACGGCGCGCGGCCTCGATCACCACGGTGCCGTACGACAGGCCGGAGATGATGCGGTTGCGCCGCGGAAAATCGCGCCCCCGCGGTACCCAACCCATCGGCATCTCGGCCAGCACCGCCCCACCCTCCCCCAGGATCGCGTCGACAAGGGCGGCGTGATTGGCCGGGTAGATCTTGTCCTGCCCGCCGGCCATCACCGCGACGGTGCCGGTCGGAAGGCTGGCCTTGTGGGCCCGGGCGTCGATGCCCCGTGCCAAGCCCGACACCACCGTCAGGCCGGCTTCGCCGAGGCCGCGGGCCAGCCGCTCCGTGAAGGCGAGCCCAGCCGTGGACGCGTTGCGCGAGCCGACGAGGGCCACCGCCGGACGGTTCAGGATCGCGGCGCCGCGGAGTGCCAGGAGTGGCGGTGCCGCATCGGTCTGTTGGAGAAGCCGCGGATAGTCCGCCTCCCCGGAGGCGATCAGCCTGCCGCCGAGGCGGTCCAGGGCCGCGATCTCGTCCTCGGCCTGCGTACGGGTCGGCGGCTCCAGCCGCTTGCCCTGGCGCCGTGCGAGATCGGGCATGGCGTCGAGGGCAGCCGCCGCCCCGCCGAAGCGGTTGATCAGCGTGCGGAAACTGCGCGGTCCGACGCCTTCGGTGCGGATCAGGCGCAGCCAATCGAGACGTTGGGCATCGGTGAGCTGCATACGATCCCCCCAAGGACCGCGCATCCCGTGCCTGCGCTCAGCCCTTCTGGCCGATGCGCCCCTCGGTGCCGGAGGCGAGTCGGCGGATGTTGGGCGCGTGCTTCCACCATAGCAGCACGCCCATCAGCAGGAACAGCACAGCTTGCGCCGGGACGCCGAGGACCCAGAGCGCCAGGGGCGTCGCCGCCGATGCCACCAGGGCCGCGAGCGACGAATACTTGAGCGCGAAGGCAAGGCCGAGCCAGATCAACGCGAAGATGCCGAGCGCCGGCGGGGAGAAGGCGAGCAGCACGCCGATGAAGGTGGCGACACCCTTGCCGCCCCTGAAGCCGAGCCAGACGGGAAAGCAATGGCCCAGGAAGGCGCCGAGCCCGGCAGCGAGCGCGGGCCCCTCCCCCAGGTTCCGGGCGATCAGGACCGCCGCCGTTCCCTTCAGGGCGTCGCCCAGCAGGGTCGCGGCGGCGAGCCCCTTCCGGCCGGTGCGCAACACGTTGGTGGCGCCGATATTGCCGGAGCCGATCGCCCGCACGTCGCCGAGCCCGGCGAAGCGCGTCAGGATCAGGCCGAACGGAATCGAGCCCAGGGCGTAGCCGAGGACGAGGCCGCCGAGGGTGGCCCAGCTTGCGAGATCGGCGGGCATCAGGCCGCCGCCGCCACGTCGTCCATCGCGTGGACGATCTCACCGCCGACCAGGGTCAGCACCGCGGCGCCCTGCAGGCGCGCCTCGTCGAACGGCGAGTTCTTGGACCGCGACTTCAGCCGCCGCTTGTCGAGGACGTAGGGCAGATCGGGATCAATCAGCACGAGATCCGCCGGCGCGCCGACCGCGAGGCGGCCGGCCTCGCGCCCGAGGATCCGGGCGGGGTTCACCGTCAGCGCGGCGATAAGCTTCGCCAGATCGATGTCGCCGGTATGGACGAGTCGCAGGGCTGCGCCGAGCAGGGTCTCGATCCCCAGCGCGCCGTTTGCCGCCTCCGCGAAGGGCAGGCGCTTGGTTTCCACGTCCTGCGGATTGTGATCGGACACGACCACGTCGATCACGCCCTCGCCGAGGGCCTGCACCACCGCGTGCCGATCGGCCTCGTCGCGGAGCGGCGGTGAGAGCCGGCAGAAGGTGCGGTAATGGCCGATGTCGTTCTCGTTCAGCACGAGGTTGTTGACCGACACGCCGCAGGTCACCGGCAACCCGTCCTGCTTGGCCCGGCGGACGATCTCGATCGAATCGGCGCAGGAGATCATGGCGGCGTGGTAGCGGGCGCCGGTCAGCCGCACGAGGCGGAGGTCGCGCTCCAGCATCACGGTCTCGGCCTCGCGGGGGATGCCCAT
This sequence comes from Methylobacterium guangdongense, assembly GCF_038442355.1. Classification (NCBI taxonomy): domain Bacteria; kingdom Pseudomonadati; phylum Pseudomonadota; class Alphaproteobacteria; order Hyphomicrobiales; family Methylobacteriaceae; genus Methylobacterium; species Methylobacterium guangdongense. The sequence continues at coordinate 524,501 of NZ_JBBXMX010000002.1, forward strand.
GAGACCGAGCCGGGTGGCGAGTTCGCCCTCGTTCATCACGCCCTCGGCGACGAGGTCGGCATCCTCGACATGCTGCATCACCAGGGCGTCGAAGTCCCGGGCGTACGTCAGGGCGCGGCGCATCACCTGGGCGTTGGCAACCGCGTGCAGCCCGTCGGTGAACGCAACCGCGCCGGCCTCCTTGAGCAGGCCGAACTCGGTCATCTCCTTGCCGGCCAAGCCCTTGGTGATGGCGGCGGCGGGCAGGATGGTGACGCTCGCCGTGTCGCGGGCGCGGCGGAGCACGAAATCCACGATGGCCGGCCCGTCGATCACCGGGTTGGTATCCGGCATGCAGACCAGGGTCGTCACACCGCCCGCGGCCGCGGCGGCGCTCGCCGAGGCCAGGGTCTCCCGATGCTCGGCCCCGGGCTCGCCCACGAAGGCGCGCATGTCGATGAGGCCGGGGGTCAGGACGCGACCGAGGCAGTCGATCCGCTTCGCACCGCCCGGCGTGCCCGGAGCGGCGCCGCTGGCGATATCGGCGATCCGCCCATCCCGGACGAGGACGGCGCCGGCGGTCTCGCGGCCGGTCGCCGGGTCGAGGAGGTTGGCGTTCGCCAGAAGGTAGCTGCTCACAGGGGCGCCCTCGCGGAAGAAGCGGGACCGTCGAGGCGCATGGCGAGGCCGGCCGCCGCCATATGGGCCTTGGCCTCGGCCACGCTCGCCTGTCCGAAGTGGAAGATGGAGGCTGCCAGCACGGCGCTCGCCCCGCCCTCGGCCACGCCGGCCACGAGGTCATCGAGCCCGCCGACGCCGCCGGAGGCGATCACCGGCACGGAGACCCTATCGCTGATCGCCCGCGTCAGGGCGAGGTCGTAGCCGGAGCGGGTCCCGTCCTTATCCATGGAGGTGACCAGCAACTCGCCGGCGCCCTTCCTGACCACGAGGCGCGCGAATTCGACGGCGTCGATGCCCGTCGGATCGCGGCCGCCATGCGTGAATATCTCCCAGGCGGCGGGGTCGCCGGGGGGCGAGACGCGCTTGGCGTCGATCGCCACCACGATGCACTGGGCACCGAACTTTTCCGCGGCGCGGGCGACCAGATCCGGGTCCTTCACGGCCGCGGTGTTGATCGCGACCTTGTCGGCCCCGGCGAGCAGAAGGGCACGCACGTCCTCGACGGTGCGGACCCCGCCGCCGACGGTCAGCGGCATGAAGCAGGCCTCGGCGGTCCGGCTGACGATGTCGAGCAGCGTCCCCCGGGCCTCCCGGCTCGCGGTGATGTCGAGGAAGCAGAGTTCGTCGGCGCCGGCCGCATCGTAGACCTTGGCGGCCTCGACGGGGTCGCCGGCATCGCGCAGGCCCTCGAAGCGCACGCCCTTCACGACGCGCCCGTCCTTCACGTCGAGGCAGGGGATGATGCGGGTCTTGAGCAAGGGCGGCTCTTCAGTCCGAGAGGTCATCGGGATCCGCAGAGAAGGGCCGCGTCAGCAGCTCTTCCCGCGTATAGGGGCAATCCTTCGGGAACATCCTCAGAGGCAGACCTGTTTCGGCTGCCGCCTCTTCCCGCGCATCACGATAAGCACGCTCGACCGCCTGAACCAGACGGCTTTTCAGCCCCGGATTATCGTCCAGCACGTCGGCGGCTCTGTTTCGGTGCGTCCGAATCGAAACTGTCCAGCTGCGGCTCCGACGCTCCGGCTGATAGTCGAATTTCAGCATGTGCAGCAGGACGACGCGCCACAGGCTGACAAGGCTGTCATATTGGCTCCTGCCCAAGCTCTCGATCTCCTCGGCCAGATTCGCGCGGTCGAGGCCCGACAGGTCACCCGACCGCAGCCGCGCGCCCTGCTCCTGGGTCCAGGTATAGAAATCGTCCGCGTAGGCCGTCCCGGCCGAGGAGCGCCGGGCCTTCACTGCCGTCATCGAGGCCTCCCGAGTCAGCGCCGCCACCGGGACAGATCTATCACGAAGCCGGGCCGCGTGCCGCAGCGATCGCGGCGAGCGCCGCCTCCGGATCGATCCGGCCGTCGTAGAGCGCCCGCCCCGTGATGGCGCCCGCGATCAGCGCGCAATCCGGCTGCAGCAGGCGGTGCACGTCGTCGATCGAGGCGAGGCCGCCCGAGGCGATCACCGGGATGCGCACGGCCTGCGCCAGCGCCAGGGTCATCTCGACGTTGAGGCCCTTCAGGATCCCGTCCCGGGCGATGTCGGTGTAGATGATCGCAGCCACCCCGGCGTCCTCGAAGCGGCGGCCGAGTTCCTCCGCCGTCATGCTGGAGGTCTGCGCCCAGCCCTCGACGGCGACGCGCCCGTCCTTTGCGTCGATGCCGACCGCGATCTTGCCGGGATGCTGGCGGGCGGCCTCGCGGACGAAGCCGGGATCGCGCACCGCCGCCGTGCCGATGATTACCCGCGACACGCCCTTGGCGAGCCAGCCCTCCAGGGTCTTCATCTCACGGATGCCGCCGCCGAGCTGAACCGGGATCGTCACCCGCCCGAGGATCGCGTCCACGGCCGCGGCGTTGCGCGGGGCCCCCGCGAAGGCGCCGTCGAGGTCGACCACGTGCAGCCAGGGAAAGCCCTGCGTTTCGAAGATCGCGGCCTGAGCGGCCGGGTCGTCGCCGAACACCTTGGCCTGGGCCATGTCGCCCTGGATCAGGCGGACGCAGCGCCCCTCTTTCAGGTCGATCGCCGGGTACAGGATCACGGGGGATTCAGTCCTTCTTGCCGAAGCGTGGCCGCTCTCAGGGCCGCCACGTCAGGAAATTCGCGATGAGCGCGAGGCCGAGCCGCTGACTTTTCTCGGGGTGGAACTGCGTGCCGGCGATGTTGTCGTGGGCGACGAGGGCGGTGATCGGCCCGCCATAATCCGCCCGCGCTACCACGTCGCCGGGACTTTCGGGGGACAGCGCGTAGCTGTGCACGAAATAGGCGTGGAGCCCGTCCTCGCCGGTGGGGATGCCGGCGAGCAGCGCGTGGTCGCGGGCCGGACGCAGGGTGTTCCAGCCCATATGGGGGACCTTGAGGGCCGGGTCCGACGGCCTGATCAGGCCGACATCGCCGGGGATCCAGCCGAGGCCGGGCGTCGTGGTGTATTCGAGCCCCCGGGTCGCCAGGAGCTGCATCCCGACGCAGATCCCGAGGAACGGCCGGCCGTCCCGCTGGGCGACCTGCGTCATCGCCTCGACCATGCCGGGCACGGCGTCGAGCCCGCGGCGGCAATCCGCATAGGCGCCGACGCCGGGCAGGACGACGCGGTCGGCCCCGGCGACCGCCTTCGGATCGGCGGTCAGGCATATCCGCGCGTCGCACCCGCTTTCCCGGGCGGCGCGCTCGAAGGCCTTGGCGGCGGAGTGAAGGTTGCCCGATCCGTAATCGATGATCGCGACGGTCTCGGTGCTCATGCGCGTGTCGTCCGGCTCATCACCGGGCGCCCTCCTGGGCGGGAAACAGGCCGATCACCGGCTCGGCGCGTCGGCTCGGGCCACTGGGGAATGGCGCGCGCGGCGTTGCCGGGTTCGCATCCAGCCAGCGGCTGATCGCGCGGGCCTCGGCTTCCTCGGGGCTGCCCGCGATTACGGCATCGCGCGCCGGCCAGTCCCGCCGGGCGAGGGTCCAGCGGCGCAGGCTCGACGCCTCCAGCCCGATCAGCCATCCGGCCAGCAATGTGGCGATCAGGCCAGCGCCCGTCGGCAGCACCAGAACGATCCCCGCCCCCGCAAGCGCGATCAGGCCAACCAGCACGATCAGCGCCGCGATCCAGAGCCGGTGATACAGGAACCACAGCACCGTGAACGCGAAGGCTGACCACGAGAAGCCATCCGGCACCAGGACGGCCCGATCGAGCCCGACGGCCTCGCCTGGGCGGGCATCGGGCGGCAAGTGGAGCGTGTAGCTGCGCATCCGCATCGCAAAACTCCGACAACGGCGCTTCCCAAACCGTCCTGGAGACGGTCGGGGAGCGCGAGGACACGATGCTCTACAGGGAGCCCTTCGTGGAGGGAACGCGCCCCTCCTCCCGGGGATCGATCGCCACCGCCTTCCGCAAGGCCCGAGCCAGCCCCTTGAAGCAGCTCTCCGCGATATGGTGGGCGTTGTCGCCGTACAGCGTCTCGACGTGCAGGGTCAGGCCGGCGTTCATCGCGAAGGCCTGGAACCATTCGCGCACCAGCTCGGTGTCGAACTGCCCGATCTTCTCCACGCGGAACGTCGTGCGGAACACGAGGAACGGGCGGCCCGAGATGTCGACGCAGACACGGGTCAGCGCCTCGTCCATCGGCAGGTGGATGTCGGCGTAGCGCGTTACCCCGCGCTTGTCCCCCAGGGCCTTGGCGAAGGCCTGCCCGAGGGCGATGCCGCAATCCTCGGCGGAATGGTGTTGATCGATGTGCAGATCGCCATCGACCTTCACGTCGAGATCGAACAGGGCGTGCCGCGCCAGCAGATCCAGCATGTGGTCGAGGAAACCGATCCCGGTGGCGATCTTCGACCGGCCGGTGCCATCGAGGGCGACGGTGACCGCGATGTCGGTCTCCGCGGTCTTCCGGGTGATGGTGGCGCTGCGCATCTTGTTTCGGACTTCGCGTCGAGGGCGGCCGCTGCCGCCTGCGCCTTCTAGATGGACTTTCTTCCGATTGGAAAGGGCTGTCGCCTATCCAATGAGCACCCGCCCGGCCACGGCATCGAGCTTGGCGAGCAGAGCGGGGTCGCGGACGGCGGGCGACGTCATGATCGCGCCGTCGAGCGCCCGGTGCGAGCCGGCCGGGCAGGGCTCGCGCTCCGCCGGGAAGTCCCGGGCGAGCCGGGCGACCAGCCGGGCCGCCTTGTCGGCATTGGCCCGCGCTACCGCCACCACGGCCGCCACATCCACGGCGTCGTGGCCGGGGTGCCAGCAATCGTAGTCGGTCACCATGGCGATCGTCGCGTAGGTGATCTCGGCCTCGCGGGCGAGCTTGGCCTCGGGCATGTTGGTCATGCCGATCACGTCGAAGCCCTGCGCCTTGTAGGCGCGCGACTCGGCGAGCGACGAGAATTGTGGCCCGTCCATGCAGACATAGGTGCCGCCGCGATGGACCGCGATCGCTTCCGCCTTGGCGGCCGCCGCGATCCGCGCCTGGAGACCGGGCCCGACCGGGTGGGCCAGCGAGACATGGGCGACGCAGCCGTCGCCGAAGAAGGACGAGGCACGCCCATGGGTGCGGTCGACGAACTGATCGACCAGCACGAACAGGCCGGGCGGCAGCTCCTCCCGGAACGAGCCGCAGGCCGAGAGCGAGACGAGGTCGGTGACGCCAAGGCGTTTCATCGCATCGATGTTGGCGCGGTAGTTGATGCCGGCCGGCGAGAAGCGGTGACCGCGCCCGTGGCGGGCCAGGAACACGATCTGGGTGTCGCCGATCCGCCCGATGCGCAGGGCGTCCGAGGGCTCGCCCCAGGGGGATGCGATGCGCTCTTCGCGAACATCCGCAAGCCCCGGCAGGTCGTAGACGCCGGAGCCACCCATCACCCCGAGGACCGCTGCCGTCATGCCGAATTCCCTCAACGCGCGACGCCTGGGCAGCGCGGTCTATCCCACCCGGCACCTCATCCTGAGGTGCCGGAGCAAAGCGGAGGCCTCGAAGGAGACCGCTGGAAGCTGCAGCGATCCCTTGAGCCCTCCTTCGAGGTCCGCTGACGCGGTCACCTCAGGATGAGGTGGCGGAGGGGACAAGCGGGGTCGGACAGGGGACCGTCGCGGCGGGCGATCGGTAGCACGGAGAGCCGACCCAAAAAAGATGGGCCTCCCGAGGAAGGCCCATCCGAACAGCGAACCGATCTGGCCGGCCTCAGTAGGTCTTGTGCAGTTCCGGCTGGAGGCCGTGGACCTCGCCGCCGACATCGGCCCAGATCTTCTTCTTCACGTAGTAGAGCAGACCCGACAGGATGATCAGGAACAGGATCACCCGGAAGCCCAGGGCCTTGCGGTCCATCATGTGGGGCTCGGCCGTCCACATCAGGAAGGCCGCGACGTCCTTGCCGTACTGATCGACGGTCTCCGGCACCACCGGCTGACCCTGATCGTTCTTCGGGTAGGTGACCTGCCCGTCCGTGATCGGCGGCGGCATCGCGATGATGTGGCCGGGATAGTACTTGTTGTAGTGGCCACCGTCCGGCACCGTGAAGTCCTTCGGTGCCTCTTCGTAACCATTGAGCAGCGCGTGGATGTAGTCGGGACCCTGCTCGGAATAGCCGATGAACGGCAGCCAGTCGGTCAGGAAGTAGAGCGAGCCGCGGGAGAACGTCCGCGCCTTGGCGATCACCGAGAAGTCCGGCGGGGCCTTGCCGCCGTTGGCCGCGGCGGCGGTCTGATCGTTCGGGAAGGGCGGCGGGAACGTGTCGGCCGGGCGGCCGGGGCGGTCGAACATGTCGCCCGCATCGTTCGGCCCGTCCTTGACCTGATAGGTCGCGGCGAGCGCCTTGACCTGGCCGGCAGTGAAGTCCGGCCCGCCCTCCTGCGCGAGGTTGCGGAAGGACACCAGCTTCATCGAGTGGCAGGCCGAGCAGACTTCCTTGTAGACCTGGAAGCCCCGCTGAAGCTGCGCGGTATCGAAGCGGCCGAACGTGCCGGCGAAGCTCCAGTTCACGCGGGCCGGGATCGGTCCGCCATGCCCTTCCTGGGCGGAGGCCGGCGCGACGCCGAGCAGGAGGGCCGCGAGGGCGGCGGTCGAGAGGACGCGGGTCATCATCATGGTCCTGTCGTCGCCCGTCAGCCCTTGGTGGTCGGAGCGGCGGCGGCGCCCGCCGGCATGCCGGATCCGCTCACCTGCTTGCCCGGCCCTGTCACGGTCTCGAGGATCGAGCCCGGCAGCTTCTTCGGCGTCTCGAACAGGCCGCAGAGCGGCATGACGATCAGGAAGTGGGCGAAGTAGTAGAAGGTGCAGACCTGCGAGGCGATCACGTAGCCGCCCTCCGGGGGCTGCGAGCCGAGCCAGCCGAGCAGCAGCGTCACGCCGATGAACACCCAGAAGAACTGGCGGTAGATCGGCCGGTAGTTGCACGAGCGGATCCGCGACGTGTCGAGCCAGGGCGCGAAGGCCAGGATGATCACCGCCGAGAACATCAGGATCACGCCGCCGAGCTTGCTCGGGACCGCGCGCAGGATCGCGTAGAACGGCAGGAAGTACCATTCCGGCACGATGTGCGCGGGCGTCACGGCGGGGTTCGCCGGGATGTAGTTGTCGGCGTGGCCGAGGAAGTTCGGCCGGAAGAACAGGAACCACGCGAACAGGATCATGAACACGCAGGTCGCGAACACGTCCTTCACGGTGGCGTAGGGCGTGAACGGCACCGCGTCCTTGCCCGACTTGATCGGGATGCCGGCGGGGTTGTTCTGACCGGTCACGTGCAGCGCCCAGACGTGCAGGACGACGACGCCGGCGATCATCCAGGGCAGCAGATAGTGCAGGGAGAAGAAGCGGTTCACCGTCGGGTTGCCGACCGAGTAGCCACCCCAGAGCAGGGTCTGGATCGTGTCGCCGACCACCGGGATCGCCGCCAGGATGTTGGTGATGACGGTGGCACCCCAGAAGCTCATCTGGCCCCAGGGCAGCGTGTAGCCCAGGAACGCGGTGGCCATCATCAGCAGGTAGATGACGACGCCCAGGATGTAGAGCACCTCGCGCGGGGCCTTGTACGACCCGTAATAGAGCGCCCGGAACATGTGGACGTAGACCGCCACGAAGAACATCGACGCGCCGTTGGCGTGCGCGTAGCGCAGCAGCCAGCCGTAGTTCACGTCGCGCATGATCTTCTCGACGGAATTGAAGGCGCCCGTCGCCGACGGCTCATAGTGCATCGCCAGCCAGACGCCGGTGATGATCTGGATGCCCAGGAAAGCCGCGAGAATCGCGCCGAAGGTCCAGAAGTAGTTCAGGTTCCGGGGGACCGGGTAGGCGATGAAGGACGAGTGCACCAGCCCGGCGATGGGCAGGCGCGCCTCGAACCATTTCGCCACGCGGCTCTTCGGGACGTAGGTGCTGGCCGTTCCGCTCATGCTTCCGTCCTCCTCAGGCCGCTTCCTTGCCGCCTTCGCCGATCCGGATCTTGGCGTCCGTCTGGAAGGCGTAGGGCGGGATGGGCAGGTTGATCGGCGCCGGTCCGTGGCGCACGCGACCCACCGCGTCGAATTGCGAGCCGTGGCACGGACAGGCCCAGCCCTCGAAATTGCCCTGGTGGCCGATCGGCACGCAACCGAGATGGGTGCAGTTGCCGTACACCACGAGCCACTGGTCGTGACCGTTCTTGACGCGGGTCGTGAACGCCGCCGGATCGATCATCGCCGAGAGGTGGACCGCCTTCATGTCGGTCACTTCCTTCGCGGTCAGCTTGCGCACGAAGATCAGCTTGCCGCGCCAGAAGACGTTGACGATCTGGCCGTCCTGGATCGGCGTCAGATCGACCTCGATCGGGGCGCCGGCCGCGATCGTGTCGGCATCGGGCGCCATGGATGAGACCAGCGGCCACACGGCGGCGCCGGCGCCCACGGCGAGCGCGGCACCGGTGGCCAGGAACAGGAAGTCACGACGGCTGCCGTCTTGCCCATGCGTCGTGGGGGCGGCGGCTGATGTGTTCGCCAAGGTCTCGAACCTCCAGAGAGCGGGTCCTCACCGTGCCGGACGATGGAGACGCCCCGCTTGCCGTGCGGGTTTGTCGGCTCGGCCGAACCACAGCACTTTAATTCTAAACTGTGCAATGCGACCGCCCGTCGCCCGGAGTCAAGCCGACGGCCAAAGCGCTTGCGCATCTCGCGTGGGAAGCGGGGCCGTATGTTACTGCGGTGCGGTCGACGGGGCACGCGCGCGGCCGTTCGCGCCTCGGATCCGGTACCGCGCCGGCCTCAGGCGGCACGGGTGAGTCGGCGCCAGCGCAGGACCAGCAGGCTCGCCACCGCGAACAGGCCCGCGCAGAAGCCGAGCCAGATACCGATGCCCTCGAAGCCGGCGCCCCAGGCCAGGGCGGCGCCCAGCGGCACCCCGAGGCCCCAGTAGCCGCCGATCGCGATCCACATGGGCACCTGCGTGTCCTGCAGGCCGCGCAGCATGCCGAGTGCCACCGACTGGATGCCGTCGGCCACCGCGAAGAGCGCCGCCAAGCCGATGAAGGCAACTGCGATCGGCAGGACAGGGACGTTCACCGGATCGCCGAGGTTGAGGAACAGGCCGGTGAGGCGCTCGGGGACGGCAAGCTGGGTGAGCGCACAGAGCGTCATGAACGCGAAGGCGAGCCCGAGGGCGACCGCACCGGACCGGCGCATGCCGGTCCCGTCCCGGCGCCCGAAGGCGAGGCCGACCCGAACGGTCGCAGCCTGGGCGACGCCGTTCGGTACCATGAAGCAGACGGCCGCGATCTGGATCGCCACCGCGTGGGCGGCGAGCTGGCTCGCCCCGAACAGGCCCATGCCGAGGGCTGCCGCCTCGAACAGGCCGGCCTCGGCGAGGCCCGTGGCCGCCATCGGCAGGCCGAGGCGGAACACGGCGGCGAGCCGGGCGCCGTCGAAGCGCCAGAATCCGTGGAGCAGCCGATGACGCCTGAGCCGCGGATCACACAGCACCACGAGAACCAGAAGGGCGAGGCTGAACACGGCCGAACACAGGGTGGCGGCTCCGATACCCACCATGCCGAGGTCGCGGCCCGCCGGAAAGGTGAGCCAGAGCCCGAGGGCGATGTTCAACGGCAGAGCGGCGAGGCTCGCGGCCAGCGCCCAGCCCGGCCGTTCCAGGGCGGCGAGCGCGCCCCGCAGGGCCATGAACAGCAGGGCCGGCCCCATCGCCCATTGCAGGACGCGCATGTAGGCGCCCGCCGCCGCGGCGAGGGCCGGCGGCTCGCCGATCGCGGCGAGGATCGGGCCGGTATGCCACAGCAGCCCCATCAGCGGTGCGGCCACCAACGTTGCGGCCCAGAGGCCCGCCCGTAGGGTCCGGCGCGCGGCATCGGTGGCGTCAGGATCGTGCCCGCGCGCCCCGGCGATCAGCGGCGCCACCGTTCCGGTCAGGCCCAGGCCGCCAATGAACAGGATGAAGTAGAGCCCGTGCGCCAGGGTCGCCGCCGCCAGGGCTTCGGCGCCAAGGCGGCCGAGCAGGACGACATCGGCCATGATCAGGCCGTGCTGGGCGAGATTGATCAGTACGAGCGGCCCGGACAGGGCGAGCGTCGCCCGCAATTCACGGAGCCAGGGACGGTGCAGAGGGGCTCCGTCCCGCGCGGGAAGGCCCGCGAGGTCGAGTGCCGGCATGGAGGTCTCTCGAAAGGTGTCGGGGCCGATTGCGGTCGTGCGGTGCGATCGGCGTTGAGCGCGGGGGCTGTCAGCCCCGCACAGGGTCGGGAATCTGGCGCGGCCGTCGATCCAGCGGCTGTTCGGGTTCGCGGCGCCCCAGCGCAGTCCGATCGGCCAGGAACCCGCCCGACTGGCGCGACCACAGGCCGGCATAGACACCGCCGCGGGCCACGAGGTCGGCGTGGGTCCCCTCCTCCACGATGCGCCCGCGCTCGATCACCACGAGCCGGTCGAGGGCCGCGATGGTGGAGAGCCGGTGGGCGATGGCCAGCACGGTCTTGCCGGCCATCAGCGTGTCGAGGGATTCCTGGATCGCCGCCTCGACCTGGCTGTCCAGCGCCGAGGTCGCCTCGTCGAGGATGAGGATCGGCGCGTCCTTGAGGATCACCCGCGCGATGGCGATCCGCTGGCGCTGGCCGCCCGAGAGCTTGACGCCGCGCTCGCCCACCTGGGCGTCGTAGCCGCGCCGCCCCTTGTGGTCGACGAGGTCGGCGATGAACCCGTCCGCATGGGCGAGCCGGGCAGCCTGCTCGATCTCCTCGTTGGACGCGCCCGGGCGGCCGTAGGCGATGTTGTCGCGGATGGAGCGGTGCAGCAGCGAGGTATCCTGGCTGACCATCGCGATGGCCTCGCGCAAAGACTGCTGCGTCACCCCCGCGATGTCCTGGCCGTCCACCAGGATACGCCCGCTCTCGACGTCGTAGAGGCGCAGGAGCAGGCTCGCGAGGGTCGATTTCCCCGCGCCGCTGACGCCGACGAGGCCGACCTTCTCGCCGGGGCGGATGGTTAGCGAGAAGTCCTCGATCACGGTGGCGTCGCCGCGGCCATAGTGGAAGCCGACACCCTCGAAGCGGATCTCGCCGCCGGTGACGACGAGCTCCCGCGCATCCGGCGCATCGATCAGCGCGTGCGGTCGCGCCATCGTCTGCATGCTCTCCTGCACGACGCCGACATTCTCGAAGACGCCGCGCACCGTCTGCATCACCCAGCCCGACATCGCGATGAGCCGCAGCACCAGGGCGAGCCCGGCCGAGGCCTCGCCGGTGCTCATGCCGCCGCCGCGCCAGAGGACGAGGCAGGCTGCGCCCGTGGCGATCAGCAGGGCGCTGTTGAGGATGCCCAGCAGGCTCGTGGTGAGCGTGACCAGACGGAACTGATGGAGATACGCCTCGGTGTGGACCTCGACGGCGTCGCGCACGGCGGCGCGCTCCTCCCGGTCCCGGGCGAAGAGTTTGACCGTCAGGATGTTGGTGTAGCTGTCGACGATGCGGCCGATCAGCGTCGAGCGGGTATCGGCGGTTTTGTGCGAGCGGGCCCGCGCCCGGGGCACGAACCACGTGGTGAGCCACGCATAGGCGCCGATCCAGACAAGGACCGGCAGGACCAGCCACGGGGAGATCGAGCTGAACAGCCCGACCGCGGTCACCGCGTAGATCGCCACGTAGAGCAGCGTGTCGATGAACACGACGGCGAGCTCGCGCACCGCCGGTCCCACCTGCACGACGCGGTTGGCGAGGCGGCCCGAGAAGTCGCCCTGAAAGTACGAGAGCGGGTGTCCGAGGGTGTAGAGATGCGCCCGCCAGCGGATCTGACTGGTCGATTGCGGCACGATGAGCTGGTTCGACAGCACCTCGTGCGCCCAGATCGAGACCGGACGCACCACGGCCACCAGCAGCACTGCCAGGCCGAAACCCGTGGCGTGGTCCGCCAGAACCGTGGCCCGATCGGCCGTGCCGAGCAGGTCGATGAACCAGCGCATCACGAGGTAGAGCGAGGCCTCGACCGTGCCGGCGATCACCGCGATGACGAACAGGGCCGCCAGGGCGGCGCGGATCGGGCGCAGGTAGAACCACGCGAAGCCGAGCACCGAGCGCGGCGGCATCTGCGATTCATCGAAGGGCGCGAACGGATCGACGCGGCGCTCGAGCCAATCGAGGAACATGCTGCCTGGGGCGTGACGCTGCGGGAGCCCCTCATGTAAGTCTTGGGCGCGCGGTGCCAACCGCGCGCGGAGGTCGCGCCGTCCCGCTCAGCGGTTTAGCGCGAGGGCGGCACCCGATTTGGTCAGCGCGCCTTCCAGGCCCCCGCCGCCCTGGCGCAGGCGCGCCGCCACGGTGCCGCCCGGCTGGTAGAGATAGACCTCACCGTCCCGGAAATCCCAGGCCGAGACCTTGGCCAGATCCTTGTTGGGGCAGGCCGAGGCCGACGCCTTGTAGAGATCCAGCGCCGGCGCACTCGACAGCGTGACCTTGCAGTTCGCGCCGGTCGCGTCCCGGGCATCCCAGCTTCCGACGACGGCGGCGCGCCCGGTGGCGACCACGGGCGGCGGCGGTGCCGGAGGGGCGACGGGCTCGGGGATCACGGTCGGCGTGGCGGGCGAGAGGGCGGCCTGTGGGCCGGGGGGCGGCGCATCGGGGCTGGCCGCAACGCCCGGCGGGGGCGCGAGCGGGGCCGCCGTCACCGTCCCGGACGGAACCGCCTGGACCGCATCGAGGCCGGGCTGGGGCGCCCGGGTGCGCGGTGCGTCGAGCCGGCTCGACGCGCAGGCTCCGAGGCTGGCAGCGAGGCAGAGAACGGCGAACGTCGACAGGCTGGGGCGCAGCATCGGTCCACTTGGGTCAAGCTTGAACAGGCGCGTTGTCGCGCGTCGGCCCTGACTCGATGGCAAATGCGCTGACTGCAAGGCGCTGCCTGCGACGCCCGGTGAGTCCGTCGCGGAAACAGCGCCTTTTCGAAACAGTGTGGCCCTCAGGCCTCAAGTCCAGAGCCACGCCCCGATCGCGACCGGTTCCGGATCATCAGTCCGGAACGCACCGACAGCGAATCGGGCTTTGTTCTTTCAGAGTGCGCGCTCAACCATCATCTTCTTGATCTCGGCGATCGCCTTCGCCGGATTGAGGCTCTTCGGGCAAGTATTGGCGCAGTTCATGATCGTGTGGCAGCGGTAAAGCCGGAACGGATCGTGCAGATTGTCGAGCCGGTCGCCGGTGTTCTCGTCACGCGAATCGATCAGCCAGCGATAGGCCTGAAGCAGGGCCGCCGGGCCGAGGAACTTGTCTCCGTTCCACCAGTAGCTCGGGCAGGACGTGCTGCAGCACGCGCAGAGGATGCATTCGTAGAGTCCGTCGAGGCGCGAACGATCCTCGGGGGTCTGCCGCCACTCCTTCTCGGGGGCCGGGGTCTCGGTCTGCAGCCACGGCTCGATCGCCGCGTGCTGGGCGTAGAAGTTTGTGAGATCCGGCACGAGGTCTTTGAGGACCGGCATGTGGGGCAGCGGATAGATCCGGATCGCCCCGTCCTTGTCCTTCCGGGTCATCACCGGCAGGGCATTGTCGGGGTTCTTGCACTCGTCGATGCCCATCGTGCAGGCCAGCGCGTTCTGGCCCTCGATGTTCATGGCGCAGGACCCGCAGATGCCCTCGCGGCAGGAGCGGCGGAAGACCAGCGTCGAGTCGACCCTGTTCTTGATCCACAGCAGGGCGTCGAGGACCATCGGGCCGCAATCCTCGCGATCGACCTGATAGGTGTCGATCCGCGGATTGGCCCCGTCATCCGGGTTCCAGCGGTAGATCTTGAAGGTCTGCAGGCTCTTGGCGCCCGGAGGGGCGGGCCAGGACTTGCCCTGCGTGATCTGGGAGTTCTTCGGAAGGTTGAACTGGGCCATTGCGTCGATGTCCGGCAGTATCGATCAGGAGATAGGGTTAGGATCTAAGATGCGAACGCGCACGCGTTCGTCTTCGATCATGACGATTGCGCCGGTTTCCAGGGTGCCGCCGTGCTCGGTCAGCACGCGCGTCACCAGGGCCAAATGGCGCTCAAGCTCGACGCGTCCGCACCGGAGTTGGATAACGCTCGGGGCGATCAGCGCTTTTCGTGTCAGGGCTGCGCCGAAATCGAGATCGCGCGTGAGTACGATCGCGCCGTTTGCGCGTGCCCAATCCATGATGGCTTCATCCGCCGCGTCCTGAAGCCCGATCGTGCTCCAGTGCGCGGCGGAGAAGCCCCGACGTTCCAGCCCATCGATCCAGCTGATCGACAGGTTCATGTCGATCACGAGTTTCATGCGGCAACCAGGGCGACGTCCCTGAAGCCTGCGAGCGAGGCGCCGAAGCGCAGGGCCTTAAGGATGTCTTCCCGTTCCAGGTAGGGATAATCAGACAGCAATTCTTCGATGGTCGTCCCACCGCCGAGTTCGCCTAGGATCATTCCAACGGTCACGCGCATGTCGCGGATGCACGGCTTGCCGCCCATCACCGCGGGGTCGACCGAGATCCGAGGAAATCCCTGGTAGGTGTGTGGCATGACAGACCCCCTTTCCACCTCGGTACGACCGGCGATCAGTCTGAATACAGCGTCAATGCTGACTTCAGACATGCATTTCGCCAATATTCAACTCAATACACCCGCGCCTTCGGCTCGATGTACTGGATCTCGTTCGACATCGTGTAGGTATGCACCGGGCGATAATCGATGTTCACCTGATGCCGGCCCTCGTCGAGCCAGGACAGGGTGTGCTTCATCCAGTCCTTGTCGTCGCGATCCGGGAAGTCTTCGCGGGCATGGGCGCCGCGGGACTCGGTGCGGTTGGCGGCCGATTCCATGGTGACGACCGCCTGACCGATCAGGTTGTCGAACTCCAGGGTCTCCAGCAGATCGGTGTTCCAGACGAGGGACCGGTCGGTGATCTTCACGTCGGCGGCGGCGTTCCAGACCTTGTGGATCAGGCCCTTGCCCTCCTCCAGCACCTCGCCGGTGCGGAACACGGCGCAGTTGTTCTGCATCGTCTTCTGCATCTCGGCGCGCAGCTCCGCAGTCGGCGTCGAGCCGTTGGCGTGGCGGAAGCGGTCGAGGCGCTCGAGGGCCTTGTCGGTGGCGCCCTTCGGCAATTCCATGGCGCGGCCGTTCGGCTCGACGATCTCGGCGCAGCGCTTACCGGCGGCGCGGCCGAACACCACGAGGTCGATCAGCGAGTTCGAGCCGAGGCGGTTGGCGCCATGCACCGAAACGCAGGCCGCCTCGCCGATCGCCATCAGACCCGGCACCACGGTGTCGGGATTGCCGTCGCGCAGCGTCAGAACCTCGCCGTGATAGTTCGTGGGAATGCCGCCCATGTTGTAGTGGACGGTCGGGATGACCGGGATCGGCTCCTTGGTGACATCGACGCCCGCGAAGATCTTCGCGCTCTCCGAAATGCCGGGCAGGCGCTCGTGCAGGATCTTCGGATCGAGGTGGTCGAGGTGCAGGTAGATGTGATCCTTGTTCTTGCCGACACCGCGGCCGTCGCGGATCTCCATGGTCATGGAGCGCGAGACCACGTCCCGCGAGGCGAGGTCCTTGGCGGACGGCGCATAGCGCTCCATGAAGCGCTCGCCCTCGGAGTTGGTCAGGTAGCCGCCCTCGCCGCGGGAGCCCTCGGTGATCAGGCAGCCCGCGCCGTAAATGCCGGTCGGGTGGAACTGCACGAACTCCATGTCCTGCAGCGGCAGGCCGGCGCGCAGCACCATGGCGTTGCCGTCGCCCGTGCAGGTATGGGCCGAGGTCGCCGAGAAGTAGGCGCGCCCGTAGCCGCCGGTCGCCAGGATGGTCGTCTGGGCGCGGAAGCGGTGGATCTCCCCGGTGGCCTGATCGAGGGCGATGACGCCGCGGCAGCGGCCCTCGTCGTCCATGATCAGGTCGAGGGCGAAGTACTCGATGAAGAAGTCGGTCTGGTTCTTCACCGCCTGCCCGTAGAGGGTGTGCAGCATGGCGTGGCCGGTGCGGTCGGCCGCCGCGCAGGTGCGCTGGGCGGTGCCCTTGCCGTAGTCGGTGGTCATGCCGCCGAACGGACGCTGGTAGATCTTGCCTTCCTCGGTCCGCGAGAAGGGCACGCCCCAATGCTCCAGCTCGTAGACGGCGGCCGGCGCGTTGCGCACGAGGTACTCGATCGCGTCCTGGTCGCCGAGCCAGTCCGACCCCTTGACGGTGTCGTACATGTGCCAGCGCCAGTCATCCGGGCCCATGTTGCCGAGCGAGGCCGAGATGCCGCCCTGCGCCGCCACGGTGTGCGAGCGGGTCGGGAACACCTTGGTGATACAGGCGGTGCGCAGCCCGGCCTCCGAGCAGCCGACGGTGGCCCGCAGGCCCGCGCCGCCCGCGCCGACGATCACCACGTCGAAGGCGTGATCGTGGATGGTGTAGGCAGGCCCGCTGCCGTTGGTGCCGTTGGCGGCCATGTTCGGCTCCTCGAATGTCGTGTGGGCGGGGTTCAGGCCGGCTGTCCGAAGCCGATGCGCAGAACCGCGTACAGGCAGGCGACGGCCACGAGGACCGCGTAGACGTTGTTGGCGAAGACCGCGGCGATCTTGGTCGCCTGCGCGTGAACGTAATCCTCGATCACCACCTGCATCCCGAGACGCATGTGGAGCGTCACCGACAGGAGCGCCAGGATGAGGAGGATCGAGACGAGGGGATTCGCGACGATATGCGCCGCCTCCGCGTAGCTACGGCCGGCCATGTTGGCGATGATGACCACGAAGGCCAGCATCAGCACCACGTTGGTGACGGCGGTGATTCTCTGGAGCCACCAATGGCCGACGCCGTGATGGGCGACGCCGAGGCCGCGTACGCGGGCCCGCGGGGTGCGGATCGAGACGCGGGTGTCCTGGCGGATCTGTTCCTGTGCCATCGCGGCCTCCTCAGCGGACCAGAAGGGCGACCGCCCAGATGACGACCGTGAGCGCCACGGACCCGATCAGGGTGAGGCGCGACATGGCGAGGCGTTTCTCGCGATCGAAGCCGATCCCGAAATCCCACGCGAAGTGGCGCAGGCCGCCGAGCATGTGGTGCATCAGGATCCACGTGTAGACGAACAGGATCAGGCGCCCGATCACGGAGCCGAAGAATCCCGCCACGTAAGAATAGGCGACGGGTCCGGAGGCCAGGGCGAGCAGCCAGATCGCGACGAGCGCAGTCCCGCCGTAGAGCGCCGTGCCGGTAATGCGGTGAAACACCGACATCGCCATGGTCCAGGTCCAGCGATAGATCTGGAGATGTGGCGAAAGCGGCTGTGCCACTGTCGGGCGCGCGGTGGGTGCCATCGGAGTGAAGCCTCGCAGCTGCGAACTGGACCGTCTCTAAGGTGGTAGCGCTAGAGCCTGCGCGGGCAAGCCGCAATCCGTCATGGTGCGACGCAATGTGTCCGGGCAGGCTACACAAGTCGAAATCTGTCACTTCAGGGCGCCGAGCATCCTCCACCACGCGTAATCGAGGGGCGCAGCCACAACGAGACCGATGAGGCCGAAGCTCAGGGTCAGGCGCGTCGCGTCCCGCAGGCGCACGTTGCCGAGTTCGCTGGCGACCACGATCGGTGGGGCCTGGTACGGGAAGAACAGGGTCGAGTAACCGATGACCTGAATCGAGACGACCGCCATCGGTGACAGGCCGCTGGCGCGCGTCATCTCGCCCGCCAGCGCGGTGTACAAAGCCGGCGCGCCATTGGCCGTGACGAGCAGCGTCAGAAGCGTGCCGATGCCGGTGAGCACCGCGAAGTCCTGCGCCGGTGCGTCGTGGGCCAGCGGCGCCAGGGCCAGCAGGAGACGGCCCAGGCGTTCGCCGAGGCCGGTCTCGTTCACGAGGGCCACGAGGCCGAGCAGGGCCGCGATGTAGAAGCATGTTCGCAGGTTCACCTGCTGGAAGGCCTCGGCCGGCAGGACCCCGATGCGCGGCAGCAGGCAGGTCACGGCCGCCGCCAGACCGACCCAGGCCGGGGCGAGCCCGTGGAGGCTGTCGGTCATCCAGAGCGCGAGGGTGCAGGCGAGGATGATCGCGAGCCGCCGTTCAGCCGCCGAGACCGGCGGGAGTGGCGCCAGGGCGGGTCTGCCCCCGGCCAGCCGATCCGGGAAGAGCCGCACGACCAGGGCCGTCAGGATCACGCCCTTCACCAAGGCCAGGACCGGCGCGTGCAGGAGGAAATAAGACAGGTAGGAGAAGTGCAGGCCAAGGAGGCGCTCGGCGGAGCCGGCCATCACCAGATTCGGCACATTGGCGGGCAGGATCGCGGCGGACAGGACCGGGGTCGCGACGCCCACCGCCAGGACGGCCCCGGTCCGCCCGGGACGGCCGGGGCCGAGCCCGAACGCATCGCAGAGCGCCAGCGTCACCGGGATCATCAGGGCGATCCGTCCGAGGTTGGACGGCATCACGAAGGCGAGCAGGAAGCTTAGGGTGACAAGCCCGGCGATGAGCTGCGTGTAGGAGCCCGACAGGCGCAGCGCCAGGGCCCGGGCCGTGCGCGCACCGAGTCCCGTGCGGGTCATCCCCTGCCCCACCACCATCCCCGACAGGACCAGCCAGAAGGCCGAAGCCGAGAAGCCGGAGAACACCGTCGCGGAACTGCCGAGCCTGAGAAGCATCGCCAGACCGAAGAAGGCGAGCGCCGTCACAACCTCGGGGAGCAGGGCGGTGGCCCAGAGGCCCATGCACAGGACGAGCAGGGCCGCGGTCGTCGGAACCGTCGCAACGCCGCTCACCAGATTCTCCCGCTAACCCATCTGACCCGCCCGCCATCCTGGCGCGTCTGGAACGGTTCGCAATTCGGGACTGCTGGACGGAGCCTTCGCGACTGACGAAGGCTCATGCGGGCCGGAGGGACGAGGGCTGTGGCGTGCATTCAAGCGCCGAGCGGCGCGGATACCGCAGTCACGGACGTCCGCGCCCTTCCGCCCAACGCCTGGGCCAAAAGCCGAGCGGAACGGGCCATCGGAGCACCCAACGTTACATGCCTCGCTGATCGACCCACACCGATGGGCGCGAGCGTATCCAAGCTTGGGAATCGGCGAAGGCGTATTCCTCCACCGCTGAGATCGGCCCGGTACAAGGCGTCCGGGACGGGCGCTCCAAGCGCTATCGGAATGGCGGCTCGTCGAAGCTCCGCAGCTTGCGCGAGTGCAGCCCATGCCGGTCGGCGCGCAGGGCGTCGAGGGCCGCCAGACCGACTTGCAGGTGCTCCGAAACGGCGCGATCGTAGAACGCGTTGGCTGCGCCCGGCAGCTTGATCTCGCCGTGAAGCGGCTTGTCGGACACGCAGAGCAGCGCGCCATAGGGGACGCGCAGGCGGAAGCCCTGCGCCGCGACGGTGCCGCTCTCCATGTCGACCGCAACGGCCCGGGACTGGTTGATCCGCCGCCGCTCCTGGCTGAACCGCAATTCCCAATTGCGATCGTCGTAGGTGACGACCGTGCCGGTGCGCAGGCGGCGCTTCAGGGCCTCGGCCTGCTCGCCCGTCACGGCGGCGGCCGCGCTCTGCAGGGCGACCTGCACCTCTGCGAGCGCCGGGACCGGCACGTCCGGTGGCACCAGCTCGTCGAGAATCCGGTCGCGGCGCAAGTAGGCGTGCGCCAGCACGTAATCGCCGATCGTCTGCGACTGCCGCAAGCCCCCGCAATGGCCGACCATCAGCCAGCAATCCGGCCGCAGCACCGCGAGGTGATCGGTGATCGTCTTCGCGTTCGAGGGGCCGACGCCGATATTCACCAGGGTCGTGCCCTGATGGGTGCCGTCGGCGCCCTGGGCGACGAGGTGGTAGGCCGGCATCTGGTGCCGGTGCCAGGGCGAGGCGGCGATCACCGCCGCCGGGTCGGCCTGCGCGGCCTCGGCGCGGGACACGGACACGCCCCCCGGCAGGACCAGGCGCTCGAATCCCTCCGCGCCCGAGGCCAGCCGCTCCAGCCCGTGGCGGACGAACTGATCGACGTAGCGGTGATAGTTGGTCAGCAGGATCCAGGGCTGAACCTCGCGCCAGTCGCAGCCGGTGTAGTGAACGAGGCGCCGCAGCGAGTAATCGACCCGCACGGCATCGAACAGCGCGAGCGGCAGCGGTTCGCCCGGGACTTGGTCGAAGGTGCCGTCCGCGATCTCGTCTCCGACGAGCGACAGGAGCGGCACCGGGAAGTAGGTGGCGAGGTCCGCGCCATCGACGGCGCGCCCGCCTGCATCGAGCCCCGCCTCCAGCACGTAGGGATAGGGGATCTCCTGCGCGCTCAGGCCCACCTCGAGGGTGATCCCGTAATCGGCGATCAGCGGCTCCAGCTGTCGGGTCAGGTAGTGGCGGAAGAAGGCGGGGTGCGTGACCGTGGTGGCGTAGGTGCCGGCGGCCTGAAGCTTCGCGGTGGCGCGCCGCACGCGCGGCAGCGGACCGTCCGGGCGGTAGCTGATCCGCAATTCGGGGTAGCGGAAGGCGAGCCGCTCGGTGGCGTCCGGCGGCGGCCCGCCCGCGAGGTAGCGCTCCAGCGCCTCCCTAAGGGCACCGACCGCACCGTCGTAGAGTTCGGCCAAGCGGTCGATCGCGGTCCCGGCATCCGGCACCGCCTGCATCGGCCGCAATTCCCGCTCGATCATGTCGCCTCCCGTACCGGCGCCGGCTCTACACCCCCGGACGCGGGCGCGCGAGATGCGGGCTTGCGGGCGGCGGGGGGTTGGCCGAGAAGCCCCGGAGACAGAGCGAGGTCGCATGAGCACGGACGCGTTCGGGATCCGTCCCGGCGAGGAGATGGCGAACCTGCCCGCGACCTTCGATGCGGGCCTCTACTTCCTCGGCCGGCTCCGTACCCCCTGGCGGACGCGTTCCGAATGCCCGAAGAACGGGCTGCAGGCCGACGCGATCTGCACCGTGGAGGTCGATGCCGCCTACGCGGCGGGCCTGCGTTCCATCACGGGCTGCACGCACCTGATCCTGCTCTACTGGATGGAGCAGGCGACCCGCGGCCTCGTGGTCCAGCAGCCGCGCCATGCGGACGGGCCGCGTGGCACCTTCTCGCTGCGCTCGCCGGCGCGGCCGAATCCGATCGCACTCTCGGTGGTGGCGTTGCTCGGCCGGGAGGGCGACGTGCTGCGGGTGCGCGGCCTCGACTGCATCGACGGCACGCCGCTCCTCGACATCAAGCCCTACTACGCCTCGACGGATTCCCGGCCGGATGCACAGGTCGACCGTGCCGGCGCCGAGCCGTGAAGCGCGTCGCGCTCCTGATCGTCGCCGGAATCGGGTTGCTCGCCGTTGGCGGCGTCGTGGGCTGGCGGCTGCACAGGCCGGCCGCCGATGCGCGCGCCTACGCGGTCATGCGCCTGATCGCCATTCAGGTGAGCCTGGACGAGGCGCCCGCCCAATATGTTTTCTACGGCGGCGACTCGCAGGTCGAGCTGCATCCCGGGGGCCAGGAGGCGTGCGGATTGCCGCTGGTCAATGGCGGCGTGAGCGGCTCGACGGCGGCGGCCTATGCGGATCACCTCGCGCAGCTGAGCTTCACGGCGCATCCCCGGATCGCTGCGCTGACGATCGGGACCAATGACATCCTGATGAAGAACGCGCCGCGCTCCGCCGGGCCGGCCGCGCGGTTCGAGGCGGCCGCGGAGCTCATCGTGCGCCGCCTGCAGGGGCTCGCGCCGCGGGTGGTGGTCACCGCCCTCCCCCCGGTCGGGCGTGAACTCGGGACGCTGGTCGACGCCGCGGCGGTCGCCGATTACTCGCAGCGGCTGCGCGGCCTGTGTGGGCGCCTCGGCTGCACCTTCACCGATCCGTTTGCACCCTTGCGCGACGGCGAGACCGGCTACGCCAAGCCCGGCGCCATGCGGGACGGCCTTCATCTCGCGGCTTATCGGCCCGTGCTGAAGGCGCTTGAACCCACTCTGTGCGGGCCGTAACGCTATGCTGACCGGTGAACTCAATCCGCGTGGGAGGTTGCCTCCAGCATGGCTCAGCAACGCCTCGTCCAGAGCTCACGCGCACGAGGCCTGGTGCGCTTTACAGTGGTAGGCCGCGATACGGACCGCAATCTTCTCCAGTCGCTCGCGACGCTTCTCGCCCAGGATACGCCGCAGGCTTCGGAGCTGCGTGCGACAGTCAGCCGTTCCGTCGCTGGCGAGCCAAGCCCGAAGGGCGGGATCCTGGCTGCATTGCGGCGATCCCCCCTGATCGAAGCCGACCTGGACCTGACCCGCGCGCGGGACGAACGGCCTGTGCCAGACCTCTGATGCGCTATCTGCTTGATACGAACATCATCAGCCACGTCATCAAGCCGAAGCCCTCCGCATCTCTTTTGACATGGATGGCCGAGCAATCCGACACGGACCTCTATATCGCCTCACTGACAGTCGCTGAAATCCGGCGCGGCATTCTGGAGAAGCCCAACGGGCAGCGCCGGCGCGTGCTCGAGACGTGGTTCGCTGGCCCGGAAGTACCGCAGGCGCTTTTCGCGGGCCGGGTGCTGCCCTTCGATGAAGCTGCTGGGCTCATCTGGGCGCGTCTGATGGCCGAGGGTAAGGCGCGTGGTCGCCCGCGAAACGCGCTGGATACGATCATCGCTGCGGACGCCGAAGCGAACGGCTGCGTGGTCGTCACCGACAACGAGCGCGATTTCGATGACGTCCGGATCCTTAATCCACTCCGTCAACCGACTTGATTCGCGGCGACCTCACTCCCACTCGATCGTGCCGGGGGGCTTCGAGGTGATGTCGTAGGTCACCCGGTTGATGCCCTTCACCTCGTTGATGATCCGGGTCGCGACCCGACCCAGGAAGGCCATGTCGAACGGATAGAAATCGGCCGTCATGCCGTCCACCGAGGTCACGGCGCGCAGCGCGCAGACGTGGTCGTAGGTCCGGCCGTCGCCCATCACGCCGACCGTCTTCACCGGCAGGATCACCGCGAAGGCCTGCCAGATCGTGTCGTACAGGCCGGCTTGCCGGATCTCGTCGAGGTAGATCGCGTCGGCCTTGCGCAAGGCCTCCAGCTTCTCTGGCGTGATCGTGCCGGGGCAGCGGATCGCCAGACCCGGACCCGGGAACGGGTGACGACCGACGAAGGCTTCCGGCAGACCGAGTTCCTTGCCGAGCACTCGGACCTCGTCCTTGAACAGCTCGCGCAGCGGCTCCACGAGCTTCATGTCCATGCGCTCGGGCAGGCCGCCGACATTGTGGTGGCTCTTGATCGTCACCGACGGGCCGCCCGTGAACGACACGCTCTCGATCACGTCGGGATAGAGCGTGCCCTGTGCCAGGAACTTCGCGCCGCCGATCTTCTTCGATTCGGCCTCGAACACGTCGATGAACAGGCGGCCGATCGTTTTGCGCTTCACTTCCGGATCGGACACACCCTCCAGCGCGGCCAGGAACATCCCTGAGACTTCCACGTGGACCAGCGGGATGTTGTAGTGATCGCGGAACAGCGCCACGACCTGCTCGGCCTCGCCCATCCGCAGCAGGCCGTGATCGACGAACACGCAGGTGAGCTGGTCGCCGATCGCCTCGTGGATCAGCACGGCCGCCACGGCGGAGTCGACGCCGCCCGACAGGCCGCAGATCACCTTCTCGGCGCCGACCTGCTCGCGAATCTTGGCGATCGCCTCCTCGCGGTAGGCGCCCATCGTCCAGTCGCCGGAGCAGCCCGCGATGTCGCGCACGAAGTTGCGGATCAGGAGGGCGCCGTGGGGGGTATGCGCCACCTCCGGGTGGAACTGCACCGCGTAGTAGTTGCGCGCCGCGTCGGCCACCGCCGCGAAGGGGGCGTTCTTGGAGATCGCCACGGTGGTGAAGCCGTCCGGCAGCTTGGTGACCCGGTCGCCGTGACTCATCCAGACCGGATACGTCTCACCCTTGTTCCAGACGCCCGTGAACAGGGGGCAGTCAGCCAGGATCTCGACCTCGGCCCGGCCGAACTCCGCATGGTGCCCGCCCTCGACCGCGCCGCCGAGCTGGGCCGCCATGGTCTGCTGCCCGTAGCAGATGCCGAAGACCGGGACGCCGGATTCGAAAACCAGCTGCGGCGCCCGGGGCGAGGCCTCGACCGTCACCGATTCGGGGCCGCCGGAGAGGATCACACCCTTCGGCTTCTGCTCGCGGAACGCCGCATCGGCCTTCGTGAAGGGCACGATCTCGCAATAGACGCCCTCCTCCCGCACCCGGCGTGCGATGAGCTGCGTCACCTGAGAGCCGAAATCGACGATCAGGATCTTGTCGTGGTCGGTGTTCATCGCGGGCGATTATCCGAAGCCCGGGGCGCGCGCAACGCGCATCCCCGCCGAGGGCTGGGGATCGCCGCGCAAGGCGCGCGCCAGAAGCGCTCGCTCAGTCGAAGTTGCGGACCTTGGCCGAGCCGCCCAGGCTGATGGCGGGCTTCGCGGGCGCGCCGGCGAGGCTGACCTTCTTCTGGCCCGGCAAGGTCTTGGCGCGCAGCTCGGGCGCGGCGGCCGGGGCCGGCTTCGAAGGCTTCAGGTGCGCCTGCCCGTGGATCACCGAGCCGATCTCGCCTGCGATCTTGATCAGGTCGTCGCGCTCGCAGGAGCGGGCGACCTTGAGGCCGAGCTTGTGCATGTGGCTCTTGCCGTAGAGGTAGGTGGCGAGCTGGGCGCGCTTCAGCGGCGGGATCTGCTCCAGGATCAACGGCAGGTCGAAATCGTCGGCGCGGTACACGGAGCCCAGGACTTCGAGGCTCACCGGGCAATCGACTTCGGGCTCGGCGCCACTGGTCGGATGCGCTTGCGTCATGGATGCCTCTCAGGGGTCGGTGGATCGGGGACGTCGGATGCAACGGCGCCGGGGTCGGTTTCAACCCCTATTGGGACCGTGAGGTTCGCCACCGCATCCGGCTCGCGCATGGGTGGCGGGGCCGGGGCCGGCTCGGCGGTCGGCTTCCAGGCGCCGAGGCAGCCGGTGCAAACGGATTCGATCACCGCCCGCGCATGGGCCTGACGCCGCGCCCACAACGCCTCCCGGGCGGCGCGCGCCGCCTCCGCGTCCGAGATGGGCCGGATGCGCAGGAACAGCGGCTCCTGCGCGGCGGCGGCCGAAGGCGCCAGCGCGAGCAGCGCAAGCACGGTCAGGATGCGACAGGGGAGACTGCGCGATCGCCTCCGTGCCGGCAGCGCAAGACCGGTCATGCCCCCCTCCCGACCGAACCGAACCCGATCCCTCACGGGTTAAGGTAAATCGAAGCTTAACGCGACGCAGCGAGCGGCGGGGTGGAGGCGAGCGCTGTGCAGCCGGAACGTCGGCCGGTGGCGCCGGTAGGACCTGGGGCGGACCGAACGAAGGACTGCCCCATGCCCCCGATGTTCGACTGGATCTTCTTCGCCATCATGCTCCCCGTCCCGGCCTTCCTGGTCTGGCACTGGATGAAGCACTGGTAGGCTATGGATGCGCGCCGCTAGAGCGCTCTCCGCCGAAGTGGACACCGGTTCGGCGCAAGACAGCGCGTTGAAACAAAGGCTTAAAGCCGCGCACGATTGCAACGCGGTCGGGCACGGCTCTAAGCTGACGGAGCCGCCCGACTGAGAGATGCCGACGGCCCGGCCGCATTGAGCTCTTCCGTTGCGGCTTCGGTTTGACGCCGGTCCTGCGCGCGCCCCAGCCAGAGGCTGTTCAGGAGCCACGCGGCGGAGAGCGGGATTGCGGCCCCGGCAATCCCGGTGCTGCCGAAGCCGAGACCCTGGATGCCCGTGAACGACCACGCGCCGACCTGATCGCCCAGGCGATACACCACCGTGTCGATGAAGCTCTTGGCCTTGTAGCGGTCCTCCCGCGGGACGACCGTGAACAGCACCTCGCGGATCGGCCGGGCGATGGCGAAGTTGCCGGCCCGGCGCAGAACCTGGAAGGCGACGATCACGCCGATCGTCGGCCAGACCGCCAGCGCCGCGAAGCCGAGGATGCTGAAGGCCGGCAGGATGGCGAGCGTGAGCCCCACGCCGAGCCGATTCACGATCCGGCCCGTGAGGAACAGCTGCACGCCGAGCGTCAGCACGTTCACCGCGAGGTCGACGCTGGCGAAGAAGGCCGTCTGGGCGCCCCGATCCGGAAAGCTGCGCTTCGCGATGCCGGCCTGCTCGAAATACAGGAAGGTCGAGGTCACCGAGAACAGCAGCAGGAACAGGGAAATGTTGAGCAGGTAGGGCGACGCGAAGGTCCGGGTCACGCCCGCCAGAACGCTCCCGCCGATCGTTCCATCCTGCCCGTCCCTGGCGCCGCTGCCCGGCACCTCATGAAGGCGGCTCGACAGGGCCGCGAGGCCGCGCATGCAGAACACCGCGACTTCGAGGAGCACGACGGCGCAGAGCATCAGGCCCCAGGTCGGGACGTTCTTGGCCAGGATCGCCGTGGTGGCCGAGCCCGCGATGGCGCCGACCGTCGCACCGGCGGCGATGAAGCCGAACAGGCGCCGGCCCTGCTCGTTGGAGAACACGTCGACGATGGTCGCCCAGAAGATCGAGACCACGAACAGGTTGAAGATCGACAGCCAGACGAAGAAGACGCGCCCGATCCAGATCGTCCAGTCCGGCGGGGCGGCGTAGAGGACCAGCGCGAAGACGAGGATGTTGGCCGCGAAGAACCGGTAGGTGATCGGCACGAACCGCGCCCGGGGCATCCGCTTCACCAGATAGGCGAAGGGCAGGTTCAGGCAGAGCATGCCCACCAGGGTCGCGGTGAACAGCCAGGGCAGGTTCTCGATGCCGCCGGCCACGCCCATCTGGTCGCGGATCGGGCGCAGCACGTAATAGGCGGCCAGGATCGAGAAGATGTAGGCCCAGGCCCAGGCGAGCGCCCGGCCCTCGCCGGGCTGGATGTCGATCAGGCGCGCGAGGGGGCCGCGGCCCGGTACGGGATCAGGCATGGACGCGGCCCGCGCGGAACATCGCTCCGTTCGGCAGCCGCTTCACTTGCCGAGTCCGAGCTTTTCCCGCAGTTCCGGTGCGGTCACATCGTGACCGAAGCCCGGCGAGCCCATGGCGAACTTGTCGGCATCCTTGAGCGGGCCGACCACGACCGGATCGAAGCCGGCATCGCGGACCAGACCCTCCGCGACCTTCAAAGCCTCCGGATCGTCACCGGCGATCGGAATCGCCATGCGGCCCCCGGTGCGGTCCTTGCCGCCATCGGCGCCTTCCTTCGCGAAGACCTTGTAGTTGGCGGCGTTGAACGCCCGCACCAGCTTCGCGCCCGGGAAATACTTGGCCGAGGTCGCACCGATGCCGCTGGCCTGGACCTCGTCGTAGAGCGCGCCGTCGCGCTTCTGCGTGGCGTTGCCGGCATCGAGCACGATCTTGCCCTTGAGCGACGAACCGATCTCCTTCGAGAGCTCCGGATAGGCCTTGTAGGGCACCGCGATGAACACGGCGTCACCGAACTTGATCGCCTCCTCCGGCGTGCCGGCCTTCGCCTTCGGCCCGAGTTCCGACACCATGGCGGCCAGGGTCTCCGGGTGACGCGAGGCGAACATCACCTCGTGGCCGTCCTTGACCCACAGGGTCCCGATGGTGCCGCCGATATTGCCGGCCCCGATCACGCCGATCCGGATCTTCTTTGCACCGTCCTGCGCGAGGGCCGGAACCGCAGCCGCCAGGGTGAGGCCGGCTGCAAGGGCGAACGCCGCACGGCGCGTGAAACGATCAGACCGCATCGATGAAGGTCTCCATCTGCTTGCGCTGGGCCGCATCCGGGAGCGTTCCGCGGGCGGCGGCGAGGTTGTCCTCGACATAGGCAGACTTCGCCATGCCGGGGATCGGGCAGGTCACGGCCGGGTTGCCCAGCACGTACTTCAGGAAGAACTGCGGCCAGCTCGTGCAGCCGAAATCCTTTGCGACGGCCGGTAGCTCCTTGCCCTGCACCGCCTTGAACAGGCGGTCGCGGCCGAAGGGCACGTTGGTCATCACCGCCACGCCCCGGTCGGCGGCCAGCGGGATCACCCGCTCGGCGGCGGCGCGGTTGTCGATGGCGTAGTTCACCTGGATGAAGTCGAGGGTCTCGCGCTTCATCACGGCTTCGAGGGCGTCGAGCTGGTTGTCGCGCCAGACCGTGACGCCGACGTAGCGGATCCGTTTGGCCGCCTTCAGGTCGCGCAGCACTGCGAGATTCTCGGCCACGTCAATCAGATTGTGGACCGCCACGAGGTCGAGGCTATCGACCTTCATCCGCTTCAGCGACCGCTCGAACTCCGCGCGGGTCTGGTCGCGGCCGGTCGTATCGACCTTGCTGGCGAGGAAGACCTTCTGGCGCAGGCCGGTCTCCGACAGGATGACCCCGAGCACGTCCTCGGCGGTGCCGTAGCTCGGCGCGGTGTCGATCACCGATCCGCCCTGGGACACGAAGGTCTGCACCGCCTCCTTGAGCGGCGCGATCTTGTCGGCGGTCGGCTCAACCTCGTACCGGCGGGACGTACCGATCCCGATTGCCGGCAGCATCTCGCCGCTGGACGGGATCGGCCGTCGGATCAACGGCTCGGCGGCAGCAGCGAACCGGGCGGCGAGCGGCGCCAGGGCCGCAGCGGCGACGACGGCGCGGCGGGAAACGGGCATGACCGATCTCCGGCAAAGGCAGGACATCGGGGTAGATAGGGCGCCACCGGCGCATGTGTATTCGTTATTCTCACGCCTGCGTGAGGGTAGCTCCCTGGCGCGCCGATAGGGCTAATCCTCTTCCGGCGGATCCTCGAACTCGGCACCCTCCGTATCGGGGGCGATCCGGAACCGGTATTCGTCGATGGCCAGGAAGGCCCGGTGGGCGACCTGCGGATCGATGCCGTCACGCACCACGAGGGTCTGGAAATCGATGAACAGGCGGGCGATGCGCGCCTCGTCGGACAAGGCGGCCAGCGCAGACGAACTAGCGCCCGCGCGCATCATGTAGCGTTTGGCCAATCCGGCCTCATCGGGGGCAGGCAGGACCACGACCTGCCCTGCCGTCTCGGGTCTGAGCTCGGACCAACGCGTCGGTGTCCAGGCAATGATGGCTTCGGTCTGCTTCATCGAGAGCTCCGGCGGGGACGTTTCCGCCTACCGGTCCTGCGGATGCGCGTCGAGGTGGCCGTCGTGAACGCTCACCGCGCGCGGGTGACCTGGCCGCGGATCTCGCCCTTCGGGTTCGCAGCCGTATGGATGTTGAAGTAGATGCGGCCGGCCTCCAGATCCGCGGCCTTGGCCTCGTCCAGGGTCGCCTCACCCGTGAAGGGGCTCGTCGCAGCGGTCACCGGCACCAGGACGCCGGCATTTTCACCGGGCTTGGCCGGACCGTGGAAATGGGCGGCGGTCACGGGCCCGGTAAGGTCGCTGTAGCTCCCCTGCCAGCTGAGCCGCTTGGTCGCCGGATCGAACGTGGCGGTGACTTCGCCATACCCCTTCGATTGCGTGGCCGGCACCTCGCTCGCCCCGTCGAGGGTTGCCCGGTAGGTCGCGCCCTCGCCGGCCGCGTGGGCTGCCGGCGGCAGCGCCAAGGTGAACAGAACAGCGAGATATCGACAGGCGTGACGTGTCATCGAACGCTCCCGGTTTGCGAGGGTCTGAACGAGCCCGATCCTCACCATAGGGCACCCGGTTTGCGGGCACAGCATCCGACAGCCCTGTACAGGCGACGGTGGTTTCGTTTGGTCTCACGACCGCCCTGCCGGGCATGGGCCTGCCTGCGCGATTTGCCTGCGCGAGACCGTTGACACGACGCGCCGGCCCTCCCTATACCGCCCCGTGCTGACCGTCCCCTGGGCGGCATCGGCTCGTGGCGGGGTAGCTCAGCTGGTTAGAGCAGAGGAATCATAATCCTTGTGTCGGGGGTTCAAATCCCTCCCTCGCTACCAATTTTATGTAACCCCGCTAAGCACTTAGCGGGGTTTTTCATTGCCTTGCTCTCTGCGAATTTCGGCTTTAAATCCTAGAACAGCGCTAGCGCAGCCGAAAAAATTGTCGTGCGGGCGTAACGGTTTGCTGGGGGCTCACGGAGCACCCTAGCGCACTTCTAGCGCAGTCCTCCGCACCGCAGTAACCAGACAGGGCCGCATCGTGAGCACCCCTGGCAACGTCCAAACCGAGCGCTACCAGCTCTTCCGGCGCGTTGGCAGCACCAAGTGGCAGGTGCGCTTCAGCATCAAAGGCCAGGGCCAGTTCAAGCGCTCGCTCGACACAGACGACCAGCGGGAAGCCGAACGGCGCGCAGACGCCATCTGGTACGAGGCCACCTACAGAGCCAAGCTGGGTCTCACGGCTAAAACGCACACCTTCGAGAGCGTGGCTGAGGCCTACATCGCGCAGATCCTGCGCGAGGTGGAACGCGGCGAACGTCGAGCCGACCAGGGCAAGAGCGAGCCGGCCGTGATTCGCCGCTACTTCATCGGCTACTTCGGCCAGAAACCAATCGACGCGGTCACCGAGACGGATCTGGAGCGCTACGCGGAGTGGCGGCGCACTTATTGGACCGAGGGGCCGGGCAAGCTCATCACACATATCGAGTATGAGCGTGACGGCCATCGGCTGCGCCGGCCTGTACGGCGCTCGGCCCCGTCCCTGAGCCGCCAACGCGGGGAGAGCGTGGTGCTGCGTGCGCTGCTGCGCTGGGCCTCGCGGCAGGGCTACCTGAAGACCCCACCGGAGATCAGCATCAAGGCTCGGCGTTCACCCGATAACCGACGGCCGAGCTTCGAGCCGCACGAGTTCGCCCGGCTGGAGGCGGTGAGCCTCAGCCGATTGGCAGACCCGATTATGGACGGCACCGGCGCCGAGGTGCGAACCAGCGACCGGCGCAGCTGGCGCATCAAGCGCCTGGACGATCATACCCGGCGCGATCGCACCGTGCTGCACGCGTATGTGATGATCGGCGCGTTCTCAGGCCTGCGCCCCACCGAGATGTATAACCTCACCTGGGGCGACGTGTTGGGGTACCGCGCTGGGAGAGGCAAAAGCGTGGACGATCGGGACGTCCGGCTGCAGGTGCGGGGCAAGGGCAAGAGCGGCAAGGCCATCCCGCAGAAGGCGGCGATCCCATGGTTCGACACCCTCTGGATGCTGTTCGAGCGCAGCATGGGCCGAGAGCCTGATGATTCGGACCCGGTGTTTGCGAACGAGCAGGGCAAGCGCATTGCCTCGGTGGCAAATGGCTTTACCGAATTGGTGAAGGCGGCCGGGCTCGAGCGGGATCACCGCGGAATCAAGCGAACTCCCTACTCGCTGCGCCATTTCTACATCAGCGAGCAGCTCGCGAACGGAGCTGAGGTGCTCGATGTGGCTCGCAACTGCCGGACCTCGCTCGCCATGATCGACAAGCACTACGGCCAGGTGCGGCTTGAGCGTGTTGTGGATAGGCTGCGGCCGGAGTGGACGCGCGCATGATTCCGGGCTGCACAAGACCTGCAGAAGACCGGAGCGCTCCTTAATTGCAGCCAGAGCGTTCGATCGTCAGACTACGGTCTTTGTTCATAACCCGGACCCCTCAATGCCCCTCCTCGCACTCTGGACCTCAAACCCAATTGCCGTGGGCGAGTTTAGCATCGAGCAGGTTGTTGCGACAGCAGGGGACGGCTTGCTACGCGACGGGTCCGTCTGTTCGGGCGAACTTCGCCAGTACCTTTCGCAGGTGCCGACACACAAGATCGCTGTCTACGTGGACCAGTGCCTCGGATCGAGCCTGAATAAGGGCGGCCTGATCCTCCAGGACCTCATTAATGAAATAGGGCGCCGCCTGGATTTCACGGTAACGAACGGGCGTTACCAAGGAGTGGTTAGCGCCATTGGGTACGACGGCATCTGGCTATCGCCTGAGGGCCATTCCATAATCGCCGAGGTCAAGACAACCGATGCCTATCGCATGTCGCTCGACACGCTTGCAGGATACCGGGATCGCCTGGCCGCGGCCGGCCAGGTCAGCGGGCCGTCCTCGGTCCTCATTATCGTTGGTCGGCAGGACACGGGCGAACTGGAGGCCCAGATCAGGGGCTCGCGGCACGCGTGGGATGTCAGGCTGATCAGCGCCGAGGCCCTCCTTAAGTTGGTGCAGTTGAAGGAGAACGCCGATGGGCCAGAGACTGGCCGAAAAATCCGAAGCCTGCTGGCGCCCATGGAGTACACGCGCCTGGACCGCATGATCGACGTGATGTTCACCACGGCCACCGACGTGGAAAAGCTGAGCGCAGGGTTGGCTGAGCCGGAGGTTGAGGATCGCTCGGACGAGGACCGCACGCCGAAGAGCAGCTGGGAGTTCACGGACAGTACGTTGCTTCAAAGGAAGCGCGAAAGCATCATCACTGCCGTGGGCCGCGATCATGGCGCGCCGCTGATACGGAAGAGCCGCGCACTATTCTGGAGCGCAGACCATGAAGTCAGGGCCGCCTGTACAGTGTCGAAGCGGTACCTCAAACGGAACTCATATCCCTACTGGTACGCCTTTCACCCGCAATGGGCCGAGTTCCTCAACGAGACCAAGCGCTCTTACTTCGTCCTCGGGTGCATGGACTTGAAAATCGCGTTTGCAATCCCGGGAAAAGAGTTCGTGAGCCATCTCGACGGTCTGAATGTCACGATCAAGGATGACGGCTCGCGCTACTGGCACGTCCATTTGGTCGAGAAGTCGCCCGGCAGCTACGCCATCCTGCTGCCGAAGAAGTCGGATTACCTCAGGCTCGACGACTACGTGACGAAAGTCACATGAGGTCGCTGCCGCGACCGTCGGTGGCCTGATGGATCGGGTGCCGCCAGAAGCGCGATCCAGAATGATGGCGGCGGTAAAGGGCAAGGATACCAAGCCGGAGATGGTCGTCCGACGAGCCCTGCACGCTGCTGGCCATCGCTTCCGACTACACCGCGGCGACCTTCCCGGGCGTCCGGACCTCGTTCTACCCCGCCATCGCATGGCGGTGTTCGTCCACGGCTGCTTCTGGCACGGGCACCACTGCCGCCGAGGCAAGCGCCCGTCCACGAACGTTGATTTCTGGGGGCCAAAGCTGGATCGCAACGTCGAACGCGACAGGGCTGCCCGGGCCGCCCTAGAGGCTGCAGGTTGGCGCGTGTTCACGGTCTGGGAATGCAGCCTGGCCGAGGGCACGGCCGGGCTGCTCAATGATCTCAGGACCGAGCCGCGCCAGCGATCAACCTGACGAGGTATCCTGCGAAGAATTGCGCGAGCTTTGGGGGCACAGCGTTTCCGATCATTCTCGCGATCGGCTCGATGCGTTCGACGGGGTGGAACACGTAATCGTCCGGAAAGGATTGAAGCGCGGCCGCCTCTCGCAGCGAGATGCCGCGTAGCTGGTCCATGTCATAGTGGCCGAAGCGTCCGTTAGAAATGCTGTGGCACTTCGTCGTGATAGTCGGCGAGGGCCGGTCGGCGCTCATGCGGGTGTAGACGTCGTTGAAGCACCGCTGCGCAAGCCGGGCATTCACTCGCCGGTGGCATTCGAGACTGAGATCACCGGAAGCAGTGTCGGCCATGTAACGGTTGGTCTCACCGGGACGTGCGAACTTCATTCTCTCGATGTTGAGGGCACTGAGTGAACGGGTTCGGTGATTGGGCACCTCAGCATGAACCTCGCCTGCGCCCAGCTTCGGCAAGTGGCCGATCACCTCGGCGACCGATTTCGCAGGAGAGGCGTCGTCGCGGTCTGGAACCACGATTCGTCCGTCGCTCTCGTCGATGGTCGTCGACGCTACGACGTCTGCACGGGCGCCGATTAGGATCGAACGCTTGCGGTATTGCGCGATCCCAAAGGCGGACACGCATATAAGTCGGGTTCCGGTTGCATAGCCAATCCGAGAGAGTTCCGTCGCGAAGCCGTCCCAGATACCGCCGTAGCGGGGATCGCGGATGCCAGCGACATTTTCGGACAAGACCAGTTCAGGCCTATAACGCTCGATCAGGTCAGCGGCGCATTGCAGTAGGTTTCGGTCCTTCTCTCGCTTGGCGAGACGCTCCGGGCTCATGGTCCTGCGCGATAGCGTGGTGAAGGGCTGACACGGAGCGCAGACGGCGAAGAGCAGCGGGACGCCGGGATGGCTACGCCGGGCATTGCCGATCAACACATCCAATTCTTCGACGAGTTCGGACCGTTGACCAGACGGATAGTCCTCGGTTCTCTCAAAGATGTCGCGCTCGAGGAATGCGGGCAGCGCGCCGTCGAGCAAGTGATTGCGATTATTTTCGACGTAGGTCCGTCGGCAAGTGGTTTCCTTATCGACGCCAGCGATCACGTATCCGCCGGCATCCAGAAGACCGCGCGTGGTGCCGCCAGCGCCGCAGAAGAAGTCGATGGCAAGGAACTTCGGGCGACCGCGCCCCCCGAGATCAGAGGACTCCGGCGCCTGCGCTGTTGCTTCGACGCTCACGGTTGACCGGACGCGTTTGATCGGCCGACGCCGCTTCGACCGGCAGCTGGACCTGAAAGTGTCGGCACGCAATCGCGCATACTTCCCAGGTCTCGTACTCACTCTTCTACCGCGTGTCGGCCGCGCCCGATCTCCGCGACTGGATCGACCATGCCCGACGCTTCCGCACAGTCAAGCTGGAGAATGCGCAGCGCTTGTTAAAGGGCCTCTTCCTACCGCCTGCAGAAGCGGTCTTATGCTCCTGCTTGCACCTCGCGAAACGCGCCGTAAAGCTGCTCGTGTGAAGAAGAGCACGCTTGCACGCAGAACGGCGTTGCTCCGCGAGGGAGATTGGATGCGAACCAGATACGGATTGGACGCGTGATCGACGGGATCGCCTTCCAAACGAGAGCCCGGACCGTCGATCACCTCGGACGCGAGCAGATCGCCGACTGCCCGACGGCTGTTTCCGAGCTCTGGAAGAACGCCTTCGACGCCTATGCCAGGCACGTCGCCCTCGACATCTACGACGGCGATGTCCCCGTGGCCGTCATGTCGGACGATGGTCACGGCATGAACCGGACCGAGTTCGTCGGACGATGGCTGGTCGTGGGGACCGAGTCGAAGGCGGTCGACGATCGCACTCCAGCGCGGGATCGAAACGGCCTGCCGGTCCGTCCGCGTCAAGGACAGAAGGGTATCGGCCGGCTTTCCTGCGCCAACCTGGGGCCTCTGCTCCTCCTAATGTCAAAACGTGTCGACCAGCCCTACGTGGCCGCGTTGGTCGACTGGCGCCTGTTCGAGAACCCGTTCCTCATCCTGTCCGATGTCGAGATCCCGGTGGTGGAGGGCGACGATCCGAGGCAGCTCCTCGAGCAGCTGCCCAACCTTGCCCGCAAGCTCGCAGAGAACGTCGAAGGAATCGGAGAAGACGCTCGTCGGAAACGGCTCGAGAGTGCCTGGACGGACTATGATGAGGCGGCCTGGAGACAGTTTGATCGCGAGAGTGAGGGCGAGTTCGTGCCGCCGTCGGCAGCAATTCTGCGGGCGATTGAAAACATTCCGTTCAGCGACAGGCATCTCGCGAACTGGCCGGTCTTCACGGGGGAAGCGCCGCATGGAACCGCATTACTCGTATCTGAGATCAACTTTGATCTTTCCGTGCAACTACGGCAGGACGTCGAGGACACGGCCTCGCACGCCTCGCGGGAGCGTTTCTTTGAAACATTGATGGGGTTTGTAGATCCCTTCACGAAGCCAAAGCCGGGACAGAAAGACGGCAGCGAGCTCGAATTCTCCTATCTGGTTCGGGCCTGGAACGGTGAGGTACCGCGCACGGTCGTCGGCGGCGACAAGAAATTCGACCGCGCGACCCTCGAACGTTTAGAGCATCAATTCGAGGGCGTGATCGATGCAAACGGTCGCTTCGAGGGCCGAGTCAAGGCATTCGGGAACTGGATCGAAGGCTCTTGCATCATCGATCCTCCTAAGGACCTCGTGTTGCCTCGCCGGGCTGACAGCCAGGTCGGACCCTTCGACATCTATATCGCCGCGATGGAATTCCGACAGGAGAACTCAAGTCACGACAAGCTACAGCACCAACAATTTCTAGAACTTGCAAAGCTATATTCCGGCTTTATGCTCTTTCGAGATAAGTTGCGAGTTCTACCGTTCGGACGCACTGACAACGACTTCTTCGAAATTGAGATGAGGCGAAGTTTTAACGCTGGGCGCGAATTTTGGAACCACCGCCAGATGTTCGGCCGGATTGCGATCGAGCGGGGCCGCAACCCGAATCTAAAGGACAAGGCGGGACGCGAAGGGCTTCTTGACAACCGTGCCGCAAAGACCCTCCGCGCGATCGTCGGAAATCTGCTCAAGGTCTCGGCGCGACGCTATTTCGGTTCCGATTCCGGCGTCCGCGAGACGCAGCTTCCGGAAATCCAGGCGGCAAACAAGGCTACTCGAGCATCCGAGGCGCGCAACAAGCTCCGCTCCAAGCACCGCAGCGAATTCCGGACGCGTCTGAAGACAGCCTCGAAGGCGGTTCCCAAACTTGCAGAGGAGATCCGACGTTCTTCCCGAGAATTGCGCATTGAAGACGTCGATGGCATCGCAGCGGCACAAAATTCACTCGAACAGTTTCGCGACGCAGCAAACGATCTGAAGGTCCCGGGTGCGCCGAAGAATCTTGGGACGCTGGAGGAGACGTACGAAGGCTACAAGGGCGGAATGCGCGAAATCGCGTCGCTACTGGAGCAGATGGGGTCCAGGATCGAGGCGCGCATCGAAGCGATCAATCCTGCAGAGCCGCGCGAACTGCTGGAAAAACAGATTCAGCGCAACGCGGCCCAGATCCACAACCGTATCAAATCGTGGCGATCCACTCTTGTGGATCTGCTAAAGGGCGAGTCCGAGCGCCTAGGCAGCCTCCTTCAGGAGCGGAACAAGCTCTTCCATGCCGAAGCGGCACCGCTGCTCGCCCGGTTCGATCGCGATGAAACGACCTACATCGACTGTTCGCGGGCGCTCGATGCAATGCGTTTGAGCATGGACCAAGAGAACGAGCAGATCTTCGTTTCATACATCGGAGCGCTCCGAAGCCTGAAAGAGAGCATCGATCTCGAACATCTCGCAATATCCGACATGGAGGAAATGGCCGAACTTCGCATCGAACTTGAACGTCTGAATGCGCTCGCGCAGCTCGGCATCGCCGTCGAAATCGTGGGCCACGACCTACAGGACTTCGACGATATCATCGGCTCGGGCCTGCGCAATCTTCCCGTCGACGTCCAGAACGGCAAGGCCGCCAGCGACATCCGGCTGGGATACGAAGGCCTGACCAATCAGCTGCGCTTCCTTTCCCCACTCCGTCTAGCCGGGGAAAAGGTCCAACGGCTGGTCAGTGGCACGGAGATCGCCGATTACGTGGAGGAGTTCTTTCGCCCCGCTTTGGCGAAAACGAGGGTCCGCCTGATCGCCACGCCCGCCTTCCGATCGTTTTCCGTTTTCGATCAGCCGTCGCGTCTGTTCCCGGTCTTTATCAACCTTGTAAACAACAGTATTTACTGGCTCGGGACCTCGACGAGCGGCGACAGGAAGATCGTTCTCGACGTGGTCGACGGGGACATTGTGATCTCCGACAACGGCCCCGGCGTCGACCCCGAGGACGCGGCACGTCTCTTTGGTCTGTTCTTCACGCGTAAGGGGCGTGGAGGCCGCGGCGTCGGTCTCTACCTAGCCCGTGCCAATCTCGCTGCAGGCGGGCACCGCATCCGCTACGAACTTCCGTCCGAAAGCATGCCGATGGGCGGAGCGAACTTCATCATTACATTCCGAGGGGCCGAATTCAGTGCCGGCTGACCATTATTCCGCGTTCGTAAAAGAGGCCTTCATCGATCCGATCCGATCCGTCCTGATCATCGATGACGATTATCCAACCTACGAGGAAATTCTTGCTGGCGACGCTCCCCCAGAGGGAGCGGAGAATCTCGGCGACGCGAAGCAGTGGCGGAAAAATCCCGAACCGATACTAAAGGTCATTCGCGGTTTCAGGAGTTCGAAACCACCGCTCTTGGTGGATATCCATGACGGATCCAACGTTAACGCGGATGCCGACGTCGCGACTGCGGCCCACCTTCACCAATCTGACTTTCTCATCCTGGACTTCCAACTCGACCGGAGCCGTACGGATGACGGCTCGCAGGCGATCACGATCATCCGTCAACTGGCACGGAACGATCATTTTAATCTGGTCCTTGTTCATACTCAGACCGACCTCGACGTCGTCTTCGAGCAGGTCTGCCTCGCGATGCTGACCAAACCCGTTGATAGACAGATCGACGACGAAGCCGCCAGCAAGCTGATCGACGAGGACGCGGACGATGTACGTCCGGGTCTTGGTGACGAAATCCTCGCGTCGATCGGAAGGACCGAATATCTCGCGTCACGGTACGAACCCCGCACGTACGCTGGTCGCGCGTTCTCTGCGGAGCCCCCGTTCGGAAGATTTAAGAGTCTCATCGACGAGGCAAATTTCAAGGGGCGCAACGTCAAGCTCGTACTCGACTACGTCATGGAGCGCACCGGGCAAAAGCTTGCGGAGCAGATGGCGGACTTCGACAGCCCGGTCCCGCAGCGGTCGAACGGCGCCATCAAGTGGCTGAAGACAGGAACTGTCTTCGTTGCCTTCTGCCGGAAGGCCGACAGCGAGGATTTGACGGCGGAGATGCTCAAGGCCCTGAACGATTGGCGGCCACCTCCATCACGCCTCTATCTCGCGAAGCTCCGCGCCGAAATGGACGACCAGGGTATGGTCGCCCAGGATCTCGCGCTCGGGCACAAGCACGCCCTGGCCCACTGGTATGACCGGCTACTCAAGGCTGATGCCCGCGAACGTCAGAGCCGCGTCGCTGAAAGCGTTCAACGGCATTCAGATGAACTGATTGCAGCAATTCTGCCCAACGTGATCCACTTCGCGGACCGTCTCGCCCAGGCGGAGGTCGCCTCGGGCGAGATCAACGGCCTCACAGTCAAGCACTTCGGCGTTGATTTGGCAAACGAGGATCAAAAGCGGAAGGCGCTTCTCGAACACAACGCGTTCGTCTGCAGCAAGCCTAGCTTCGGGTGGCACCTTACAACTGGACACGTTTTCACCCTTGACGGCGGTCATTGGATCTGCCTTTCGCCAGCCTGCGATACAGTTCCTTCGCAGCTAACCAACCTTCAGAAGGAGTCGTTCGGTCCGCGACTTCCCTTCGCCGCGGTCAGGCTCAACAGACTGAGCGGGCGACCTATCCCGGAAGACATCAACTCGAACCGCTACGTCTACCTCCGTATCGACGGAGAGATCACGTGCTTCGGCTTCGATCCCAATCCCGGATCCGCTCCTTACTGGCGCACTCTTTACGCCGAGAACGAGGGTGAACTGAAAGACTGGTCCTTCGAAGTGCTCGTCACCGCGGTGGAGGGGGAGCAACTCGTCTTCCGTAAGGCATCAGCGACTGTCGTAAGCCAATTGCGCTACGAGTACGCCCTCAACCTAATCCAGCGTTTGGGTATTTCGATGACACGAATTGGATTGGATTTCGCAGGCTTCGGCGGTGCGCCTGAATAGATCGATGCCAAATGCCGGAAGGACCGGCGAGGCG
Source organism: Methylobacterium guangdongense (assembly GCF_038442355.1). Classification (NCBI taxonomy): domain Bacteria; kingdom Pseudomonadati; phylum Pseudomonadota; class Alphaproteobacteria; order Hyphomicrobiales; family Methylobacteriaceae; genus Methylobacterium; species Methylobacterium guangdongense. The sequence goes on from NZ_JBBXMX010000002.1 coordinate 564,025, forward strand.
AGATGCCTGATTAAGCAAATCGGGTGACAAACCCCTGCCGACCGTTATGGCTTCTTGTATCCAAGTCCGCTGACTGGGTCAGTTGCGCCCTTCGTCCCATAGCAAGAGAATTTGTCGTTTTGATCATCGCGCGTTGCTGCTTTGTAATACAAATACTTTGAGAAGACGACTTGAAAAACAAATGAAACGTGCGAGACAAATATCGTCTAGCGAGTTAGGCGCTAGGCGAGCTTGATCTAGAAAGGGAGTCTGCAGTATTGTCAGCTCGCTCTAGGGCATTATCTTTTTTGCTTCTATCTTTCCAGATATGTAAGAAGCCAGGACAGCTACGAGAAGTATAATTCCTGTCAGTGTCTCGCAACCTGCAAGAAGTCGTCCAATGTCCCCTTTAGGGCTCATGTCGCCGTATCCCGTTGTTGTGATCGTAACGACACTGAAAAAAAGAGCATCGGTCCCTGAAAGTGGCTTTTCGCCGAAAGAAGTCGGTTCAACAAGGTTGCATGTTAGAAATGTAAGTGTAGCATAATACTGTAGAACCTCGACGTAGCTCAATCCGAGCCAGTTAAGTCTTTCAGAAACTCCCATATTAGTCCTTGGATTGTTGTATCCTTGTCTGGTAGTGTCAATTTTATCCAGGGCGTCACCATAGAAGCCTACGATGACTTCGGAAATGCGTGAGATACAAACTACAACGATAGCCGACAACGAAAATATGCCAAGTGACTTCAGGCATTGAGGCTTGAACAATAAAAAGCCCGTGAGGGTTGGTGCGAACAAGATAGAAAATGTCGCCGACCACGCTCTCTGTATTCTAGTTCTGGCACAATTATTGTCTGCAATTTTTTTATAAATATAATAGATATCATCGTTGGTGAAAGGAGTGCGATCAAGAAGGCCCAAGGGGTCATTTAGCGTGTGACCTACAGTTGCGCGATTGCAAGGCTGGTGCAGGCGTATAGTACCTTCTTCTGTGTTATAATAAATCCATCAATTCGCAGGTGAAAAGTTTGGCTAGAGCCGTGCCCTGGCGGGTTGAATCGGTTGGGGTTGGCGATCTGGCTGGCGTGTGATTCGCTGGATGGGCTTGTGATGGAGGAGCGCCATGCCTTCAGCCCTGTCGGTCGATCTGCGCGAGCGTGTGATCGCCGCGATTGAGGCGGGCGCCTCGCGGCGTCAGGCGGCCAAACGCTTCGGTGTCGGGGCAGCCAGCGCAGTCCGTTGGCATGAGCGCTTTCGACAGGACGGTAAGATCGCGCCCAAGCCCATGGGCGGCGACCGCAACTCGCAGCGTCTGGAAGCGCAGGCCGCTCTGATCCTTCGGCTCAACGAAGAACACCCGCTCTCCTTCCTGCGGGAACTGCGCGACAGGCTGTCGGAACGCGGCGTCCGGGCCAGCACGAGTAGCCTGTCACGCTTCTTCGCCCGGCATGGGATCACCCGTAAAAAGGGGCTGTCCACGCGGCCGAGCAGGAGCGGCCGGACGTGAGGGCCGCGCGCGAGGACTGGTTCGATCGCCAACCCGACCTCGATCCGGATCGCCTGGTCTTCCTCGACGAAACGGCCGCCACGACGAAGATGGTCCGCCGCTATGGTCGTGCTCCGTGTGGTCAGCGCTGCCGGATCGCCGTGCCCCACGGCCACTACAAGACCACCACCATCACCGCCGCCCTGCGCGCTACAGGACTGATCGCCAGGAGCGTCTTCGATGGAGCCACGAATGGTATGCGCTTCCGCGCCTACGTGACCGACACCCTGGCTCCGGTGCTGAGGCGCGGTGACACCGTCATCCTCGACAATCTGAACGCCCACAAGGTCGCCGGGGTGCGCGAGGCCATCGAGGCGGTTGGCGCACGGGTTCTCTACCTTCCGCCCTACAGTCCTGACTTCAATCCGATCGAGCAGGTCTTTGCCAAGGTCAAAGCCTTGCTCCGAACGGCGGCAGCACGGACCGCCGCCGACCTGACCATCGCCATCGAGGACGCTTTCGCCGCCGTCCGGCCCGATGAGTGCCGAAACTACCTTACCGCTGCTGGATACGATGCCTACGAGCCAACCTGAAAGGGCACGGCTCTAGTGAGGCCATCGTGGGGAGAGAGATGTCTCTGGAGTCGCGATATAGGATCCGGCCTCCGCCAGATCTCGCAGGTTAAATCTCAGACGATGCGCGCTGCGTATGATGAGCACGCGCGTCGGCCGTGCGGCCCCGTGCTGCTCTTCCTGCCGCCACACCGTTGGTGACCACGACCTTTGTCGTGCCTGCACCCACAGCCCGCACGAGCGTGAACAGCGCGGCAGCATGGGACGGCGCAAGTCGGACGCATCCGTGGGACGCCGGTCGGCCGAGCTGGCGTGTGGCGCGGCTGCTATGAATGGCATGCCCGGCCGCTGTGAAGAAGATGGAATAGGGCATCGGAGCATCATCCCACTCCTTGGAGTAGTGCACCTTTGCCAGCCACAAAGGGTGGAACGTGCCTGCCGGTGTCCTGTAGGGCGCTCGTGCCGTTGAGACCGCCCAAGAGTACCGAAGCTTCCCGTCAACCGTCACCCGCATGCGCTGGGTCGCCTTGTCGACCGTGATCAGTACGCGTGCAGGAGCCGCAACAACGGGCCTCGTGACCTCGCCAACCAGCGGCGTTCCGAGCGAGGGCTCGGAAACAATAGGAGGAGCGCTCACAGGATCGGGAGTCAGGGTTGCTGAGAGTGGCACATCCGGAGCGCCTGTCGCGATCGGGGGAGCTGTGGTGGAGCTCGCGACGGGAGCCGCGTGGGCGGTGCTGTCCGACCGCTCCGGTGATGGAGCTACAACCACTACGGTCCCAGGAGCCGCCGGGACACTTGTCTGGTTAGCTTCGAGGGTACCACCTGCAGCATCACCGGATACAACGAGCGGGTTGCGCAGTTCGGGGCTGGGTACAGGCTTCTGGGAAGCCGAAGCCTGTTCTGCTGACGCGACTGGAGGGGAAGCGCTCACGGCCGCAGCTCTTTGTTGATCGAGCTTACGCTGCGCGTTCAGCTTCTCAGCTTGCTCCGCCTTTTCCTTTTGCCTTCGTTCCGCCGCTTCCCGTGCGAGCCGCTTATCTAGCTCCAAGCGATCACGTTTTGCCTCTTCAAGAACCTTGAAGGGATCGACGAATTGGGCGGAGGCCAGGTTCGCGCCAGCGGTCGTGAGTATGCACGATGCGATCACCAGCTCAACAACGCGCATCGTTTTTCTCCGGCTGAATCACCAAGCGTGGCCGTCTTGGGATAATCGGCCCTTATAGCCAAGGTTCCGGGCACGGTCTGTCAAAGTGGTATCGGGAGCTAGCGGCGGCGATCTGCGCGACGAGTAGGAGACGCTACTCGACTTCCACCTACCGCCCTGGACGCGTCAGTGCCTGTCTCGTCCCGCGGCGGGCTGATAGTCGCCGCAATCAGCGATGCGCTCATGCCGCGATGGTGGTCAGAGTAACTCCACGGCGGCGCGCATCATCTCATCGTTGACGTCAATGTAGCGCTGGGTGGTCGAGAGATGCCGGTGACCCGCCAGCATCATGATGGCCTTGGGCGAGATCCCGGCATGTGCGAGCCGGGTGATGAACCAGCGGCGGCCGCTGTGGCTTGAGCCGCCATCCAGACCGGCCTGATCGTAGAACCCGCGCATGAGCTGACACATCGTGTTCGCGCTGAACGCGGTGCGCTTCTGGGTGATCAGAACGGGCTCCTTCAGACCCGGCGCGCCGGACATCGAGGATCGGAACTGCTCGACCTCTCGTCGGAGGCGAGCGTTCATGAAGACGACCCTTGCATGGCCCCCCTTGGTGACGGCCGCGCTCAGCCTCAGCTGCTCACGCACCTTCCCTTCGCTGTCGAGAAGATCTACCCAACAAAGTGCGGCGATCTCACCAACCCGTAGGCCGGCAAGATAGCTCAGCATGAGGGCTGCCCGGTTCCGGGGACCGTGCCGCCCTTGGGAGGCGACCGCGACCAAGCGCCGGAACTCTGCCTCCGTTGGCACGCGCGCCTGCTTCATCAGAACCTCACACTTTGTCCGCGTCCGAAGCAAAAAATGATGTTGCCAAACGCGTGTAAGGGCGAGCGCTTTGCAGGATGTAGATAAATCAATGACTTAGCGCGGAACATCACAAAATGTAGCTTTTATGATGTTTCGGTGCGGGAGCCGTAAACACTCAACGCGCTCGCTCTTGAACCGGCCTGGCTGCACGGCTTCCTCGTCACACGCGCGAGGATGTCCATGCTGCCCTTGATCGACAAAGCTACTAGAGAACTGCTCCTGGCCAACGGCTGCGAGCCGGAGCGCGACCATCGCCCCGTGCTCAAGCTGTTCAATCCGGCGGGTCCAGCAACCTGGTTAGTCTGCGCTATGGAGACAAATGGCGATACCTTGTACGGGCTGTGCGATCTCGGCTTCGCCGAGCCTGAGCTCGGCTACGTCAGCCTCGAGGAGCTTAGGGAGGTCAGCGCAGGCCTTGCCATCGGACTGGAGCGCGATCTCTCCTTCCGTGGAAAACACCCAATCAGCGCGTATGCTGAAGCTGCACGCGTAGCCGGGCGCATCGTGGAGGACACGGACGCGCTGCGGGCCGCGATGGGACGGGTGTCCAGCCGTTCACCTCGGTGACCGGACGAGTAGGCAGGACCAGCTCTGACCCGCAAGAAATGGCACGGCCGACGTCGACATCGCGAAGCCCAGCCAGACGCAGCAATCGTGCCTGATGAAACGCTTGTCGAGTTACCCCCGCGGGCCATATGCAGTGGCCGCGCCGAGGGCCAGCAGGGTAGCGAAAATGATCGCCGCCGCCTGCGAGCGTACCGGGGCCAGCAGTATTCCGCCACGGATCGCTCGGCATAGGATCGAACGTTCAGCCCGGCCATAGCGCCGCCGTCAGCCGGTAGAGCACGCGCAGGATTGGCTCCCGCACCTCCGACATCCGTCGTCCGCTAAGAGCATCACATTAATCTCCGCTTCGGCAGCGCCAGGCTCACCCACGTCCAGATCCGCAAAGGCTGGCTGAGGCGGTCTCTGCTCCGGCTCCTCGATAGCCTTTGCCGTCGACCGCGCGGCAGCCACGCTATGCGCGAGAACCGAACTCTCAAGCTGGGCAAGCCGCTCCTCAAACGGTTCTCCCTCGTACTTCTCAGCCTTGAGACTTGTAGTATCTGGACGCGATCGGTTCGATGGAATCGAAGTTTGGCCGCTCTCGCGGCTCGGTCTCGGGCGACGCGCAAGCACCGCCGGACTATGCGGCGCGCATTCGCTACTATCGTATGGTAGGGTGCAAATTTCTGCACCTTTAGAAGAAACACCATAGTTATCTATACGTTCGGAGTCCCTGTTGATCGAATTCGCGATCCACGTGAGCCACTTCTGGCTGACGATCGTGATACGATTCGGCTTCCGGGGACGAGCTTGAATCGCGATCAAACCGTCCGCTTCTGCGCGCCTCAGCGCCATCTGCACGGTGCGCCGGCTTGCTCCGCTCTCTTGGGCCAGCGTACCGACCGCCTGCTCGCACGTGCCGGTATTTCGGACTTCCCTAACGACACGGGCAAGAACGGCCTGAATGCCGATCGCATAGCGAGTTTCCTGAAGGATCTCCGCGGCGATGATGCTCACCTTTGCAAGGTAGATCCGCTTGCCCTGCTTCTCGCGCCGTTCACGAAGTTCGGCCGCGGTTAGCATCTTCCGCGGGGTCGTGCCCCGAGGCAGGCTGCCCTTCACCCTTGCCGCAGCGCGGTATAATCGAACAGCCGCATTTACGCTCTGACCGACTGATTTGCTCGAGGTCCGACCTGAGTGGACGACATTCTGGTCCCGGTTCTGGACGAGGATGGTCAGCTGTTCGAACTCAGCCGCAGTGATCTTGCCATCCGCAAAATGCCTGTAGGTTTCCTTCTGAATGTCGTCCCTTCGGGCGCGCCAGTCTGAGAAAGAAGTTGTCGACACCCGCTCGAGGAGAGCCTCGACCCCTGCTGAGGGCGGCGGGAATTCATCGTTTACAGTAGGGTTGCGGCCAGACACGCAGTCGGCATCGGTCTTGGGCCACATCGCTCTGCTCCAGCCACAATCGAGCACCGGCCCGCCAAATGGCAGGTCGACAAAGCATCTGCGGCCACGAAGGCTCGCAGTATGGTTTGGTGATCGTCGTGACTTCGCAGTCAGGAGCGGCTGAAGTGCCCTCCAGACGACCAGTGCCGATCGCGCTGAGCAAGTAAACGGCTCTGCGCACTCGTCTGATCCAGCAAAGACCAAGAGCGAGTGCCGTGTCAAGCGAGAAACTCATTGCGGTAAATTGCGGAGGTACCAGTCGCAACCCACCCAATCGACCAACTTTACGGTGCTATTTCTCTTCAAGAGAAATTCCTACTTGAAAGGCGCGATAGGCTTGCGTATATTTGATCGTGAGAATCTGCCCTTCCAATGGCCCTAGCGGTACGGGAGCGTCGGCCAGTAATGGCAACGTATACGGGTGGAGGAATGAGGATTTGCTAGCGATCCAAGTTCCTGCGATGTGCTTGGCCTTTCCGGACATAGCTGTCCGAGCCGCCTGCGAGAGCGTAGATGCCCGCTCTCTAACCTCCGGGGTGGGCTGAAGGGTTCACAGTAGAGCAACTCCGCTCATCGGAGTGGCTACGTAAGCTTCGAGATCGTCGATCATCGGAGCGTAGGCCAGAGGCTCCTGGCATGGAAGGGCGTGAGCACTTCCAGCGGGCTCGGGACAGTGCCGGCTCACGTGCCAGCATCCATACGGTGGATGTCTGCCACGGCCGCCTCTCAGCGGCTCACCCACCCCGGTAACGCGCGGGCGGTGAGCCGGCGTGCGCTTTACGAAGCCCGGCCATCGTCCGCATCCAAGGATGCGCAGTCATGGCAGCTAAAACCCAGAACTCACGTTCCACTCTCATCAACGATGAGGTCGCCGCTCAGCTCGTCGCTGAGGCCATTCAGGTGTCCTCTCCAGACGCTTGGCCCAGCCTGGAAGCTCCCGCAACGGAAGCCGAGAATGCGTTGGCAGCAAACAAGGTTCTTGAGCTCATCCCTGACGTTGGAAGTGGAACGGGCGAAGGCGAGCACGAGAGATGGCGAAAGGGAACCGCAGCAGTGATCCATGCTGCTCGATTTAGCAAAAGCGAGTATGATTTAGCCTGTCTTGTTTGCTTGCTCATGGCCGTTCTCGATCACGTGCACACGCCGGATAAAACTTACAAGAAGGAGCTTGATGAGCAAGGCATCACACCGCCTAACAGCAACCATCCATTTGCTCCCGCTTCGGCGGCGATTTTTGGTCGGAACATCAAGGATAGTCGGCAAGCTAGCAAAGACATTCACAAGGACTGTAGGGCATTTGACGGCTTACAGATCCTAGTGAACGATCGTCCCGATGGCCTTCGCTCGTTTTCGCGCTCACGCGAAGGTGTTCGGGCTCTATTAGCCATCGCGATGGCTAAGGGCGGAATTTCTGGCCTGGGCGCGATCGAAGCTAGTCCTAAGGGTGGTGAGGCTCCAAGGCCATTGCACCTCAATCGCGAGCGCGTTCGGGAGATCGTGGCTGAGCGCGCGCGCGCGAGGCTTTCTGCAAAAGGTGTGTCGCTGGCTGTCGTGGCCAGACATGTCGCGGCCGACGGAGCCATCAATTACGAGGAGCTTAAAGAAGAGGATCGCCTACCCTTCGAGCCCGAAGAACTCGTACTCTCCCACATGCCGGCAGCCGACGATCGCGTCCAACTCCTTGCCGAGCTGTTCCACCTTTCTCACTCCATTCGCGAGCGGAAGACTGATCGCCCAATCGATGCAAACCACGATCCGAAAGATCCGAGCACGCCGATGCGGGTTACGAGCCGCCAGTTCGTTATCCGTCGAGATGGCACGATCACCGTCTCTCCTATCCTGACGCCAAGTGCGCCTGTAATCTATGCGCATCCTTTCGCCGAAGGCGGCCTTCTGCGACAACCGATGCACGGCGACGTGGTCTTGCAGACCTACGGGCGCCGCAGGGCCGAGATCAATATCCTACCTACTGCAACCCGCGGAGTATGGGATTTCAAGGTTGTTGATCCAGGACGCGCGGAAGCTGGGGTTGGTCGGATCCAAATCACAACGGAAGCTCAACCACTCCAGGCTGATGGTGGAGTTGCGACGGACGTTGGCTCAGTCCTTCAGCAGGTTACATCCAGCACCAGCGAATACCCGCTAGTTGCTACAGACAATCAAATACAGTGGCAGGCGCAATGCGAGATTAATCAACTGGCATTTGCTGCGCACGCCACGGTAGCAAATGAACTTGCCCGTGTTCTGGGACGGCGAGATCAACCGCTCACTTTGGGGATCCGTGACCAAGTTCTATCTGTTCTGGTAGCTCGGACTGAGCACAAGTTATCGATAAATAACTGTAACGGCGAGGATAAAATTGTAATTTCTGCACAAGATTATGCTGATTTTCTATCGGCAATGGCAGAGCTTCGAAACGATATTGTCTCGCCTATCGCCTGCACAATCGGCCGCGAAGACGTGATCAGATGGAAATTTCGTACTCGGCTTGCGTCTTACGAGGTCTTTATTCCGGCTTTTCGCGAGGGCCGTAGGTCTAATCGGTCTATTGGGGTACTTCAGCCGCAAGCGTGGCCCGCTGATGTGCCAATGAAATTCGATATCTGAACCTAAGCTCGGACCGTTGCAGCCGGAGCTACAGCGCTTCCGGCTGCGAATTCCATGAGGTTTTGCATGATCGCGCTTCACCAGCAGCGCCATGACTATGCGCGCTTTTTACCCGCTGTGAACAATACCTATGCCCGCTGGGCAGCACGGAGCGGTATCAGCTCCAATACTCGCAGACCGGTAGAAGGGGTCAGTCTAAGGGATCTGAATTTCCTGGGCCCGAAAAGTCCTTTGTTCCATTATGACGGTGCTCTATACACCGCTGCGTTCGGCGTATTTGACCGCGGGCCCACCATCATCTCACAGAGATTACGCTCGCGAACGTTCCTCCTTGGAGATAGCGGTGGGTTCTCTCTTATCAGCGGCGCCGTCCGTGTTCCTATGCATCAGTTCAGGCGGCTCGTGCTCGACTGGCAGGAGGCGAACTGCGACGTCGGAGTTGCTCTTGATGTACCTACCCGCAGTCTCAATGATCCGCGCAGTGGGTATACAAAATTCGAAGCCTGCCTCAATGATAGCGAGAACAACCTTAAGTTCCTAATTTCCTCGAGAGCACGAAGCGACTTGCTCTTGCTCAACGTTTTGCAGGGGCGCAACCACACGGAGGCGAGAGCCTGGTTGAAGCGTGTCGTACCCTACAAATTAGATGGCTACGCCATAGCCGGACACACTCGACTGGACCTTCATTTCTGGTGCAAGCAGTTCCGCAATATGATTGAGCAAAACGCGTTTGATCACGTGCGGCACATCCACTTCCTGGGCACTGGAGAGCCTGGTTTCGGAGTTCTTTTAACTGCTCTTAAGCGCGCGCTTAGTTCCCTCGTGGGGCGGCCGATCGAGATCACCTTCGATAGCTCCCGGGCATTCAGGGTTGCACAAGCAAATAAAATAATTAGTCTTGGACTTAAGCTATCGAGCTTCCGTGGAACCGGGGCCTCTGATGCATTCGCATTCAGGAGCTGGCAACTGCCCAGGGATGGAGGGCACGTTGGCCGGGCAGTACCATTCCCCTTTAACAGTCCTCTCGGCAATAGATGCACCGTTGGCGATTTTATGCCTGGGGTTGATCCGCTCAAGCCCGCCTTTGACACCACCGGTCTCAATATGCTCTCGAACCATGAAGTTTATGTAGAAATCGCGTCTATCATTCAGGCCAATCGTCTTGCTGACCTCGCTCAGGCTGATCAAAGTTTGGTGCCTTGGCACATTCAAAAGGGAGTCGAGGCAATCACGGGCTTCTTCGCGAGATCGATCTCGGATGCGTGGTTCGACAAATTCAAGCTCAGTCTGAGGTACTATGCAGTCGACGTGACCGATATGGAGGGTAATCGGGACTGACGCCTTATGGCTCGGGAGCGAACAGACCTGCGGGCAAAAGCCTATGCTTCCAGTCACCTGGCCCCGCTTTAAAAGTGTAAGCGTCGGAGGATGTAAGAGTGTCCTACGACGCCTACATCTACGAATGCACCACTTATACAGATACCCTTGCTCGGCTTGATCGTTTGCTTGTCTGCCCTTTGTCAGAACAGCAACCCTTCAGCAATCAAGAGGGCGAGGTATCCGGCATATGGCCGCTCACTTGGTATTTCTCTATCGCTGCCGTTTCGGTCGAGCGGGTGCGCGCGACAGCAACGGTTCACGTACGGTGGAGGATGCCGTGGGGTCGCAGCCTGAAAGCCGCCATTCGGCTTTGCGCCCATCTCAGTCATACAAATGGCTATGCCGACATCCCGTAAGCGGACATATCCGGCTTCGACCGCCCATTCGCATAGGGGCTGGTTACGGAACTAGGCGCTGGCTGGGAACGCCCGCTTACAGGCTGCAGACGGGGTAGAGGGCTACGACCGGAGTGGGTGGATTTCCACCCTTCTGCTTTCGAGCAGAAAAACTTGTAAGGCGACATTTGGCTGAACGGGAAGCTGATAGGTGTCATCCCGGCTTAGCCGCGGGCCACCGATGGTGAAGGTCGTCGATGACGAAGGTGTGGGCATGCCGATTTGCCCCGATGCCTTCGAGGTGTGGGTGGTCTGATGCGAGGTCGGCATGCTCATGCTCGACCACGCCCGGATCAGAGGTGGGCCACAGCATGGCCGCCGCCGCGATAGCCCCCAGGGTGAGCATGCCGAGGACCGCGAGCGTGACTGGCATGCCGGCCTCCGCGCCGAGCCAACCCGCCAGCGGGTAGGTCACAAGCCAGGCGACGTGCGACAGGGCGAACTGCGCCGCGAACACCGCAGGCCGGTCCTCGGGTGTTGCCGAGCGCCGGAGCAGCCGCCCGGTTGGGGTCTGGGCGGCCGAGTAGCCGACCCCGAGCACCAGCCAGGCGGCGAGCAGCATCGGCCAGCCGATTACGCCGCCCCAGGTCGTCGCGGCGAAGGCGAGCAGCACGACACCGAGGAGACCCGCCGCCGGCAGCATCACGGTCCGGTCCGGCAGCCGGTCGAGCACCCGCGGCAGGAGCAGGGCCGCGACCATCGAGCCGCCGCCGAACAACCCGAGTGCCACCGCGACGTCGTTCTGGGGCCGGTGCAGGATGGCTCGCACGATCACGACGGTGTTGACGATGACCATCGAGCCGGCCGCTGACACCGCGAGGTTCAGGGCGAGCAACCCGCGCAGGCGGGGTGTGGCTAGGTAGACGCGCAGACCCCTCGTGGTCCGGTCATAGATCCCGCGGCGCTCGGACGGCTTCGGGTTCGGCAGGCTGACAGAGACGACGAGCGCCGCCGAGCACAGGAAGCCCACCATGGTACCGCCGAACAGCCAGTGGAAGTCGATGACGGTCAGCAGGACCGCCGCGAGCGCTGGGCTGAGCAGGTTCTCCAGGTCGTAGGCCAGCCGCGAGAGAGAGAGCGCCCGGGTATAGTCGCGCTCTTCCGGCAGAATGTCGGGGGTGGTCGCCTGGAAGGTCGGGGTGAAGGCGGCCGAGCAGGACTGGAGCACGAAGACAAGGACGTAGACCTGCCAGATCTGGTCAACGAAAGGCAGGAGCAGGGCGACGGCAGCGCGGACGAGGTCGGTCGCCACTAGGAAAGCGCGGCGCGGCAACTGCCCGGTGAAGGCGTTCGCCACCGGCGCCACCAGCACGTAGGCAATCATCTTGATGGCCAGCGCCGTGCCTAGCACCGCGCCGGCCTCGGGGCCGGCGAGGCGATAGGCCAGCAGCCCGAGTGCGACCATCAGCAGGCCGGTGCCGATCAGGGCGATGACCTGCGCGGCGAACAGGTGCCGGTAGCTCCGGTCGGCGAGGACGCTCAGCATCGAGCGCCCCTCAGAGGTACTTCGCCAGCGCCTTGAACTCGGCGAGCGCGGCGTTGGCGGTCTTGCCGCCTTCCCCGACCCCGTCGCCGATGCAGTGCTCCATGTGGTCCTCGATCAGCACCCGCTTGGCGTTGGCGATGGCGCTCTCCACCGCATGGAGCTGCTGCGCGAGGTCCACGCAGGCGCGGCCCTCCTCGATCATGGCGATGACGCCGGCGAGGTGGCCGTGCGCGCGCTTCAGGCGCTTGACGATTTCCGGGTGGGAGGCGTGCGCGTGTTCCATGTTGACATGCTATCCCCCCGGATAGGATACGGGAAGGGAAATCGGCGTTCTGGCGTCGGCTGGCGTGGATCGGGAAGTGGTTGTCGGGTGTCCTTGGGACGGCGTCTCATAGCGGCGGCCGTCGCGTTCGTGCTGATGGCCGTCATGGTCATGCCGGCGATGGCCGATGCCTGCCAGGCGGCGGCGCCGGCGGTCGCGCACGCCGTGCCGTCATTCGCCGACCATGACCATGCTGCGGACCGGCATGCCGAGGACGACTTGGCCCATCACGCCCAATCCCACGCGCAGGGCGTGATGCCCGCCTTCGCGACGGCCACCATGGCCGCCGTCTGGATAGTCATGGCGTTTGCGGCTGTCGACGAGTCCCTCACAGCCGATGGCGGGGACGGGGAGATGTTCGAGCCTCCGAGGGCCTGAGAAAGCCACCTCGCTCCCTCGCCTCGAACTTCGGCACAGTGCCTCTGCGCTCGCGGCGGCCAGCCCATGGCATCGACATGTTCAGACGTCTTATCCCCGTGCTGCTGGCTGTCGCCGGCGGCTTCCTGATCGCGACGTGGTGGCCCGGTGCGCCGGACGCCGTCCGCTCCATGCTTTCGGATGCCTGGCCCAACGCCACGGCGGCGCGACCCGCACCTCAATCGGCAGCCGCCCCGGAACCGGAAAAGCCCGGGCTCGTGCGGCTGACGGATGCCCAGGTCGCCAAGGCCGGTATCCGAACCGAGGCCGCCGCCGGGGGCCGGCTGTCGCGACACCTGCACGTCCCGGGCACCATCGTGCCGAGCGCCAACCTGACCGCTCGCATCGCGGTGAAAACCACCGGCACGGTGGTCGAGCTGCGCAAGGGCCTCGGCGACCGGGTGGCCAAGGGTGAGGTCGTGGCCCTGCTCGACAGCCGCGAGATCGCCGAGACCAAGGGCGAGTACCTCGCCGCCCGGGTCTCTACCGATCTGCAGAGGTCGCTGTTCGAGCGCGACAAGGCTCTCTGGGACAAGCGCATCTCGTCCGAGCAGCAATACCTGCGCTCGCAAGCGAGCTACCAGGACCTCAAGGTCAAGGAGGACGCCGCCCGGCGCAAGCTCACCTTCCTGGGTCTGAGCCCGGCCGAGATCGACGCCTTGCCAAACCAGCCAGAGGCGCAGTTCGAGCGTCAGGAAATCCGCTCACCCATCGCGGGCAAGATCGTCGAGCGCCGCGTCGACCCTGGGGCCGCGGTCGGGCGGGACAACCTGGAGACCGAACTCTACTCGGTCGTCGACCTTTCGAAAGTCTGGGTCGACCTCGCGGTGAGCCCAGGCGACATGCCGCTGGTCCGCGAGGGCCAGGCGGTGGCGGTCCGTGCCGAGGCTACCGGCGAGGCGGCGAGCGGGCGCATCGTCTTCATCGTGCCCGTCCTTGACCAGAACACCCGGGCCGCCCGGGTCGTGGCCGAGTTGACCAACCCGAACGAGACGTGGCGTCCCGGCTCGTTCGTGGCCGCCGAGATCCTGGTGTCCGACAAGCCGGTTCGGGTGATGGTGCCCGCCGGCGCGATCCAGACGCTGGAGGGCAAGCCGAACGTATTCGTGCGGGTGGCCGACGGTTTTGAGGCGCGGCCGGTGACGCTCGGGCGATCTGACGACGACAGCGCGGAGGTGACAGCCGGGCTCGAACCCGGGGAGGCGGTCGCGGTGATCAACAGCTTCACGCTGAAGGCTGAACTCGGCAAGGCCGCGGCGGAGGACTGAACCGTGATCCGCTCCATCCTCGGCTTCTCCGTCGCCAACCGCTACGCCGTCATCCTCGTGACCCTCATCGCCACCGCTTTCGGTGCATGGTCGCTCGCGCGCCTGCCCATCGACGCCGTCCCCGACGTCACCAACAACCAGGTGCAGATCAACGCCGTCGCCCCGGCGCTGACGCCGGTCGAGATCGAGAAGCAGGTCACGGTGCTGCTGGAGCGCGCGCTCGCTGGCACGCCCGGCCTGGAGAGCATCCGCTCGTTCTCGCGCAACGGCTTCGCGCAGCTCACCGCTGTGTTCAGCGACAAGGTCGACGTCTACTTCGCGAGAGCGCAGGTCAACGAGCGCTTGGTCGAGGTGCGGGACACCCTACCGCCTGGGGTGGAGGTGAAGCTTGGGCCGATCTCGACGGGCCTCGGCGAGATCTACTGGTGGGCCGTCGAGTACCAGGCTCCCGGCGAGGGAGCACTGGTCAGGGACGGCCAAGCCGGCTGGCAGTCGGACGGCAGCTACCTCACGCCCGAGGGTGAGCGACTGAAGTCCAACTTCGAGCGCACCGTCTACCTGCGCACGGTACAGGACTGGATCATCCGGCCGCAGATGAAGAGCGTGCCGGGCGTGGCCGGGGCTGACGCCATCGGCGGCTTCGTAAAGGAGTACCAGATCCGGCCGAACCCGATGAAGCTCGTCGGCTACGGCCTGTCCTTCACCGACCTCACCCGGGCCGTCGAGGCCAACAACGCGACACGCGGGGCCAACTACGTCGAGCGCAACGGCGAGGGCTACGTCGTTCGGGCCGGTGGCCTGATCGAGAACATGGATCAGATCCGGGACATCGTGGTGGCGACCCGGGCTGGTGTCCCGATCCAGGTCTCGGACGTCGCCGAGGTCGGCATCGGGCGGGAGCTGCGTACCGGCTCGGCCAGCGAGAACGGGCACGAGGTGGTGCTGGGCACCGCCTTGATGCTGATCGGCGAGAACAGCCGCACCGTCTCGGCCGCCGCAGACGCCAAGATCCGGGAGATCAACAAGCTCCTGCCGCCCGGTATCCAGGCCCGGACGCTGCTCAGCCGCACCGACCTCGTGGACGCCACCGTGAGGACGGTGGCCCGGAACCTCGCCGAGGGTGCGTTGCTCGTCGTCGCGGTGCTGTTCCTGGCGCTGGGCAACATCCGGGCGGCGTTGATCACGGCGCTGGTCATCCCGGTGACCATGGCGATGACCGCGACCGGCATGCTGGTGGGGAGGATCAGCGCCAACCTGATGAGCTTGGGCGCTCTCGACTTCGGCCTCATCGTCGACGGTGCGGTCATCATCGCCGAGAATAGCCTGCGCCACCTCGCCGAGCGCCAGCACGCCCACGGGCGCACGCTGAACCTCGACGAGCAGTTGGAGACGGTGCGGGTCTCGGCCGAGGAGATGATCAAGCCAAGCGTTTACGGGCAGGCCATCATCATCCTCGTCTACGTGCCGCTGCTGACCTTCACGGGCGTCGAGGGCAAGACCTTCGTGCCGATGGCCCTGACTGTGCTGATCGCCCTGGCGTCGGCCTTCGTGCTGTCGCTCACCTTCGTCCCGGCGATGGTCGCGACCTTCATCAGCGGCCGGGTCAGCGAGGGCGACAACGCGCTCATCCGGGCGCTGAAGGCGATTTACCGGCCAGTGCTCGGCGGAGCGATCCTTGCGCCGCTGGTCTTCATCGCCGGCGCGGTCGCCATCCTCGGGCTTGCCGGCGTCCTGGCGACGCGGCTGGGGCAGGAGTTCACGCCGACGCTCGACGAGAAGAACATCGTCATGGAGGCGCGCCGCATCCCATCGACGTCGATCACGCAGTCGCAGGCGATGCAACTCGGCGTCGAGGAGACGATGAGCAAATTCCCGGAGGTGGCCTTCGTCTACTCGCGCTGCGGCACGCCCGACATCGCCGCCGACCCCATGCCGCCGAACGCCTGCGACGCCTACCTCATTCTCAAGCCGCAGAGCGCTTGGCCCGACCCGCACGAGAGCAAGGAGGCTCTCATCGGGCGAATGGAGGCGGAGGCAAAGCTGATCCCGGGCACGCTGCTCGGTTTCTCCCAGCCCATCCAGATGCGCTTCAACGAGCTCATCGCAGGCGTGCGCGACGACCTCGCCGTGAAAGTATTCGGCGAGGAGTTCGGTCCGATGGTCGAGGGGGCTCGCAAGATCGCCAGCATCCTGCGCGGCCTGGAGGGTGCCGCCGACGTGAAGGTCGAGGAGGCGGTCGGCCTGCCGTTCCTGGAGATCAAGATCGACCGGCGCGAGATCGCTCGTCGCGGCCTGAGCATGGCCGACGTGCAGGACGTCATCGGCACGGCCATCGGCGGCAAGGACGCCGGGCTGGTGTTCGAGGGCGACCGGCGCTTCGCCATCGTAGTCCGCCTCGCCGACGACGTCCGGGGCGACGTCGAAGCTCTGAAGAACCTCCCCGTCCCGCTACCGCCCGCGCAGGCGGCTTCGGCGCGGACGAGCACCGGCGTGCCGGCGGCGCAGGGAGCGACGGGCATGAGCGTGCCGCTCCGCCAACTGGCGAGCTTCACCTTCACGGAGGGACCGAACCAGGTCAGCCGCGAGAACGGACGGCGACGCGTGGTGGTGACCGCGAATGTGCGCGGTCGAGACATCGGCTCGCTGGTGGCCGAGGCACAGGAGCGCATCGCCGCCGAGGTTCGGCTGCCGCCGGGCTACGAGGTGCGCTGGGGTGGCCAGTTCGAGAACCTGACAGCGGCCCGCCAACGCCTGATGGTGGTGGTGCCGGCCTGCTTCGCGCTGATCTTCATCTTGCTGCTCGGGGCGCTCGGCTCGCCGCGGGACGCGCTCATCGTGTTCAGCGCAGTGCCGATGGCCCTGACCGGGGGCGTGGCGGCGCTATGGCTGCGAAACATGCCGTTCTCGGTCTCGGCGGCGGTCGGGTTCATTGCGCTGTCGGGCGTAGCGGTCCTGAACGGACTGGTCCTGCTCAACCACATCCGGGCGTTGGTGGCGCAGGGGTTGTCAGTTCCCCAGGCGGTGCGGGAGGGGGCTCTAACGCGCCTGCGGCCGGTCGTGATGACGGCGCTCGTGGCGGCTCTTGGCTTCGTGCCGATGGCGTTGGCGACAGGAACCGGTGCGGAGATGCAGCGACCCTTGGCCACGGTGGTTATCGGCGGCCTGATGAGCGCGACCCTGCTCACCCTGCTGGTGCTACCTGCCCTGTACGCGCGGTTCGGGAGGGCGAAGGTGTTGGCGCGGCACGCGTCGGGTGAGGAGCACACACGATTGCAACCAGCTGAGTAGCAGGCGTCGCCTATCGGTGGCTTGTTTGTCACGTCCGCTTTCGGGTGTTCGTCCGGTCTTCGTGAACGATTTGGTTGGGTCGCAAGCCGCAGGACCGCTCAGGGTGGAGGCTGTGTGAAAACGTAGGCCCTGTAGAAGGATCTTCCCTCGCGCCGGGAGGACAGTGCTATCAAGGGCATCCTTGGGGCATCTCACCTGTCGCCCAAGATGCCTGAAGGATAGCTGCGTAAAATATTCTTCCACGATTTTGAAGTGCGCCCGAGTTTTCACACAGGCTCGGTGGTTTCCTGCCTGTCCGCTTCTGGACAGCGGTCGCATCAAGCGGACCTAGCCTTGGGGACCGCTCACGACCCCGAGCCGAACTTGCGGAGCGGCCGACGAACGACCGCTTTGGAGAAACGCAAATGGCGTTCCCGGCGGCTGAGTTGGGTCGCATGCGGGAGTTCCGCTCCCGGATGAAGAGCTGAGGTCCGATAGGCATTCCGACCGGCAATTGGCGTAACGTGCGCCTACGGAACGGCTCAATAGCACGGCAAGCTATGCCTTCCGAACCCGGCAGAGGCCTTCTCGTTATCCGCTACGCGGCTGTCCTACCGAGTTCCAAACAGGTCTTAGACGTTCGCCTTTTCGCGTCCCAAAAGCCGATTACAACCTGACGGAACGGCTGCGCTTCGCGCTTTCGGTCATTCCGCTAGAGCACGCTTCAATGGAACGGACCGATTGGCGCTATGTGTGTTGCGTGGTCTAGGTCCGTCCGCTGGCACCGCCGGATCAACCCGTAGCAGACGCGGAACATATCTTCTGGTGTCACCCGCCCGAGCGTACCCAAGTAGGTCGGCGGTCGACGCTAATGCGTCGGCGATAGGATCGCGCTGACAGCGGGGTCCAGTGGCACGTCGAGGTAGCAGCGCAGGCCTTCTGCTTCGAACGCCAAGTCGATCTCCCCCGCCAACTCTCGCCGGACGCCGCCGGCAATCAGCCGGGTGCCGAAGCCCACGCGTGTCGGCGTGGCGACAGGCGGCCCACCGCTCTCCCGCCACGCCAATCGCAGACGAGCCGCACCGGACTCACCCCGGGCGACCGACCACTCGACCTGCACCCGCCCCCCGGGCGCCGATAGCGCGCCGTACTTGGCCGCGTTGGTAGCCAACTCGTGCACCGTCATACCCAGCGCCAGCACGTGCCGTGGCGGCAGCGCCACTGCGGGGCCATCCAGGGTGATGTGGTCCGGCCCCATACGGTAGGGCGACAGCTCGTTCTCCAGCAGCTCATCCAAGGATGCACCGCTCCATTCGTCCCGGGTCAGGAGGTCGTGGGTCTTGGACAGGGACAGGATGCGCGCTTGCAGCCGCTCCCCCGGGGCCTCGCCATCTCGGGTCGACTGCCGCGCCAAGGCCTGTACCGTGGCCAGCGTGTTTTTCACCCGGTGGTTCAGCTCGTGCAGCAGCGTCACCTGCCTATCCTGCATCTCCAGTCCGCGGGCGACCTCGCCCTTCAGCTCGGTCTCGTTGCGTTGAAGCGCCCCTGCCATGGCGTCGAGCTGCACCCCGAGACGCCCGAACTCGTCCGGCCCGGACAGCCCGGTGCGAGCGGCGAGGTCGCCCTCCCGCCACGCGGAGGCGGTACGCAGCAGGCGGCCGAATGGGCGGCGGATAAAAAATCGCCCCGCCAGCAGCGCCGCCGCGATAGCCGACGCCGCGCCCACAGCGATCAGGATCAAGCCGCGGCGGGTGGCGGCATCGACGTCCGCGAAGGCCACACTTCGATCGCGCCCTACCGTGATCCAGGCCGCTGAAGCCGGGCCGGACGGATGGGCGTTTGCGAGGATCCGGACGCGGCCATCGAGACCCTCGTCGACCCGGACCCCCTCACCGCGCCCTGGCAGGGCCCGCAGACGCTCCTCCGGGATAGGCTTGCCGACCCAACCCTCGCCTCCGGGATAGCGAAGCATGATGACGTTGTCCCCGTCCGCCACGGTCAGGGATGTGCTGGGCAGCCGTAGGTCGCCTTGCAGGCGGCGGCTGAGCCAGTTGAGGTCGACGGCCGCGGCCAATTCACCGATCGTCCGACCCTCCGCGTCGCGCAGTGGTTGCGCGAAATGCAGCGAGTCCCGCCCCGAGGCGGTACCCTTGGCGTAAGTGCCCATGACGAACATGCCGTCCGCGATGGCGTGGCGGTGATAGGCGCGCCCAGCGTTCGTATAGGCCCCGGGCGGGGAGCCGACGCTGTTGCACACGATGGCTCCATCCGGGCGAGACAGCGCGAGGATCGCGAGGTGCGGGTTCCTCTCGACCGCGCCGCGCAGGTACGCCGTGCAACCGGCGGGATCCAGGGCGCGGACGGAAGGGTCCTGCGCCACGAAATCGAGGGCCTGTCGCACGTTCTCGGCGACCTGGGCGAGATCCTCGGCGACGGTACGGGCTGTGGCCATCGTATCGGCCCGTACCGCCTCGTCGCGTGCGGTACGCAGGGCCAACTCGTTGTAGCCCTGGATCGCCAACGCCGGGGCGAGGGCGAGCAAGACCAGTAGCAGGATGCGAGTCGTCAGCGACATCAGGCGGCCCGAGCGATCGCCCGGCGCAGCACGTGCGAGAGCTGGTCGGCGGAGTAGGGCTTGTGCAGCAGCTCGAAGCCGTGCGCGCCCTCCTCGGCCAGGACGTGACTGTAGCCCGACGCCAGGACGACCGGCAGGTCGGGTAGGCGGCGGCGCAGCGCCTCGGCCAGGGCGATTCCGCCCATGCCTGGCATCACCACGTCCGAGAACACCACGTCGAAGCCCGCCCCGTCACCGTCCAGCCGCTCCAGCGCCGCCTCAGCGTTGGCAGCCCACTCCGTCATGTAGCCGAGGTCCTGCAGGATCTGCGTGGCGAACCGTCCGACCTCGACGTTGTCTTCCACGACCAACACCCTGCGCCCCGCGCCGTCGACCACGCCGGCCTCGGGTGTACCGTCGCTCGGCCGCTCATCCGGCGCTTCGACCTCGGGCAGGTACAGCGTGAACGTGGTGCCGGTGCCGAGCGCGCTGACCACGTCCAGGTCGCCGCCGGACTGCTTGGCGAAACCGAACACCTGGGACAGGCCGAGCCCGGTTCCCTTGCCGACCTCCTTGGTGGTGAAGAACGGCTCGAAGATCCGGGCGAGGTCGGCTGGCGCGATGCCGGTGCCGGTATCAATAAGCGACACCGCGGCGAAGGCCGAGCGCGAGCCGGCGTGGCCGCGGATCTCAGGCATGGGTCGCCCGCAGGCCAGCCGCAGGGTCAGCGCGCCCTCACCGTCCATCGCGTCGCGGGCGTTGACCGCCATGTTGATCAACGCCGTCTCGAACTGACTGCGGTCGCAGCGGACGTGGCAAGGGGCCTCGGGCAGCTCCAGTCCGACCCGGATACGTGACCCGGTAACCGTATCGAGCATGTCGGCGACACCGCGTAGGCAAGCACCGACCTCGAACGTCTCAGGCTTGAGCGCCTGACGCCGCGCGAACGCGAGGAGCTGCCCCGTGAGCTTGGCGGCGCGTTCGACCGTGTCCGACACGGCGTCCATGTACCGGCGACGGCGCTCGTCGGGCAGGTCCGGTTTGCGCAGGAGGTCGACCGACGAGCGGATGATGGTCAGCAGATTGTTGAAGTCGTGCGCCACGCCCCCGGTGAGCTGGCCCACCGCCTCCATCTTCTGAGACTGGCGCAGCGCCTCCTGCGTGGCGACCAGCTCAGCCTCCGCCCGCACACGCTCCGAGATGTTCCGCGCATGGTGGAAGGCCCCGGCCACCCGCCCGTCCCCGCCGTAGATCGGGGTGTAGGTGATCTCCCATGTCGGCACCTCCCGTCCGGGGTCTCCGAATTCCTGGATGATGACGAACCGCTCGCCCGCGAGCGCCCGATCCATCAGACCCCTGAGTGCCGCCGCCTGTTCCGCGGGGAACAGGTCCGGCAGCACGTCACCAAGTTGCTGGCGGCGGCCCATGACGCGTTGGAAGTCGTCGTCGTGCGCCTGGTTGAAGGCCAGCACGCGGTAGCCGTGGTCGAACGCGAGGATCGGGGCCTCGTCCGATTGCACGATGCTCTCGAATAGCTGGAGCGAGACCGTATTCGTCGCCGCGGCATTTTCGAGGTCCTCGTTGCGCAGGTTCAATCGCCGATGGGCCTCGTCGCGCTGCCGCCCGGCGAGCACGCCCGCCGTCGTCTCGATCGCGATGTCGAGGAAGCCGACCACGCCGCTGCCGTCCCGCAGGGGGCTGTAAGCGAAGGTCCAGTAGGTGTCCTCGGGATGCCCCTTGCGGGTCATGACGAGATGCATGTCGGTGTGATGGACTTGTCCACCCGCCATCGCCCGCTCGATCAACGGGGAGATATCGGGCCATACGTCGTGCCAGACCCGGGCGATCGGCTGGCCCAGGGCGGCGGGGTGCCGGGCCGCGAGGAAGTCAGCGTAGGCCCCATTGTAGATCAGCGTCAGTTCCGACCCCCAGCCCGCGCACATGGCGAGCGGGGACGCCATCATCATCTCGTAGACGGCCGTAAGGGCTGCCGACCACACGCTGCGTGGGCCGAGCGGCGTGTCGGTCCAGTCGTAGGCGTGTATCGCTTCCGCCTGAACGCGGCTGTCGTCCAAGCGATGTTCCAGCGACCCCATCGTATCAGGCTCGGTCGGTCGACGGCTCACGCCGGGCGCGCCGTCCAACCGGCTCAACCGCTGTGCCACCGTCCCGCTCCCGCATCTGCCGAAGCGCAGTGCGCACGAGGTCGCTGGCGGAGGTGTACTCCCCGCGCGCGACGAGCTCATCGATCCAAGCGGCAAGCGGTGCGCTGAGGGCGATGTGGCGGGCGTGCTTGACGGGCATGCCAACCCATAGCACATCCAGCGTCGAGGGTGTCTCTCGATCGACACCCTCGATCAGCGCATGCGGCCCAACCCCTGAAGGGAATTAGGCGACGCACTTGACTAAATTCCCTGCACGGTCGCGGTGAGACGCCATCGCGGTCGTTCAGCACACCACGCGGTGTACCAGCAGACCGATGGATCGGACGAACCGAGCCCCGCCGACCGTGACCGGCCAGAACCTGCCCGACGTCCCAGCGCTCGAATTCTTCGAGGCGACGCCCAACCCCTATCTGCTGCTTGCGCCGGACGGCCCGATCTATACGATCGTCGGGGTCAATGACGCCTACCTGCACGCCACCATGACCGAGCGTGGCGCGATCGTGGGACGCTCGATCTTTGCGGTTTTCCCCGACGATCCTGCCGCACCCGAGGCCTACAGCACCCGGGAGCTGAGGGCGTCCTTTGATCGGGCGGTACAGACCAGGCAGCCCGACCGCATGCCGGTGCTGCACTACAACATTCGCCGCCCGGACGGCGTGTTCGAGGAGCGGCACTGGCGCCCCCTCCAAGTGCCGGTGCTCGGTCCAGGCGGCGAGGTCGTCGGCCTGATCCACTACGCTGAGGATGTAACCCAGAGCGTCCTCGACGCCCGGACCGCACAGACGGCGCTCACCGCCAGCGAGGCCCGCTACCGGGCGATCGTCGAAAGCTCGATCGACTACGCGATGATCGCTACGGACCTCGCGGGCCTCGTCACGACCTGGAACACGGGGGCGGAACACATCCTCGGCTGGTCGACCGAGGAGATGATCGGCCACACCGTCGACCGGTTCTTCACCCCGGAAGACCGTGAGGGCGGCGTCGCGGCGCTGGAGATGCACAGCGCGCTGACCGAGGGGCGGGGCACGGACGAGCGCTGGCATCTCAAAAAAGATGGCACCCGGTTCTGGGCGAGCGGCGAGATGATGCCGCTAAAGGACGAAGCCGGCCTCGTGATCGGGTTCCTGAAGATCCTGCGCGACCGCACCTCACAGCGGGAGACCGAACTGGCATTGGAGCGACAAAGCGCCCTCCTGCGGACCGTCACGGACTTTGTGAGCGAGGCGGTGTTCCGGCTCGACCCGGATGGCACGATCCTGCTCGCCAACCCGGCGGCCGAGCGGTTGTTCGGTTGGGAGGCCGACGAACTGCGGGGTCGGAACTTCCACGACACGCTGCATCACCACCGCGAGGATGGCAGCCCCTTCCCGGCGGAGGCGTGCGCGTTCGTCCACGCCCTACGCGAGGGCACGCCGCTGATGGCTGAAGCGGCGGTGTTTTTCCGCAAGGACGGACTGCCAGTCCCGGTGGAATGCACCAACGTGCCCTTCGGCATCGGTGGTGAGGTGTCCGGTGCGGTGATCACCGTCACCGACGTGACCGAGCGCAGGCGGGCGCAGGAGCAGCAGCAGACCGTCAACCGCGAGCTGAGCCACCGCATGAAAAACGTGTTGGCGATCGTGCAGGCTATCGCCACGCAGACGATGCGCACGGCCCCTGATCTGATCACGGCGAACGAGACCCTTGGGGCGCGGTTGATCGCGTTGGGCAGGGCGCACGACATCCTGCTCGACACCGAGACCGGGGGCGCCGAGATGCACGCGTTGGCGACCGCCGCGCTCGGTCTGCACGACGACCGACAGCCGGGGCGGTTCTGCCTCGAAGGCCCAGCAGTCGCGGTCGGCGAGGCGGCCATGGTGTCGCTCACGCTGATGCTGCACGAGCTGGCCACCAACGCGGCCAAGTACGGGGCGCTGTCGGATCCGGCGGGGTCCGTGCACTTGGCCTGGCGGGTCGCACACGAGGATGGGCCGCCGACCTTTCATCTTCGCTGGGAAGAGCGGGGCGGCCCGCTAGTCGCGCCGCCGAGCCGCAAAGGGTTCGGGTCGCGGCTGATCCAGCGCGGACTGTCGGGGGGCAGTGGTGGCCGCGTTGAACTGAGCTACCGGCCAAGCGGCGTTGTCTGCGCCCTGGTCGCTCCGCTGGCGGAGATCGAGTGAAGAGCTGCTTCTAATACCGCTTGGAACCCGCGAGTGGAGACCTAAGCGAGAGACCTCGATCGTCAGCTAGTCGATACCCGATCCTGCATCGACGGATCCGAGCCGCAGGTAGCTCGGGTTGAACTGCGCCATCCGCTCCAGTGCGAGCCGGTCTAGGATCGTCAGCTGGCGCCCCCGCAGCTCGATCAGCTTCTCCCGGCGTAGGGCTTGCAGCACGCGGTTGACGTGTACCGAGGTCATACCGATCACGTCGGCGAGCATCTCTTGCTTCAGTGGGCAATCGTAGCTGTTGTCCTGGGTCAGCCCGATGTCGTGTAGGCGGTGGAACAGCTCGCTGAACAGGTGCAGCAGCCGCTCTCGTGCGTCGCGACGACCGAGGTTGAGCGCCCACTCACGCTGCAGCGCCGCGCACTGCTGCTCCTCGCAGGCGAAGGCCCGGGCGAGGGTGGGCGAGCCGTCCAACAGCGCGGCGAACGCGGCCGGGGCGATCTCGATCACGGTCACAGCGCCGAGCGCCTCGATCGCGTAATCCATCGTCGCGACCACCCCGACACCGTGCGTGCACACGTCGCCCGGTAGCAGCAGTCCGATAGCTTGGTAGCGCCCGTCCGGCAGGCGCTTGTACCGGCACGCCCAGCCTGACAGGACGATACGGACCGCCTCCAGAGCATCGCCCTCGCGCACGATCTCCGCACCCGCCTCGTAGAGACGGGCGTGCCCACTGGACAATTCGCGCAACGCCCGCTCGTCCCGGGCCGAGATCGGGGTGAACTGTCGAAGCTTGGCGATCAAAGCTTCTGCCATCGAGGCGGCTCCCGGCTTCAAACCAGTCAGACCCAGAGACGATGCCTGACTAACTCAGGTGAGCGAACATCATCGGGATTGGAGTAAAGATGGTTGCTTTGCAACCGGCTCGTATGCCGTCATCGGGAGCCATCCTTGCCCCAGTTCTTCTTCCACCTGCGCACCCCTGACGGTCTGGATCCCGACGAGGACGGCCTAACCTTCGCCGACTTGGACACCGCCTACCTGGAGGCGTACGCCTCGATCCCCGACATGGCCGCCGAACTCGCCGGCAAGGGCCTGAGTCCGATGCCTTACGGCTTCGTCATCACTGATGCCGCCGGCCAGACACTGCTGGAGATCCCGTTCGCCGAGCGGCTGTACGACCCGCGACAGTCCTCTCATCGCTGCAAACTCAATAGCACGAAGCGTCTGCGGGAGATCCACGATGCGATCGTGGCCCGTGAGATTGCGCAGCATTCCAGAGAGATCATCGCCCGTTCACGCAAGGCGTGATAGGCTGGAGCGGCTTGTCGAAGAATGGCCGCCTGATCCCGATTTCCCCACAGTTTCGTGAAGTAGGCTGCGAAGAGCATTTGATGTAGCCCACTCCCTCGAACTAGCGTTCAGCCTCCTGTCGGTGATCGATCCGACCCCTCATTTTTGTTTGGGCGATAAACTAAATTGGATCAGGAACTTTCATTCGTCGCACGGGTCGGGCTAGCCCTTCATCGGGTCGTGACCCCAATTCATTAGCGACAGACGCCACGGCGAGGCCTCGACAGCATCCTTGTCCTTCGGACCGCCTTGCTTCAGATGTCGATGGACATAACCCACCACCTTGCGCATGTGCGAATAGTCATCGTCGGTCAGATCGCCCTTCTTCTTATGCAGTATCTCGACGATGCGGCGTCCCTCCTGGTGGCCGGTAGCCTCACTATCGCCCTTCTTCTGGCCGACGGACTGGCTCTCGTCGCTTGCTAGAAACTTCTCCAGCGCTGACGCCGTCATATTCACAACGGACTTGAACTCTTTATACGTTTCGTCGTGATCGTCCTTGTTCGCCATGCTTCCCTCCTTCCATTCAAGGGACGGCACCACCCACCCACGGTGCGGTGCCGCTAGGTCGACGATCAGCTGTCGGCCTTGGCCCCAGCCGTGGCGCGCGTGAGATAGGTCTCGGTGACCGGCTCGATCAACGCAGCGATGCGCTCGGCTGCCTTCGTCTCTTCCTCGATCGCCGATTTGAACTGCGGCACCTGTGCCGACTGACCCGCCGCCTCGGCGATGACGATCAGCGAGCGATAGGCGGCGATCTGATCGTGCTGGTAGGCATAACCGGCAAACAGGTTCTTCAGCGTCTCGTCGCTCGCCATCGCATGACCGAGCGCGCCGACCGTCCCCGCCACACTGGTCACCGCCTCCTTCAGCGCGGAGGGCCTCTCACCGATCGCCTCAAGGGCGGTGTCGAGGCGAGACAGCTGCGTCTTGGTCGTCTGCACGTGATCGCGCAGCGCAGCCGCATAGTCGGGGTAGCTTTCCAAACCAGAGAGCTGGCGCTCCATCTGCTCCAGCCCTTGCTTCTCCAACGCGCGCGTATTGCGCAGCGCCGTCGCGTAGATCGACTTGACGTCCTCAGCCATACGGATCTCCCTCCAGCGCCGTGCCAGCGCGGGCTGCGCGGCGTCGGCGGCGCTTCGACAACAGTCGTTCCGTCGCGCGGTTCTGGGATGCGGCGATCAGGTCGTAGGCCAGCTGGAACCGGCCACGGCAGCTTCGGTTTCGCCTTGCGAGACCGAGGAGATCGAACATGACTACCGGTGAGACCGGCACCACGCCCCGCACCCACCAAACCCGCAACGACACCGACTCGAACGCCAAGCGCGTGTCGATCGAGGCCCTGAACGCGAGGCTCGCCGATGGCATCGATCTGGCGCTGGCGATCAAGCAGGCGCACTGGAACCTCAAGGGCCCGCAATTCATCGCCGTGCATCTGATGCTCGACGGTTTCCGCACCGAGTTGGACGGCCTCAACGACAAGGTCGCCGAGCGCGCCGTGCAGCTCGGCGCGACGGCACTCGGCTCGACCCAGGTGGTCGTCGAGCGCACGAAGCTGCCGGCCTACCCGACCGGCATCTACGCCATCGCCGACCACATCGCCGCGCTGATCGACAGCTACGCTGCCTACGCCAACGCGGTGCGCGAGAACATCGACGAGACCGACGAGGCGGGCGATCCCGACACGGCCGACCTGTTCACAGAGGTTTCCCGCGCGGTCGACAAGCAGCTCTGGTTCCTGGAGGCTCATGTCCAGGAACCGACCGGCGAGATGCGCGACGGCAACGCCGGGCGCTGAGACCAGCGAGAGCGGCCTCTCAGCAAGGCCGTGTGAAAGTCGTCCAACCGGACCCGCGTCTGATGCGGGTCCTCCTTCGTCACTGGGAGCGCCGATATGGACTTGGGCATCGCGGGCCGCATCGCGGTCGTCACGGGCGGCGACTCCGGCATGGGTTTCAAGACAGCCGAGTACCTCCTGCGGGAGGGCGTGAAAGTCGTCCTCACCGATATCGACGACGGGAAGCTCCAGCGGGCAGTGGAGAAGCTGGCCGCTTTAGGCGAGGTCCGGGCGGTGGCGGCCGACCTGAGCGGGATGAAGGGCGCTGAGGTCTTGAAGGCGTTCGCCGACATGGCCTTCGACGAAAAGCCGACGATCCTGGTGACGGCTGCTGGCATCACCGGGGCCTCGGGTGACTTCCTGGACATCGACGACGATGGCTGGCTGGAAGCTATCCAGGTCGACCTGATGGCCGCCGTGCGCGCCGCCCGGGCCTTCATCCCGCACATGCGCAAGGCTGGCTGGGGACGGGTGATCCTGTTCTCGTCGGAGGACGCAGTTCAGCCCTACGTCGAGGAGTTGCCCTACGCGGCGGCTAAGGCCGGGATCATGAACCTCGCCAAGGGTCTGTCGAAGGCCTACGGGCCGGACGGCGTACTCGTGAACACTGTCGCGCCCGCCTTTATCGCGACGCCGATGACCGACGCGCAGATGCAGAAGAAGTCGACGGAGAAGGGCATCTCGTTCGACGAGGCGGTCCAACAGACCCTCGACGAGGAGCGGCCCGGCATCGTGGCCAAGCGCCGCGGCAAGGCAGAAGAGGTGGCGGCAATGGTGGCGTTTCTCTGCTCCAAGCAGGCCAGCTTCGTCACCGGTGCCTATGTACGGGTCGATGGCGGATCGGTGATGACAGCGGTCTGAACCGAGGCTTCGCGGCCCTTCCGTTCAAACCGCAAAGCCACGTTCCAACAGCACAGTTTCAGTGAAGCTTGCCCTATTGGAACGCAACGGTAGGTAGTGCGATCAGCTATGTACGAAAAAGGATCGTTTTTCCGACGATCGCTGAGCACGCATGTTAGGCCGCCAAAATGGCTGCAAGCCCGTCGGAAAATCGCGTCGGCTATTCAAACGTCGGCAAAACGTGGCTTACTGACGCTAGCGGCGAGTATGCTGTGATGTCCGGTTTCCTGCATCGCGCAGCCGGAAGCAGTCCAGCGGCTTTCGGCCAGCATCTGCCGCAGCACATCACCCGCCCGAAAGCCTCCGATGGGTGGATATCCAACGGGCTGCTTTTGAGCGGAGAAGCATCGAAGCGGACGTTGTTGCCCTGCCTGCTTCAATGCCATCCGGACCTTGGAATGTTCGCGCTCTGTCTATGCGATCGGTAGAAGCAGTCGTTAAACAGCGGCGACAATTTGTCGGACCCAGACCGTTTCTCAAGACATTCAACGCCGTTGAATTCCACAGGAATCACTCCCGAATGTAGTCGGCGATCAACACGAACTGGATGCCGTTGCCTTTTCAGGTGCTCGACCATCACCACGATGAGACTGCGTTGTTGAGCTTGGACATGTCAGAGAAGAGTGATGGATTTGTCCGACTGCAGGTTGCGCCGGATCGCCACTCCCCTGAACAGGCAAATGGTGCGGCAGTCTTCTGTCAGGCTGCCACTTGCTCACAGCGAGCCCCGGCGAACGCGCGTGCCTCGACGGCGGGCAGCGGCTTGCTGAACAGGTAACCCTGCACCTGCATGCAACCCTCCCGACGTACAAGCTCAAGCTGCTCGGCGGTCTCCACGCCCTCGGCGACGATGCCCATGCCCAGCCGCTCTCCAATACTCACCACCGCCCGAATGATCGCAGCCGCGTCCGGGTCGGCGATGTCGCGGATGAACGCCCGGTCGATCTTGATCTTGTCGAAGGGGAAGCTGCGCAGGTAGCTCAACGATGAGTAACCCGTACCAAAATCGTCGAGCGCGATGCGCACGCCGAGGCCGCGCAGGCGCTGGAGCACGGTGATGGCCTGCTCGGCGTGCTGTAACAGAAGGCTCTCGGTCACCTCGAGCTTCAGCCGCCCCGCGGGCAGTCCGCTGCTAGCCAACGCCGCGACGACGGCCTCCTCCAAACCGCTGCGGAATTGTATAGCCGAGACGTTGATGCTCACGCGTACGGATGTGGGCCAGTTCAGAACCTCTCGGCAGCCTTCCTTGAGCGCCCAAGTGCCGAGCGGCACGATCAAGCCAGTCTCCTCCGCCACCGGGATGAACTCAGCGGGCGAGATCAAGCCGCGCTCGGGATGCTGCCAGCGCATGAGTGCCTCGAAACTCGCCACCGCGCCGGTCGTCACGTCTATGATCGGCTGGTAGACGAGGAAGAAGTCACCGCGCCGGATCGCCTCCTTCATATCGAGGGCGAGCGAGCTACGCGCGGTGGTTCGCGCCTGCGCCTCAGCCTCGAACATCCGATAGGTGTTGCGGCCTGCGGCTTTGGCCTCGAATAGCGCCATGTCTGCGCGCTTGAACACCTCCTCGGCAGTCGCGCGGTCATCTGAGATGAGGGCGAAGCCGATGCTGATACCGATGTCGATCACTCTGCCGTCGAGCAGGAGCGGCTCACCCACGGCGGCTATAATGCGCTCGCAGATCTGTGCTGCCTCGCCGCCGTCGATGTCGGACAGGATCACCGCGAACTCATCGCCACCGAACCGCGCCACGGTGTCCGGCTCGCGCACGATCGAGCGGAGGCGCTCGGCTACGAGGCACAGGATGCGGTCCCCAGCTATGTGACCGTAGGTGTCGTTGACCGCCTTAAACCGGTCCAGGTCGAGCGCGATTACGGTGTGGCGATCAGGCCCGTGGGCGGCTCGGTGCAAAGCGTGATCGAGGCGCTTCTGAAACAGGTTACGGTTGGGCAGGCCGGTCAGCGC
Organism: Methylobacterium guangdongense; assembly: GCF_038442355.1. Lineage (NCBI taxonomy): Bacteria > Pseudomonadati > Pseudomonadota > Alphaproteobacteria > Hyphomicrobiales > Methylobacteriaceae > Methylobacterium > Methylobacterium guangdongense. The sequence goes on from NZ_JBBXMX010000002.1 coordinate 594,137, forward strand.
GTCGTGTAGCGCCATATGCGCAATGCGTGCCTCGGCCTCCTTGCGCTGTGAAATGTCGATCAGCGTGCCGACCAGTCGCGTGGCTTGCCCGTCCGGCGTGCGACTGGCCACGCGGGCGCGGGCCAGCACCCAGAAGATGAACCCGTCCGCGCGGCGCACGCGGTACTCGCATTCGAGCGACGGGGTCCGACCCTTGAGGTGCGCACGCGTGTCGGCAGCGACGCGCTTGCGATCCTCAGGGTGGATCGCTGCGATCCAGATCGACATGGTGGGCTGAGCCATATCGCCGGTGAGGCCGAGCTTGTCTCGCCAGCGCTCGGTCACCCACAGCCTGCCGTTGGCGAAATCCCAGTCGAACAGGCAATCCTCACCGCTGTCGAGGGCCAGCGCGAGACGTTCCTCGCTGACACGTAGGTCAGCTTCGCTCGCACGCAGCGCCTCCTCGGCCTCGCGCCGGGTGGTTACGTCAAGGTACAGGCCGACGAAGCGCACTGGATCGCCGCTACGCTCATCGTAGACCACCCGGCCGAACGATTGCAGCCAGCGCGGTGAACGAGGCCCGTCCAGGTCGCCGACGCGGAACTCGGAGGTATAGGGCTCGCGTGCCGTGATCGCGCGCTTGACGTCAGCCCACAGACCGGGCCGATCCTCCGACCACACGTGCGCCTTCCAGGCGTCGAGCGACATCTCGACGGGACCGTCCGTTTCACCGCAACCGAGGAGGCGAGCGCTGGCGGACGAGAGCCGAACCGAACCACCGATGTCCCATTCCCATAAGCCAGCCCCTGCCGCGTCCTGGGCGAGTTGCAGCAGATCGGTGGTCTCTTCCAGCCTGTGTCTGGCCTCGACCTGATCGTCGATGTCGAGAGCGGTGCCGAGCCACTGTATGACGGCGCCGTTGGACCGTACCGGCTTCATCACCAGCTTATGCCAGCGGTAGATACCGTCATGACGACGGAGGCGGCCCTCGACCTCGTAGCTCTCGCGCCGGAAGCGCGCCGTTGCCCACGCCGTCTCCATCCGTCCAGCATCGTCGGGGTGGTTCCGGGCGAGCCGAGCAGCGCGCGAGGTGCCGATCTGCCCGTAGTACTCCGTGAAGCGGCGGTTGACGTAGCTCGCCTCGCCCGTGTCGCCTTGAACGACCCAGACGAGTTGCGGCAGGGCGTCAGCCAGAGTGCGGTACTGCACCTCGCTCTCGCGCAGCGCCCTCTCTGCGCTGCGCCGCGTCGTCACGTCGGTGAAGGTGCGTACAAAGCCACCCGTCGCCACCGGCAGCGTGCGCACCTCGAGCACGGTGCCGTCCGGACGCTGGCGCTCGTAGTTGTGAATGCGCATCTCCGCCTCGCCGAACTCCAGCCACCGCCTGAGGCGATCCGGCAGATGAGCGAATTCGCCGTGCTCGATCTGATGCCGCCGCACGTCCTCGAAGGGTGCGCCGTCATAGAGCAGGTTCTCAGGAACGCCCATCATCGCGGCGACGCGGTCATTATGGACGCGGACGCGATCGTCGGCGTCGGTCATGAGAAGACCCTGGTCCATCGCCTCCAGGGTCGCACGCAACAACGCCCCCGTGTCGCGAAGCTCTCGTTCCGAGCGGGTCAGATCGGTCACGTCGAGGCACACGCCATGCAGCGAAACGACTCGACCCGCCTCGTCTCGCTCGGCCACGCCGTGCACGGATACATGCCGTACCTCGCCATCTGGCCTTAACACCCGCGAGCGGTGTTCGTAGCCACCGCGCGGCAGAATGCTGCGCTCGGCCATCGCCGCATCAATGCGCGTGCGCACCGCAGCACGATCGTCGGGATGGTAGAAGCCGAGATGCTCTTCGAGAGCGAGTACGTCGAGCACCGCATTGCGACCGAAAACGCTCGCGATGCCCGCAGACCAGGCGATCGTCCGCCCGGCCACGTCGATGCGCCAATGGCCGAGGCGAGCCGTTTCCTCGGCGATAGCCTGGAACTCAGCCGCCCCCCGCAGCCGCCGCTCGACGCGCAAGCGCTCGGCAATCTCCGCCTCGTGACCGCGTTGTGCCTCACGCAAGCGCAGGTGTGCGACGACAATCTGGGCCAGATCGCGAAGCTGACAGACCTGCTCGGGCGAGAGCGCGCGCGCTACCGTGTCTTTGATACAGAGCGCTCCGACACGGATGCCCGAACGGAGTATCAACGGCGCCCCGGCGTAGAACCGTATGGCTTGCTCACCATGCACCAATGGGTTCGCGGCGAAGCGCGCGTCGCGCGTCGCATCCTCGACGACGAGCACGTCATCGGAGACGATGGTGTAGTTGCAGAAGGCGATGCTTCGCTCCGTACCGTCGAGGTCGGTGCCGCACTTGGCCTTGAACCACTGCCGGTCCTCGTCGACCAGCGAAACGAGGGCGATCGGGACCGCGAACAGGTCGCGCGCCAAACGGCAGACGGCGTCGAAGTGCGCCTCATTCGGCGTGTCCATGATCGCGAGATCGTCCAGGGCGGCCAGCCGGTCCGTTTCGTTGGATGCAATCGCAACCATCTACTCACCCATCTATCGGTTTGGGGGCGAAGACCACCCAAGTCGATGCGCGCTAGGGTTGTAGCGACAAGGTTTTAATGAACTATCCTCGGCGAGCTGCTCCCTCTGGATGGCGGTAGTCCTGTAGCGTTTGGCGCATGCTTGCAGGTCTGCTCTCAGACGTTAAGATAACTTCCGATGATCACCCCGAGCCAAATTAAACCGGGGGGGGGCTGACGAACGGCTGCTTTGGAAAAACGGCGATGGCGGTCAAAGCAGCTAGGTCGGGCTGGTTCAGGACTGTCCGCTTTTGCGTTGGATCGGCTCCGAAGCAGACTAGCCGCTTTCGGCCAGCTTCGGCTGCCGCGCCGGATCCGGGTGAGCGTCTCAGATGGGTGGTTTCCCGCCGTTCCGGTTTTGGGATGTGGAATCAACAATCCGGACATGTACACGACACCGCGGCGCATTTTGGTTTTGCGCACGATCCGATGGCTCGCGAACCTGCCGGCCCAAGTTCAGATCGGATGTGCAAAGACCCGCGCCAGTCGATCCGCGAGGAAGTCGACGAATGCGCGGACCTTCGGCGAGGGATATCGGCTGGCCGGCCATAGCAGCCCGACCGTACCGTTATCCGAACTGTCGCGCAGGATGTGCACGAGCGCTCCCGCCCCCAGCTGCCGCCGGATCACCGGCTCCGGCAGGAAGGCGATGCCATGGCCCCGCTCGGCCATGAGTATGATGGGGTCCAGCGCGTTGGCCGCTACCGCGGCCGGCGCCCTCCTGCCGTCGGTGTCAGGCCCGGTCGGCCAAGGGACGAGCCTGCCCGTCTCGGCGTAGCGTTGGCGCAGACAGCGGTGACCGGCGAGCTCAGCCAAGGTCGCAGGCCTGCCGTTCGCTTCCAGGTAGGCCGGCGAAGCCACGAACCGCCAAGCGAAGCTCCCGAGCCGGCGATGCAGCAAACGGCTGTCCTTCGGCTCGCCCGAGCGCACGACAACGTCGAACCCTTCCTCGATCACGTCGACGAAGCGGTCCCCGATGTCGAGGTCGAGCTCGATCCCGGGGTACGCCTCGGCGAAGTCCGCGATGACCGGCAGCAGGAGCGTGGAGGCCAGGGGCAGGCTCACCTTGAGCCGGCCCCGCGGGGTCGCACCCGCATGGGTCAGTTCCGCCTGCGCCGCCTCGACTTCGGCCAGGATGCGGCGGCATCGGTCGAGGAACAGCATCCCCTCATCGGTCAGCGTGACCGACCGGGTCGAGCGGTGGAACAGCCGGACCGCGAGTTGTTCTTCGAGCCGTTGGATCGCCTTGCCCACGGCCGAAGCCGTCAGCCCGACCTGCTGGCCGGCGAGCTTGAAGCTCCGCTTCTCCGCGGCGTGCACGAATGCCTGCATCGCGCTGAGGCTCTCGACGGCAACCGTCATGGACGAAAATCATTCCGCATTGATACGAATTGCAGAATATTTATCGCGAAAGGAAAGGCGGTTAGTCAATGGGTCCGCCGTCATCGAGGCAGGACCCATGACCGACCTATTCACCCCCTTCGACCTCGCGGGGCTCCGGCTCCCCAATCGCATCGTCATGCCGCCGCTCACCCGCTCGCGCGGGCCGGAGGACGCCGCAACCGAGCAGGTGGCGCTCTATTATACGCAGCGGGCCACGGCCGGCCTCATCGTCGCCGAGGGCTCCCCGATCTCGAACGAGGGCCAGGGCTACCTCCATAACCCCGGCATCTTCACCCGCGCCCAGGTCGAAGGCTGGCGCCTCGTCACCGACTCGGTCCACGCCGCGGGCGGCCGGATCTTCCTACAGGTCTGGCACGTCGGGCGGATCTCGCACACATCCATCCAAGAGGGCGGCCGCGCGCCCGTCAGCGCCACCGGCCGCGCCGCCAAGGGCTCGATGGCCTTCGGGCGCAACGAGCGGGGCGAGCCGGATTTCGTCCCGGCCTCGAAGCCACGCGCGCTCGCGACGGAGGAGGTCGAACGCGTGGTCGCCGACTTCGCCCGGGCCGCGCACAACGCCGTCGAGGCCGGCTTCGACGGCGTCGAGCTGCACGCCGCGAACGGCTACCTGTTCGACCAGTTCCTAAACCCGCTCATCAACGACCGCACCGACCGGTATTCGGCCGCGACCCTCGAAGGGCGCCTGCGTTTCACGCTGGAGGTCGTCGACGCGGTGGCCGACGCGGTCGGGCCCGGCCGCGTCGGCATCCGCCTCACGCCCTACGGCACGATCAATTCGGTCCCGCCCTTCGTCGAGACCGAGGACACCTTCGCCGAGCTCGGGCGCGAGCTCGGTCGCCGGCGCATCGCCTACATCCACGTCATGGACCAGACGGGCTTCTTCAACACGCCCGAGGGCCAGAAGCCCACGAGCGAGGCGATCCACGGGTTGCTCAGACGGTGGCGGCGGGACGCGCCGGGGGTGGCGCTGATGCTCGACGGCGGCCTGACCAAGGCGCGCGCCACCAAATTCCTCGCCGACGGCCTGATCGACCTCGCCGGGTTCGGGCAGCCGTTCATCGCCAACCCGGACCTCGTGGCGCGGCTGCGCCACGATTGGCCACTGACGAAACCGGACAGGGCGACCTTCTACACCGGCGGCGCCAAGGGCTACGTCGACTACCCGCCGTACCGTCCGGAGGCCGCCGCCAAGGCCGCCTGAGACGACGCGAACCCCTTTTCCCACACCTCAAGCATCTCGGGAGCGAGCAATGCCGCGCTATGACGAATTCAAGGACAAGGTCGCCCTGGTCACCGGGGCGGGATCGGGCATTGGCCGGGCGACCGCGCTCGCCTTCGCCGAACAGGGCGCCCGCGTCGTCGTCGGCGACATCGGCGCGGAGGCCGGCGAGGAGACGGTCCGGCTCGTCCGGGACCGCGGCGGTGAGGCGACCTTCGTCCCGACGGACGTGAGCAAGGAGGCGGACGTCGTGGGCATGGTCGCGCGCGTCGTCGGGGCTTACGGACGCCTCGACTACGCCTTCAACAACGCCGGCCTGAACCAGAACTCGCAGCCGCTCGCTGAGCAGCCGTCCGACACCTACGACCGCGTCTTCGACGTGAGCGTGCGCGGCGTCTGGCTGTCCATGCGGGCGGAGATCGAGCAGCTGCTCCGCCAGGGCGGCGGCGCCATCGTCAACATGGGCTCGATGTCGTCCGTCGTCGGCATCGCCGGCCTGACCACCTACACCGGCTCCAAGCACGCCATCCTGGGCCTGACCCGCGGGGCGGCCCTCGACTATGCCCGGCAGGGCATCCGCATCAACGCGGTCGGCCCGGGCACCATCGACACCCCGATGATCCGCCGCTTCGTCGAGCTCGCCGGCACGGAATCGGTGATGGACCCGATCCGCGCCGCGCATCCGGTCGGCCGGATGGGTCGCGCCGAGGAGGTCGCGGCGGCCGTGCTCTGGCTCTGCTCGGACGCCGCCTCCTTCGTCGTCGGCCACATGCTGATGGTCGACGGCGGCTACTCCGCCCAGTAGCCGGCCACGTACCCGCTGCCCCACGATCCCGAAACGCCGGAGGTGCCGCATGCCCGCGCGCTCGACGACGCTGACCGTGAACGGTCGCGAGATGACCTTCCCCCTCGATCCGAGGGTCACGCTGCTCGATGCCCTGCGCGAGCATGCCGGCCTGACCGGCACCAAGAAAGGCTGCGACCAGGGGCAGTGCGGGGCCTGCACCGTGCTCGTCGACGGCAGGCGCGTTCTCGCCTGCCTGACCCTGGCGATGCAAGCCGAGGGGCACGGGGTCACGACCATCGAGGGCCTGCGGGACGAGGACGGCGGACTTCACCCGCTCCAGGCCGCGTTCGTCGAGCACGACGCCTTCCAGTGCGGCTACTGCACGCCGGGCCAGATCCTCTCGGCGCTGGCGTGCATCCGGGAAGGCCACGCCGCCACGGACGGCGAGATCCGCGAGTACATGAGCGGCAACATCTGCCGCTGCGGCGCCTATCCCAACATCGTCGCCGCGGTCCGGGATGCCGCCGGCCGCCTTTCCGGGGAGGCTGCGCGATGAGAGCGTTCGCATACCTGCGGGCCGACGGGGCCGACCCGGCCGCGCGGGATGGCTCCGTGGCCGGTACCCGTTTCCTGGCCGGCGGCACCACCATGCTGGATCTCATGAAGTGCGGCGTCGAGCGTCCGGCCCGCATGGTGGACATCGGGCATCTCGACGGTCTCGACGGCATCGAGGTCGACGCCGGCACGGTACGGATCGGCGCGCTGGCCCGCATGAGCCGCGTCGCCGACCACCCCGACATTCGGCGGGCGGCACCGGCGCTCGCCGAGAGCCTGTCGCAAGCGGCCTCGCCGCAGGTCCGCAACATGGCAACGGTGGCCGGGAACGTCCTCCAGCGGACGCGCTGCGCCTATTTTCGCGATGCCTCGGGCAACGCCCGGTGCAACAAGCGCCTGCCCGGTTCCGGATGCGCGGCCATCGACGGCATCCACCGCAACCACGCCATCCTCGGCACGAGCGATGCCTGCATCGCGACCTATCCCGGCGACCTCGCGGTCGCCCTGGTCGCGTTCGATGCCACGGTCCGCATCGAGGGGCCGCGGGCGAGGACCGTCCGCGTCGAGGACTTCCTACGCATGCCCGGGGACCGCCCCGACATCGAGCACGACCTCGTGCCGGGCGAGTTGGTCACGGCCATCGAGGTGCCGGTCTCCGTGCCGCTCCGCCGCTCGCGCTACCTCAAGGTCAGGGACCGGGCATCCTACGAGTTCGCGGCGGCGAGCGCCGCCGTGGGGGTCGAGCTCTCGCCGGACGGAGGGACGATCTGGGAAGCCCGGGTCGCGCTCGGCGGGGTCGCGACCCGGCCTTGGCGGGCTCGCGCGGTCGAGGCCGCCCTTCGGGGACAGCCCTTCGACGAGGCGGTGATCCGCCGTGCGTCGGCGCTCGCGGTCGCCGGGGCTCGGCCGCTCGCCCAGAACGCCCACAAGACCATCTTGGCGCCGCGGGTCGTTGCCCGCGCGCTGCTCGACATGGAGGCCCGCCCATGATCCGTCACCCCGATGCCGGCCCGCAGCGGCGGGCGGTCCTCGCCTCGATCGCTGCGGGCGCGGTCGCTGCGGTCCTTCCGGCCCGCGGGGCCGACCAGCCGACGCGGGTCGCGGCGGCCGGGCTGGGTGCGTCGCTCCCGCGGGCGGACGGCCCTCTGAAGGTCTCGGGTCGGGCCCCCTACGCGGTAGAACACCGGATCGAGGGGCTGGTGCATGCAGTCGTCGCGCAGTCCACGGTCCCGGCGGGGCGCATCGCGACCGTCGACCTGGAGGCCGCACGGGCCGTGCCGGGCGTGGTCGCCGCCTACGCCCACGGCAGCGGTCTCAGGATCGCGCCGGCCGAGGTCTTCTCCAAGGGAGGCGCGGCGACTGAGAACTTCCTCCCCCTTCAGGACGACCGCGTCCGCTGGAACGGGCAGCATGTCGCCCTCGTGGTCGCGGAGATCTTCGAGCAGGCGACCGAGGCGGCCGCGCTCGTCAGGATCGAGTACGAGGAGAGCCCGGCCGTCATCGATCCGGAAGCGACAGGTGCCGGACGGACGCCCCTGGACCAGTTGTCGGTCGCCTGGGGCGACGCGCAGGCCGCGCTCGACGCCGCGCCCGTCAGGGTCGAGGGAGCCTACACCACCCCTCGCGAGTACAACCTGCCCATCGAGCCCCACGCCTGCATCGCGGCCTGGGAAGGGGACAGCCTGACGGTCTGGGAGCCGAGCCAGTGGGTGGCGGGCGCGCGCAGCATCATCGCCGACTGGATGGGCATCGGCGTCGACAAGGTCAGGGTCGTCTCACCCTTCGTCGGCGGCGCCTTCGGCTGCAAGGTCTCGCCGCATCCGCACGTGGCGCTCGCCTGCGCCGCGGCCCGCGAGATCGGGCGTCCGGTCAAGCTCGCCCTGACGCGGCCGCAGACCTTCACCGGCTACGGCGGACGCCCGCGCACGCACCAGCGCCTCTCGCTCGGGGCGGACGGTGACGGTCGGCTGGTCTCCATCGTTCATGAGGGCTGGAACGAGACGGCCATCGACGACGTGCACGTGGAGCCCTGCAACGCCGTGACGCCGATCATGTACGCCGTGCCAAACCTTGCCTCCCGGCACAGCCTCGCGCCGGTGAACACCGTGAACCCGGGCTGGTTCAGGGCGCCCGGGGAGAACCCGAGCGCGTTCGCCATCGAGACGGCGATGGACGAGCTCGCCCATGCGCTTGGCATGGACCCGCTCGAACTCCGGCTCCGGAACTACGCCGAGTTCGACCAGCAGGCGAAGCTTCCCTGGACGACCCGCAGGCTGAGGGAAGCCTACGCCGCCGGCGCGGAGGCCTTCGGGTGGTCGCAGCGCTCCCACGAGCCCCGCTCCATGCGCGAGGGGCGTGAGCTGATCGGATGGGGCATGGCCTCGGGGACCTATCCGGTCCGGCGGAGCGCCGGCGACGCGGAGGTCGTCGTGAAGGACGACGGCTCGGTGGAGGTGCGCAGCGCCGGCATCGACATGGGCACCGGCACCTACACGATCCTGGCGCAGGCCGCGGCCGAGGTCCTGACGATACCTGTTGACCGGATAGGGGTTTTGCTCGGGGACACGGACCTTCCGCTCGCCCCGCTCGCCGGCGGTTCCCAGCTCGCGAACCTCCTCGTCGGCGCCGTCGTTAAGGCCGCGCGCGCCGCGCGTGAGCGGCTGCTGGACCTCGCCGCCAACCATCCCCGCTCGCCGCTCTCGGGGGCCCGTGCAAACGACCTGTTGCTGTCCGAGGGGCACGTGCGGCCCGCGAGAAACGCCTCGAAGGGCATCCACGTCGGGGACCTAGTCAGGGCGCTCGGCGAAGGTCCGCTGGTCGCGCGCGCCGACACGTTCAAGCCGGGAGCGACCGAGGACGACCGGCGGATGACCAACCAGACCTTCCAGCGCATGATCGCGCCGACAGACGGCGGCGTCTCCGCACATGCCTGGAGCGCGCAGTTCGTAGAGGTTCGCGTCGACGAGGATTTCGGCACGGTCCGGGTGCGGCGCATGGTCGGGGCGTTCGACAGCGGCCGGGTCTACAACCCCCGCCTCGCCCGCAGCCAGTGGATGGGCGGGATGGTCATGGGCCTAGGCCAAGCGCTGCTTGAGGAGGGCCAGGTCGATCCCCGGACCGGTCGCGTCATGAACGCGAACCTCGCCGACTACCTTGTGGCGGTGAACGCCGACGTCCCCAAGATCACGACCCTCTCGGTCGGCGTGCCCGACTTCGCAGCCACGGCGCTCGGCGGGAAAGCGGTCGGCGAGCTCGGCATCGTCGGTGTCGCAGCCGCGATCGGAAACGCCGTCTTCCACGCCACCGGCCGCCGGGTCCGCGACCTGCCCATCACGCTGGACAAGCTTATAAGCTGACACGCTTCCGACCTTGATGGGGGCTTACGTCCGCTTTCCGGCAGTGGGGGAACCAGCTGCCGCAGCCGAGTTGGGTCGATAGCAGCGGCGAGCGCCGGTCTGAGAAAGGCGCACTTAGAGCGTCTAACAAAACCATCGTTCGATGAAGCGCCAGACGATGAGGGCGGCAGCCAGCGTCGAGAAGGCGAGATGGATGTCGGCTCGTCGCTCGTAGCGAATGGCGAGGCGACGGAACTGGGCGAACCAAGCCAGGGTGCGCTCGACGACCCACCTGCGACGTCCCAGCCGCTGGCTGCTCTCGATCCCGCGCCGGGCGATGCGGGGCTGGATACGGCGGCGGGTCAGCGCCTGACGACAGCGGCGGTGGTCGTAGGCCTTGTCGGCGTGCAGCTTCGAGGGCCGCTTGCGCGGCGGTCCCCAGCATGACCGGATCGGCGGGACGGCATCCACGACCGCCTCCAGGATTCGGCTGTCATGGACGTTCGCCCCCGTCAGCTTCAGAGCGAGGGGGATGCCCTTCGCATCGGTGACGATGTGGCGCTTCGTACCCGGCTTGCCCCGATCGGTCGGGTTCGGGCCCGTCGACGGGCCCCCCTTTTGGCGGCGATCGAGGCGCTGTCGAAGGAAGCTCGACTGAAGTCGATGCTGTTCTGGCGGCCGAGCCGGTCGAGAAGCGCGTGCTGCAGACGGTCCCACACTCCGGCCCTCTGCCAATCCCGCAAGCGCCGCCAGCAGGTCATCCCCGAACCGCAGCCCATCTCCCGGGGCAGCAACTCCCATGGCGTGCCCGAGCGCAGCACGAACAGGATCCCCGTCAGTGCCGCGCGGTCGGAGGTTCGAGGCCGACCGCCCTTCGGCTTAGCGCGTTCAGGCGGCAGCAGCGGTGCGATCTCGGCCCACAGGCCATCGGGAAGGAGCGGTCTTGCCATCTCCACCCAACGCGCCAAACCCGGTTTTGTTAGAGGCTCTTATGGGCATACGAAAACCAACCCACACCGAGGCATAGCTCCAGACCGTGCCTCCGCCAGCACCTCCGCGACAGAGCAGCTTCCGGCACACAGCTTGTTCATCCTCACATAGGTAAGCTTCCTCGAGTCGGTGGCCGTGAAGGCGATTGGACCGATGCCTTCTGGGGTTGCTGTTACGACGATGGAAAAGCGGCTTGGGACACTCGCGCGGGTCGCTGCGCTGACGATCGGACTCGGCGTTCCCACAATCGTCGGCTTAGCCATCAATCATCAACGTCTGCAGGAGGTTGCCGACGCCGAGACCCGTGCAGCGAACACCGCCCACGCTCTCGAACAGCACGCCGCACGCACCTTCGAGACGATCGATACCTACCTACGGGCTGTAGCGCCTCTCGTCGTACCAGCTGCGGGCAGTATACAGACGGAAGAGATCCATGCCGCGCTGCGTGAGCAGATGCAGCGCGCCCGCCTCAACAACATCATCATCATCGATCGAAACGGTCAGGCCGTCGTCGAAGCCGATATCTATCCAGCTCGCCCTCTCAACGTGCGGGACCGGGACTACTTCCAGGCACTGCGCGATCATCCTGAAAAAGGCATGGTGATCGGCAACCCGATTACCGGGCGCTTGACGGGCCGGGTGCTGATCCCCGTGGTTCGCCGTCTGGAGGGGGCAGACGGAACATTCCTCGGCATCCTTCAGGCGACGGTCGATCCGCAGACTTTCGAGAGTGTGTACGACAAGATTCATAACGGGCCGAGTGCCGGGCTCACGCTGTGGCGCTCAGATGGTACCCTGCTCGTGCGCTCTCCGCCGCTTCCGGCGGTCATCGGCAAGAACTTCGCTGAGAGCGAGAATTACCGGCTCCACGTCCCGTCGCGGGATAATAAGCCGTACTGGACGGCCGCCATGACCGATGGGGTCGAGCGTGTGGTCGCCTTGAGCTTCCTCGACGACTACCCTCTGTACGTCGGAGCCGCACTGTCGCGCGAAGACATGTTGGCCGACTGGCGTCGATCTGCGCTCATGCAGGGCGCTGTAGCTGGTGGTCTGACGCTCATCCTCGTCGGTGCCCTACTTCTACTCGGCCGCGAGATCGAGCGGCGCGAGGCGGCGGACGCGCACATCCGCACGAGTGAGGCGCGCTACCGACTGCTGGCGGAGAACGCCACCGACATCATCATCTGGTGCGACCTTGATACGACCCGGCGGTACGTATCACCCGCCGTCACCGCCGTGCTCGGCTATAATCCCGAACAACTCGTCGGCTCACGTCCCCTCGCTTTCGTTCATCCTGACGACGCGGCGAGCTACGCGGAGATTTTAGGCGACCTAACGGCCGGGCGCATCGAGCGCTCTACGACCTGCCAGCGTTACCAGCACGCGGACGGAACCTGGGTCTGGCTGGAAATCTCTTTCGCCCTCACCCACGACGCCTTGACTGGCCGAGCAGACGGATATGTCGCCACCCTGCGGGACATCAGTCAGCGCAAGATGATCGAGCACGCTCTGCACGAGAGCGATGCGCGCTATCGATCCCTGACCGAGAGGCAGTTGCATGAGGCGCGGGTACGGGCCGACCACTCTACCGCTACGAGCGCCGCTATTCTGGCTCAGCTTGCCGAGGGCGTGATTGTCACTGACGCGACGGGCAAGATCACACTGATCAATAAGGCTGCATCCGAGATCCACGGTGTGTCCCAACTTGGGGTGGAGCCGGATGCCTACAGCGAGATTTATGGGCTCTTCACTGAGGATGGTCAGCCATATCCGCCAATGGATCTACCGCTCACCCGCGCGCTGACGCACGGTCAAACGGTGCGAGATGCCCAGTGGCGGGTGAAGCGCCTGGATGGAAACGAGGTACGCGCAAGCGGCAACGCGCAACCCCTCCTGGGCCCGGATGGCGCACAGATCGGTGCCGTTCTCACGGTTCGCGATGATACGGCGCGCGCCACAGCCGAAGACGCCCTCCACGATTTGAACGCGACTCTAGCTCAGCGTGTCGCCGAGCAGACCCGTGAGGCCGAGACCGCGAGAAAACTCGCCGAGGCGGCGAGTCAAGCCAAGTCGGAGTTTCTCGCCTCGATGAGCCACGAGATCCGAACCCCGCTGAACGGCGTGATCGGCTATGCCGACCTCTTGTGCGAGGAGGCGGACCTAAGTTCGGGGGCCCGCCAGCACGCCGAACGCATCCGCACTGCGGGCGCAGCGCTGCTGACCGTAGTCAACGACGTGCTCGACTTCTCTAGGCTTGAGGCTGGACAGGTTGAGATCGCAGCGCAACCTTTCGCGCCTGCCATGCTGATCGACAACACAGTGTCGATCGTGCGGCACACGGCCGAGACGAAAGGTTTGACGGTTGGCGTTAGCGTCGATCCGGCCGTACCCGATTGGCTGCTCGGCGATGAGGACCGGCTGCGGCAGGTGTTGCTGAACCTGCTCAACAACGCCGTGAAGTTCACCGCACGAGGGCGGATCGACTTGCGCGTCATCGCGGAGGCGACGGACAGCAAAGGGATCTACCTCCGCTTTTCAGTCAGCGACACTGGCATCGGGATACCGTCCGACAAGCGCGATCGCCTCTTCCGCCGCTTCAGCCAAGTCGATGGCTCGATCAGCCGCGACTACGGCGGCAGTGGGCTGGGTTTGGCGATATCCAAGGCGCTCGTCGAGCGGATGAGCGGCAACATCGGCGTTCAGAGCGAGGTGAGCCGCGGTTCGACTTTCTGGTTCGCCCTCAACCTGCCCGTGGTGGCCGAACCGGCCGTCGCCCCAACGGCATCACCCGTCGAAGGGGTTCGAGCGGGCAAGCGTCTACTCCTGGCTGAAGACGTGCCACTTAATCAGGATCTCGCCCGCGCGATCCTGGAGCGCGCCGGGCATACGGTGGATGTAGTCGGTGATGGCGCAGCGGCGGTCGAGGCCGTGCGAGCGAGCCCCTACGATCTTGTGCTGATGGACGTGCAGATGCCGGGCATGGACGGGATGACGGCCACGCGGCGGATCCGTGAACTCGGCGGTGCGGCAGCGCGGATCCCGATTGTCGCGCTCACGGCGAACGTTCTATCGCAGCAGGTCAGCGAGTTTCGCGCGGCGGGCATGAACGACCACGTCGGCAAGCCGTTCCGGCGCGACGGACTATTGGCCGTCATCGATCGCTGGACGGGTGGTCACGGCGCGCGTGCTGAGACGCCGACGCCCATCGATCTCACCGTCTTCGCCGAGATGAAGGAGATGGTCGGTAAGGAGCGGATGGTTAAATTGCTGGCGATGCTGGCTGATGAACTTGCGCATCGATTTGGACCGTCGTTGATAGGTCGTGACCGCGAGCAGATCGCAGGGGATGCACACGCGATGATTCCTGCAGCACGCATGGTTGGGTTCTCGGCGCTCGCGGATCTTTGCCGCGAGGTGGAGGCAGCGTGTCAATCGGGCAGGGAACTTGAACCCCTGGTCTCACATCTTCGTACCCGTGCAGCCGAGGCAATCACCCAGATCGCAACTTTGCGAGCAGCTTAGACAATATCCTTCGATTTGGCCGCAGCGCCGAAGGCCCGCTGCCACATCGAACGGAAATCATGCGACGGCCGCTTTGGAGACACTCTCATGACGGTCTGGGCGACCGGGTTGGGTCGGTAGCAGGCCGTCCGCTTTTCCAGCGAGCCTCCTCCAAAGCGGTCATTCCGCTTACGGCCACATCTAGCCGCGCAATGACACTGAGCAATGGCTTTGCAGCCATTTGCCATTGGCGCAAAGGTAGAATTTCTACATTCACCACGACTCGCTGGCCTTCAAGTGGGCTGAATAGCCAGCTGAGCCTGGGCATCACGCTGCCGCTGCTTCGTCGCTTTAATGGCTGCGATACGCTTGGCCTTGTGCTCCGCGCTCTGCGGCACCCCGATACGTGCTTCTCGGATGGCCTGTTTATGAGTTTCGGATAGCGTTTTACCCCGTTTGGCATCGCCAATCTTGCGCTTGGCAGCATCCGTATGGGTGTCGCCGGCCTGCAGGTAAAAACGGTGTTTGCTCGAATTGCGCTGGAGGATGCGCGCGGTCGTGATGTTCATTTCCCCCGCTTCACGAGCCTCTTTGCTAATCCAGCTAAGGACCCAGCCTCTATCTGGATGGCGCATCCGCTTGGTGAGCTTGCCGGTTTCTATCAACCTGGCGACCTCCCTAAGCTTTCTCAGGCCCCACAGATCCACATAGTCGGAAAACGAAAGAGCGAATACCTTTCCCCTGCCAACTTGGTAGGCCATATGGCCACGGTATTTTCTTTCAAGCCACTGCTGCGTGGCAGCCTGGGTCTCGAGCCAAGTCTTGATTTCTTGCTTCATCTTTTCTTCCTTGTTGTTAACTCGTATGCTTATAAGACGTGGGCATGGCGTGCGTCGATATTTATACCACATAGGTAAGAACATAATATATCATCCGACTGACATTACATCATTGGCTAACGACATAAGAAAGAACAATCTCTCTATAGAGAGATTATCCGTCCTTAAGACGCTATCCAACGAAGTACTATCAGGCGTTGTCCGCGACGTTTCGCATCGTGTCTGGCTCTTCAAGCCAGCCACTCGCGACAACGCCGTGGACGGGCTTTTCGCCCCTGCTGCTTTCGCACCCATCTGTCGATGGCTGCTCATGGCACCACTTCGCTATCGCTCCGTGGAGAGCGCCATGAGCGGACTTCCAGTCTACCCATTTGGTTTTGTGGGCTATTGGCTTTGGGAGAGGGTGCCGTGGCCAGGGCAGCGACCGCTATCATGCCAAAAATCCCAAAATCCTGATATTTTTGAACGCGATTTTAATAGCTTAGATTCGACATTGTTCCGAGATAATACGTGCATACCCCAGCTGAGTGGAGCGGACGAGCCAATCTAACGTGCATAGCCGTATCTCGCTGTGCGTTAATCCAGACAGCGTCCTGATCCAGTCTCAGGTTGAACGGCAGGATAGTGGCAGTAGCGTTCCAGACATGAGAGCTAATCGAGCTCACATGTAGGAGATGCAGATGTCCGTGCTGAAGACCCTTAAGCTGAGCACCGCCGCGCCGGCCGCTTCGGCCAACGATCCCCTGAGCCGGGCGCGCGAGAAGCTGCTCGGTCAGCTCGCCGAACAGAAGGATATGGTGAGCGCCACCCTCGAAGGCCGGCTGTACGAGCCACCCAAGACCGTAGGGATGCGCAAGGACACGTCGGGTCAGCGCGTGCGGGTGGAGGTAAACCGCCGTGTGCGAAAGGGCTGGTTTCAGGACGAGGCCGGCACCGTGCATTTCATCATGCGGGTTGGTGGCAAGCCGCTGGAGCTGCAGCCGGGCAAGGCCGCCATCAGCATCGGCAGCCTGGACAAACTGCCCGCCACGCTCGACGCGCTGATCACCGCGGTTCGTGCAGGAGAGTTGGATCCGCAAATCAAGGAGGCCGCAGCTGCGCGCGGTTTGATGATGTCCGAGCGGCGGAAGAAGGCCGCGTGATCTCACTGGCCATGGCGAACGCTGCCGGCAGCTGCGCCATGGCCACACAAAATTTTTTAGTCCGTACTAAACCCCCTGGGGATCCATGCGGCAGATGGCGCTGATGTGGTCGGGTCGAATATTGCGATTTCGCAGATTTTCTGAGTGCGGCAGCAAGAGCTTAGCGGTGCGATCGGCCGCCAAGCTATCAATGTGCAGGCCCTGGCGGTCTGGCTACCTTCACGTCGAATCGCAGTGCCAGATCGAACAGCGTGGCTTTTCGGTACTGTCGATCGCGTTGCCAGGTGGAGGCGTCCGGGTCGCCGATAATCCGCATCTCCAGCAGTCCGAACCAACTGAGCGGGCGCAGAACCCGGCTCTCGAAGGCGTATGCCGGGAAGTCCGCGTGGCCTTCGATCAGCGCCGGCTCCCACACCGTACACGACCGCATCAGGTCCTCGGGCAGAAACCACCCCTCCCCTGCCACGGACAAGCACCACAGCACGATGCCAACGTGGTTCTGCGGCCAGGCCTCGAACGGCACGCGATCGAAATAGCTGAGGTTTGTCTGCCAGAAGATGGTCGCGAAGAGTTTCGCGAAAAGCTCGGCGGCTGCCTCGGCCTCAGCGAGACCACTGCCGAGTTTGGTCGCCAGCAGTCGCTTGCCGCGCTTTCGCAGCGACCTGGCGGTCTGCGCGGTCAGGCGGGTAAGCTCGACAGGCAGCACGTCGGCCTCGTTGAGCACCTTGCTCATGGCGAGCGCGTTGACTTTGTCGTAGCCGGGCCAGCTCATCGCGTTGAAAATTGCCCGCACGTCGGCGCGGCTCAGTGCGCCGGTAGCGGTCAAGGTGAGGCCGTCGATTGCCTGGGCCCGCTGGATCATCAGCCGAGTAGTGGCGAGCAGCGGGGCGTCGGCAACGCTGCTGCTGTCGAGGTCCGGTGCGAGGGTAATCGCTCGCGGCACGGTTTGGCCGCGACCCAGCAGCAGTGCGTCCAAGCTAGGCGGGGTCAGCATGGCCCAGATGGGCAGATCGGCCGGCGTCATCATAGCCTGCATCATCTCACCGGAAGCCGGCGGGCGGCCAGTGCCGCCGCGATGCATTTGGAGCGCCGTCCTGTGCCGGTGCAGCGCCCCGCGCAGCTGGGGTGCCCCTGGGACTATCCCGGCGGTCCTGGAGCTTCCCACGCGACGGACGACACCCCCTACTCTCCCGGGCATCGCTGAAGATGCTGCGGCTCTGGCTCACCAGCATCGGCTGCGGGATCGTCACCGCTTGGTACGAAGGGCTCGATCCGCTCTCACCCTACCTTTACGAGTGGATCATCCTCGGCGGCATCGCCTTCTTCGGCGGTGGCCTCTTGATGGCAGCAGCTGTCCTCCGCATTGGATTGCTCGTGCTGGTGGCGTTGGGCGCCCTCCCCCTGGCAATGGGCTACGCCGAGCGCCTCTTGGCCGAGGATATTAAGCCGAGGGCTGCCTTTCACCGCTACACCGAAGATCCGCCCGTAAGGTTGGAGACCTGGGTCGAGGGCAGCTACCTGTACGGGCGAATTACGAACCGGCACCCGCGGGATTGGCTGCGTCTGGCTACGGTGTCCTGCCGGCCGGTCTACGCGAACGGCAATCCCAGCGAGCGTGTGCTGGAGGTCTCTATCGGCGCTGGGGGTTGGATGGCGCCTTCAGAAACGACGCAGGCCACACTGGTCAGTGCGAACGGCCTGCTGTGGCAGCCCGGCTTGGCAATTGAGCGCACACAATGCAGGGTTGCTTCCGCGGACATATATGAGGCGCCGGAATTCGAGCCTGCGTTCACCTACGCCAAGAACGCCGACAGTCGGTACGTTTTTCAGGTCACGAACACCCGCGCAGATGCCAATCTGACACGGGTGTCGTTCAGCTGCTGGGTCACCTTCGATGGTCGGCGCAGCAAGACGGACCTGATCGTGCGACCGTTATATAAGAATAGCTCGACATACTCAGTTCCACCCGCTGCGGCGATCACCCTCTACAATGACGAATTGTTCGCCGGTAGGCGCCTGGATGGCTGTATCGCGCGCGATGTTTCTTGGTCTGTAATCAGATAGCCCCTAGACCTGTGCGATCAATTTTGCAAAATTTTGATATATGCACAGGAAAGCAGCCGTTCCGTTTTCGACCCTATTCGGTCGCTCAAGGTGCCCGTCGACAGGACGGAAAGCAGACAGTCATGACTGTCCTCATCCTGGGACAAGCGCGGCCGCCGCGCTAGCGGCCGAGCCATTCCTGTTATTTTCAGGCTTCACTGTTCGAACAGCGTTCGAGAGGTAAAGGCGCGAGGCCGTCAGGTCTCCCGGACCCAACGGCCGCGGCATCGGGTCAGGAGTTCGCCTTGTCGGACGGCGACTTGATCAGCTCCTTGAGCTTGTCCGACATCGGGAAGTTGAGGTTGAGGTCCCTCGGCGGGATCGGTGTCTCAAACCATTTGACGTAAAGCTTGCTGAACTCCCCGGACTTCATCAGCCCGACCAGGGTCTCGTCGACCAGCGCCTTGAACTCGGGATCCTCGCGCCGGAACATCAGCGCGTAGGGGTCGGCCGAGTAGGCCTTGTCGAGGATCCTGAAGCGAGATGGGTCCTTGGCATTAGCCTTCAGGCCGGCAAGCAGGATGTCATCTTCCATGAAGGCGGCGGCCCGGCCCGTGTCGACCAGCAGGAAGCTCTCGGCGTGGTCTTTCCCCTGTGAGATCGTGAGCTTCAGCCCGTCCTCTTGGTTGAGCTTGTTCAGGAACTGGGACGTGTTGGTTCCAGCAGTGACGGCGACAGTCTTGCCCTTGAGGTCGTCGGGCGTGGTGACGCCGCTGTCGCTGCGGGTTAGCCACTTGAATTGGGCGACGAACGTCGAGACCGAGAAGGCAACCTGCTTTTGCCGGACCAACTGGTTGGCCGTGGAGCCGCATTCGAGGTCGACCGTGCCGTTGGCAACGAGCGGCAGGCGGGTCGCCGAGTTCACCGGAGTGTAGGCCACCTTCAGGTCCGGCATGCCGAGCTTTGTCTTCACCGCCGCGACGACCTTCCCGCACAGGTCGATCGAGAACCCGACCGGCTTCTGATCACCGTCCAGGTAGGAGAACGGCACCGAGGTTTCCCGATAGCCGAGGGTGATGGTGCCGGAGTCCTTCACCTTTTTGAGCGTTCCGGCGAGGTCTTCGGCCTTCGCGCCCGTCATCAAGGCGAGCGTCATCGTCGCGGCAAAAGCCGCGTTTTTCAGAATGCGCATTCCAGGTATCCTACGGTTGGGTCAGGTCTGGCCCATGGCGGGTCGTGGGGTCACACCGCTCTCAGGCGGCTTGGGCGATGGCCGCATCGACCGCTTCGCCGAGGCGTTCCACGACCGTGTCCACGGTCGCGGCGTCGATGATGAAGGGCGGGGCCAGCAGCACGTGGTCGCCACGGACTCCGTCGAGGGTGCCACCGGCTGGGTAGACTGCCAGCCCACGGTTCATCGCCTCCCGCTTAATCCGCGCGTGCAGCTTCAGGGCCGGATCGAAGGGGGCCTTGGTGCCGCGGTCCTCGACCAATTCGACGCCCATGAAGAGGCCCCGGCCGCGGATGTCGCCGACATGGGGGTGGTTGCCGAAGCGCTCGCCGAGCCGCCGGCTCAGGTGGCCCCCCATCGCCTTGACGTTGTCGAGGAGATGGTCGCGGGCGATCACCTCCTGCACGGCGAGTGCGGCCGCGCAGGCCATGGGGTGGCAGATGTACGTGTGTCCATGCTGGAAGAAGCCCGAGCCTTGCGCGAAGGCCTCGTAGATCTTGCCCGACAGGAAGGTCGCGCCGATGGGTTGGTAGCCACCGCCCAGGCCCTTCGCGACCGTCAGCAGGTCCGGGGCGATGCCGTCCTGCTCGCAGGCGTGAAGCGTCCCCGTGCGGCCCATGCCGCACATCACCTCGTCGAGGAGGAGCAGCACGCCGTACCGGTCGCAGATCTCGCGGATGCGGCGGAAGTAGCCGGGGACCGCCGGAACGGCGCCGGCCGTCGCCCCGACCACCGGCTCGGCCACGAAGGCCATCACGGTCTCGGGGCCGAGTTCGAGGATCTTGTCCTCCAGAGCCTGCGCCGCCCGGGCACCATACTCGGCCTCGCTCTCCCCAGCTTCCCGGTAGCGGTAGGCGTAGCAGGGATCGATGTGATGGGTCTCGGCGAGCAGCGGCTTGAACTGCGCGCGCCGCCACTCGTTGCCGCCGGTCGCCAGCGCGCCGAGCGTGTTGCCGTGGTAGCTCTGGCGCCGGGCGATGATCTTCGAGCGCTGCGGCTGCCCAATCTCGACGAAGTATTGCCGCGCCATCTTGAGCGCGGCCTCGACGGCCTCCGAGCCGCCCGAGACGAAGTAGACGTAGTCCAAGCCGGCCGGCGCATCTGCGACGAGGCGGTCCGCCAGGGCCTCGGCCACCTCACTGGTGAAGAAGCTGGTGTGAGCGTAGGCGAGCTTGTCGGTCTGGGCATGAAGCGCCGCGATGACGTCCGGATGCCCGTGCCCGAGGCAGGACACCGCCGCGCCGCCCGAAGCGTCGATGTAACTGCGTCCATCTTGGTCGAAGAGCTCGACGCCCTTGCCACCTGAGGCGACGCGCAGGTTCGCGTTGATCTGGCGGTGCAGAATGCGGGTCATTGCGATCTCCTCGCGGGCGGGGGTGACCAGTGGATGCCGAAGGCGGTGAGCTGCGCCTCGCTGCGCTTGATCGCGGCGAGCGAGGTATCGCCGCCCCGACCGGCCACGAGGGCGGCCAGGATCTCGCCAACGACCAGGGCGGGGGCGATGGTGTGGAAGAAGGAGGGGCTGTCCGCCGGGACCAGGATGGTCTCCCGGGCAATCGACGCGAGCGGTGAGACGAGGCTGTCGGTCACGGCCACGACCGGCACGCCGGAATCGTGCGCATAGCGCGCCGTCTCGACCGTCGCCCGAGTATAGGGGGCAACCGAGGCCACGAGGAGCATGTCCTTCGAAGAGGCCAAGCGTATTGGGTCGAGTCCGGTACCGGCCCCGGTATCGAGCAGGACCGCGCGCTCGCCGAGGAATGACATCACGTAAGCGAAGTGCGCGACGACCGGGTGGCTTGCCCGCAAGCCCAGGCAGTAGACCCTGTCCGCGGATGCCAACAGATCTGCCGCCACGACGAGCCGGTCGAGGGCCTGCGGCTCAGTGAGCCTTTGGAGCTGCGCGCCGATCGACGTGACGATGTCGACGGCTAGCGCCCGCTCGCCCTTGGCCTGCTGCGCGGAGACCTGTGCACCGGCCTTGCCGGAAAAGCCGAGTGATCCTTCTCGAACGGCCCCGGCGTAGAGCGCGCGAACGTCGTCGTATCCAGCGAGTCCCAGGCGCTGAGCGAGACGCGTCATGGTGTGGGGCTGGACGCCGGCGCGCTTGGCCTGCTCGCGCATCGAGAGCAGTGCGACCTCATTGGGCTGGTCGAGAACGAAACGTGCCGCGGCCTTCAGCTGAGGCCCGAGGGTCTCAAAGGCTCCGACGATCTGTTCCGTGAGCGGACCGTGTTCCATGGCGGCTTGTGTACCCTTCTTCGCACTTGTATGCAACAAACGTTGCAACAACGAATATATGCAACGGATGTATTTTGGTGAGGCATCCTGGCTATCGAGGAGGCATCGATGTCGTTTCCAGGCCCGACCGCCATCGCGGTGACGCCGACTGGCGGACGCCGGACGAAGGACGACCATCCGGCAATTCCCCTTACTCCGGCGGAGCACGCCTATGCGGTCGCTTCGTGTGTGGAGGCCGGTGCCTGCATGGTGCACCTCCACGTTCGCCGGGCGGACGGTCGACATCTGCTCGACGCGGGCGCCTATGCCGACGCGACGCATGCGATCCGAGCCGCCACGGGCGACAGGGCGGTGATCCAGATCACGAGCGAGGCCCTGGGCCTCTACCAACCGGCCGAGCAGATGGCGGTGGTGCGCGCCGTCCGACCTGAAGCCGTGTCCCTGGCCCTGCGCGAACTCGCGCCCGACGCCGCGTCGGAGAAGCCGTTTGGCACTTTCATGGAGTGGCTTCGCCGGGAGGGCATCGTGCCCCAGGTTATCCTCTACACGGCCGAGGAGGCCGTGAGGCTCGCCGCACTCCAAGCGTCCGGAGTGGTGCCGTTCGAAGCTTTGCCGGTCCTCTACGTCCTTGGGCGGTACACCGCAGGCCAGACCTCGGCCCCGTCCGATCTGCTGCCGTTCCTGGCGCCGGACCAGCCTCGGGCGAGGCACTGGATGACCTGCGCCTTCGGTCGGTATGAGAACGCCTGCGTCACGGCCTCTGCCTTGCTCGGCGGACACGTCCGCGTTGGGTTCGAGAACAACCTGCTCACCCCGGACGGAAGGACGGCTCGGGACAACGCGGAACTCGTCGCCGCCGCGTCTGCAACGGTCGTTGCATGCGGTGGTCAGCCGGCGACTGCGGCGGAGCTTCGCTCAGATTGGGCCGTGGGCTGAAGCCTATTGTGCGGGTGGCTAAACGCCAGAGAAGGGGCACCCCTGGTCGACTGATTTGAGCTGGTTAACGTCCGGTATCGTAGCTTCGACTTCCCAAAGCAGACGGGCAAGGAAACCACCCATCCCGGACGTTCAGAGGCGCCTGCTGAGAAGCGCGGAAGCGGCCGAAAGCAGAATATCTGCTGTTGATCGTGGCCGCCGGAAAAGCGGACGGCCTCCTACCGACCCAAACCAGTCGTGCGGATCGCCATCGACGCGCACCGGAAGCGGACACTCATCCAGCGGCTGCGGCTCGGAATGATGGACCGTCGTCAGGTTGTTCTTCCCGTACGGTAGCTTCCAGTCCAGCCTCAACGCAGGGCGGCGTTCAACAAGGTGGCCAAGCGAAAGCCGGCTTTGGTGAGTTGCTCGCGGGCGGTTGCCGTGGCGCGTTGTTCATAAGCTTCGTCCAGCGCGTAGGCTGGCGTGCCGTGCTCATCCGGCACCGTCGCCGATGGCAGTGCGTAGGCCGTTGCCTTGGCGGCCGCGAAGCTTTCCAACGCCCAATCGGCGGGTCGGCCGCGTTGCCATGCGTCGCGGTCTGCGGCGAAGGTCGTCGCGAGGTCCTCCGCGGCCGCCGTTTCGTCGCGCCCGATCCGCTGCACCACCGCCGTGTCCCAGTACGCATGCAGCCGGCTCGCCACCCGGTGTCCTCCGTAGAGCACCTGCACTTGGTTGCCGCCTTGGTCGTGATTGTCCGCCGCGTGCAGCGGCTGGTGTAGGTCGCCGGTGAAGTGCAGCAGGAACTTGAGCGCCAGGATCCGCTCCGCCTGTGGCAGGCTCTTGTCTGCGAGTTCAGCAGCGAACTGCTCGACCTTGTCGACGACGCAGTCGCGTGCCGGGCCCTGGCTCGCGGGTGTACCGTCCGGTAGCGGCCTGCGACCCGCGCAGGCATCGGACAAATCCGGGTTCGTGATCTCGATGTCGACGAAGTGCCATTGCTGGGTGGCGGTGTAGCGCAGCTTCGTCGTGTTGCGGTCGGAGTCGCGCCAGCGGTCGGCCCAGGTGGTGCGCGCGACGAAATCCGGGGCCGTGAGCGTGTCCGTGTCGGCGGCGAGCAGCGCGTCGACTTGCCTTCGGGCTTCCGGCGTCAGGAGCGGAAGGGCGATGCGGCCGACGATGCGGTGGCCCTCGTCTCCCCAAGCGCAGGCATCACTTGCCGCGATGAGCCCGCCGATCGCGCCCGCGATGACGGCGAGCGACAGGGAACGGTGCATGCGGAAGCTCCGACGGTCTGGTGTGCCGCGCACGATGCCGATCTCACGACATCAGGTAGAACAGCGTCCCGGACAGGACGATCGTCGCGGGTAGGGTGAGGACCCAGGCCGTCGCGATCTGCCACAGCGTCGCCGGCTGCACCCCCGCGCCAGAACCCACCATCGTTCCCGCGATGCCGCCCGTCACGACGTGTGTGGTGCTCACCGGAAAGCCCGTGATGCCGGCGCCGCCGATCAAGCCCGCGGCCACCAGTTCCGCGGCGGCCCCCTGCGCCGGCACGAGGTGCTGCTTGCCCAGCCGTTCCCCGAGCGTGCGAACGATCCGCTTGTAGCCGATCATCGTGCCGAGCCCGAGGCACAGGGCACTGACGATGCGGACCCACCAGGGCGCATACTGCACCGTCCGACCGAGCTGGCCGTGGAGCGCCTCGGCGGTCTTCTTATCGGCATCGGGCGTGCCGCCGTTGTCCTCGACCGCCTTCAACTCGGTGAGGACGCGGTTGAGGCGGTCGCGGATCGCGGTCCGCTCGTCGGCGGCGATGTCGCCCGGGCTGTCGATCCGGCCGAGACGGTCATGGATCTCGTGCGCCGCCCGCGCGCCCTCGGTTTTCCGGTCGTTGCCGAAGCGGGCGATGAGGTCGGCCGCCGGGTTCAGGTCTGACGCGATCTGGGCAAGCTGCGGCTGGGTCATCTGCGGGTTGAGCGCGTAATCGGCCGGGTACAGGCCGATGATCGTCAGCATGATCAGGCCGATGCTCTTCTGGCCATCGTTGGTCCCGTGGGCGAACGAGACGCCGGTGCAGGTGAAGATCAGCAGCGCGCGCATCCACCAGACCGGCGGCTGCCCTTCCTTGGGCGGCTCGTAGAGGTGACGGTCGTGCACGAGGCGCTTCAACAGCTGGAACATCAGCAGCGCCAGGCCGAAGCCGAGTAGCGGCGAGACCAGCAACGAGGCGAGCACGTCCCGAACCTGGTGCCAGTCGACGCCCTGCGCGAGGCTGCGATCGTGAAGGAAGGCGTCGGCGACGGCGATGCCGATCAGCGAACCGATCAGCGCGTGTGACGAGGAGTTCGGGATGCCCAGCCACCACGTGCCGATGTTCCAGGACAGGGCGGATACGAACAGGGCGGCGAGCATGCCGACTGCGGCCCCGCCGTTCGGAGGGGTGAGCGCGTCGGGTGGGATCAGCTCGACAAGGGCATAGGCGACGGCGATGCCTCCGAGGAGGACGCCGGCGAAGTTCATCAGACCGGACAGGACGACGGCGGCGAAGGGCTTCAGCGAATGGGTGTAGATGACCGTCGCGACGGCATTGGCGGCATCATGGAAGCCGTTCGAGAACTCGAAGATGAGCGCCAGGACGAGGCAGCCGAGGATCAGGCTCAGGGTGGTCGGGGAGCCCGGCGTCAGGGAAGCGAGCAAAACGACCTCTCGGCATCGACAGCCGCCGATGTCGCCGCAATGTCATGACACTTGCACGACGCCCTGATGTGGCGGGAGCGGGAGCCGTCTCACATCCTCGCCAGTGAGCCGATAGTTTGTTCACCGGCCGCTGCGAACTGCCGGATGCCAAGTGTCCGGCAGGGACGATCATGAAACCCCACTGTTCGTGAATCGAGCCTCGGAGGCCGCGGTATCGCCGCGCCCTCGCTCACTTCCGTTCCGGTTCGGCGAGCAGGATGGCGGCCCGCACGGCCGCACGTCGAAGCGCCTCGTCCGCCCATGGCTGCTCCATCAACGTGCGGGCGAAGGGATGGGACGCGACGGCGGCCGCAGGATTGATGCGGTAGCCGTCGCCGAACGCCACCATGCGGGAGGTGGGGTCGGCCAGGTAAGCGTCCACGACCGCCGAGACGTCATCGTCGATGATGTCGAGCGTGGCGAACAGGTCGAGGGTCATCGGCCGCTTAGCCATGGCGGCCATGTAGGTGTGTCTCCGCGACAAGACGACGACCGGAGGGCTGTGGCTCCAGACGAGCGGCTACGCTTTCCGACGAGCTTGCCGGCTACGTCGTCCAGCGGGGCAATAAAAAGGGGCTCCGCCTCGCGGAGAGGCGCGCCCTAAGTGCGTTCCGGTCTCGGGAGGGAACGTAGGGGTTCGATATGGCCTCACACAGGCGTGAACAAGGTGGGCCGGACGAGAAGCACGGCATGTGGCCGTGTCATCGAAGCGTCACATAGGTTATGGGTAGCGGCTCGACGCGATAACAGCCGAGGAGACCGTATGACCTCCATCGAGGAGATTGCCTCAACGCTGCGCAACATCGCGGCGCCGGGCATGAAGCCGAAGGCGATCCGCGCCGCCGTCCGGAAGCGGCATCCGGAGGCGAGCAAGAAGGACATCGTGCGTGCGGCCTTCTTTGCTGTGACCGAAGGGTCGTCAGCGAACCAGGATGGGACGCCGGAGTTGCATAACTTCGCGCTGGCTGAGCGCGTCGCCGAAGACAATGCGGAGGTGGTGCTGCTGGCCGGCAAACGCAAAAAGAAGAAGCACTCCTCCGGTGCCGCCGGGAAATCGCGGGCGCTTTGATAAGGATGCTCGGTCGAATTCCGGTCTGCCTCTTCGGCGGCGCTGCCCTGGAACCGACAGACCACTCCGGAGAGTGTCGGCCAAAGAAGCAGACGGACTTCTACCGACCCATGTCAGTCGTGCCCAAGGCCATCGATGCTTCCCAAAAGCAGCCGTTCGTTGGCCGTTTGCTACCAGCGAGTTCACCTCACCATTCGTTGCATGATCGCGGTGATCTCCTCCTTCTTGTAGGGCTTGGCGAAGAACACACCTCGTGCCGGCAGCTCCTCGGCCCCGGGCGTCCGCTTGCCCGAGACGATGATCAGTTCGATGGGCGGCCAGCGGTCCCGGATGGTCGCGGCGAACTGCATTCCGTTCAGCCCCCCGGGCATGTCGATGTCGGTAAACACGACACGGATATCGGGTCGGCTCTCCAGTACGCGCACCGCCTCGGCCGCGCTGGCAACGTCTACGACGTCGAAGCCCGCGTCCTCGACGAGGTCCACCGCCATCAATCGCTGCAAAGGCTCGTCCTCGACGACGAGGATGACAGGCCGCGCGGGCGGCTTCGATTGGCCCAACCAAATCTCCTCAGGAATGCTGCAACTGAACGAGCGGAGCGCGCATCGTCGCCTCGAAGCCGGACGCGGGGTAACGGAGGTCCACGCCGCCCGTCCCGATGAGCCCAAGGCGGATCAGGCGAGAACCGAACCCCTTGCGCCCGGTGGTTGCGGGCGGAACGGGCGGCGGCCCGCCGCGTTCCGTCCAGTCGAGTGTGACCTCGCTTTCCTCACCCTGGCCCTCCAGCCGCCAATCGATGGCAACACGGCCGCCGGGCACCGAGAGCGCGCCGTACTTGGCCGCGTTCGTGGCCAGCTCGTGCAGAAGAAGCGAGAGCGAGAGCGTCGCCCGGGTCCCGAGGTCGAGTTTCGGGCCCGCGACGTCGACGCGGTCGCCGTGCCCCGCGTTGACCAGCACAGCCCGCATGACCTCCCTAGCCGGAGCCGCCGCCCAGCTTTGGCGCAGAAGCACGTCGTGGGCCGAGGCGAGAGCGTGGATGCGGCGCTCGAACGCCTCGACGGGCGCGCGGTCCGGCACGGTGCGCAGCGTCTGCGAGGCGATGGAGATCACCATCGCCAGCGTGTTCTTGAGCCGGTGCGACAGCTCCTCGTTGAGTACGCGTTGGTCCGCCTCCGCCTGCACCCGCGCCACCGCGATCTGCACCCGGTCAGCCACCGTGCGCACGAACGCAAGGTCGTCCTCGGTGAAGGGATGGCTGTCCGACCAGTGGACGAAGGCGATGCCGACGAGCCGGCCGCGCTCCAGGATGGGCACGTTGAGCAGTACCCGAACCCCGATGCTGAGGAGCGTCGGCGCGGCGTCCCGGGTGCGCGGATCGAGCGTCACGTCGTCGATGGCGACGACCTCCCCGCGCTTCAAGTTCGCGATGTAGGAGCCGTAGCTGCGGAAGCCGTGGATACCCGAGACGGAGACGTTGCCGGGCGCGTGCCAGTCGGTGAGTACCTCGACCGTCTCGCTCGCCGGGTCGACGAGGCCGTATCCTGCCCGGGTCGCATCGGTGGCGCGGGCCAGGATGCCGGCTGCGGCGTCGACCAGCGTGGGAACGTCGGCGACGTCGCGCAGGCGATCCCCAAGTTCGAGCAGTGCGTCGCGGCGCACGTCCGCCTCGACGCGGGCGGTCACCTCTAGAAAGATGACCCCGAAGCGCTCCCGCCCGAGCGGGAAGGCGCGACCCTCGTACCAGCGGCACAGGCTGCCGACCCGGCGGGTGAACGTCACGGCGTGGCCTGTCTCGACGACGGCGGCGAACTCGTCGATCCACTCGTCCTCGACGGCCGGCAGCACCTCGCGGATCGTCCGCCCGATGACGTCCTCCGGCTTGAAGCCGATGAGCGCGCCCCAGGCGGCGTTTACGTCGACGTAGCGCCAATCCGTGATCCGGCTGGCCTCGTCGCGGACGATCTCGCCGACGAGAAACCCCTCGTTCAGCCGCTCGAATAGGCCTCGCCAATGCGCCTCGCTCTCGCGCAGCGCCTCCTGCGCCGCGCGACGGTCCTCGATGTCGAGCAGGACGCCGGGGAAGCTCAAGGGCGTGCCGTCCGGCCCACGGTCAACGCGCCCGTTCGCCTCGATCCAGTAGTAGCATCCGTCCGCGCGCCTGACCCGGTACTGGTGGGCGTAGGCCCCGCCCCGGAGGATGGCGTTGGAGATGGCCGCGCCCAGCCCTGCCTGATCGTCCGGATGCACCGTCGCGACGATCTGGGCGAGCGGAATGCCTTCGCGTCCCAGCGCCGGATCGAGCCCGAAACTGCGTGCGAACCCTTCGTCCACAGTGAAACGGTCGGTCGGCAGGTCCCAGAACCACGTGCCGATGATCGCACCGGCCGCGAGGGCGAGTTGCACACGGTCGACGTTTTGTCGGGCCACCGCCTCGCTTGCGCGCAGGTCCGCCTCCGCCTTCTTGCGCCCAGTGACATCGCTGAACAAGATCGCGATCCGCCGCTCGTCGGGATTGCCGACCCGGACCGCGCGTACGTCGAACCAGCGCTTGAACGCCTCCGCGTATTTCTCAAAGGTCGCAGGCTCGCCAGTCTTGGCCACGTGCCCGTAGGTGTCGAACCAGAACTGCTCCAGATCGGGCGCGAACTCGGTAACCCACTTACCCCGCAGGTTGACCCCGGCCTGCCGCTCGAAGGCGGGGTTGGCCTCGACGAAACGGTAATTTACCGGGCGGTCGTCGGCGTCGAACTTCACCTGGACGATGGCGAACGCGTCCTCGACCGTTTCCAGGATCGTCTTGAAGCGATCCTCACTCTCGCGAAGCGCCTCTTGCGCCTCCAAGGTCTCGTCGCGGCTCTCGATAACCCGACGCAATGCCAGTTGGCGCGAGACCTGACGGGCGAGCGCTCGCAGGTCGTCGGCCTGCTCCGGGGAAAGGCCATCAGGACGAGGGACGGTGTCGATCACGCATAGCGAACCCAGGACGTGCCCTTCGATGGTTCGCAGCGGTGCGCCTGCGTAGAACCGGATGCCGGGCTCGCCCGTGACGAGCGGGTTTTTTGACGTGCGTGGATCTACGGCGAGATCATGGATGATGAGGAGATCGGGCTCGTCCAGTACGAACTTGCAGACCGAGGAGTTCAGGTCGGTCTCACAGTGGGGAAAGCCGACCCGTGCCTTGAACCATTGCCGCTCGCCGGCCACGAAGCTGACGAGGGCCACAGGGGCAGCGCACAGGCGCGTGGCGAGGCGCACGGCATCGTCGAAACCAGCCTCGGCGGGTGTGTCGAGGATGGCGAGGGCGTCGAGCGCCGCGAGGCGCGCCGGGTCGGTGACGACGGACGGTATCATCTCCTTCGCTGTCGTTGCTCAAGCGTTCGAGGTCAACTGCGTTGCCTGGAAGCAGAGCCTCCGCCAAACAGAGTTAGGTTATGAAGGCGTCCCTAAAGCCATGTCGGCTTCGATGCATATGCTGACGAGAAGCGGACGGACGTGAAATCACCCATAGGCGACGTTCTCATAGCGACCCAGCCCAGCCGCCTGGACCGCCGTCGGTGCTTCTCCAAAGCGGCCGTTCGCGAATGGGCGGCTTACGTGCTGTCACGCCACAGCATCTTGATCCCTGGCGCAATCGATGTGGCCTTTCTCGCTGTCTCGCTTGGCGCTACAGGTTCAACCTAAAACTTACGTGAGGCTAAGTGTATGCGCACGCTGGACGCGAAGCTTATCCATCCGGGTACGGTGCTGCGCGACCGCGTGCTGCCCGGCCTCGGCCTCTCCGTAATCCAGGCGGCGCGCGAGCTGTGCATCTGCCGGCAGACCCTGCACCGCATTCTCGCCGGCCGTGCTGCCATCACGCCCGACATGGCCGCCCGTCTGTCGCGTTTGTCTGGCGTACCCGCTCGGTTCTGGCTCGACCTACAGCAGGCTCACGACCTCGCGCATGCCGAGGCGAACCTTACCGATATGTTGCCGCGCATCCCTGCTCACGCCCTTCCGCCAGCCTTGATGAAAGAATTGACCACCTATGCCCGCTGACGCTGAACCGAAAGCCGCGGGAACGGACAAAGCGAAGCTCGGTATCACCGGCCTCGACGACGTGCTTGGCGGCGGCTTCACCCGCAACCGCCTGTACCTGCTGGAGGGCAGTCCCGGCACCGGCAAGACCACGGTCGCGATGCAGTTCCTGCTTACCGGCGCGGCGGCGGGCGAGCGCGGCCTGTACGTCAGCCTGTCGGAGACCAAGGAGGAATTGCAGGAGACCGCTCGGTCGCACGGGTGGGACTTGCCCGACGCCCTCACCATCTACGAGTTGATCCCTCCCGAGAGCCTGCTCGACGTCGAGCAGCAGCAGAGCCTCCTGTACTCGTCGGACCTCGAACTCGGCGAGACGATCCGTGCGATCTTCGAGCAGGTCGAGGCGGTCAAGCCGTCCCTCGTCGTGCTCGACAGCCTCTCCGAGATCCGCCTGCTGGCCGGCGGCTCGCTGCGCTATCGCAGGCAGATCCTGGCGCTGAAGCACTACTTCGCGCGCCAAGGCGCCACCGTGCTGATGCTCGACGACCTCACTGCGGATGCGCTCGACAAGACCGTCCACAGCGTCGCCCACGCGGTGATCCGGCTGGAGGAATTGGCGCCCGACTACGGCGCCGAGCGGCGACGGCTGCGGGTGATGAAGTACCGCGGCCAACGCTTCCGCGGCGGAAACCACGACTTCTGCATCGGGACCGGCGGCGTGCAGGTCTTCCCGCGGTTGGTCGCCCTGGAGCACAGGACCGCGTTCGCCCGGGACCGGCTCGCGAGCGGCGTTCCCGAACTCGATGCCCTGCTCGGCGGCGGCGTCGACACCGGGTCGAGCACGCTGATCCTCGGCCCGGCGGGCACCGGCAAGTCGCTGCTCGCGATCCAGTACGTCGTCGCCGCCGCCGCACGCGGCGAGAAGGCGACGATGTTCGTCTTCGACGAGGAACTCGGGCTGATGCTGGAGCGCACACGGGCAATGGGGTTCGACCTCGCCAGTCTGCGCGACCAGGGCCTGCTGACGATTGACCAGGTCGACGCCGCCGAGCTGTCTCCGGGGGAGTTCGCCCACCTGGTGCGTCAGCAGGTCGACAAGGCACACGCCAAGACCGTGGTGATCGACAGCCTCAACGGCTACCAGGCCGCCATGCCCGACGAGACGGCGCTGATCCTGCACGTCCACGAGCTGCTGCAGTACCTCAATCGACAGGGTGCGAGCACCTTCTTGACGGTGGCCCAGCACGGGCTGGTGGGCGACATGAAGAGCCCGGTCGACATCACCTATCTGGCCGACACCGTCGTGCTGCTGCGATACTTCGAGGCATTGGGGCAGGTTCGCCGCGCCATTTCGGTGGTGAAGAAGCGCACCGGCGCGCACGAGGACACGATCCGCGAGTATCGCATCACCAGCAACGGATTACAGGTCGGCGAACCTTTGCAGGGGTTCCAGGGCATCCTGCGCGGCGTGCCGGAATTGGTCCAACGCGACGGCGACGCGGGGTTGCTGGGTGGCGACCGGTCGTGAGGTCGTTCCACGACGCGTCGTCCGAGCATATCCTGATCCTGGCGCCGCACGGACGCGACGCGAGGCTGGCCCAGGCGCTGCTCGCGGATGCGGACCTCACCGCGGTGATTGTCCGGGACTTGCCCGAGTTGGTTGATGCGCTCGGCGAGACCGCCGGGGCGGTGCTGATCACCGAGGAGGCGGTACGGACCGCCGATCTCACCGGGCTCGACCGTTGGATTGTCGGGCAGCCGGCATGGTCAGACATGCCGTTCATCATGCTGACCCGTCAGGGCGGCGTGGACCGCAACCCGATTGCGACACGGCTGTCGCGCATCCTCGGCAACGTCAGCTTCCTGGAGCGGCCGTTCCATCCGACCACCCTGGTCAGCGTCGCGTCGACCGCCCTGCGGGGTCGCAGGCGGCAATACGAGGCACGGGCACGACTCGACGAACTGAGCGCCCGCGAGGCTCAGCTGCGCGAGTTGAACGCCACGTTGGAGAGCCGGATCGCCGAGGCCGTCAACGAGCGTGCCCTCGCCGAGGAGGCGCTGCGCCAGTCACAGAAGATGGAGGTCGTCGGCCAACTCACTGGCGGGGTGGCGCATGATTTCAACAACTTGCTCACCATCATCCGTTCGTCGGTGGACTTCCTGCGTCGCCCGGATCTCCCCGAGGATCGGCGCCGACGGTACATGGATGCAGTCTCCGACACCGTGGACCGCGCGGCCAAGCTCACCGGGCAACTCCTAGCTTTCGCCCGTCGGCAAGCACTGAAGCCCGAGACCTTCGAGGTCGGCGATTGCCTGCGCGGCGTCGCGGACATGGTGGATACCGTCACCGGGGCCCGCATCCATGTCGCCGTCGATCTGCCCGACGGAGAATGC
Source organism: Methylobacterium guangdongense (assembly GCF_038442355.1). Lineage (NCBI taxonomy): Bacteria > Pseudomonadati > Pseudomonadota > Alphaproteobacteria > Hyphomicrobiales > Methylobacteriaceae > Methylobacterium > Methylobacterium guangdongense. Next base: position 627,110 of record NZ_JBBXMX010000002.1, read on the forward strand.
TTCATCCACTGCGACCGCAGCCAGTTCGAGACGGCGCTGGTGAACATGGCCGTCAATGCTCGCGACGCAATGGATGGCGAGGGCACCCTGACGCTGCGATTGGCCTGCAACGCGCCGATGCCGGCCATCCGCGGCCATGCCGGTTCGCGCAGCCACTTCGCCGCGGTAGCGCTCGCCGATACCGGCTCGGGCATCGCGGTCGAGCAGATCGACCGGATCTTCGAGCCGTTCTTCACGACTAAGGAGGTCGGCAAGGGGACTGGGTTGGGCCTGTCCCAGGTGTTCGGGTTCGCCAAGCAATCCGGGGGCGACATCGACGTGGCGAGTACGCCGGGGGCGGGTACCACCTTCACGCTCTACCTGCCCCAGGTCACCGCGCCGGCCCAGGGCGCCGACGTACCGCAAGTCCTCGACGTCTCGACGGACGGAGCGGGCCGACGCATCCTGGTGGTCGAGGACAACGTCGAGGTCGGTCGCTTCGCCACACAGATCCTGCACGACCTCGGCTACGCCACCGAATGGGCGGCCAACGCCGAGGCCGCGTTGGACCGGCTTGGGGCGGACGGAGACGGGTTCGACGCGGTGTTCTCGGACGTGGTGATGCCCGGCATGGGCGGGGTCGCATTGGCAGAGGCGCTGCGCAGCCGCCTGCCGCACCTGCCGGTGGTGCTTACCTCCGGGTACAGCCATGTCCTCGCTGAGGAGGGCAGCCACGGCTTCGAGCTGCTGCACAAGCCCTACTCTGCTGAGCAGCTCTCCCGTGTGCTCAGCCGGATCGGCACTCGGATGGGCGCGAAGACGCAGCAATTTAGTGATCGACGTACCTGACAACGCTGATCTCTATGCTGACCTTCAACAAAAGTGTGTCTTCTACAAGAACGCAGTCATCACACCGCACCCCTCACAGTCCGCAAAAGGTTCAAGCGGGTGCAGCGGCGTCGTCCGCTTTGATGCATCCGCCGTGTGATAGCGGAAGGGCAGAAAACCACCCAACATGGTCGTCCACGCTCGTCTCTGCTTCGCCCGAAACTCTATGCAAGACCGACGGTGGGCGCGGACGGGTGACGCCACCCATTGGGCGCTGTCTCCGCTCCTGACTGTTGATCAAGGCAGTCGCAACCGTTGGTGGAAAACCCCGCCTAACGATCGAGCACGATGAAACCCAGCAATCACACTGCCATCAGACTGCGCCCGTCTGACGATGCGGCGCCAGCAGGAGCATGCCGAGGGCCGCAAGGAGGGCCATACACGCCCCAAATAAAACTGGACCGGCAACAGTGTGTGTCGCATTGCGGATCAGACCGGCGACCGCCGGCAGGGCCGTCATGGATACGTAAAAGCTTAGATAGAACATCCCCATGCCGCCGGCGCGACTCTCGGCGGAGAGCAATTCACCCGGGAGCGCCAGCAGCAACCCCGCCGGCAGGCCGAAGATCACGGACAGGATCAAGAGGGCGACGATCGTCTGGGGACCAAGCGCCATCGCGACGGCCGCGCCGGCAACGAGCATGAGGCTTGCGACCGTGAAGGCTACAGGACGCGCGACACGCTGCGCGATCCAGCCACCTGCGGGCAGCACGACGACGAGCACCCATCCGAGGACACTCGAGATGAAGCCGGCGTTAGCCAGTGTGTAACCGTTCGCCAGAAAGAGGTCAGGAGCCGCCGACAAGAAGATGACAAGGGACACGTTATAGAGGCCCCAAACAGCGCCTGCGCTAGTCGCGAGCGCGTAATCGCGCAATCTAAGCCCTACGGTTGCAGCAAAGCGCATATCCGCGAGCTGAAGTGGGTCGCGGTAAAACATATATACAAGAACCAAGGCGAGTAGGCTTGGCAGCGCGCTTACGATTGCGATGCCGCTCCAACCATAGACGATACCAGTTGCCGGCAATGTCACGAGCCCGAGCGCAATGCCGAGGGGCCAGCTCGCTACGAAGATGCTGAAGGCGAGCACGGCGTCACGACCGGCGAACCAGTCCGTGACCATGCGCGTGAGCACGACGTTCAGGAGAACCCCGCCTGCCCCGCTGATGATGCGGCCGGCAAAGAGCATCGGCACCGTCACGGTGACCATCGTCAGGGCGCCGATGATCATCAACCCCAGTCCGACGAGGACGATGGGTTTGCTTCCGAACCGCTGAGCCAGCAGACCGCCCGGCAGCGCGAGCGCGACACCGGGCAGCATGTGGCAGCCGATCAGAAGGCCGAGCTGTGCAAAGCTCAGCTGCGTGCCTTCCGTCAGGGAGAAGGATCCGGCCGCGATCGACTCGAACTGATAGGCGATGGCCGTCCGGGCGATGAAGAGGACGGTCAGTATGAGCCATCGTCGGTCGCTCACCGGCGTGTCGGGCCGTCTCGACAATCGCTTCCCTTAAACGCTGGCGTTGCGCTCCACTCGGGCCGGCGCGATCTGCCAGATCTCGGTGTGGGTGTCATCAGCCTCCACCGGGACGGTGTGTGGCGCGAACAGGCTCGCGCGCTCCGCGTCGGTGGAGGCCAGGAAGGGATACCGGCTCTCAACCGTCTTCTTCACCTCCAGATAGTTCACGACCGACAATCCCACCGGCTTGGTCAGCTTCGGATAGGGTCTGGCCTCGCACATTTCCGTTGCGCTCCAATATCGGCGATAGAAGGCGCGATGCTCGGGGCGGATCGCAAGCAGGATATACTCGCCCTCGAAATGCTCCATGGCGAGCCACGCGAGCCGCAGCGTCAAGTAGGGCAACTCCGGTAGCCGGCGTGAGAGGTTCGGATTTGCCACGAACCGGGTCGGGTCGACGATGATGCAGCCGGCATCGATCATCGGTCCGACGATGTCCGGAAACACGGCGGTCGTCGGCAGAGCACTCGCGTATGGCAGCGTGATGTTGAGACGGATCGAGCCGGAGAGCGTGCCATCGACGTAGACACCGTAGATGAAAGCGTTCTTCTGCTCGTCGACGGCGTCGGTGAAACGCTGATCCGCCCGGGCGGTGATCGCGCCCTCCCGCAGGTAGGCTTCGTGGCGGAGGCGGAAGATCGCTTCGCGGTCTTCGGTATCGATGGCGCGACGGTATGTGATGCGCTCGAGCAGGGATATAGCGCGCGCGTTGAGGCCTTGCGGGCGAATCGCTTCGATGGTGGGCATCAGGGATCCTCACGAGCTCGGTAAGGAATCATTAACCCTATCGGCAGGGCGTTTGCACGTGCGGCCGATCATCAAATTTTACGCAGACCGACATACCGCCGGCGACGTTGAAGCGAGGGCTGGGCTGGTGCGGACTGTCTCAGCCGGCTGGATTCGTGGGTTGCCCGCGGCGAGGATCCCGATCGGAACGCGCCTTTCGTCACGGCGATCGTGGCACTGCACGCGACCGAAAGTGAGAAAATCCAAGCAATCTTGTCGATACTCAGGGGCGAGATGCCGCGAGATCGATTGCGACGTTAATGGTATCGAAGTGACGAGGCGGCATCGTCATTCTCACGTGCTGTCGTCGGACCTTTCCACGTGCTGATTTCTGCTTCGCAATCAGGCGATGTGGTCGTGCCGCCCACGCGGGAAGCGGCTCAGGCGTGGACGTCGATCGCTGAGGCCCATCGTCTGCTGGTCATGGCCGAAGAGATGGCCCATGTGGGCCACTGGCAATTCGACCAGATTTCCGGCCTCGGCTACTTCTCGGACGAGGCGCGCCGCATGTTCGGGTTCGCGGAAGACGTGACGATCACGCGCGAACCTGTACTGAATGCCTACCACCCCGAGGATCGCGCGCGGGTCCTGGCGCTGCTGAACGACCACATCGCCGCCGGCACCCGATTTGAGTACCCGGCCAAGATCGTTCAGCCGAGCGGCGAGGTCCGCGAACTGCTGGTGCGCGGTCGATGCGACCGCAATCCGGAAGGCACAGCGGTGGTGACGTTTGGCACGGTGCTGGACGTAACCGAGATCCGCCGCACTGAGCAGCGTCTTCAGGAGACCAGCACGCTGCTGACGAACACCCTGAACACGATGGATCAGGGACTGCTCATGATCGACGCCGACGGAATCGTGCAGGTCTGTAACGCCCGGGCCATCGAACTGCTCGAGTTGCCCGCCGCGATGATGCAGTCGAAGCCGAGCTTCTCGACGGTCGTGCGCTATCAGCAGGAGCAGGACGATTTCGCCAAATCCGATCCGAGTTTCCAGGGCTGGGTCGCGAGCGGTGGCCTGGAATCGCGACCGCAGACCTATGAGCGCGAGCGCCCGAACGGCACCGTCTTGGAGATAAGGACCGTACCCCTGTCGGACGGCAGCGCGGTCCGGACCTTCACCGATATCACGGAGCGCAAGCAGAACGAGAGACGCATCGCGCATATGGCACGCCACGACGATTTGACGGATCTGCCGAATCGAACCCTCTTTCACGAATGCCTTAACCAGCGTCTCGACGCCCTGCAGCGGCGTGGCGGCGGATGCGCCGTGCTCTGTCTCGACCTCGACCGGTTCAAGGCGGTCAACGACACGTTCGGTCACCTGGCGGGCGACGCGTTGCTACGGGAGATGGCCGGCCGTCTGAAGCGGATCGTTCCGGCCGGCGACGTGGTCGCGCGCCTGGGCGGCGACGAGTTCGCCATCCTCGTCTCTGACGTCGACCGCTCGGAAACGATGTCCGATCTCGCCGCTCGTCTGGTCGCCGCGGTCAAAGTGCCGACGCTCATCGGCGCACAATCCGTCCAGGTCGGCGTCAGCGTGGGGATCGCTCTAGCCCCCGAGCACGGCGTGAATGGCGAGACCGTCTTCCGGCGCGCCGATCTCGCCTTGTACCAAGCGAAGGCCGACGGGCGCGGTACCTTCAGAATGTTCGAATTTGCGTTCGATGATCGGGCCGCCGACCGCCTCAGTCTCGAGATCGACCTGCGGCACGCGATCTCGAGCGGGACGCTCGCCCTGCATTATCAACCCCAGGCCCGGAGCGACACGGGCGAAATCGTCGGCTTCGAAGTCCTCGCCCGCTGGGACCATCCCGTCCGGGGATCGATCGCACCGGCGACCTTCATCGGGCTGGCGGAGGAAACCGGCCTGATCCTACCGCTGGGCGAATTGGTCTTGCGCGCAGCCTGCCGCGAGGCGGCAGGCTGGGCCCGGCCGCTCAAAATCGCCGTCAACCTGTCCCCCCGGCAGTTTTCCGACGTCGATCTGCCCGAGCGCATTCTCGCAATCCTGGCCGAGACTGGCCTATCGCCTGCCCGGCTCGAACTCGAAGTCACCGAGACGGTGATCATCAACGATTTAGAGCGCGCACGTGCCGTCCTGCACCGCCTTCGAGCGATGGGCATCCACATCAGTATGGACGATTTCGGTACGGGCTATTCCTCGCTGGCAACATTGCAAGCGTTTCCCTTCGACAAGATCAAAATCGATCAATCCTTCGTCAGCAGTATGGATGCCAATCCACAATCGAAGGCGATTGTCCGAGCTGTCCTTGGCCTCGGTCACAGCCTCAAGATGGGTGTCGTCGCGGAAGGGGTCGAGACGGCGGCACAGCTGCAGTTTTTGTCGGCCTCTGGCTGCGACGAAGTTCAGGGGTACTTCATCGGGCGCCCTCAACCCGTCGAAATATTCGGCGATATTATTCATGCAATTGATAGATTATAGGCCGACGGCGTCAGACGTTATCTGACTCCAAGGAAATGTTTCCTCCAATATTTGCAATTTGTTAATTTCGATTGTTTATTAAAAGTTCGTTCATTGAATTATTGCAGTGATTTATCGACTGAGTAGCGGGCAGTCTTAGCCAAGCCGGCGCTAGCAACCTTGCAGTTGCCGCAATGCTTGGGGACAGATCAAAGCGAACCGACCGTTGCGGTAGCTTCCGTATCACTCGAAGTTAGCGTTCACGCGTCCTGCCCAAATGCAGACTGATCGTATTCCACTCAGCAGATGCCACGAACGTCTGCTTCCAAGAGGCCGCCGCTTTCAGCTGAATGCCCGCAATGGGCGCGAAGCCGAACGACCATTTTTACGCTCATCGGTAATGCAGCGTGGCAGAGTTTGGCCGTAAGCCGCTGGTCTGCTTCAAGGCGCAATCGCGGTGAAGCAGACACGCCGGGCCCTGCGGCCGGCTTGTTGGAGCGATTGCACGGACCGGCATGGCCCCTTCACCGCTCTCGCGCGATGGTGGAAACTTACGGCTCAGCTTTCGGTTGGCCTCCTGCCAAGGAGAGATGCCATGACCGAACTCACCTCGCTTAACGCCGGCCACGGTGGCGAGACCCACCAGACCGCCGACGCCGATCACCCCGTGCTGACGACCAACCACGGCACGCCGATTTCGGATAATCAGAACCAGCTCAAGGCCGGGCTCCGCGGGCCGGTCCTGCTCGAGGACGAGGTTTACCGCGAGAAGATCAACCACTTCGATCACGAGCGCATCCCGGAGCGGATCGTCCATGCGCGTGGCTCGGCCGCGCATGGTTACTTCGAGTGCACGGAAAGCCTCGCAGACATCACCGTCGCCGACCTGTTCCAGCGGAAGGGGCAGCGCACCGAGGTGTTCACCCGCTTCTCCACGGTGGCGGGCGGCGCCGGCTCGATCGACACGCCGCGCGACGTGCGCGGCTTCGCCGTCAAGTTCTACACGCGCGAGGGCAACTGGGATCTCGTCGGCAACAACATCCCGGTGTTCTTCATTCAGGACGCGATCAAGTTTCCCGATCTGATCCACGCCGCCAAGATGGAGGCCGACCGGGGCTACCCGCAGGCGGCCACCGCCCACGACACGTTCTGGGACTTCATCAGCCTCATGCCCGAGTCGACCCACATGATCATGTGGGCCATGTCGGACCGGACGCTGCCGCGCACCTTCGCCAATATGGAGGGCTTCGGCGTCCACACCTTCCGGTTCATTAACAAGGAAGGAAAGAGCACCTTCGTCAAGTTCCACTGGAAGCCCAAGGCCGGCCTCGCCTCGACCATCTGGGACGAGACCGTGAAGATCGCCGGAGCCGATCCGGACTTCCAGCGCCGGGACCTGTTCGAGCGCATCGGGCGCGGTGACTACCCGACTTGGGAACTCGGCGTGCAATTGTTCGACGAGGCATTCGCTAACAGCCAGCCCTACGATGTCCTGGATGCGACCAAGATCATCCCGGAGGAGGTGCTGCCAGTAAAGATCGTCGGGCGCATGGTGCTCGACCGCTACCCGGACAACTACTTCGCGGAAACCGAGCAGGCGGCCTTCGTGCCGAGCCATGTCGTGCCGGGCATCGGCTTCTCGAACGATCCGCTGCTCCAGGGCCGTCTGTTCAGCTACACGGACACGCAGCTCTCGCGGCTCGGCTCGGTGAACTTTCACCAGTTGCCGATCAACGCCGCCAAGGGGCGGGCTGCGGCGGCGGGCTGCCCGTTCATGAACCAGCAGCGCGACGGCCGCATGCAGATGGCGGTGCCGAAGGGCCGCGCCAACTACGAGCCGAACAGCCTCGCCCGCGCGGGTGAGCCGGGCGGCGCCCGTGAGGACGCCTTCAAGGGCTACGTGACCTTCCCCTCGGAGGAGGAGGGGCAGAAGCTGCGCATCCGGCCGGAGAGCTTCGCCGACCACTACAGCCAGGCGCGGCTGTTCTTCCGGTCCATGGACTCGGCCGAACAGGCCCACATCGCCTCCGCGCTGGTCTTCGAACTATCCAAGGTGAGCCTGGAACACATCCGGCTGACGATGCTCGCCAACCTGCGCAACGTCGATGAGGATTTGGCGACCCGCGTCGCCGATGGACTGACGATGGACCTGCCCCCCGCCTCGCCGACCGCCGCACCGGTCCTGGACATGGCGCCGTCACCGGCCCTGCGCATCATACGTGGTCCCCTCGAGCGGCACACGCTCGAAGGCCGCACCATCGGCATTCTGATCGCCGATGGGACGGATGCGGATGAGCTGAAGTCGCTCAAAAAGGCCATCACGGCCGCGGGCGGCCATGCGATGACCATCGCCCCGAAGGTCGGCAAGGTGCCGCTCTCCGACGGCTCGGCCATCGCCGCCGACGCGCAACTGTTCGGTCAACCCTCGGTCACGGTCGATGGCTGCGCGGTGATTCTCTCCGAGAAGGCCGCCGGCAAGCTCGTGAAGGAAGCGGCCGCGGTGCAGTGGGTGATGGATGCCTTCGGTCACCTGAAGGCCATCGGCGCCAACGCCGCCGCAAAGCCGCTGCTCGACAAGGCGGGCGTCGAGGTGGATGAGGGCGTGACCGACCTCAACGATTTCGTTGAGGCGGCGAAGAAGCGCTACTGGGACCGCGAGCCCAAGGTCCGCACGCTGGCCTGATCAGGCAGTGAAGGCCGTTCGGTACGCACATCGCCGCCGAACGGCCGTGGATTCGCAAGCCGACCTCAGGCCCCCATGGTCATAACAGAACCACCGTCGACCCGGAGGAACTCGCCGGTGATGAAGCTGGCATGTTCCGAGCACAGGAACGTAACCGCGGCTGCGACCTCCTCGGCCCGGCCACGGCGCTTGGCGACGATGCCGGGGCGCTCCTCGTCAAGCGTCAGCTTGATCGCCTCGTCGAACGAGATGCCCTTCTCCTTGGCCTTCTTCTCCATCTGAGCGTCGGTCATCGGCGTCGCGATGAAGGCCGGGCCAACCGCGTTCACGAGTACGCCGTCCGGCCCGTAGGCCTTCGACAATCCCTTCGCGAGGTTGAGGACGCCGGCCTTCGCAGCGGCGTAGGGAAGCTCCTCGATGTAGGGTTGCACGGCGTCCTCCGATGAGAACAGTACGACCCGGCCCCAGCCTGCCGTGCGCATATGCGGGATGAAGGCCCTGGTCGCGCGCACGCCGGCCATGAGGTCGGTCTGGATCGCCTCGATCCAGTCCTCGTCCGTGAGTTCGAGAAAGTCGCCGGACGCACCCGTGATGCCGGCGGCGCAGACGAGGATGGTGGGCTTGTCGTCGAAGGCCATGTTGGCGAAGGCGGCGAGCACCTCGATGCCCTTCGCCGTGCTGAGGTCAGCCTCGACCGCGCGAACCTGGCCGAGCGCCGCCAGCTCCGAGGCCGTAACCTGCAGTTCGGGACCTTCCTTGTCGGTCAGGACGACGTGGACGCCCTCGCGCAGCAGGTGCTCGGCGGTCGAGCGGCCCATGCCCGATTTCGCGCCTGTGACGACGGCGACGCGACCTGAGATCCCGAGATCCATGTGCCTGCACTCCCTTGCGATGATGGATGGAGAACGCGGACCGCCGAGCTCCGGCGGCCACCCATCCTGCGGCAAATGCTGTCGGCCCGGTTCACTCTCTGTCTGGCTGTATCCGCACGCTCTCGCCTCAGGCCGTCACGTTGGCGCTGTCTCCGGCGGTCACGGCGTAGCTCGTGCCGCTGACCATGCGGGCGGCATCGGAAGCCAGGAACACGACCGCCGGGGCGACGTCGTCGGGATCGATCCAGGGCACGCCGAGCGGCGACTTGCCGGCGAGCGCCGCTTTGGCGGCCTCCTCGTCCTCGGCCTCGTTCCCGGACGGCGCCTTGTTGCCGACCTGCAGGGCCTGCGTGTACCGCTCCTCGTGGCGCGTCAGCGGCGTGTCGATCAGGCCGGGGATGACGGCGTTGACTGTGATGCGGTGCTTGCCGAGTTCGAGGGCGGCCGACTTCATCAGCCCGATGATGCCCCACTTCGAGGCCGAGTAGGCCGAGCCGTTCAGGGTGCCGTGCTGGCCCTGGGTCGACGACGTGACGATGATGCGGCCGCCGCCGCGGGCGACGATGTGGGGAGCGAAGGCCCGGATCGCGTTGGCGGTGCCGGTCAGGTTGACGTCGATCTGATCATGCCAGTCCGCATCTTCCATCTTCAGTAGGGGCTTGAACGCCTGGATGCCGGCGTTAGCGAACAGGATGTCGATGCCGCCTAAGGCCTGAACGATCCTGTCGGCGGCGTTCCGCAGTGCGCCGATGTCGCGCTGATCGGCCGTCAGCCCGAGCCAGCGACGCCCCGCGGCCTCGACCATGCGTCCCGTATCCGCCAACTCGTCGGGTGTCGCTTTCGCCGCTTCCATGATCGAGCTGACCGGCCCGGCGATGTCGATGCCGACAACGTCCGCGCCGGCCTGGGCGAGGGCGGCCGCGGAGGCCCGGCCGATGCCGCGGGCCGCACCCGTCACCACCGCGACCTTACCGTCCAATCGGAACAGGGAGTTCGAACTAGAATCTGCCATCGCGAGCCTCGGAATCCTCGCCCCGTCGAAGGGCTGTCGTAGACCCGAACGCAGCGGATGGAATTTCGGCATGTAACGACTGCGCGATGTGAAGCCGCCGTGGTCTCGTCGGCTTTGGCCCAGGCGAGCACTCCGACGGCAGGGGTTCGCGAAGAAATCCTCGGAAGCGTCGCAGCCGTCCGTCATAGAGCTAGCTAAAAGCGCGAACGAAAGGCTTGGCTCGCCATCGACCGGACCCGTTGCCCGGTCATCGACCGACGGGGGCTGAAACGCGGAGCCCTGCGATTTGATGGAATATCCATGGCGAGATGGACGGACACGTCGCCCCCCACCCCGGAGGGTTATCTCACGCGCCCATGCCGGACCGATCGGGCCTCACCCGCAAGGACCGGATCGGAAGCCGCTAGAGGTCCATTCCCGACAAGGTCGCGGCCGACTGGATCAGGGCGAGATGCGTCAGCCCCTGGGGCAGGTTACCGAGGAACGCCCCCGTCGCCGGATCGGCCATCTCGGAATATGTCCCGGAGTTGCGGTCGAGCGCCGCCACCACGGCCTCGAACTTGGCGGATGCGTCCCGCTCGTTCCCGAGCAAGGCGAGCGCCTCCACGAGCCAGAACGTACAGGCCAGGAAGCAGCCCTCCTCGGCGTCGACCCCGGTGTACCGGTAGTGATAGGGGCCGCGCCCGAGCTCGCGGTCGATGGCCTCGCAGGTCGCCCGCAAGCGATCGGGATTGCCGAACTCGAACCGAACGGCCAGGATGAGCGAGGCGTCGAGCCTGTCGCTGCCCGGATACATTGCGTAGGCCTGAAGCTGCTCGGACCAGCAGTGCTCGTCGATCCAGGCGGCCACCCGGTCGCGGGCACGCGCCCAACGGTCCCGGCAGCTTCCGGGCAGATGCCCGCCATCGGCCATCTCGACCGCCCGGGCCAGCGCTTGCCAGCAGCTGATCTTCGAGCCCGTGTAGTGCTGCTTCTCGGGCAGCTCCCAGATCCCGGAATCCTTCATCTTCCAGCGCTCGGCGCACTCGTCGGCCAGGCGCGCCAGCAGGGCGCCGCTGCGCAGGTCGAGCATCCCGCCGCCGGCCACGAACCGCGCGGCCGTCTCGAAGATGTCGCCGTAGATGCCGTGCTGGTGCTGCCCGGTTGCCGCGTTGCCGGTCCGGACCGGGCGGGAGTTGCGGTAGCCGGGGAGATCGAACTCCTCCTCGTCCGATACGGGCGCGCCGTTCATTGTGAACAAGACTTGCGCGCCGTGCTCCCCCAGGTGGCGGAACATCCACGCCAGCGCCGCGCTGGCCTCCGCGTGGGCCCCGAGCCGGAGAAAGGCCTTGATGACGTAGCCGGCGTCGCGGATCCAGGCGTAGCGGTAGTCGTAGTTCTTCTTGCCGCCGATGCCCTCGGGCAAGGAGGTAGTCGCGGCGGCCGCGATGGCGCCGGTGGGCGAATACAGCAGGAGCTTGAGCGCCAGGGCGCTGCGCTCAACCTGTTCACGGTACCGCCCGGCGTATCCCAGCCCCTCCGTCCAAGCCCGCCACGCCTTGCACGATACCTCGATGCGTCGGTCGATGTCGGCGATCGGCGCGACGACCAGAGGCTCGTGCTCGCCGGCGATTATGGCCACGGTCGCGCTCTGCCCGGCCTCAACCGAGACGCTGGCCCTGATGGCGTGATCGTCCTCCGCATCGACGACGACGCAGTCGCCATAGCGGAACAGGCCCATCAGACCGGCGACGTGGAAGGCGCTGCCGCTGCCGTTTGATGAGAGGAAGGGGCCAGCCGTATCGCCCCGGGTGCCGAAGACGAGCTCGACGCGGAAGCGGACGTGTCCCTCCAGGCCCTCGATCCGGCGCGCAAGCTCCGCCCACGGGAGGCGGCCGGCGTTGCCGCTGTTCAGGCTTTCGGTCAGACGGGCCTTGCCGGTCGCGGTGGTGAACACCGTCTCATGGACGTTGCTTCCGGTGCGGTAGCCGATCTCGCAGGTGAACGGTGCATCGGGCGTCACGGCAAAGTAGCCGCCTCCGTCCGGGTTGAGCAGGCGGTCAAACAGCGGAGGCGAGTCGAGGTTCGGGCAGCACCACCAGTCGATCGACCCGTCGGCACCGGAGAGCGCAACCGAGCGCCCTTCGCCCAGGGCCGCATAAGCCTCCAGGGGGAGATAGCCGTCCTCGCGTTCGACGGGTCTGCCGGAACGGGGGAACGGCTTCAGCACGCGTACGGCTCCTGACGACGAACCGTGATGATAGGGCGAGCCGGCCGTTGTGCAGATGCGACATCATATGTGTGCGATGCGGCGAAATCGGTCCGTCGGCCTCAGGGCGCCCAATTGGGGGAGCTGCCGATCAGCGACGCCAACCTCTTCGTCAGATGCTCGTGGAGGGCCTGCCACCGACGGATGGTTTGGTCCTACCGCCTTCGTGCTCGTGGTTGGCCGCCGCGATCGATGCCCCATGTTCCAGCGCCCATGCGCATAGGGCCTCGAACGGTTGACGCAGCGAATGACCCAGCGGCGTGATCGCGTACTCGACGCCGATGGGGGCGGTCGGCAGCACGGTCCGAGTCACCAGACCGTTGCGCTCAAGCCTCTTCAACGCGTCCGCCAGCGCCTTGTGCGTGATGCCGTCGAGCCGCCGCTTGATCGCGTTGAACCGTGCCGGCTGCGGGCAGAGTACCGTGAGAATCAGGATCGTCCACTTGTCGGCGATCTTGTCCAGCACCGGGCGGACCAGCGCCATGTCGGCGAGCGCGCAGGCGTACGCGGCATCCGGATCGGTATCGTCGGCCATATCTAGTCTATTCCAAGTGCGTTCTTGATAGCAGATATATGATCTGTATCTGGGAGGCCATCGCAGCTGAAGGGATACGGCGATGGCTCGCATGGTGAACAAGGTCGCCCTCGTGATCGGCGGGGCGAAGGGCATAGGCCTGGCGGTCGCCGAGCTGCTGGCGGCTGAGGGCGCGTCGGTCGTCCTGACGGGACGGCGCGCCGACGAGGTCGAGGCGGCTGCCGCGAGGGTCGGGGGCGGTGCTCGGGGTCTCGTCGCCGACTCGGCCCTCCAGGAGGATCTGAACCGCGTCGTGGCGACGGTGCGGGAGACGCACGGCCGGATCGACGCGCTGGTCCTCAACGCCGGCATCTCCGAACCGGCGACCCTGCGCGACGGGACGCCGGAGCATTTCGACCGCCACTTCGCGGTCAACGTGCGTGGAGCTGTCTTCGGGTTGCAGGCAGCTCTTGGCGCGATGGAGCGCGGTGGATCCGTCGTGCTTATGGGATCGATCGCCGACGTCATGGGTGTGACGCCCTACGGGACCTACGCCGCCACGAAGGCAGCGCTGCGTTCCAACGCGCGCACGTGGACCGCGGAACTGGCCCCGCAGGGCATCCGCGTGAACGTCGTGGCCCCCGGGCCGACCGACACCGCCATGATGGCGAACGTGCCGGAGGAGGGGCGGGCCGCGCTGATCGCACCGATCCCGCTCGGACGCATGGCGCGCCCGGAAGAGGTTGCTGCGGCGACGCTGTTCCTGCTGAGCGACGAGGCGAGCTTCGTCGCGGGGGCCGAACTCTGTGTCGACGGCGGAATGAGCCAAATCTAGTTCCGCTACGTCGGTTTCGGCATGTCCGCTTCGGCGGCTTTTCTTCCCCGAAGCAGACCAGCCGAAATCCACCCCGAGCGGACTCCATAGGCAAGCGTGACATGCGACTAAGCAGCCATTCTCGACAGCCGTCAGCCATCCAACTGCGAGTTCGATCGATCTAGCGCACCACTAGCGCAGCACCCTGCATCCCCTGCTCTATCAATGACTTAGCCGTGCTCACGCTCAAATCATAATCCTTGTGTCGGGGGTTCAAATCCCTCCCTCGCTACCATCTCTTTTCCCAACAGCATTGATCTCTGCGGACCGGCCTTCTGGCCGGTTTGACGTTTCTGGCTCCGGTTGATCGGTGGGTTCACCGATGCGCCAGGGCTTCGATCGCTTCGCCATGGACTGAGGGCTGGTCGGAGTCGCGGTCGAACACGCCAGTGACGCTTGCTCGCGGCTGCACGATTTGTGACGCCTATGATGCGGACTTGACCGGAGCCGTCGGCAGTTCGATCCGCGCGCTCGTGGAGATGGGCCGGACAACCCAAACAGCTGCCGCGTGCGCGCATCGCGTCGCTACGTCCGCGACGGAGGGCCGCCGCTCATGCGCCGGGTCGCCGTGCTCGGGCTGTCCCCATCCGAGCCGCTGGAGCCGCACCCGCCCCGAAGCGTCGGGCGCGCGAGCGGCACGCCCCCGGGCTTCGGGTCGTCGCGGATCGGCTAGCGCGCGCCCAGCAACCGCGTGGTGACGGCGGCCCAATAGGCCGCTCCGACAGGCAGGGCGTCGTCGTTGAAATCATATGCCGGATTGTGGAGCGGCGCGCCGCGCTCAGCCCCGTCCGTCCCGATCCACGCATAGGCGCCCGGACAGGCTTCGAGCATGTAGGCGAAGTCCTCGGAGGCCATGGAGGGCACGACATCGCCGTGCCGCACGGTGATGTCAGGGACCGCCGCGGCGGCCTTGAGCGCAATCCCCACGGCATCGCCCGTGTTGACGGTGGCCGGATAGCCGAACCGATAGGACACATCCGCCCTGGCGCCATGCGTGGCGGCGATGCCCCCGGCGATGGCCTCGACGAGCTCCGCGACGCGCTTGCGCACGGTGTCGCTCAGGCACCGGACCGTGCCACGGATGACCGCGCGCTCGGGAATGACGTTGTAGGCGTCGCCGCCGTGGATCTGCGTGACGCTGAGCACGACCGGCTCCGTGGGGGCGATCCGGCGGCTCACGATGGTCTGCAGGGCGAGGACGATCTCGGAGACGACCACCAGCGTGTCGGTGCCACACTCCGGCATGGCCGCATGGGTGCCGAACCCGGCGACCGTGATCTCGAACGTGTCGAGGGAGGCCATGATGGCGCCGATCCGGGTGGCGAAGGTCCCGAGCGGCAGGCCCGGCCAATTGTGCAGGCCGTAGACGGAATCGCACGGGAATTGCCGGAACAGGCCGTCCTCGACCATGGCGCGCCCGCCGCCCTCGAGTTCCTCGGCCGGCTGGAAGATGAAGTGCACGGTTCCGGAGAGATCGGTGCGCGACGCGAGGTGCCGCGCCGCGCCGAGCAGCATCGCCACGTGGCCGTCATGGCCGCAGGCATGCATCACGCCGGGCGTCCGGGATGCATGAGCGGCGCCGGTCGACTCCTGGATCGGCAGGGCGTCCATGTCAGCCCGCAGGCCGATGGCCGGGCCGTCGCCCCGGTTCAGGGTCCCGACCACGCCGGTGCGGCCGAGCCCGGTCTTCACCGACAGGCCGCAGGCGGCCAGTTCCCGGGCGACGAGGTCCGCCGTGCGGACCTCCTGGAAGGCCAGCTCGGGATGGGCGTGCAGGTCGCGCCGCCACGCGACCATCCGCTCCACGGTCTCCGCCTCGATGCCCATGTGAACTCTCTCACCTGCCGGAGGCCGCCGGAGCGCCTCGATCCCCCGTCCCAACCCTACGCCCTTCCGCGCGGCGGTTCACCCCAGCGGCGGGTGCATGAAGAACTGCGCGATCAGGACCGCGCCGAGGAACGTCCCGGCATTGGCCATGAACGAGACGACGACGATCCGCCAGCCGAGGCGGCGGAAGGCGGGCACGTCCTTGGCGACCGAGAGCCCCGCGAAGGTCAGGATCGGCGTGGCCAGCGCCAGGAAGTTAAGCTTGCCGGTCAGGGCGGCGATCTCGGCCGCGTAGGGCGTGCCGGGATAGGTCAGCGCCATGCCGATGATCGAGACCCAGAGGACGGCGGGCAGGCGCCGGCCGAGGAGCAGGTACAGGCCCCAGCCGGCAAGCACGGTGCCGATGATGATCGCCATCCCGGCCACGACCTGCGCGTCGGGGACGACGCCGTAGGTCAGCCAGTTGCCGATCAGCCCGTAGGCGCCGATCAGGATCCAGGCGAGCACGGTCTCGCCGAGGCCGATCCGCACCTCCTGATGGGCCGGCGCGGCAGCCTGCGGATCGACCTCGGCCGGGCGGGCGGCGTCCGGCCGGTTGCGGCCGAGGATCGGCTCCAGCTTGCCGTAGGCCCAGATCGTGAAGGGCAGCGACAGGAACAGGGTGAAGTACGTGCCGATCGTGGTGGTGACGAGGTTGCTGGCCGCCGCGAAGGTGGCGACGTCCTTGGCGACCTCGGGCGTCTGCTGGGCCGCGATCGCCCCCGAGGCGGCGGCCATCATGCTGCCGGAGCCGACGCCGGCGCCCATCGCCAGGGCCAGCGGGTTGAAGATCTTCAGGCTGGCGATCAGCCCGGCCAGCAGGGCGATGAACACCGCGCCGAACACCGTGCCGGTCAGGTACTCGGCCAGCACGCCGCGCCCTTCCGGCGAATCCATGCCGTAGCGCTCGCCGATGATGGCGAGGCTCGGCTCGCGGCCAACCGAGAAGGTCGCGCCGATCGCCTCGCGCTTGATGCCGAGCAGGAGGGCGACCGGCAAGCCGAACACCATCGTGCCGAAGAAGTGGCCGAATTCCTGGAAGGCCAGGGCCCAGCCCGAGGCCAGGATTTTCGGCAGCGACCCGCCGACGAGCAGGCCGAGCTTGGCGATGAAGATCAGCAGCGCCGGTTGCAGATAGGCGCCGGCTGCGTTCTGCAGCGCCTCCGACAGTCTCAGCGGCGCGGGCAGGCGGGGGCTCATCAGCCCCAGCGCACCGCCCAGCAGCAGGGCCCAGAGCAGCGGCAGCAGCACGATCTTGCCGGCGCCCACCGGAATGCTGACGTTGCCGATCGCCTCCGCGATGACGACAATGACGAGGGCGAGCAGGAACAGCGTGAGTTTGCCGCCGCCCGAGACGGGCTGCGCGACCGGCCGCGTATTCGTTGCGAAGAGTTCGCCCGCCATCGTCATCCTCCATGCCCTCCCGAGGTTGCCCATTGCTCCGCCTGCCGGTCTTGATGGCCAGCTTGTCGGTTGATCCTCTTGGTCGACCCGGCTCGCGGGGCGCATTCACCGGTCAGCCTCTGATCGGCCGTCCAACCCACCCCCTCATGCTGAGGTGCCCGCGTCAGCGGGCCTCGAAGGAGCCCTCCAGATAAACCTGCGATCCCTGGAGCCCTCCTTCGAGGCTGCTTCGCAGCACCTCAGGATGAGGGGGGCAGGTGGGATGAGGGTCGTGCGCCTTGGTCGGGCGGGCGCTTTCTCCGTTGTCGTTCCTGGTCGGTCGCCGGTTCCCCTCGCGAGACCGGCCTAGCCCACGTAGCCGAAGGTCACGGCCGGCTCGGCGGCGGTCTCGACCCAGACGCTCTTGGTCTGGGTGTAGGCCATCAGCGCCTCGCGGCCCGAGGAGCGGCCGAAGCCCGAGCGGCCGAAGCCGCCGAACGGCGAGGCCACGTTGATGGTCTTGTAGCCGTTGACCCAGACGGTGCCGGCCCGCAGAGCCGCCGCGACCCGGTGGCCGCGCCCGCCGTCCCCGGTCCAGACCGCGCCTGCGAGGCCGTAGGGCGTGCCGTTGGCCAGCGCGACCGCCTCGTCCTCGCCGTCGAACGGCAGGACCGCGAGGACCGGGCCGAACACCTCCTCCCGGGCGATCGCCGCGTCCGGCGCGACGCCGTCCACGATGGTCGGGCCGTAGTAGAAGCCGCCCGTGTCGCGCAGGGCCGCAGGGCAGGCCCCGCCCGCCGCGATCGTGGCCCCCGCCCCCGCGGCGGCATCGACCATGGCGGCGATCTTGTCGCGCTGGCGCCGGTTGTTGATCGGCCCGATCTGCGTCGCCGGGTCGGTCGGCGTACCCACCGGGATGCGCGCGGCGGCGTGGGACAGGCGCTCGACGAAGGACGCGTGGATCGAGCGGTGCACGAGGAGGCGGGAGCCGGCCACGCAGCTCTGCCCGGCGCCGCCGAAGATTGCGGCCTGCGCGCCGATCAGCGCCCGGTCGAGATCGGCGTCGGCGAACACGATGTTGGCCGACTTGCCGCCGAGCTCCAGAACGCTCGGCACGATGGCGCGGGCCGCCGCGGCGGCGATCTGCGCACCGGCCTCGGCCGAGCCCACGAACACGACGAGCCGGGTCTCGGGATGGGCGACCGCCGCGGCGCCTGTGGTCGGGCCGGCGCCCGCCAGCACCGAGACGAGGCCGCGCGGCATCCCCTCGGCGCGGTCGCAGAGCAGGCCCAGCGCCAGCGAGGTCAGGGGCGTCAGCTCGGAGGGCTTCAGCACCACGGCGTTGCCGGCGCAGATCGCCGGCGCGATCTGCCAGCCTGCCGTGAAGATCGGGGCGTTCCAGGGGGTGATCTGCACCACGGTGCCGAACGGCTCGTGGCGGGTGTAGTTCAGGTGCGAGGTCGGGACCGGGATGACGTCGCCGTGCAGCTTGTCGCACCAGCCGGCGTAGTACTCGAACATCTCGGCGACCTTGGCGACCTCGCCGCGCGTGTCGCGGATCGGCTTGCCGGCCGAGAGGGTCTCCAGCTCGGCGAGCGCGACGGCGTGCTGCCGGACCAGGGCGGCCACGGCCCACATCGCCCGGCCGCGCGCGGCGGCGCTCATCCCCCACCACGCGCGCTGGGCGTCGCGGGCCGACGCCATGGCGGCTTCGACGACCGACGGCCCGGCATCGGCGAAGGTCGCGAGTACGCCGCCATCGGCGGGGTTGGTGAGATCGAGGGCGGCGCCGGTCCCGGCGAGAATCTCGCCGGCCACGACGCTCCCGATCCGGCCGCCCGGCAGTAGGTCGGCCAGGAGTGCGGAGACCCGGTCGGCGGCGGGCGAGTGCGGCATGCCGGACATCAGTGGGCTCCCTTGGGATCGCGGTAATCGGCCATGCGGGTGAAGTCGGCCGTGTCGGGGATGGCGGCCTGCGTGGCCTGCCAGATCCGCCTCACCTCGGCGGAAAGCGGTAGGTCGATCCCGCATTCGGCGGCGAGTTCGAGGGCGAGGCGCACATCCTTGCGCATCAGGCCGGCCGAGAAGCCGCTGTCGAAGGTGCCGGACTGGACCCAGCGCGGGACCATGACCTCGCTGATTGCGCTGCGGCCGGTGGCGGTGTTGACGACCTTGACCGCTTCCTCGGCCGACAGGCCCGCGGCCTCGGACAGGCGCAGAGCCTCGCCGGTGGTGACGAGATGGGCCGCCACCAGCAGGTTGTTGACGAGCTTGACGATGTTGCCGGCGCCCGAGGGCCCGACATGGGGGGCGCGGGCCGACATGGCCTCCAGCACCGGCCGGGCCAGCTCGTAATCCGCCCCGGCGCCGCCGATCATCATGGTCAGGGTGCCCGCGGCTGCGCCGGACGGGCCGCCGCTCACCGGGGCGTCGAGAAGCGCGTGACCGGCCGCGGCGAGGCGCTCGGCGAGGCGCCGGGTCGTGCCGGGATCCGAGGTCGAGGTGTCGATCACCACCACCTTCCGGTCGGTCCGGGAGAGCAGCCCGCCCTCCGCTGTGACCACCGCCTCCACGTCCCGCGCCAGCGGCAGCGAGAACACCAGGGCGTCGGCCCGGCCGAGCACGTCGTTGAGGGCGTCGAAGACGGTGACGCCGGCCGCCTCGGCGGCGGGGCGCCGGGCCGTGTCGAGGTCGTAGCCGAGGACCACGAAGCCCTTGCGGGCCAGGGTCGCGGCCATGCCCAGACCCATATTGCCGAGCCCGACGACGCCTACCGTTGCGATGGTCATGCCGATCCGTCCTCACCGTGCGGGAGGATGATCCCGGCAATAGAGCGTTGCCACAATCATGGATTTCTGCACGCAACGTGCGGAAATCCAGCACGGTGACGTCAGGCCGGTGGGGGACGGAACGCCACCATATGGTCGGCCAGCCAGCCGAGCAGGCGCGCTGCGCCCTCGGGCAGCCGTCGCCCGGCCCGGATGACGAGGTGGGCGGTCGCCTCGGACAGGATCGCGTCGCGCAGCGGCACCGCGTTCAGGAGGTCGGCCCGCAGCTCGGCCGCGACCACGAAGCGGGGCAGGAACGCGACGCCCATGGCGGTCATCACGAAACGGCGGTGCAGCTCGAAGGACGCGGTCTCCAGCCGCGGTACCAGACGGAAGCCGCCGTCGGCCTCGACGCGTCCGATCAGCTGCCGCACGCCATGGTCTGGGGGCAGGAGAACGGCGGGCTCGGTGGCGAAGCTGCGCAGCGGGATCGGCGCCCCCCCGTCGGCGAGGGGATGGCCTTTCGGCAGGATGGCGAACAGCGGCTGCCGAGCGGTGACGACACCGCGGACATCCGGGTGGGCAGGTGGGTTGTAGACGAGGCCGATATCCGCGTCCCCCCGGGCGATGGCCGCGAGGATCCCGTCGGTGGTGCCGATCTCGACCTGATAGGCGATGCCCGGATGGTCCTGCGCGAACCCGGCAAGTGCGTTGTCGAGGAGGTCGATCAGGAAGCCGGCGCCGCAGCGCAGGCTGATCGTGCCCCGCTGCACCCCGCGCAGGCGCTTCAGCTGGTCCTCCAGCAGCGCCGCCTCGTCGGCCTGCCGCTGCGCGTGCGCGGCGACCAGACGGCCTGCCTCCGTGGGGACCACGCCCCGGGGCAGGCGCTCAAGCAGGGTCTCGCCGACCTGCGTCTCCAGCTCGATGATCTGCCGGCTCACCGCCGAGGCGGCGACGTTCAGCACCTCGGCGGCCGCACGGACCGAGCCCGCCCGCACGACGGCCAGCAGGTAGCGCAGGGCGCGGTCGTTCACGGCGGCGGGTCCCCGGCGGCGCCGCGTCGGTCCATCGCGACGGCGCCCCGCGCCACGACGAGCACGGGCTCCTGGCGCTCGACGATCACCTGCGGCACGCCGCCGGCCGCGAAGGCGATCAGATCGGCCCGCGCGCCGGGCGCCACCGCGCCTGTGCCGAGGCCCAGAACCCGCGCCGGGGTGACGGTGATCGGGTCGAGGAGCCCCGCGAGGTCCGCGTCTCCGCGCAGGTCGAACCGGTAGGCGGCGAGCTGGGCGCGGGCGATCATGCTGGTGACGGTGGCGGGATTCCAGCAGTCGCGGACGTTGTCGGTGCCGAAGCAGACCGGGACGCCGAGGTTCCGCAGCCGCGGGATCGGCGGGCAGCGGGCCCCGCCCGGCACGCTGCTGAGGATCGCGACGCCGGCCCGGTTCAGGGCTTCCGCGATCCGCCCAAGTTCCAGGTCGTCGGTGTCCGCCAGGGCGAAGGCGTGGCTGATCGTGACCTGCCCGCTCAGCCCGGTCGCCGCGGTGCGCGCGGCGATCGCCGCGATCGTGGCGAGGCCGGCCGCGCCGCCGTCGTGAAGGTGGATGTCGATGCCTCTGCCGTGCCGCTCGGCCAGGGCGAAGACGATGTCCAGGTGACCGTCGCGGTCGCCGTCGATGCCGACGGGGTCGAGGCCGCCGACGAGGTCCGCCCCCATCCGCAGGGCCGCGTCCAGATCTTCGGCGACTGGCGGGCAACCCAGGATGCCGCTCTGCGGGAAGGCGACGATCTGGATCTGCATCCGGTCGGCCCAGCGCGCCCGCAGGTCGAGGATCTGGGCGAGGTTGTCGAGCCGCGTGACGTCGTCGATGTCGACATGGGTCCGCAGGCTCGTCGTGCCGCCGCGGAGCATGCCTTCGAGGAGCGCCTCGGCGCCCTGCTCGGCAAGCGGGATCCGCGTGGCCCGGCGGAACGCCTTCTCGGCGTCGATGATCGCGCGGACCGACCCCACCGCCGCGTGCGGGCGCCACGGCAGGCCGAGCAGGCACTTGTCGAGGTGGACGTGCCCGTCCGACAGGCCCGGCAGCACCAGGGCGCCACCGAGATCGATCGTGCGGGTGGCGGGCGGCAGCGGCGCGCCGGGATCGCGTAGCGCCGCTACACGGTCGCCCCGGATGTCGATCGTCACCCGACTTCCGTCGGCGAGCGCGGCGTCGTGGAGGCGCAGGTCGCAGGGGGCGTCCGCGCGCGGTTCGGTGCTCGACGTCATTGCGGGGCTCCTTCAGAGCGGCCGGCCCGCGGCCACGACGGTCCGGATGGCGAAGCTCGATTGCAGCCGGGCGACCCCCGGCAGGCGCGACAGGACATCCTTGTGCAGCCGCTCGTAATCGGCCGCATCGATCACCTTGAGTTTCACGAGGTAATCGGCCGTCCCGGTCATCAGATAGCAATCCTGCACCTCGGGACAGCGCCGGACGGCCGCCTCGAACCGGTTGAGATAATCCTCGGTCTGGCGGTCCAGGGTGAACTGGGTGAGGACCACGAGGCCCGGCCCGTCGACCGCGCCGCCGATCAGCGCCGTGTAGCCCCGGATGATCCCGGCTTCCTCCAGCAGCCGCACGCGGCGATGGCAGGCGGAGGCCGACAGGCCGACCGCGGCGGCGAGATCCGCGTTGCTGATCCGGCCGTCGCCCCGCAGGGCCTGGATGATGCGACGATCGATCTCGTCCACGTCCGACTCGCAGGAACTTCGAATTCGCCGCAGAAAATTGCACGGCCACGCTTCAAATTCAAATTTCTTCGGCAGGACGCACGCCCCTTCGACGATCCTTCGTATAGCTTTCCGGCATTGCATCGCAGCGCTGTCCCAGGGGCCGCCATGAGCAGGATCGATCGCGCGTTCCGGCCTGATCCGGGCCCGGCCGGGACGGCCTCCGCCCTCCTCACGATCGATCTCGCGGCCATCGCGGAGAATTACCGCCGGCTTGCCGTGCGGGCGGGGACGGCGACCTGCGCGGCCGTCGTCAAGGCGAATGCCTACGGGCTCGGCGCCGACCGGGTCGCGCCGGTCCTGGCCGCTGCCGGCTGCCGGCACTTCTTCGTCGCCCAGGTCGGCGAAGGCGTCGCCCTCCGGTCCATCCTCGGCGCCGGACCGGTGATCGCTGTGCTCAATGGCGCCGCCCCGGGCAGCGAGGCGACCTGCGCGGACCACGACCTCGTGCCCGTCCTGAACGACCGAACCCAGCTCGACGGCTGGCAGGACTTGGCCCGGCGACGCGCGCGGCACCTGCCCGCGATCCTCCAGGTCGACAGCGGCATGGCGCGCTTCGGTTTCTCGCCGGACGAGATCGGCGCGCTCCTCGACCGGCCGGACGCCTTCGCGGGTCTCGACCTGCGGCTGGTGATGAGCCACCTCGCCTGCGCGGGCGAGCCGGATAGCCCGGTCAACGCGGCGCAACTGTCCGTCTTCCAGGCCGTCCGCCGACGCCTGGCCGCGGTGCCGGCGAGCCTCGCGGCCTCGTCGGGAATCTTCCTCGGTCCGGATTTCCACTTCGACATGGTGCGCCCCGGCGCCGCCCTCTACGGGATCGCCCCGCAGGAGGGCGCGCCGAACCCGATGCGCCCCGTGATCGGCCTGCGGGCCCGGGTGATGCAGACGCGCAGCGTCCCGGCGGGGACGCCGGTCGGCTACGGGCACGCGGCCGCAGTCACCCGGGACAGCCGCCTCGCCACGGTCGCGATCGGCTACGCGGACGGGTTCTTCCGCAGCACGGCGGGCGGCGCGGCGTGGTTCGGCGGCGCCCGGCTGCCGCTGATCGGGCGCGTCTCGATGGACAGCCTCGTCCTCGACGTCACCGACGTGGCGCCCGGCACCCTCGGGCCGGGGGCGCTCGTCGACATCGTCGGGCCGGAGCGCGACGTCGACGCCGTCGCCGCCGCCGCCGGCACCATCGGCTACGAGGTCCTGACCAACCTCGGCCACCGCTTCCACCGCTTCTATCTCGGAGCCTGAGGCCCGCCATGCACGTGATCATCCTCGGCGGCGGCGTCGTCGGCGTCACCTCGGCCTACTACCTCGCGCGGACCGGCCATCAGGTCACCGTGCTGGAGCGCCAGCCCGGCCCTGGCCTGGAGACCAGCTTCGCCAATGCCGGCCAGGTCTCGCCCGGCTACTCGGCCCCCTGGGCGGCGCCCGGGATTCCCGTGAAGGCGCTCAAGTGGATGATGATGCGCCACCGCCCCTTGGTGCTGTGGCCGCGGCTCGAGCCCCGCCTCTACGCGTGGCTGATGCGGATGCTCGCGAACTGCACCGAGGAGGCCTACCAGCGGAACAAGGGCCGCATGGTCCGGCTCGCCGAGTACAGCCGCGATGCGCTGCGCGACCTGCGCGCCGAGACCGGCATCGCCTACGACCACCGGGAGAAGGGCACGCTGCAGCTCTTCCGCACGCGGAAGCAGCTCGACCACGTCGGCGACGACACCCGCGTCCTCGACGCATACGGCGTGCCCTACACGGTGCTGGACCCGGCCGGCTGCATCGCTGCCGAGCCGGCCCTCGCCGGCGTGCGCGACGTGTTCGTCGGCGGCCTGCGGCTGCCGGGCGACGAGACCGGCGACGCCCACCTGTTCACGCAGCGCCTCGCCGCGCTCTGCGAGGGCCTCGGCGTGACCTTCCGCTACCGCACGGGGATCGCGCGGCTGCACCATGCCGGCGACCGGGTGACGGCGGTCGAGACCGCCGACGGCGACCTCCTGCAGGCGGATGCCTACGTGGCGGCGCTGGGCAGCTACACGCCGGCCCTGCTCCGCCCCCTCGGGATCGCCCTGCCGGTCTACCCGGTGAAGGGCTACTCCCTGACGCTGCCGATCACCGATGCGGCGGCCGCGCCGGTCTCGACGGTGATGGACGAGACCTACAAGGTCGCGATCACGCGGCTCGGCGACCGCATCCGCGTCGGCGGTACCGCCGAGCTCGCCGGCTTCAGCAGCGCCCTGCGCGGGCCGCGCCGCGAGACCCTCGCGCGCTCGGTTCAGGACCTGTTCCCGGCCGGCGGCGATCTCGGGCAGGCCGCGTTCTGGACCGGCCTGCGGCCGATGACGCCGGACGGCACGCCGATCGTCGGCGGCACGCGGGTCGGCAACCTGTTCACCAACACCGGCCACGGGACGCTCGGCTGGACCATGGCCTGCGGCTCGGGCCGCCTGCTCGCCGACCTCGTGTCCGGCCGGGCCCCCGAGATCGCGAGCGACGATCTGGCGCTCGACCGCTACGCCGCGTGAGCCAGCCGTCGTACCCGAGCCTTCAAAGGCGAAGGGGTACGCGTGGCTGGCCCACGCGTTACTGGCCCTTCGCCTTTCCGATCTCGGCTTGCAGGTCCGGGACGACCTGGAACAGGTCGCCGACCAGGCCGTAATCCGCCACCTGGAAGATCGGCGCGTCCTCGTCCTTGTTGATCGCCACGATCACCTTCGAATCCTTCATCCCGGCCAGATGCTGGATCGCCCCCGAGATGCCCACCGCCACGTACAGGTCCGGCGCCACCACCTTGCCGGTCTGGCCGACCTGCCAGTCGTTCGGCGCGTAGCCCGCATCCACCGCCGCCCGCGATGCGCCCACCGCCGCCCCCAGGCTGTCGGCCAGCGGCTCGATCAGCTCGTGGAACTTGTCCGACGAGCCGAGCGAGCGCCCTCCCGACACGATGATCCGCGCCGCGGCCAGCTCCGGACGGTCCGACTTGGCGATCTCCTCGCCCCTGAAGCGCGACCCGCCCGCCTCGGGCGCCGCCGCCGGGACCGGCTCGACCGGCGCCGCCGCCCCGCCCTCGCCGGCCGCCTTGAACGCCGCCGTGCGCACCGTGATCACCCGCTTGCCCGGAGGCGTCTGCACGGTCTGGATCGCGTTGCCGGCGTAGATCGGCCGCTCGAACGTGTCGGGCGACACGACCTTGATGATGTCGGAGACCTGCGCCACGTCGAGCAGCGCGGCCACCCGCGGCAGCACGTTCTTGCCCGTGGTCGAGGCCGAGGCGATGATCGTGTCGTAGGGTTCGGCGATCGCGGCGATCAGGGCCCCGACCGGCTCGGCCAAGTCGTGGTCGTAGGCCGCGTCCTCGCCCAGCAGCACCGTGTCGACGCCGTCGAGCCTGGCCGCGGCCTCGGCCACGGCTTTCGATCCCGAGCCGAGCACGAGGGCGTGGATCGGCCCGCCGATGTCCCTGGCGGCGGTCAGCGCCTTGAGCGTGCCGTCCTTGATCTGGCCGTTGCCGTGCTCGACGAAGAGAAGCGTGGTCATGTGCGCGAACCCCTATGGCTGGCGGGCCGCGCTCGACCGGGACGGGAGCGCGGCCGCGGTGGCAGAGACTTAGATGACGCCGGCCTCGACCTTGAGCTTCTGCACGAGCTCGGCCGCGGAGGCGACCTTCACGCCGGCCGAGCGGCCCGGCGGCTCGGCGGTCTTGAGCACCGTGAGCTTCGGGGTCACGTCGACGCCGAGCGCGTCCGGCGCCAGCTCCTCGAGCGGCTTCTTCTTGGCCTTCATGATGTTGGGCAGCGAGGCGTAGCGCGGCTCGTTCAGGCGCAGGTCCGTGGTGACGATGGCCGGGAGCGTCAGGCTCACCGTCTGCAGGCCGCCATCGACCTCGCGGGTGACGTCGAGGCTGCCCGCGCCGGGCTCGATCCTGTACGCGAAGGTGCCCTGCGGCCAGCCGAGCAGGGCGGCGAGCATCTGGCCGGTCTGGTTGGAGTCGTCGTCGATCGCCTGCTTGCCGAGGATGACGAGCTGCGGGCTCTCCTTGTCGACCAAAGCCTTGAGCAGCTTGGCCACGGCCAGCGGCTCGCAGGCGACGTCGGTCTTGACCAGGATCGCCCGGTCAGCCCCCATGGCCAGCGCGGTGCGCAGGGTCTCCTGCGCCTGTTGCGGGCCGATCGACACCGCCACGATCTCGCTGACCGTGCCCTTTTCCTTGAGCCGGATCGCCTCCTCGACGGCGATCTCGTCGAAGGGGTTCATCGACATCTTGACGTTGGCGAGTTCGACCCCGGAGCCGTCGGCCTTCACGCGGATCTTGACGTTGTAGTCCACAACCCGCTTGACGGGCACAAGCACCTTCATCCTGCCTCTCCCAACACTCTTCGATGGCTGCGCGCAGACCGGCGTCGCGTCCCGCGCGAACGCGTCACGAGTCGAGCAGACCGGCGAGCTTCATGGCCATGCCCTGCGAGCCCTGGACCTTCAGGCGGCCGGTCGAGAAGGCCATCACCGGGCTCAGCTTGCCCTGCACCAGCTTCAGCAGGTTGTCCGAGCTCAGCTTCATCACCGTGTCGGCCTCGCCGCCCTCGTCGGTCGACACGTTCACGCCGCCGCCGGTTGCGTCCACGAGGATGCTGCCGCCATCGGTGAGATCGAATCGCACCCGGTAACCGAGCGTGCTGAGCGCCTCCGACCGTTCCTCGATGGAATCGACCAGCTGCCCGAGATCCGCCATCGCTCTTCTCCGTATCTCTGGATTGATATCTCTGGATTGACCGCCCCCGCCCGGTTTCCGGTCGGGGGTTCTTCGTCAGAACATCGCCTCGTCGAGGGCCATCATGGCGTCCTTGCCGGACTTCACGGCGGCCAGCAGGCCCGCGACCTGCGGCAGGATGCGCTCCATGTAGAAGCGGGCCGTGGCGAGCTTGGCCTCGTAGAAGGCGCGCTCATCGGTGCCGGCCTTCAGCGCCGTCTGGGCGACCTTGGCGGAGCGCAGCCACATGTAGCCGAGCGCCACCAGCCCGAAGAGCCGCAGGTACTCGGTGGCGGCCGCGCCGGCCTCCTCCGGATCCTTCAGGCCCCGCTGGGCGATGTGGGCGGTGGCAAGCTGCAGCGCGCCGAAGGCCTTCGCGAGCGGCTCCGCCAGCGGCGACAGGTCGTCGTCCTCGATCGCCGTGTCGAGAAAGGCCAGCACGGGGTGGAAGAAGCTGCGCAGGTATCGCCCGGCATGGGCCGGGAGCTTGCGGCCCACGAGGTCGAGGGCCTGCACGCCGTTGGTGCCCTCGTAGATCATCGAGATCCGGGCGTCGCGGACGTACTGCTCCATGCCGTGATCGCGGATGAAGCCGTGGCCGCCGTAGACCTGCATGCCGATGCTCGCCGCCTCGAACCCGAGATCGGTGAACAGCGCCTTCACCACCGGGGTCATGAGCGCGGCGAAATCCTCCGCCCGGCGCCGCTCGGCGGGGTCCGGGTGGTGCTCCATCACGTCGAGGCTTCGGGCGACCCAGGCGCCGAGCGCCCGGCAGCCCTCGTTGTAGGCGCGGATCGTCATCAGCATCCGCCGCACGTCCGGATGGACGATGATGGGGTCGGCGGCCAGATCCGGCCGCTTGGTCCCGGCCAGGGACCGGCCCTGGAGCCGCTCCTTGGCGTAGGCGACGGCCCCCTGGTAGGCGGCCTCGCCAGCCCCCAGCCCCTGGATGCCCACCGACAGGCGCTCGCTGTTCATCATCGTGAACATCGCGCGCATGCCCTTGTGCGGCTCGCCCACGAGCCAGCCTTTGGCGTCGTCGAACGACATCTGGCAGGTGGCCGAGGCCTTGATGCCCATCTTGTGCTCGAGGGCCGAGCAGGTGACGCCGTTGCGCTCGCCCGGCGTCCCGTCCGCGCGGGGCAGGTACTTGGGCACGAGGAACAGGCTGATCCCCTTCACGCCCTTCGGTGCGTCGGGAAGTTTCGCCAGAACGAGATGGATGATGTTTTCGGTGAGGTCGTGGTCACCCGCCGAGATGAAGATCTTCGAGCCGGTGATCGCGAAGGAGCCGTCGCCCTGCGGCACCGCCTTCGTCCGCAACAGGCCGAGATCGGTGCCGCAATGGGGCTCCGTCAGGCACATCGTGCCCGACCACGTCCCGTCCACGAGCTTCGGCAGATAGGCGGCCTTCAGCTCTTCCGAGGCGTGGCCCTCGATCGCCTGATAGGCGCCGTGGCTCAGGCCCGGATAGAGGCCGAAGGAGAGGTTCGTCGAGCAGATCATCTCCTCGACGAGCTTGTTGATGCCCGCCGGTAGGCCCTGGCCGCCATAGGCCGGATCGGCCCCCATCGCGGTCCAGCCGCCCTCGCGGAACGCCCGGTATGCCTCCGGAAAGCCCTTCGGCGTGCGCACCACGCCGTTCTCCAGCTGGCAGCCCTCCACGTCGCCGGAGGCGTTCAGCGGCAGCAGCCGCTCCGTGCAGAACTTCGCCGCCTCCTCCAGGATGGCGCCGGCGACGTCGGGGGTGAAGTCCTCCAGGCCCGGAAGGATCGGGGCCTCTGGGTCGGTGTGCAGCTCGTGCAGCACGAAGCGCATGTCGCGCAGGGGAGCCTTGTAGGTCTGCATGGCGTCAGTTCCTCACCGGCCGGCCGGTTTCGATCACGCTCTCGAACCGGTCGAGGGTCGCCTCCGTCCGCACGAGGCGCATGAAGCTCTCGCGTTCGAGTTCGAGGATCGCGTCCTCGTCGAGGGGATCGAGCATGTCGGCCTCGCCCCCGGAGAGCACCGCGGCGAGTTCCCCCGCCACCACGAGGTCGTGCCGCGTGGCGATGCCCCGCCGGGCGAAACCCTCGGCCGCCATGCGCAGGGCGAGCGCCCCGGACGGGCCGGGGAGCGTCAGCGTCACGGGCTTCGGTGCCGCGTAGCCCTCGACCAACGACAGGGCCTTGGTCTTGGCGTCGGCGAGCAGCCGGTCGCGGTTCATCGTGATGCCGTCGCCGGGGCGCAGGAACAGCAGGTCGCGGGCCTCCTCCGCCGACTTGGCGACGGTGGCGGTCGAGACCGTCTCGAACACCTTGGCGGTGGCCGGCATCGGCCCCTTGGGCAGCTTGGGCGCGGATTGCCAGCGGGCCAGCATCTCCTTGCAGCCGCCCCAGGCCGGGACGAGGCCGACGCCGGCCTCCACGAGGCCGATATAGCTCTCGGCATGGGCCTGCACCGCATCGCTGTGGAGCAGGATCTCGCAGCCGCCGCCGAGCGCCATGCCGGCGGGGGCGCTGACCACGGGGAACGGCGCGTATTTGAGCTGCGCGTAGGTCTGCTGGCCCAGCGCGACCAATTTCTCGATTTCACCCCAGGCGCCGATGTTGGCGGCGAACAAGGCGAGGCCGAGATTCGCGCCGACCGAGAAGTTGGGGGCCTCGTTGTAGACCACCAGCGCCTTGTACTTGTCTTTGACCAGCTTGATGCTCTTGCCGAGCAGGACCAGGATCTGTTCGTCGAGGGCGTTCGACTGCGAGGTGAACTCGAAGCACACCACGCCGTCGCCGATGTCCCACAGGGCGGCCGAGCCGTTCTTGAGGAGGGGCTTGGCGGAGAGCTTGATGTCCTCCAGCCGCAGCACGCCCTCGGGACGCACAAGGGTTTCGTAGTCGCCCCCGGCCGTGAGAACCTGCCGGCGGCCGCCCTCGACCCGGTAGAAGGTCCGTCCATTCAGCCCCGCGAGGATCGGCGGGACGGTCATGCCGTCCTTCGCCAGCCGCTCCGCCAGGTAGGCGCCGCCGATCCGGTCGATCAGTTCGAACGGACCCCATTTCCAGTTGTAACCGAGGCGCATGGCCTCATCGATGGCGGCGATCTCGTCGCTCGCCTCGCCGACGAGGCCGGCGGCATAGGCCAGGGTCGGGCCGATCACCGTCCAGGCATAGGCGCCGACGCGGCCCGGCAGGTCCAGCACGGCCCTCGGACCCTTGGCCTCCTTGAGCTCGGGCAGGTCCGCCTTGGCGGACGGCCGGTATTCGCCGGTCCCCAGGTCGATCGCCTCCTTGGTCTTCTGGCCGCCCGCGCGGTTCAGGCGGTAGAAGCCGCCCTTGCCCTTGCGGCCGGTATAGCCCTCCGCGATCAGCTTCGTGATCAGCGGCATCTCGCGGTAGGTGGCGTGGAACGCGTCCTCCGCCGGCAGGGCCGCCCGCAGGCTCTTGGTGGTGTGGGGGATCAGGTCGAGGCCCACGAGATCCACGAGGCCGAACACGCCGGTCTTCGGGATGCCGAAGGGGCGGCCCATCACGGCGTCCGCCTCCTCCACCGGCACGCCGAGATCGGCGGCCGCCGCGATGGCGTTCTGGATCCAGAAGATGCCGAGCCGGTTGGCGATGAAGCCCGGCCGGTCCTTGCAGCGCACGACGCTCTTGCCGAGCCGGCGGTCGGCGAAGTCCGACACGGTCGCGGCGAGCGCCGGATCGGTCCGCGGGCCGGTGACGATCTCGAGCAGCCGCATGTAGCGGGGCGGGTTGAAGAAGTGGGTGATGAGGAAGTCTCGCGCGAACGCCTCCGGCATGCCCGCGACGAGCGCGTCGAGCGGGATGGTCGAGGTGTTCGACGAGATCGCGGTGCCGGGCTTACGCACCGCGTCGATGCGCCGGTAGAGGGCCTGCTTCACGTCCAGGCGCTCGACCACCACCTCGATGATCCAGTCGACTTCGCCGAGCCGGTCGAGATGGTCCTCGGTGTTGCACGCCTCCACCAGCTTGGCGGCGCGCGGCGACATGAAGGAGGCCGGCTCCGTCTTCAGCATCCTGGCGATGGCGCCCTTGGCCAGGGTGTTCCTGTCGGCGGCCCCCTCCGGGACGATGTCCATGAGCAGCACCGGCACGCCGGCATTGGCGACATGAGCGGCGATGCCGGAGCCCATGACTCCGGCGCCGATGACGGCGACTTTGCGGATCCCGGTCATCACACGCGCTCCAGAAGGGTGGCGATGCCCTGGCCGCCGCCGATGCACTGCGTGGCCAGCGCAAAGCGGCCGCCCTCGCGGGCGAGCAGCGCGGCCGCCTTGCCGACGATGCGGGCACCGGTGGCGCCGAGCGGATGGCCCAGCGCGATGGCGCCGCCGTCGATGTTGACGGTCTTCTCGTCGAGGCCGAGGTCGCGGATGCAGGCCAGGGCCTGGGACGCGAAGGCCTCGTTCAGCTCGACCACGCTCAGCGCGTCGGCCGAGATGCCGGCGCGGGCCAACGCCTTCCGCGAGGCCGCCACGGGGCCGATGCCCATGATCTCCGGCTCGCAGCCCGAGACCGCGACGGCGGCGACCCGCGCCAGGGGCTTGAGGCCGGTCCGGCGGGCATAGGCCGCGCTGCAGACGAGCACCGCCGAGGCGCCGTCGGTCAGCGGCGAGGAGGTGCCGGCGGTGACCGAGCCGTCCTGCTGGAAGGCGGGCTTCAGGGCGGCGAGCCCCTCGACGCTGGCGTCCGAGCGGATGCAGCCGTCGGCCTCGACGGTGCCATCCTTCGACACGATCGGCACGATCTCGGCGGCGAGCCGCCCCTCGGCCTGCGCTTGCGCCGCCTTGCGGTGACTCGCCACCGCGAACGCTTCCTGGTCGGCGCGGGTGATCTGCCAGCGGCGGGCGACGTTCTCGGCGGTGTCGCCCATGCCCATGTAGGCGCCGGTCCGCTTCTTGTGGAGCGCCGGGTTCGGCATCGGGTTGAAGCCCATCATCGGCACGCGGCTCATGCTCTCGACGCCCGCGCACAGGAAGGCCTCGCCGGCCCCGAGCGCGATCTGCCCGGCGGCGATGTGGACCGACTGCATCGAGGAGCCGCAGAACCGGTTCACGGTGACGCCGCCGACGCCGAGGTCGAGGTCGGCGAGCAGCCCGATCAGCCGGGCGACGTTGAAGCCCTGCTCGCCCTCGGGGAAGGCACAGCCGACGATCAGATCCTCGATGTCCTTCGAGGGGATGCCGGTGTCGGCGACGAGCTTGCGCACGACCTGGGCGGCGAGGTCGTCCGGGCGGACCCGGGCAAGGGCCCCCTTCTTGGTTGGCGTGAAGGGCGAGCGGGCGTAGCCCGCGATGACGACGTCGGTCATGTTGTCCTCTCGGAGCGATCAGGGTGGGAGGCGTGCGGGGGTGACGGCCGACCGCGGGACGGCGGAGCGGCGTAAGCGCGTGTTGGGAAAGAGAAATCGCGAAGGGTTTCCGCTTGCGATGCGGTGCGGCGAGACCGGCCCCCGCAGGGCGGGCGACCTCCCAACCCCACCGCCTCGTCCCGAGGTGCGAGCGCAGCGAGCCTCGAAGGAGCGCTCGAGGGATCGCGTGGCCAGCTGGAGGGCTCCTTCGAGGCCTCCGCTACGCTCCTGCACCTCGGGATGCGGGGAGTGGGTGGGATCGTTGTTTCGGGTACCCGGTCGGACGCGGCCGTAAACCACCGCGGGATGATCCGAGTGGCCTCGATATCGCCGTTTCGACGCGCTTCCTCGCGCCGATCCAGCCGAGCTGGTTCTAGCGCGCCCGCCGCGTATTGGCCGCCTTGTTGGCCGGCTTGGCGGTTTCGAGGGCGGCCAGCGCGTAGTGCCGGAGCTTCTCCAGCTCGCCGAGCGTCTCGACCAGGGCCTTCTGCTGATCGACCAGCTGCTCGATCCGGCCGTCGATCTTCTTCAGGAGGTCGCGCCACTGCTCCTTCTGCGTCGGATCGACGTCGTAGAGATTGAGATACTCCTTGATCTCCCGCAGGGAGAAGCCCAGCCGCTTGCCGCGCAGGATGAGGATCAACCGCACCTTGTCGCGATGCGCGTAGACACGCGTATTCCCAGCGCGCTGCGGAGTCAGAAGGCCCTTGTCCTCGTAGAAACGGACCGTCCTCGCCGTGACCCCCAATTCCTTGGCAAGTTGGGTCACGGTATACAGTGTGTCGGACACAGAAGACCTTCTCTGACGAAAGGCCACCGTATTCCCGGACTCCAGGGACCGTCAACGTCATGCCGAAGCCCGCCGATTCGGAGACGTGAGGTCGGCCCTGTCGCGCTCCTCCGCGACGAGCTCCTTCTTCGAGAGCTTGCCCACCGCCGTCTTCGGCAGGCTCGTCCGGATCTCGATTTCCCGCGGCAACTCGATCTTCGAGAGCCGGTCGGCCAGGAAAATCCGAAGCGTTTCGGGCGTGGCGGTGTGCCCGGCGCGCAGCTTCACGAAGGCCTTGGGGCTCTCGCCGCGGTACGCGTCGGGTATGCCGACCGCCACCGCTTCCTCGACGGCCTCGTGCTCGTAGAGCGCGTCCTCGATCTGGCGCGGATAGACGTTATAGCCGCCGCAGATGATGAGATCCTTGATCCGGTCGACCAGGAAGAGGAACCCGTCCGCGTCGCAATAGCCGACATCCCCTGTCCTCAGCGCCCCGTCGACGAGCACCTCGGCCGTATCCTTCGGGCGCCGCCAGTAGCCCGCCATGACCTGCGGGCCGCGGATATAGACCTCGCCCTTCGCGCCGGGGGGCATGAGCCGATCCGGATGAGACGGATCCCGGATCTCGATCGTCGTCTCGGCCAGCGGCAGGCCGACCGAGCCGGGGCGCCGCCGGGCATCGAACGGGTTGACGCAGACGACCGGCGAACTCTCGGTCAGCCCGTAGCCCTCCGAGAGGCGACAGCCCGTGAGCGCCTCGAAGCGGCTGGCGACTTCGGCCGGGAGCGGCGCGCCGCCCGAGATGCACAGCCGGATCGAGCCGAGATCGACCGGCGTGGTTTCCGCCGCCTTGTTGATGGCCCCGAAGATCGTCGGCACCGCCGGGAAGAAGGTTGGTCGGGTGCGGGCGATGGTGGCGAGGAGCTGATCGATCTTGAACTGGGGGACGAGGATGATCTGCGCGCCGATCTCGATCGCGAGGTTCATCGCCGCCGTCATGGCGAAGACATGGAACAGCGGGATGACGGCCAGCACGCGCTCCTGCCCGTCCCGCAGGCCCGTCTGTCGGATCAGCGGGGCCAGCTGACGGACGTTGCCGGCGAGATTGGCATGGGTGAGCATCGCCGCCTTGGGCGTGCCGGTCGTGCCGCCGGTATATTGCAGCAGCGCGATATCGTCGGGGCGAATGGCGGTCCGCGCATCGGAGCCGCCGCCGCGGGTGAGAAGCTTGGTCCAGGGGACGTGCCGCGCGTCCGCCGGGATCCGCGCGATCTCCGTCCGCTTGAACAGGCGGTAGAGCACGCCGCGCCTGAAGGGCAGCATATCGGCGAGCGGACACAGGATCAGATGGTGCAGCCCCGCCTCATCGGCGATCGCGGAGACGGGATCGTAGATCCGGGCGACGTCGGACACGACCATGAGCGTCGTCCCCGAATCGCGAATCTGCGTCAGGCATTCCCGCGGCGTATAAAGGGGGTTGAAGTTGACGACCGTCCCCCCGGCCTTGAGTATCGCGAAGTAGAAGAACACCGAGTACGGCGTGTTGGGCAGGCACAGGCCGACTTGAACACCGCGTCCGACCCCGAGCCGGACGAGTCCCTGTGCCAACCGGTCGGTCAGTGCGCCGACCGCACGATAGGTCCAGACCCGGCCGAGGAATTCCAGCGCCGGCCGGTCGGCGAAGCGACGCGAGCTGCGATCGAGGAGATCGGGCAGCGTGTCCGGTTCCCCCTCCGTCAGCGGCAGCGGAGCGGTGGCGGCTGCTGCGACGCCCCCGCCATCGATATGGTTGGCCGACATGCTCCTCCCCCCTCCCTGCATCGCTCTCTTGAGGAGCGCTCCACTCGGGCAGGCCAGGATTGACGTATACGTGAACTGCTAGCCCATTAGGTAAGTCAAGTGCAAGCCCCATCCGCGGGCTTCCGGCCATGCGGAGATGCGCTCCCGGTCGGTCATGGTGCCGAAAGAGCACACCCATTGCGCCTCGGCTGTCTGCTGCCGGTTTTGGCCGGAAAGCGCGGCCCGGCAAGCTTGCAGTTTTGTGCCCCTTAAGTCACCTTCGTGACGTATAGGTCATAGCGGCGGATTCGCGAGCGCCGACGGTATTGGCGGATCATCGCTCGCGTCGGAAGATAGATTTGTCTTCCGAGGTCAGTCGACGCGCGTTTCAAATCAAAAAGAAAACTCTGCATCCTTGTTATCTGCAGATCGGGGGAAACAGGTATGACATCGCGCCATTGGGTTGTAGCCGCCGGGTTTCTTGCCTCGGCCTTGGGGCTCAGCGAAGCCTCTGCGGGCGCGTTCGGGATCCGGGAGCAGAGCACGCAGGCGCAGGGTCTGGCGTTTGCCGGTGCGGCGGCCGGCTCGGGCGGCGTGTCCTCGATCTTCTGGAACCCCGCCACCATCACCATGAACCCCGGCTTCGTCGCCGAGCAGAACTTCACCTTCATCGGCCTGTCGTCCACCATCCGGCCGGATGTCGGCACCAACCCCGGCTTCGCCCGGTTGGGCGGGTCCGGCGATATCGGTCAGGGCGCCGTCGTGCCGGCCGGCGCCACCTCCTACCAGATCAACGACCGCCTCTGGCTCGGCCTCGCGACCGGCGCGCCGTTCGGCCTCGTGACCAAGCCCCGGCAGGTCTGGGCCGGCGAGGTCTACGGACGCTCGTCCCGGATCTTCTCCCTGGCGATCAACCCGGTGATCGGCTTCAAGGTCAACGAGTGGCTCTCGGTCGCGGCCGGCCCGAACATCGAGTATTTCCGCCTGACCCTGCGGCAGGCGCTGCCGATCCCCGGCATCCAGCCGACCGTCTACCCGAGCTCCTTCCTCAAGGGCGAGTCCTGGGGCGCAGGCTTCACGGCCGGCGCCACGATCACGCCGCGCGACGGGACCGTGCTGGGCATCGGCTACCGCTCCTCCGTGCATCACGACATCGACGGGTCGATCGGCGTGCCGCTGCTGGCACTCGCGCCGCTCGCGGGCCAGGTCCGCTCGAAGCTCAACACCCCCGACAAGCTGAGCGTCGGCCTGACCCAGGCGCTCTCGCCGGTGGCCCGGGTGGATCTCGGCTTCGAGTGGGACAACTGGTCGAGGCTGGGCACCGTCGGCATCGTGTCGAAGACGCTGGGCGTGCCGGTCAATTTCCTGCCACTCAACTACAAGGACGGCTACACCTACTCGGTCGGTGCTGAGTACGACGCGTCGCCGAACCTGACCCTGCGCACCGGTTTCGCCTACGAGACCTCGCCGATCGACTTCTCCAACCGCTCGGTGCGCCTGCCGGACGGCGACCGCTACAACGTCTCGGTGGGTGCGAGCTACCGGTGGAGCCAGGCGCTGACGCTGAACGTAGCCTACTCGCACTTCTTCCTGAACCGCTCGCGGATCCTTTCCGGCATCGGTCGCGACTACAACGTCGGCAACATTGCCTTCGCGGGCGTTGTGGATTCGAGCGCCGATCTCGTCTCGGTCGGCTTCCGCTACGTATTCGGCGCCCCGCCGCCCCCGGCCCCCGCGCCCCTGGTGCGGAAGTACTAGGCCGGTACGCTCATCTGGAGGCACATCATCGGGGATCATGGTCTTCGGACACCGTGATTCCCGCTCGGGATGTTTGATCGCGGCGCCGGGCCTGCCGCGTTCCACGGCGTCTCGCGAGGCTCGATCGGTCGATCGCGCCGTTCCGCGGATTCCGGAGGACGATCCCTCTGGTCGGGTTGCGGGATGGCCCCTGACGAACCGGTTCCATGACTGCGTCCCGGGCCATCAGGATCATCGCAGGCCTCGGTCAGGCCTCCCCGAGTTCGACGGCGAGCCGATCACGGGCTCGGCTGACCCGGCTCTTCACGGTCCCGGGCGGGCAGCCGATCCTGGCGGCGGCGGTCTCGTAGCTCAGGTCCTCGACCGCGATGAGGAGCAAGGCTTCCCGCTGGCGCGGTTCGAGCCGGTCGAGTGCCTGCTGGACATCCTGAACGTCCAGGCGATGCTCCTGATCGGCGCGGCTGGACAGGCCGGCCGCGTAGGAGCCTTCCGGATCCGGCACTTCCCTGCGGTACTTCAGACGGCCGTTGAGATGGCCGTTGCGCAGAATCGTGAAGAGCCACGACTTCAGGCTTGTACCGGGACTGTAGCTGGTACGGTGTTCCCAGGCCTTGAGCAGGGTGAACTGCACGAGGTCGTCACTCTCCGTCGCGTTGCGGCTCAGCGACAGCGCGTAGCGGCGCAGATGCGGCACCACCGCGATCAACTCCGCCGCGAAGCCAAGCTCCGACCGCGTCTCGGCCGCGTCCAGAGCCTCGGACAGGCGGCGCAGTGCGCTAGCCAGACGCGAATCGTCATCAATCCACGCAACTTCTGGGTAGTAGATCCGTAGATCTCGGCCGAGCTCGGCGCTCGTGAAGGAGATCATGGCGTCGTCCGTGGCGGGCGAACGAAATGGTTCGGCGACATGCAGCACGGGGTGAGACTCACCATCGATTGAGTGCTTCGAACGCAGGACCATTCATCGACCCCACGCATTCGGTGACCATCAATCTTTGGTCGCGCGCTCACGCGTCAATGATACGCGCATACCAGGATCCTAACATAAATTTTGGAACCGGCTTGCGCGCAACCTGTTCATGCATCGCTGCCGATTGGGCAGCGGTGCTGAGAGAGGTGCATCAGGCCGTGACGGCGGGCGTGGACAGGCATGAAGTCCGGCAGGTCAGCGCCGGCTTGAGCACGGGCGTGATCCTGGTCGAGCCCGACCAGACCATCGCGTACGCCCACGCGGTGGTCCTTGCCATGCACGGGTCCGGTAGCCCGGATGAACTGGGCCCAACGGTCGATGCGTATCGCGCACCGCCCTGCCTGCGCTACCGAAACCACATCACCCCGGCCCACGATCCGATCGAGCAAGTGGCGGCGGGCGAGCGGGTCGGGATCGATCCGGATGCCACCGGGCTGCTGGTCATGCAGGACATCAGCGGCTGCAAGCACACCGAACGCGCGTCGTCCGACGCCAGCGAGGCGGTGAATGCGGATGCCTCCTGGTTCAGCCGCGACCCGATCGAGAAGTTTGCCAATCTGCGCCGGTCGAAGGCGGGCCGATCAGATGCGGTGATCAGTAATCTGACCCCGCGGGTGCGGCAGATCCTGAACCCAATCTTCTCGTGTCTCGACGACGCGGCTATCGCCCGGACGCTCGATCGATCGCGCAATACCGTGCGCAATCATGGTGCTGCGCTTGATCGCAAGATCGGAGTCCACAAGCGCAGCGACGCCGCCGTGTTGGGCAGGGAAAACGGTTTTCCATTGTGTGGGCCTGGAACAAAGTGATCCAGTTACTAGTATAGAAGCGTCATTGAACGCGACGAGGGATGGAGCATCTCTTCTCAGGTGCAGAGCCTCTCAAAGACCCTCGGAGCAATCATGGCCGAAGATAGAAAGACGACGTCCGCAGAGCACCTCAAAGGCTCGGTCAAGGAAGCCCTCGGGAAGCTCACCGGCGATGTCCGGGTCGAGGCCGAGGGCCGGCGTCAGAAGAAGGACGCCGATGCTCCGAGCGCCGGTGGATCCAAGCCCACAGGGTCGGAGCGCAGCTGACGCCATCCAGGGCCGTTTGATCGGGTGCCTCCGTCGAGACGCGCCTCGTCACAGACACGAACAGACAGGAGAACGACATGGTCGATACGGATCGGATCACGGGCGCCGCCAAGGAGTTCGGCGGCAAGGTGCAGGGTGCGGTGGGCGATCTCACCGGCTCGAAGCACGACCAGGCGGAGGGGGGGGCCCGCGAGGCGGCCGGCGGGGCGGAGAACCTCTACGGCCAGGCCAAGGACACGGTTCGCGACGCCGCCGAGCACGTCGCCGACACCGCCCGCGATATCGGCGGCCGGATCCGGGAGACCGTGGGTGGCCTCGTCGGCTCCGAGGATCTCGAGGATCGCGCGCGCCGGGCTCAAGGGGCCGCCGAGGATCAGTTCGTCCGCACCCGCCGGTCCGTGCGCCATGCGGCGGACGACGCCTCCGATTATGCCGAGGACGCCTACGATCGTGGCGCGCGCGCCCTGCGCCACGGCTCCGGCGGCGTGAGCGGCCAGGTTGCCGAATACCCGCTCGCATCGCTGCTCATCGCCGGCGCCGTCGGCTTCGGCCTGGGGCTGCTGGTCAACGCGACCCGCGACTGAGCGCGCCCAGCCAGTCTCCTTCGAACAACACCCTGAACGACCAACGACCCGGAGTAGAAGCGTGACCACCCCGACGACTGTTTCCCCGCTTGCCACGTCAGCCGCGCAAGCCGACACGCGTGCCGTGTTGCTCAACGAGGTCTCGTGGGGCGCAATCTTTGCCGGCGCGGTGACGGCGCTGGTGACGCAGGTGATCGTCAATCTCGTCGGGGTCGGCGTGGGGTTGGCCTCGGTCGGCACCCAGGCCGCCGACAACCCCTCCGCCTCGACCGTGTCGATGGGCGCGGGCCTGTGGTTCGTCGGCTCGGGCATCGTCGCCTCGCTGGCCGGCGGCCTGATCGCCGGCCGCCTCTCGGGCAAGCCCCTGCCGGGCGCGGCCGCGCTGCACGGGCTGGTCTCCTGGGCTTTGACCACGCTGGTCGTGCTGTACCTGCTCACCTCGGCCGCCAGCGGCCTGGTCGGCGGCACGCTCAGCACGGTCTCGGGCGCGCTCGGCGGGGCGGGCAACCTCGTGGGCGGCACCATCCAGACGGCGGCCCAGGCGGCCGCGC